>CACOVP010000001.1 GCA_902630665.1 uncultured Pelagibacteraceae bacterium
CTATTACATTAACAATCGCACAAGTTTTCACACTATTTTTTTTACAAATGTCTAAAGCTGCTGCTGTATCTGCAGTCTCGCCTGATTGTGAGATGAATATATACAAATTTTTATCATTAAACTTAATTTTTCTATACCTGAACTCAGAGGCAATATCTATTTCCACATCAATATTTGTTAATTCCTCGAGCCAATATTTTGCTACAAGACATGAATGATAAGCTGTACCACAGCCAATTAAAATTATTTTTTTTAGATCCTTAGGGTTAATTGGAAAATTGTATATGTTTATATCTTTTTTTAAACTATCAATATATTCACTTACACATTTTTTAGCAGTGATTGGTTGTTCAAAAATCTCTTTGGACATGAAGTTTTTATAATCTCCTTTATCTGCTATATTTTCTTCATCAGATACAATGTGAATCTTTTTATTAATCTTATTTTTTTTAGCATCATAAAAACTTACTTCATTTTTTGTTAAAACACATAGCTCTCCATCATCTAAATAAGAAATTTTGTTTGTCATAGATTTGAGTGCATACGAGTCTGACCCCAAATAATTTTCATTATTTGAATAACCAACAGCTAAAGGACTACCTCGTCTAGCGCCTATTATAATGTCAGAAAAATCTTTAAAGATAATACCTAATGCGAAGCTCCCTTTAAGTTTATTCAGAGTTTTGAAAACTGACTCTAATGGTTCATTATTGTTAAGTGCTTCTGTTATAAGTAACGTAATAACCTCAGTATCAGTTTGAGATTTAAATTTTAATCCTTTAGACTCGAGCTCCATTTTTAATTCATCAGAATTTTCTATAATTCCATTATGAACAACAGAAACATTTTCTGAGGAGTGTGGATGAGCGTTTAATATACTTGGAACTCCATGGGTAGCCCATCTTACATGGCCTATTCCAATATTGCCATCTGATGGTGATTTAAAAAGAATTTTTTCAAGCTCGTCTACTCTACCTGAGCATTTTTTTTCGTTAATTAAATTATTTTTAAGAGTTGCTATTCCTGCTGAGTCATATCCTCGATATTCCAATTTTTTAAGAGAGTTTATTATATTTATTGAAACAGGTTTACTACTTGCGATTCCAATGATTCCACACATTATTTTTTTTTCTTTTATAGTTTTTAATTTCAATTTGCGGTGCCCTAGTTAAGGCTAGTGTCTTTTTTTTTACATTTTTTGTAATTACTGACCCTGCTCCAACAATACTATTTTTACTTATATTAATAGGCGCAACAAGAGACGAGTTAGATCCAATGAAAACATTATCTGAAATTTTAGTTTTTGATTTTTTAATTCCATCATAATTACATGTAATTGTTCCTGCTCCAATATTGGAATTTTTTCCTATAGATGTATCTCCGATATATGATAGGTGATTTACTTTTGAATTTTTGTTTATAGAGGATTTTTTTGTTTCAACAAAATTGCCAATTTTAGAATTTTTTTTTAAAACAGTTCCTTCTCTCAATCTCGCGTAAGGACCTACGGTAACATTTTCTTCAATTTTTGTTCCTTCAAGATGACTAAAAGATTTTACATGAGAATTATCTCCAATTCTAACTCTTGGACCAATTACAACGTATGGATCTAATGTTACATTTTTTCCGAACAAGGTATCTTTTGATAAAAATATTGTTTCTGGTGCAACTAAATTTACACCTTTTTTTAAAGCTTTATTTCTCAATAATTCTTGTGAAAGCCTATATGAATTAGCTTTATTTAATTTATTATTTGTATTCATTAAAAATTTCTTTACATTATTAATCTAACTGAAATAAGTCACAAAATATTTCTTTTTAATACTTTAAAAATGAATCAAATTTACACTATTCTTTTTGATCTAGACGGGACTATCGTAAATACAGCACCAGATTTGATGGCTGCCCATAACCACGTAATGAGAAAATTTGGTCACTCTGAAAAAAAGCTTGAAGATATTAAGTCTCTTGCAGGAAAAGGTGCATGGGTAATGATGCAAAGATCCTTTAGGGAAGAAATTAAGGACGAAAAAACAAAAAAAAAAATGACAAATGAATTTATAGATTTTTACTCAAAGAATATTGATAAAGGAAGTGTTCCTTTAAAAGGTGCAATTGATTTTTTTAAGTGGGCAAAAGATAAAAATATTTCGATGGCAGTTTGTACTAATAAACAAGAGAGGCTTGCGATAGACTTATTAAAAAAGTTAGATTTGTTTAAATTCTTTGATTATGTTGCCGGCTCAGATACTTTTTCATTTAACAAACCTGACCCAAGACATTTAACAGATGTAGTTGAAATTATTGGAGGTGATTTAAAAAAAACAATCATGATTGGAGATAGTGAAGTTGATGCTTTGTCTGCGTATAACGCTAAATTACCATTTGTTTTAGTTAAAGATGGGTATACAGAAAAAACTGAAAAGGAAATCAAGCACGATGAGCTAATATCTGACTTTATTAATTTTGAAAAAATTATTGAAAAATATTTATGATTAGTTTTGCTCTCTTTTCAGCATTAGCTACTTTTTATTTCACAATGTTTTTTACGCCAGGACCTAATAATGCAATGCTTACAGCATCAGGTATGAAATTCGGGTTTGTGAGAACTTTGCCGCACTTAATTGGGATACCTTTAGGTCATATTTTTCAAATCGGACTTACTTGTTTTGGTTTAGCAAACTTGTTTCTTATATATCCTCAAATTCAATTTTACATGAAAATATTATGCTTTATCTATTTACTTTACTTAGGGTGGAAAATGATTGGCTCATTTTCTATGGTTCAAAAAGAAACTGGAAGACCATTAAGATTTTACGAAGCATCGTTATTCCAATTCATTAATCCAAAAGCTTGGTCAATAGCAGTTACTGTTGCATCAGGTTTTTTTCCTACTGAGGAAAATATTTTTATAGGCGTTGCATTTGTTACTATTACTGCTGCAGTAATATGTTTTCCTACGATTAGCCTTTGGGCACTTTTTGGAAGTGGATTAAGAAAATTCGTGGGAGATACCAAAACAAAAAAAATTATAGAATATATTTTAGCTCTTTTACTAGTATTAACTGGAATATTTATTCTTATAAAATAATAGCCTTTGATTTTTATTACTCTCTTTAATATAAACTTTGGAGATGCATTTTACTAAAAAGAGTAGTTCTGAAAAAAGATTAGAATTTGTAAAAAGTTTACAATCAAAAAAACTTCTTAGGTTCCCTGGTGCATATAATCCGTTGTGTGCAAAGCTTATAGCTGAAATTGGATTCGATGGAGTTTATATCTCAGGCGGTGTTATGTCTAATGATCTAGGATTACCAGACATAGGATTGACAACTTTAGATCAAGTAAGTTACAGAGCTAACCAAATTTCCAGAGTAACAGACCTTCCCACAATTGTAGATGCAGATACAGGATTTAAAGATTGTAGAAAAACAATAATTACTTTTGAGGAAAAAGGTTTAGCTGGTTGTCATATAGAAGATCAAATAGCTGAAAAAAGATGTGGGCATTTAGACAACAAAGAACTTATTTCAAAAGATGAAATGGTTAAAAAGATTAAAGAATCAGTAAATGCTAGAAAAGACAAAAACTTTTTGATTATAGTGAGGACTGATGCAAATACCGTAGAAGGTATTGATAAAACATTAGAAAGAATTCAATCTTATGAAGGTGCTGGTGCTGACATGATTTTTCCAGAAGCAATGAAAGATGAAAAGGAGTTTGAAAAAGTTAGAAAAATATCAAAAGGCTATTTGCTAGCTAACATGACAGAGTTTGGGAAATCCAAATTATTAGATAAATCACAGTTAGAAAATTTAGGCTATAATTTAGTTATTTATCCTGTGACAACACAGAGGCTCGCTATGCAGAATGTTGAATTAGGTCTTAAATCAATATTTAAAGAGGGCCATCAAAATAATATCATTGACAAAATGCAGACTAGAAAAAGGTTGTATGAGTTAGTAGAATATGAAAAATACAATACGCCTGATAAGAAAATCACAGATTTTTCTACAGAGGGACATGAATAATGAGTGAAGAAATTAAAAAAGGTTTGTTAGGTATAGTAGTTGATGAAACTACAATCTCACATGTAGTTCCTGAACTAAGTGCCTTAACTTATAGAGGTTACACAGTACAAGAGCTATGCGATAAATGTGATTTTGAAGAAGTAGCATATTTAGTATTAAACGGAGAGCTTCCTAATAAAAGTCAGCTGAAAAAATTTATTAAACAAGAAAGATCGGAAAGAAAACTTTCTAAGCAAATATTAAATGATATTAAAAAAATGCCTCGAAATGCTCATCCTATGGATGTGATTAGAACTTGTGTAAGCTTAATGGCATTAGAAGATAAGGATACGAAAGATAATTCTCCAAAAGCAAATATGAGAAAGGCTATGAGAATATTTGCTAAAACACCTACAGCTGTTGCTGCTTATTTTAGAACACGAAAAGGAAAGTCAATTATAGCTCCAAGTAAAAAATTATCTTTTTCAGAAAATTTTTTTAAAATGATGTTTAATAAAGTTCCAGATAAAGAAATTGTAAGAGCATTTGATATATCGCTCATATTATATGCTGAACATAGTTTTAATGTTTCAACTTTTACAGCAAGAACGATTACTTCAAGTTTATCAGATTTACATGGTGCAATAACTGGAGCTATAGCGTCTTTAAAAGGTCCATTACATGGTGGAGCTAATGAAGCAGTAATGCATATGATGAAAGAGATTGGAAAACCTGAAAAAGCAAAAGCTTGGATTGAAAACGCGTTAAATAAAAAAAAGGTAGTGATGGGATTTGGGCACAGAGTTTACCGTACAGGAGACTCGAGAGTACCAACAATGAAACACTATATGTTTAAAGTTGCAAAGCTTTTGAAAAAAGAAAAATATACGAGAATGTATGAAATTTTAGAAAAAGTAATGTTACAAAGAAAAAATATCCATCCAAATGTAGATTTTCCATGTGGCCCAACTTATTACATGATGGGTATCGATATAGATTTCTATACACCAATATTTGTGATGTCTCGTATTACTGGTTGGTCTGCCCATATCATGGAACAACACGCATCAAACAAACTTATAAGACCGTTATCTAAATACAGAGGTGCTGAGGTAAGAGAAGTAATGTTATTAAACCAAAGATAAATGACTTTAACTAATTTACTATTATTTTTAATTTTGGTTACACTTGCTACATATACATTTATGCCTTGGAAAGGTATTGACAAAGGTTCATTAGTAAAAGTAGCATCTCAGTGGTTTATGTGGTTCGCTTTTTTTGGAATAATTATTTTAATATCTACTTTTTTTGGAATTGAAGTTTTTGGATAATAATTTTTTTCAACAAACAAGAATTTTAGATGGGGGTATGGGCCAGGAACTTCTTAACCGTGGAGTAAAACCTCACGGAACTTTGTGGGGGGCCTCAGCATTATACAAGCGAAAATACCATAATACAGTCGTCAAAACGCATTTAGATTTTATAAAAGCTGGAGCAGAAATTATTGTAACTAATAGCTTCGGTAGTAGAAAAAGAAGACTTATCGAAAATAATTTAGCCAAAGAATATAAAAATCTTAACGTTCTAGCGGGAAAATTGGCAAAAAAAGCAGTAGCAATGTCTAAAAAAAAAGTCTTGATTGCTGGAAGTCTTCCACCTCAAAATTTTACTTATTTTGCTGATCTTGGAAAAGATCTTAAGTTTATAAAAGAAAGTTTTAGATCCCAGGCAAAATATCTCAATCCATTTGTAGATTTTTTTTACTTAGATGTAATGAGTAGCTGGAAAGAGTGTTCATTAGGATTAAGCGCAATTAAAGAATATAAGAAAAAATTTTTAGTAGGTATACACATTAGGAGTAAAGGTTTGTTACCTTCGGGCGAAAAATTTATAACTGTGGCAAAGAAAGTCCAAAAATATAATCCTATTGGGATTATGGCTTCTTGTGTGTCATTTGAGGATTTGAATGAAGTGATGAAAGACGCAAAAAAACTTAAAGTACCATTTGGATTTAAAATCAATGCTTTTGAGCACATTCCACCAGGTTGGAAACCTGACTCTAATAATCCTAAAGTTCAGCTTGGAAAAAGGAAAGATCTCACTCCTAAAAAATTCCTAGAAATTTGTAAAAAATTAAAGAATAAAGGAGCAAAAATAATTGGAGGATGTTGTGAAATTACTCCAAAACATATTGAAAAATTAAAATCTTTAGTGTGACTTAATAATTTTTTGTGTAATTCTATCTAAAATAATTGCCAAAATTACAATTCCTGTTCCGCCAATAACTGCAGATCCAACATCAAGTCTTCCTAAGGCAATATATACTGTTAAACCCAATCCTCCTGCACCTATTAAAGCAGCAATAACTACCATAGATAATGCAAGCATCAATGTTTGATTGACCCCTGCCATTATTGTTTTTAAAGATAAAGGAATTTCAATTTTAATTAGTATCAAAAATTTTGTTAGTCCCAAACTTGATCCTGCTTCTTTAAATCCTTTGCCAACTTGCCTTATACCTAAATTTGTTAATCGAATAATTGGTGGTAAAGCAAATATTATAGTAGCAACCACTCCAGGAGTTAAACCAACTCCAAAAAGCATAACTACAGGTATTAAATAAACGAAACTTGGTATTGTTTGCATTATATCAAGTATTGGGCGTAAAATAATTTCAAAAGTGTTACTTCTTGAAGCAATGATGCCAAGAGGAATTCCAATTAACATACAAAATAAAACAGCAGTAAATATCATTGCAAGCGTGGTCATGCTTTCTGACCAAAGATCAACAAGATCAATAAATAGTAAACTTATAAATGAAAAAATCGCAAACTTTAAACCATTAGTTTTGAATGCGAAGAAAATAAATATAAAAAGTATTATCGGAAAAGGAATAAAATTTAAAAGAGAGTCTAAACTATTTAAAACAGTATCTATTGGTGCTGAAATTTTTTTAAAGAGTGGCCTTTGTTCGAATAGCCACTCTTTAATATTACCTTCAATCCATTCACCTAGTGGAATGTATATTTCGTAATCTGAAGGGGCTAATTTTAAATTCATTAAAATTAACCTGAACCTTTACTTGATCCAGCTATCAAATGTACTTTGATTTGCTTTTATCCATTCATTAGCGTGCTTCTTAATTGCCTTCTCACTCTTTTCACCTTTATTCATCTTAAGGTTTTGAGCAGCAATGTCAGCTAAAGGAATTGATGCTTTTTTTAACATCTTTTCAACTTTAGGATTTGCTTTTAAAAAGTCAACATTTGCAGCTGGTCTAATATCATCAGCTCCAAAACCTAAATTTACTTTAGATTTTGTTGCATTAGGAACCTTTCCTGCTTTAGATCCGCTGTAAGGAACTTCTATCCAAACTACATCTTTCCCAAGCTTTAATGTTCCAACTGTCCAGTTAGGTGTCCATGTATAAAACAACACTGACTTACCATTTTTATATTTTGAAATTACATCAGCCATAGACGCTGAGTAATCTGCCTTAACTGGATTAATAAACTCACCAAGACCAAGTTCATCAAAATGTTTTTGGATTACTTTTTCACATCCCCAACCTGGAGGGCAAGCTACCATGTCTGCTTTCCCATCACCATTTGAGTCCCAATTTTTTGCATGCTTTTTAATATCCAACACTGTTTTAATTCCAAACTTGTCAGCTGATTTTTTATCTATTAGGTATCCCTGCAATCCACCTTTTTTCATTACATGGCCAACAGGTTTAACTTTACCTTTCGACTCTGAGATGTAACCATCATGTGTGCCGAACCAACCATTGACCCATAAATCTACATCGCCTGTTGCAGCAGCAACGTAGAATACTTGTGGCTTCATTGTTTTTGGACCTGACACTTTGTAGCCCATTTTTTCTAAAGCTTGCTTATAGACTTCAGCTTGGAAATAACCTGTGTCCCAATCAGCTCTGCCCATCTTAATCTCGTTTGCAAACGCGACACTACTAATAGACATTGCTGTAATTATTGATACTAAATATTTTAGATATTTCATATGTCCTCCTAATTTCATCAATTTTTTTAACATGTATGGATTAATAATGTAACCGTAGTTCAACTAAAAAGTGAATTATGGAAGATATGCTTATGATTTTTAAAGATTAGCTTATTTTGTCTTTTATTTGCATTTTTTGCACAAACCAAAGAATTCTAAATTAAATCTTTTAAATTTCATTCCTTTTTTATGATTAAAACTAGATAAATATTTTGAAAGTTTTGCATCACTGATTTCATCTACCATTTCACAACTTTCACAAATCGAAAACGCAGTTGCCTTTGAAATTTCACAATCTGAACTCCTGCATGCAACAAAGGCATTTTTACTTTCAATCTTATGAATTTTACCCATTTCAATCAGCTTATCTAGAGCTCGATAAATTTGTTGAGGTGCGTTAATTCCTTTTTTTTGTACATTAAAAAGTATGGAATAAGCTTTTAAAGGACCTTTTGCTTTTTCAATAATATCTAAAACAATTTGTTGATTTCTAGAAAGTATTTGTGCTTGTGACATAAATATAAGTTACCAATTTAATATCATTTTTTCAATTCAGAATAATTTTTGATCTTAATAAGTGTAAGACAAAATAAAACCAACGCAGCTGTTATTATCGAAGGTCCTGAAGGGGTATTAATTTCTAAAGATGAAAATAAACCAATTATTACTGATAACAATCCTCCTATAATTGACAACTTAACCATCTGCGTTGGATTGTTAGAAACATTTCTTGCCATTGCAGCTGGCATAATTAACATCCCTGTTATAAGAAGAAGACCTACAATTTTAATTGATATTGCAATTATCGCTGCTAATAAAACTGTAAAGATTGCATTGACTTTATCAGGGTTCATGCCCTCAGCTTCAGCTAGTTCATGATTAACTGTTGAGGCAAACAAGGGTTTCCAAATGTATTTCAGTATTAATAAGATTAGTGCTCCACCGATCCAAATTATCAATAGATCTATTTCATTTACAGCTAAAATGTCTCCAAATAACAATCCCATTATATCAAATCGGATCGAGGTAAGAAAACCTATAACAACTAAACCAACTGCAAGAGATGAATGTGCTAATAAACCTAATAATGCATCTCCTGGAAGTTTAGTAGTTTTTTGAAGTTTTAAAAGTATAAGAGCGATTGCTGATGAAATTAAAAAAACAGAAAATGCTATATTTAATTCAAAAAAGAAAGCTATAGTCACACCAAGAAGTGCAGAATGAGATAATGTATCACCAAAAAAAGATAATCTTCTCCAAATTATAAAACATCCAAGAGGTCCAGTGACTAATGCAATTCCAATTCCAGCAATTAAAGCTCTTATAAAAAAATCATCAAACATCTATTGTTTCCTTTTTATTGTTCCGTCAGGTGAGTGAGTATGGTCGTGTTTATGTTCATATACAGATAAAATTGTTGAAGCACGGTCTCCAAACAGTTCTTGATATTTATTGTTATTAGCTACAGATTGTGGTGTACCAGAGCAACAAACGTGTCCGTTAAGACAAACTACATAATCTGTAGAAGACATAACAACATGTAAGTCGTGAGATATTAATAAAATTCCACAATTAACCTTTTCTGAGATTTCTTTTATTAATTCGTAAAGAGAGATTTCACCTTTAAAATCTACACCTTGAACTGGTTCATCTAACACTAAAAGATCGGGATTTTTTGCAATAGCTCTTGCAATTAAAACTCTTTGAAATTCACCTCCAGATAAATTACTTAAATTATTATTTTTAAGATGTTCAACTCCAGTCAATTTTAAAGCATTTACTATTTCTTCATTGCTTAGATTTTGTGTAAGTAACATAAAATCAACTACTCTTATCGGTAAAGTCCAATCAATCGAGATTTTTTGAGGTACGTAGCCAACTTTTTCTGTAAATTTTAAAACTTTTCCTTCTATGTTCTTGTAAATACCAAGAGCAATTTTTGCCGTTGTTGTTTTTCCTGATCCATTGGGTCCAATTAATGTAACGATTTCCCCCCTTTTTACTTCTAAGGAAACTCCCTTTACTAGCCATTTATCGTTTTTAAATAGGCCAACATTGTCTACTTTAATTAATGTCTCTAAATTTAATTTATTCACAATAATAATCCTTGCAATAATAAATGTTATATTATAACAGTTTGTTACTTTATAACATATTATGAATAAAATACTTAAATTAATTTTATCTGTATTCATTGCATTTTTAACAACTTTTTCAGTATCAAAAGCTGAAGTGAAAGTTGTAGCATCAATTAAGCCAATACATTCCTTGGTAAGTTTCGTTATGGATGGTGTTGGAAAACCTGATGTAATAGTTGATGGTTACAATTCTCCCCATGGATTTAGTTTAAAACCCTCTCATGCAAAAATGATTGAAAATGCAGATCTAATAATTTGGGTTGGTGAAGATTTAGAGGCTTTCCTAGAAAAACCATTAAACACCATTGCTAAGAAAGCAGTAAATATTGAAATAATGGAATTGAGTGGAATTAAAAAACTTAAATTTAGAGAAAAAAACATATTTGAAGGCCATGACGATCACGGACACGGTCATAAAGAAAAGAAACATGACGATCACGGACATGGACATAAAGAGAAAAAACACGACGATCACGGTCATAAAAAAGCTGAACATGATGATCACGGGCATGAAGGACATGCTCACGGAGAACACGATCCACATGTTTGGCTAGATCCCATGAACGCTAAAGTAATTGTTAAAGAAATCGAAAATCAATTAGTTAAATTAGATCCAGATAACAGCTCAAAATATAAAGCTAATTCTAAAAAAGCTCAGTCTGAATTAGATAATTTAACAAAAAATATTAAAAGCGATCTTAAAGGTAATTTAAGATTTGTTGTTTTCCACGATGCTTACCAATATTTTGAAAATAGATTTGGTATTAAAGTTCTTGGAGCTTTAACAGTAACTCCAGATGTCTTACCGGGTGCTGAACAATTATCTGAAATCAGAGAGGTTATAGAACATGAAAAAGTAAATTGTCTTTTTTCAGAACCTCAATTCAATCCGGCAATTATTAAATCAATAGCGAAAGACACTAAAATTAAAACTGGTGTTTTAGATCCTTTAGGTGCAACTTTAGATAAAGGTAAGGATATGTACTCTGAACTTTTACAGAGTATATACGCATCATTTAAGGGTTGTTAAGTAATTATTTCTGCAAACCTATTTTCTATTAAATTTAATTTAAGATTATTTTTATTGGTGAAATCGTTAATTGCTTTTTCTACTTCTGCAATATAACTTTCTTTACCATAATCATCACATAGAATAACTTTCTTCTGATCTTTCATACCTCCATATAAAATCATGAGATCATTAGTTACAGTTTCGTAACTATGTCCCCCATCAAGGAATACGAAATCGATTTTTTGAAAATCTATTTCTTTTAAAACCTTATTTGTATCACCAGCGATTAACTTTATGTTTTGGCTATATTCTTGCAGGAGTTTTTGAACACTCTCAATTGAATTTAAATTTTCTTTTAGAATATAATTATAATAAATATTTTTTAATGGATTAGAAAATTTCTGATTTTTTAAAAAATTAGGTTTAATCTCATCTCTTTTATCTTTTTGATCAGTGCCAAACAAATCTATACCCGTATAAGAAAATTTATCTCCGTTTGATCTATATAAAAAATCACAGATATTTTTTGCAGTCACGCCACAAAAAACACCTATCTCTAGAACATTTTTCGGATTGTAAATTGAGAGTCTTTTAAGAAAAATGCTCCCCCATTTTCCTTTTAAGCCAGATTTTCTCCAATAACTTTTATATTTAAGCTGCAAATATTAAGCAAAAACCTCGCCCCATGTTCCTTGTGTCGAAGCTTTAGAATATTCTGTAGCTCTTCCTTCAAAGAAGTTCATGTGCTCCACTCCGTTAAGCATTGTGTCTAACCATGTTAATGGATTTTTCTTAACGTCGTATATTGGGTTTAAACCTAGTTGCTCTAATCTCCTGTTACCAATAAATCTAATATACTGTTTAACTTCATCAGCTGTTAAACCCTGCATCGGGCCCATTTGAAAAGCAAGATCGATAAATGCATCTTCATGGTGAACAATTGTTTTGCAAGCTTCATAGATTTCATTTTTTAATTTATCATTCCAAATTTGCGGTTCTTCTTTAATAAAATCTCTAAAAAGTCTAATCATAGAGTTGCAGTGCAAAGTTTCATCTCTAACTGACCAGGTCACTATTTGCCCCATTCCTTTCATCTTATTAAATCTTGGGAAGTTTAATAAAATTGCAAAGCTTGCAAATAGTTGCAAGCCTTCGGTGAATGCTGAAAATACTGCCATTGTCATTGCGATGTTATGTTTAGATTTAACATCAAAGCCTTGCATGTAATCGTACTTATCTTTCATTTCTTTGTACTGTAAAAAAGCTGAGTACTCTGTCTCTGGCATTCCGATAGTATCTAATAGATGTGAATAAGCAGCAATATGAACTGTTTCCATTGCTGCAAAGGCAGTCATCATCATTAAAACTTCTGTAGGTTTAAACACTGTTGTGTAGTGTCTTAAGTAACAGTTGTTCACCTCAACATCTGCTTGCGTAAAAAATCTAAAAATGTGAGTTAAAAGATTTTTTTCTTCCACTGAAAGATTTTTTTGCCAATCTCTTACGTCGTCCCCTAATGGCACTTCTTCTGGTAGCCAATGAATTCTTTGTTGAGTTAACCAGGCATCGTAACACCATGGATATCTAAATGGCTTGTAAACTGGGTTTTCTACTAATAAGCCCATCTTATTTGGTTGAATAATTGTTGGTTTAGTTTTTTCTGCTACTGACATGATAAACACTCCTCATAGTTATTGCTTTTATTATTTGATTCTTGTTTTCCAGAGTAAACATTTTTTGTCACATCTGTTGAAGATCCATTGTTTACATTTTCAGCTCTCTGGATTGATTTGGATCTACAGTAATAAAGGCTTTTCAAACCTTTTTTCCACGCTTGAAAATGAATATTGTGAAGTTCTTTTTTATGTATATCTGCGGGCACGAAAATATTTACTGATTGTGCTTGTGATATGTGAGGCGTTCTATCTGCGCCTAACTCAACGATCCATCTTTGATCGATTTCAAAAGCAGTTTTAAAAGTGTCTTTTTCGTTTGCAGTTAAAAAACTTAAATGAGATACTGATCCTTGATTGGTAGTAATGCTTGACCAAACTTCGTCTGTATCCTTATTGTATTTTTGAAGTATTTTTTTTAGGTATTTATTTCTAACATTAAATGAACCTGAAAGAGTTTTATGCGTATAGCTATTAGCAGCTATAGGTTCTATCCCCGGTGAAGACCCACCACAAATGATTGAAATAGAAGCTGTTGGAGCTATTGCAGTTTTGTTTGAAAATCTTTCCTTCATTCCATATTCTGCTGCATCAGGGCATGCGCCTCTTTCATCAGCTAAAGTCTTTGAGGCTTCATCAACTTTTTCTTGAATATTTTGGAATATTTTTTTATTCCAAACTTTGCTCATTACTGATCCAAAAGGAATGTTTTTTTGTTGGAAGTACGAATGTAATCCCATAACTCCTAAACCAACACTTCTCTCTCTCATTGCTGAGTATTTTGCATGAGCAAATTCATCTGGAGCTCTATTGATAAAATCAGTCATAACATTGTCTAAAAATCTCATTACGTCTTCAACAAATTGCGGATCATCTTTCCATTGATCGTAGGTGTCTAGATTTAACGAGGATAAACAACAAACAGCTGTTCTTTGATTTCCTTCATTATCTACTCCAGTTGGTAATGTAATTTCACTGCAAAGATTAGATGTTTTAACTTTTAATCCGGCAAGCTTGTGATGTTGAGGGATTTGTCTGTTGACTGTATCAATATACACAATATAAGGCTCACCTGTTTCAATTCTTGCAGTTAATAATCTTATCCATAGATTTCTTGCTGGTATAGACTGTTGAACAGATCCATCATAAGGACTTCTCAATGCCCATTGACCATCTGTCTCTACTGCTCTCATGAATTCATCTGTTACTAAAACTCCATGATGTAAATTTAGTGATCTTCTATTCACATCTCCGCCAGTAGGTCTTCTCATTTCAATAAACTCTTCAATTTCAGGATGATCAATTTGTAAATAACAAGCAGCTGAACCTCTTCTTAAGGAGCCTTGACTTATTGCCAAAGTTAAAGAGTCCATAACTTTGATGAATGGAATTATTCCAGAAGTTTTTCCAACTTTTCCAATTTTTTCTCCAATTGATCTTAGGTTTCCCCAATAACTTCCAATACCACCGCCTCTTGCTGCAAGCCAAACGTTTTCTTCCCAAAGATTTGTAATTCCTTCTAGACTGTCGCTAGCTTCATTTAAAAAACATGAAATTGGTAGCCCTCTCTCTGTGCCGCCATTTGATAAGACAGGTGTTGCAGGCATGAACCATAAGTTACTTATATAATTGTAAATTCTCTGTGCATGTAAATTATCATCAGCGTAAACGCTTGCTACTCTTGCAAATAAATCTTGAAAGCTTTCGTTCTGACCTAAATATCTGTCTGTAAGTGTAGCTCTTCCAAAATCAGTTAAATTTTCATCTCTCGATCTATCAATCTTGATAGTGATACCTTTCTCATTTTGAAATAATTCTGTCTCTCCAGATAAAGAGAACAAGTCAGGCTTTTTAGGTCCGTTATTCTTTAGTTCGTTTTGGTTTTTTTGGCTTATTGAGCCGACAGCTTTCTCTATTGCCAATGATACACTTTTATTCATATTTTCCTTGTTTTTACTCGATTTGTTAACAAAACAACTACATGTTGTGTTGCAAATATGTTAATATACTATATAACATCGAAATCAATAGAACATTATAAGAACATCTGATTAATTTTGCAAGTGGAAAGTTTTGTTAATAAACATTTAATAACAAATACCTGTATTCTCTAGTATTTATTAATAATGAAAATCAATCCAAACGGTTTTAGAGAGTATGACGCTAGATGGATTTTTGAAAAAGACATCGATATTGAGGGAATCACTAATTTAGGTAAAGGTCTTGGAACTCAAATAATCAGCCACACCAAAAAAAATAATCCAAGGGTAGTAGTTGGTCATGATTATAGATCATACAGTGAGAAAATCAAAACAGCTTTAACTGAAGGTTTGATTTCAACAGGGTGTCATGTTGAAGATGTAGGTTTATCTCTTTCTCCGATGGTTTACTTTGCTCAGTTTAATTTAAACTCCGATGCTATTGCTATGGTAACTGCTAGTCACAATGAAAATGGCTGGACTGGAGTAAAGATGGGTATCAGAAAAGGTTTAACACATGCGCCTGAAGAAATGTCTGAATTAAAGGACATAACTCTCAATAACAAATTCAAGTCAGGAAAAGGAAATATAAAAAAAATAGAAGAATTTAAAAATATATACATACAAGATTTAATTAAAAAGAATAAAATAAATAGGAAAATTAAAGCTGTTGTTGCTTGTGGAAATGGAACCGCTGGAGTTTTTGCACCAGTTATTTTAAAAGGAATAGGTTGTGAAGTAATAGAATTAGATTGTAAATTAGATTGGTCATTTCCAAAGTATAATCCAAATCCAGAGGATCTTAAAATGCTCCATGCTATTTCTAAATCAGTAAAAGATAATGAAGCTGACATAGGTTTTGGTTTTGATGGAGATGGAGATAGATGCGGTGTTATAGATAATCTAGGAAACGAAATATTTTCGGATAAGATAGGTTTAATAATCGCTCGAAATCTATCTGCATCTCACAAAAATTCAAAGTTTATTGTAGATGTTAAATCTACTGGTCTTTTCGCAAATGATAAGGTTCTTACAAAAAATAAATGTAAAACAGTTTATTGGAAAACAGGACATTCTCACATTAAAAGAAAAGTAAATACTGAAAAAGCTCTTGCAGGTTTTGAAAAAAGTGGACATTTCTTTTTTAATAAACCTTTTGGCTATGGTTTTGATGACGGTATTAATTCAGCAATCCAAGTATGTCATCTTTTAGTAAATCAAAATAGAAAGATGAGTGATATTATTAAAGAATTGCCAATTACTTATCAAACTCCAACTATGGCTCCTTTTTGTAAAGATGAAGAAAAATATAAAGTCGTTGAAATAATTGTCAAAGAAGTTCAAGACTTAAAACGAAAAAATACTAAAATAGATGGTCAATCCATTACCGATATATTAACTGTGAACGGAGTAAGATTCTCTTTAGAAGATGGATCGTGGGGACTAATAAGAGCTTCATCAAATAAGCCTTCATTAGTAATAGTTACGGAAAGCACAACATCAGATAGCAGAAAGAAAAAGATTTTTGAATTTATAGACACTTTACTTCAAAAGACTGGTAAAATTGGGGAATACGATCAAAAAATTTAAAGTTTAAAATATTCATATAAAAATCTAGTACCAATTACTATTAAAAATAACCCAAAGTATTTAGTCATCTTCATTTTATCGATTCTATGACTAACCATTGCTCCTAGCCTAGCCATGAAAGCAGTTATGGGGAAAAAAACTAAGAACGCAGGTATATTTAAAAATCCAACGCTCATAGGAATATCAGTTTTTAAATATGATCCAGAAATTAAAAAACCTACAGCACCAAATAAAGCAATAATAAATCCAATAGCTGCAGCACTACCAATAGCTTTATTAATTGGGTAGCCAAAAAATTTTAAAATTGGGACATTCATTACCGCACCTCCTATACCCATTGGTGCTGAAATGAAACCACTAACAATACCTGAGGCTGCTTTTGATAATAATCCCATTTTAATTTCTATGTTTGTCTCTTTTTCTTTCAAAAATAATAAATAGAAAGCGAGAATGTATACAACAATAGTAAAAAACAAAATTAAAGGTTTTGTCTCTAAACTTGCAGCAAATATAGTCCCAAGAATTACTCCTGTTGCAACAAAAAAACCAAAACCTTTTACAATGTTAAAGTCAACGGCTTTATGCTGATGATGAGTTAAAACAGATACAGTAGAAGTTGGTATAATTATTCCAAAAGAGGTTCCTACTGCTAAATGCATGACGTACGCTGTTTCAATCCCTGTGGTACTAAATATATAAAACAAAATTGGAACGGTAATGAGTCCTCCTCCAATTCCAAACAAACCAGCAGCAAACCCTGCAGGTATTGCTGTTCCGATCATAATTAAAACTAAATAAACTATTTGTGATTGGGGAAGAGCTTCCAAAATTATCTCTCTAAAGAAACTGGATTGGTTTTTCTAACTTGATCCATTATATGATTTACTTTCTGTAAATCAGCATCTCTTATACACATATTTTTAGAAAGATATTGTTTCCATATTTTGGAACCATTTTGTCCGTGAAATAATCCTACAGTGTGTCTCATAATATGATTTAATTGAACGCCTTTTGATGTTTGCTCTTGTATGTAAGGAATTAGATTTTCCATAACTTCTGTTCTTGTTGGTACATTCTCATTTTTAAAAATTTCTTTTTCTATTTCTGCCAAAAAATAAGGTGAGTGGTAAACAGCTCTACCAATCATCACGCCATCAACTTTGTTCAAATGATTTTTTATTTCCTCAACTGTTTTTACACCCCCATTAATAATTATTTCATCTTTTTTAAAACAATCTTTTAATTTATAAACAAAGTCATATTTTAAAGGTGGAATATTTAAATTTTCTTTTGGAGTGAGTTTTTTGAGTAGAGCTTTTCTTGCATGAATTATAAATTTTTTTGAACCCGCATCTTTAGTTGTTTGAATAAAAGATTTTAAAAATTCAAAATTTTCAACATCGTTGTAACCAATTCTTGTTTTAATGGTTACAGGCAATTTAGTTGCTTTAGTCATGGCCTCAATACATTTAGCTACAAGGTCTGGTTCCTGCATCAGACATGCACCAAATTTAT
This sequence comes from uncultured Pelagibacteraceae bacterium, assembly GCA_902630665.1. GTDB lineage: Bacteria > Pseudomonadota > Alphaproteobacteria > Pelagibacterales > Pelagibacteraceae > Pelagilacustribacter. The sequence continues at coordinate 17,938 of CACOVP010000001.1, forward strand.
TTTTTTGTACTTTTTTACTTGGACAACCTAAGTTTAAATTTATCTCTTTATATCCATAGTCTTCAGAAATCTTACATGCTTCGGCTAGCTCGTTTGGATTTGATCCCCCAACTTGAAGAGTTACTGGATTATTTATCTTTTTAAAAGAAAGTAGTTTTGATCTGTGCCCTCTAATAATTGCATTTGCAACAATCATCTCGGTGTACAAGTGTACATTTTTACTTATAAGACTTAGAAAATAAATTTCGTGTTTATCAGTGCAATCCATCATAGGTGCAACTGAAACAGTTTTTTTCATAATTTACTCTGATTTGTTTTCTTCTTCTACTGGAGCTTCTTCACTTAGTTCAAGAGGAGCTTCCTCTTTATCTAAGTTTTCTTCTTTTATTTCTGGCTGCTCTGCTTTTAATTCTGAGAGAGCTTCGTCAGCTAAGCTTGGTTTTTTTACCTCTGGAATTCTTCTTGTTCTTTTTGAAGGTAATATAGCTACACCGCTCTTAGAAACTTGTCCTTTATATAAATTTTCAAAATCATCGTTAGTTTCCTCTTCGATTTCTTCTTGTTCCTCTGTTTCGTCTGGCTCTTTTCTTAATCTTTTTATCGCGCTAGCTTCAACTTCCTTGACATCTATTTTTCCATCTCCAATTTCTCTTAATGAGATAATTGTTCGTTTGTCATTATCCTCTTCAACTAACATTGGAGCACCAGCATTTAACTGAACAGTTCTTTCTTTTGCTAATAATACTAGATCGTATTGATTATCAACTTTTTCTAAACAATCTTCTACAGTAATTCTTGCCATGATGCAGAGTATATATTCAAATAATCTTAAGAAATCAATTATTTTCTAAGCTTAATAGGTTCAAGCTTATTTCTTATTAATATTAAAAGAAATAACGAAATAACTATGTATATGCCAGATACAAAAGCAACATTTTCAATTGAAAAACCATTGTCGATCATTAAGCCAAATACTGCTGTTCCAAAAGCAGTTGAAAACACCATAAAAGCTGTGGTCAAAGCTTTGATAGATCCAATAAATTTTACTCCATATATTTCAGCCCAAGTAGATGACCCAAGCACGTTAGCTAACCCATTTGAAATACCCACCAAACCTAGAAAAATAAACGCCGAAATTTCATGTTGATAATAAAATAGTACAAACATTGAAATTAAAAGAGGTATGTTCATAATTGGAATTAATTTTCTACTTGTAAATTTATCGACTAAAAAACCCGAGAAGAATAAAGTTATAATTGAAGCTAATGAATAGACCATAAATGCTTTTGGTATTGTGTAAATATTCCACATTTTTGAGTCTGAAATAAATGACTGATACACAAATACTCCAGTGGCTATCCAAGGCATTGCAAGCATATTAAGTGAGACAATATAAAATCTATAATCTTTAATTACCTCTCTTCTTCTCCAGCTTTTAATTTTAAAATTTTTTTTAGGATTCAAATCTTTTTCTCTAGAGTCTAATTTGATTTTTTTGATGGTATTCAAAACAACAAATGGCAAAAATATAATTATAATAATTGCTATTCCTTGCCAAACTGATCTCCAAGAATAAATTACAAATAGATAAGTTATTAATACTGGTAAAATAAATTCTGCAGATGATAATCCAAACCAAATTGTACTTAGAGCTTTCCCCCTAGACTTTTCAAAAAATCTTGAGATTGTAGTTGTAGATGTATGGCTCATTAAACCTTGGCCAGAAAATCTCATTAAAAATATACCGATTGATAAAAAAATAATACTATTGATGAAAGAAAAAAATAAAGATGAAAAAAATAATAATAGAATAACAAAAAAAGAATAATAAATTATTTGATATTCATCGATTTTCTTTCCAACCCATATAAGTAAAAGACTAGAAAATATTGTTGCAGTAGCGTAAATATTTCCAAATTGTCCATGAGTAATACCTAATTCATTTCTAATTGGTGCGTTAAACAATCCCAAAAAAAAACTCTGTCCAAAACTTGAAAAAAATGTAAATATGAATCCAAATATAATTACTTTTTTATTTATTGAGAGGTTAATCATTTATGTCTTGTAAAGTTGCTTTCATAGGTTTGGGTGTTATGGGATACCCTATGGCAGGTTATATATCAAAAGCTGGTCACGATGTAACAGTTTTTAACCGAACTAAAGCTAAAGCAGAAAAATGGGTAAAAGAATACAAAGGTAATACAGCAGATACTCCAATGGATGCTGCAAAAGACTGTGATTTTATTTTTACATGTGTCGGAAACGATAATGATTTAAGAGAGGTGACTTTAGGTGACAAAGGTTTATTTAAAACTGCAAAAAAAGGTGCGATCTACGTAGATAATACTACTGCATCTGCAAATATCGCCAGAGAACTTTACAAAGAAGCAAAATCAAAAGGTTTTGATTTCTTGGATGCACCAATTTCAGGTGGACAAGCGGGCGCTGAAGGTGGAGTTTTAACAGTGATGGTTGGAGGAGATGAAGCTCCTTATAAAAAGGCTGAACCAGTTATTGATTGCTATAGTAAAAAAATTAAACTTCTCGGTCCATCAGGAAGTGGTCAGTTAACTAAGATGGTAAACCAAATTTGTATTGCAGGTTTAGTACAAGGATTATCTGAAGCAATAAATTTTGGAATGAATGCAGGATTAAATATGCATGATGTGATTGAAGTAATTTCAAAAGGTGCAGCTCAATCTTGGCAAATGGAAAATAGACATAAAACAATGATTGAAGATAAATTTGATTATGGTTTTGCAGTTGATTGGATGAGAAAAGATTTAAAAATAGCGATGGACGAAGCTAAAAAAAATAATTCACCTTTACCTATCACAAAAATAATTGATGAATATTATGCTGAAGTACAAAAAATGGGTGGTCAAAGGTGGGATACTTCAAGTTTAATCAAAAGATTTAGAAAATAAATCGTGTCAGAAACAGTAAGTTACTACGAAGATTCAAAAGAGATTGAAAAAAAAATCTGGGATTTATTTTCAAAAGCTGTCAAAGATAGATCCTCAGAATTCAGAACTCCAGTTTTTATTTGCGGAACTGATAAAGATCTTGATGGTAGAGTTGTAGTTCTTAGAAAAGCAGATCAACAAAATAATTTTATTCAATACCATAGTGATATTAGATCGTCAAAAATTGAAAAAATAAAAAAAAATCCTAAATGCTCTGTTTTATTTTATGGTAAAGAAGAAAAAATACAACTTAGAGTAAAGGCTGAATGTGAAGTAAATTATAATAATGATGTTACAAAAGAGTCTTGGGAAAAAACTGGCCATATCAGTAGAAAATGTTACTTGGTTACTAATGGACCTGGAACAGAATCTGAAAAACCGACCTCTGGGTTAGATAATAAGTTTGATAATTTTGATTTTACTAAAGAAGAAAGCGAAGCCGGTTATAAAAACTTTTGTGTCATAAGATGCAACATTAAAACTATTGAATGGCTTTATTTGGCAGCCAAAGGTCATCGAAGAGCTTTAATTGATTTAAATGGTTCTAAAAAATTTACTTGGTTAGTCCCTTAGTAATCTTGAATAAGTTTCAATAATTTCTCTTTTTTATTTGTCCTAAAAAGATTATCGTAATATATAATCTGTTTAGGGTATTCTCCTTTCACTTTATCGTTCCATCTGCTAATCCAACTATGATAAATTCCAAATTTACTATAATGTTCTCCACCGAAACTAGTTCGTCCTTCAAAAACGTTGTAAAGAGTGTTGTTGACATACATTTTAATAAAACCTTTGTTAGGGTTTTTTGACATTTTTGTATGAAATATTAATGTTGTCCATTTTCCTCTCATATCATCAATCTTAAGATTTTTGTGTCTTACTCCAGCAGAATCCATTCCATTAACTGGGTAATATCGCGGTTCTACAAACCCATATTTTGTTCTTAACATCATCCTTGGACCTTCTTTTCTCTCATAAATTTGAAAAAAAGAGGTACTAACAGGCTCTACACTTTTAAAATTATTAGGAATAAAAATACTAACTGAATGCCACTTCTCGCCAATAAATTTTTTATCACTATAATATTCACTTCTTGCTCTGTCTCCACCTCCATGTCCAACCACAGGATCTCTGCCATTATTATTGCAATCTGAGTAATCTCCCTCTTTATCTCTTCCACAATCTTTTGGTAACAAGGTGATCTTCCAAGCTTTATTACCTAAAGCAGGAGAAGAAACTGTTTCTTTAAAATTAGAAAGCTTTTTTCCTACATAAACACTTTTTGTCCAAGAAAGATTAGTGATTTCTTTTGCTAAAGAATTATTAAAAATAAGTAATGAAAAAAATAATAAAAAACTATTTCTTATATTTTTTAATATTTTCAACATAGTTTCTGGCATTTTCTTTAATGTGTTCTATTTCTTCATCAGTAACTTGTCTAACTACTTTACCAGGGCTTCCTAGAACTAGTGATCTATCTGGAATAACTTTATTTTCTGTTACTAATGAATTTGCTCCGATAATACAATTTTTTCCAATCTTTGCTTTGTTTAAAATAGTTGAGCCTATTCCTATAATACAATCATCTGAAATTTCACATCCATGAAGCATAACCATATGACCTACTGTAACTCCCTTGCCTACAATAGTTGGACACCCTGGGTCTGTGTGTATTACGCTACCATCTTGGATGTTCGAACCCTCGCCAATAATAATTGGTTCTAAATCACCTCTTAAAGTTGCATTAAACCAAATATTAGAATTCTTTTTTAATTCAACTCTTCCAATGATAACTGCATTAGAAGCTACCCAGCTGTCTGGATCCATTTTAGGAGTGTGGCCGTTAACATCATAAATCATAAATTTGCTGTAATGTATTACTAATTATCTTATAATATATTATGGCTTTAACAAAGACACCAGTTTGCGATTTTGGAAAAAAAGCTGAGGATTTCAAACTAAAATCGTTAGAAAATAAACTAATTTCTTTAAATGATGTAAAAGGTGAAAAGGCATTACTGATAATGTTTATTTGTAATCACTGTCCTTACGTAAAAGCGATTATTCGTGATTTAGTAAAAGATTGTAATGAATTAAAAAAAGATGGGATTAACTCTGTCGCAATTATGTCTAATGATACTAAAAATTATCCTGAAGACTCTTTCGATAATATGATTAAATTTGCAAAAACAAATAATTTTGGAGAGATAAATTATTTAATAGATGAAACACAAGAGATTGCAAGGAAGTACGGTGCCGTTTGTACACCTGATTTCTTTGGATACAATAAGGAATTAAGGCTTCAGTATCGAGGAAGATTTAGAGAGCTTAAAGATTTAAAACCTGTTGCAGGTGGAGATAGTGATTTAAAAATAGCGATGAAAATGATTTCTGAAACACAAGCTGGTCCAAAAGAGCAAATTCCTAGTATGGGATGTAATATAAAGTGGTTTAATTAATGTTTTTAGTTTCTACAAGAAATTTTCCTCCTGAACTTGGTGGAATGCAAAACCTAATGGAAGGTTTATCTAATGCTCTTACAAATCATGGTCCAGTCAAGGTTTTTGCGGACAACCATGAGAATGCTATTGAATATGATCAAAATTCGAAATTAAATATAGAAAGAATTTCAGGTTTTAAAATATTTAGAAAGTATAGAAAAGCTAATTTAGTAAAGGATTTTATTAAACAAAATCAAATACGTGCATGTTTTTTTGATCATTGGAAAAGTATTGAAAATATTGATTTGGAAATTCTTAAGAAAACGAAATCTTTCTGTTTAATTCACTCTAAGGAAATAAATCATCCTGTTGGTTCTTCTTTAAATAAAAGAGTTTTAAAATCTTTAGGAAAAGCAGATTTTGTAATTGCAAATTCAAGATTTACTAAAGAATTAGGTTTTAAACTTGGAATAAAAGACATTCATGTCATCAATCCTGGTTGTAACTATCCTATTGATGTTAGTGAAATAGCAAAACAATTTTCTAAAAATATTTATGCTAATGCTTCACCAAAGTTAATTACTATTTCTAGATTAGATGGTCGTAAAAGCCATCAAAATATTTTAATGTCAATTAAAAATCTTTTACCAAAATTTCCAAATTTAAAATATGTATCAATTGGTGATGGGGATGAAAGAAAAAATCTTGAGAAATTAAGAAAAGAATTAGGTTTAGAAAAAAATGTCGAATTAATTTTTAGCTCTACAGAACAAGAAAAAGTTGGTTTACTTGAACAATCAGATGTATTCGTAATGCCTTCAGTTGTTTATAAAAAATCTGTTGAAGGATTTGGTATTACTTATATTGAAGCTGCATCCTACGGGAAGCCGTCTATTGGAGGAATATATGGCGGTGAAGGAGATGCAATAAAATCTGGTGTAACGGGATATCTTTGTAATGGAAATGATTTAAATGCTATTTACGATACACTCTTAAAAATTTTATCAAACGAAAAATATAAAGAACTCGGTGCTAATGCTTTTGAATTTTCTAAAGGCTTTGCTTGGAATAAAATTATCAAGAATTATATTAATTTAATTTAGATTTTACTTTTTCTAAAACAGTTTCTACTGTTAAATTATTTAGATTTTCAACACTAATTGCTTTAAAATTAAAATTTTCGATACTCACCTTCTTTGCGGTCGTATGGCTTCCAAAAAGTACAATTCCTACTTTATCTAAATGTGAGGCTATATGAGCAGGTCCCGTATCATTTGCAATAATAAATTTAGCTTTACTTATTAAAGATATTAGAGTTTTAATATTAATTGGCTGATTATTATCTAAAACAACTTTAGCATTCAACTCATTAGCTTCGTCAATTTCATCTGGTCCTGGAGCTAAAAGAATTGGATATTTATTTTTATAATCTTGTTTTAGTCGTAAAATTAAATCTTTGAAAAAAGGCCATTTTTTTTTAGGAAGTTTTTTTGAACAAAAAGGAAATAATAAAATGTAGTCATTATTCGCATATTGTTTTTTTAACCTGGAGATATCTGATATAGCCCAACTCAAGTCTATATTTTTTACAAATTCAGTTTGTATACCACTTTTTTTTAATTGAATTTCCATTCTATCAAGAACAGGGTCTTTATCGAAATCACTCTTTTTTTGACCTGGCTCTAAGGAAGTTTCAGTGGATGACCACTCAACATTTTTTAAAATAAATCTTTTATAAAATTTTGTTCTGCTTGAATTTTGTAAATCATAAATTTTTGTAAAATTATATTTTGCTAGATTGTTTTTAAGATTTTTTAAATAAAATAAATTCCACCTAGGTAATCTTTTATCTATTATAACGCCATCTAAATAAGGGCATTCCGACATAAAAATTGCATAAGGCTGGGCTGTAAGTAAAAAAACTTTTCTATTTTTGTAAAATTTTTTTATATCTTTGATTGCTCCATTTGCTTGAATTAAATCACCTAAAGATCCATGCTTTATTATTAATATATTTGACATTATTATTTCGAAGTATATTTAATGATTAATATAGTCAAATATTAATATGGACAAGAAAATGGACAAAATATTGGCAGAAATCTCAGCAGGCGAATTAATAGATAAAATTACCATTTTAGAAATTAAAAAAGAAAAAATAAGTAATAAAGAAAAATTAGTTGAGGTGAACAAAGAGCTAAATTCATTAAATGAAACTTTAAAAAAATCGATTAATGATCCAAGTAATATAATTACCTTTAAGAATGATCTTAAAAATATAAATTTAAAACTTTGGGATATAGAAGATGGAAAAAGATCAGCTGAAAAAAATAATAAATTTGACAAAAAATTTATCGAACTTGCCAGAAATGTTTATAAGTTTAATGACGAAAGAGCAAAAATCAAATTAGCAATTAACAATGCTCTAGGGTCAAATATAAAAGAAGTAAAGTCCTACGAATAGTTAATAACCTTTTAAACTAGGTATTCTTAATCTAAGATTTTTTGATAGAGTAGGATCTACGGAGGCTGTGATCACACCTTCTGATTTCTTTAATTCTTTTAATACTTCTCCATCTGGAGAAATTATTAATGAATGTCCGAAAGTTTTTCTACCGTTATAATGTGTTCCACCTTGCGCTGGAGCAAAAATATAACAAAAATTTTCTATAGCTCTAGCTTTCAATAATGAATGCCAATGTTTCTTACCTGTGGTTTCAGTAAAAGCCGAAGGCACAGATAAAAATAATGAACCTGATTGAGATAATTTTCGATATAGATTTGGAAATCTAAGATCATAACATATGCTTAATCCGATTTTTCCCCATGGTAGCTTAAATGTCTTTATTTCATTTCCCGGATAAAAACTCTTTGATTCAAAATATTTTTCTTTTTTGCTTAAAACAACATCGTACATATGAATTTTATCATAGTAGGTTCTTATTCTCCCACTTTTATCAATTAAAACAGATCTATTAACTAATTTATTTTTTGAAATCTTAATTATTAAAGACCCTATCAAAATCCATTTCTTGTATTTTTTCGCAAGTTTTTTAATTCCATTTAGATAAATATCATTTTTCATTGACGTACAAACTTTTAGCAATTCCTTTTTATTTAAAGAGAAATGTGATGAAACTTCCGGAGTAATGATGAAATCTGTTTTTTGCTTTATTGCTTTAATTATAAGTTTCGATGTTTTATCTAAATTACTATGAATATTGTTATTTGATCTTAATTGAATACAGGAAACACGAAACATTACTTCATTATAGATGAAGCAAAATTCCATTTACAGTCAAAACTAGGAATATAAGCCCCAGATAATTTAACGTTTCCAAAGCTTTTTCCTAAAACCTTACACCAGTTATCAACTTGTTTAGGTTTTTTATCCTGGCTTCCGACTTGAGCAGTTATCACGCCACCTTTTTTAAGAATTCTTTTTAAACCTTTCATATTTTTTTTTGCTAAATCAATACAATATTGATCATCATTTAAATCTACAAAAATTTTATCGTATTTTGAATCTTCTATTTCTTTTATACTTTTGAATGCATCGCCCCAAAATGTTTTAATTTTATTACTTTTCTTAACTTTTGAGCAAACTTTTGGTAAGTGACGATAGCAAACATCTACAATCTCAGGATCTAGTTCAAACCAATCGATGTAGTTAGAGTTATTCTCTAAGCAGGCTCTAGCAACACCTCCATCACCTCCGCCAATTATCGCAACATTATTGTTTTTTTTACACAAATCGTAACTGGATTTAAAAAAATTAGAGCTATAAATTTTTTCATCTTTTTCAGCTACTTGAATTTCATGATCAATAAACAATGCGTGACCAAACTCTTCTAGGTCCATTATTTCAACAAATTGACCGACTTTAGAAGTGAATTTTTCTAAGACATCTTTAACCACATAGAACTTCTTTTGACCTGGAGTGCTATAAATATCATCATAAAGACCTAAGCTACTTCGATCGAAGGCGTTGGTCACAACTCTTTGATGATCGATCTCTTTTCTTAAAATTTTAAGAGCAACTTTAGGGTTCACTTTTCCACATGTAAAAAAATCGAAGCTTATTACACCTCTTTCAGGAAAGGTATGAAAGCTAAAATGGCTTTCTGACAACAAAGCAACTAAAGTAAATCCCTGTGGTTCAAATTTGTGAGAGGCAACGTTTAATATTTCTACCTTTGCAGCTTTTGCTATTTTGTAAATAATTTTTTCGTAAAATTCGGTTGAATAGTCTTTTTTAACACCAAGAAAATCGATGGTAATGTGCTCACCAACTTTAATCATAAAAATTACCCTTTTTTATAATTTTTAAATTTTCCTAAGACAATTTTCATTTCTTTTTTTGAAAGAATCTTAGGTATACCAATTCTTAGGGCATTTATATATTGATGGCAAATATTTTCGATCTCTTGAGCAAGTTCAAAAGTCTTCTTTAAATTTCCTCCAAAAGCAACCTGACCGTGATTAGCAATCAAACATGCTGTTCTATTTTTTAATGCTTTAATAATATTTCTTGAAAGATTCTTTGTTCCAAAAGTTGCGTATTTGCTGCACTTAATATCTTCCCCGCCTGCTACTGCAACCATGTAGTGAAAAGCTGGAATACTTTTTTGATGAGTAGAGACAGCTGTAGCACAAGTAGAGTGAGCATGAACTATAGCTTTAGCCTCTTTTTTATTCACATAAATATCTTGATGAAATCTCCACTCTGACGATGGTTTACCCTTTTTTTTATCATAAACACCTTTAAGCGAAACAAAGACGATATCATTAGGTTTAAGAGAACCATATTCTCTTCCAGATGGAGTAATGTAAAATCCATCAACTCCTTTTTCTTTGGCTCTTACAGAAATATTACCTGACCTTAAAGCAGATAAATTAGTTATATTTAATTTTTTAGAATATTTGATTACTTCAGCTTTTAATTTGCTCACTTGAACAAACCTTTCAAGCCTTTTTCTGAGGCTTCACAAATTCCTTTTTCTGTTATTAATCCGGAAATAAGTTTAGCAGGCGTAACATCGAAGGCTAGGTTTAATGACTTGCTTTTTTTTGGGTAAATTCTAACTTTTTTAATTTCATTATTTTCATCAATACCCTCAACATGAGATAACTCCTCTGAATTTCTTTCTTCGATAGGAATTTGTTTATGATCTTGAATTCTCCAGTCTATAGTTGAGCTTGGCAAGGCTACATAAAAAGGAATATTATTATCTTTAGCTGATAAAGCCTTTAGATAAGTTCCAATTTTATTACACACATCACCGTTAGATAATGTTCTATCAGTTCCAACAATGCACATATCTACTTCACCTCTTTGCATTAATAAACCACCAGCATTGTCAGTGATGACGGTATTTGGAATTCCCTCTTCATTCAATTCATATGAGGTTAAATTAGCCCCTTGATTTCTAGGTCTTGTCTCATCAACCCAAACATGAACTTTAATTCCTTTTTGATGAGCATGATAAATTGGGGATGTTGCAGTGCCCCAATCTATAGTTGCTAACCAACCAGCATTACAATGAGTTAAAATATTAACTGTATCTTTTTTTTTATTATAAATTTCTTCAATAATTTTTAAACCGTTAAGCCCTATATTTCTGCAGAAATTAACATCTTCCTCAACAATAGCTTTTGCTTCATCAATTGCTATCTTAAGAATATCTTTTTCATTAACACCAGATAATTTTGTCATCATTCTATCTACTGCCCATTTAAGATTAATCGCTGTTGGCCTTGAAGCTATTAAATCTTCACTAGAACTTTTAAGAAAAAGTAAATCATTTTTTTCGATTATTGATAAAACTAAACCATACGCAGCTGTAGCGCCAATAAGAGGAGCTCCTCTAACCTCCATTGTTTTAATTGAATTAATTGCATCTTTTACAGTTTTTAAATCTTTAATTATAAATTTATGAGGTAATTTTGTTTGATCAATTATTTTGACTATATTATTTTCAAACCAAATAGTTCGATAAACTTTATTTTCTATCCTCATTACTTCTTATTAAGAACTCTTCCAGCTATGTTTTTAAGTTTTTTAATTGTTTTTTTAGTCCTCAACTTTGGGTCAGTAATAATTGCCACATCTAAACAATTATTTGCTGGATCTTTTTCTACAGAAAAATCTTTGTATGTTTTTATAACTTCTTTAATCATATTTTGCGCGTTAGAAGCATTTTTCATTAAAGTTTTAACTACCATGCTCACATCAACCTCATCGTGATCAGGATGCCAACAGTCGTAATCAGTTACCATTGCAACAGTGCAATATCTGATTTCTGCCTCTCTTGCTAACTTCGCTTCAGGCATGTTTGTCATACCAATAACATCTGCGTCCCAAGATCTGTATAAATTTGATTCCGCGTTGGTTGAGAATTGAGGACCCTCCATGACTATATAAGTTCCTCCAACTTTATAACTAATATTCAATTTTTTCAAAGCTGACTCGCAGCATTTTGAGAGTCCATAACTTGTTGGTTTTGCCATTGATACATGTGCAACAATTTCTTCGTCAAAGAATGTTTTCTTTCTTGAAAAAGTTCTATCAATAAATTGATCAACAATAACAAATTTACCAGGTTCTAAATTTTCTTTTAAAGAACCTACTGCAGACACTGAGATGATGTCAGTAATACCTAATTGCTTGAATGCATCAATATTTGCCCTAAAATTGATATTTGTTGGGTTAATTTTATGCCCTCTTGAGTGTCTAGGAATAAAACATATTTCCTCTTTTCCCAATTTTGCTAAAAGTATTTCGTCTGAGGGTTTTCCCCAAGGTGTGTTAATTTTTTTCCAGTTGGTTTTTTCAAAACCTTCCATTTTATACAAACCACTGCCGCCAATTATCCCAAGCTTTCTTTTTTTCATTATTTAATTATTAATGCTTTTTTGTTAGAACTTGAAGCAAATTATGGATTTAAAAAAACATATCAGATCAATTCCAGACTATCCAAAAAAAGGTATTTTGTTTAGAGATATTACAACCTTAATTAAAAATGCAGAGGCTTTTAAATATACAAATAATAAGATTATTGAGATATCGAAAAAAATTGAATTTGATAAAGTTGCAGCAATAGAATCAAGAGGCTTTATTTTTGCCTCAACTGTTTCCCACGTTTTGGGAAAGCCTTTTATCTTATTAAGGAAAAAAGATAAACTGCCAGCTGATACGTATTCGATTGATTTCGAATTAGAATACGGTAAAGCGACAATTGAAGTACATAAAGATTCGATTTCAAAGAATGAAAAAGTTTTAATAATTGATGACTTAATTGCAACTGGAGGTACTGCAGAAGCAGCGGCTAAACTTGTAGAATTGTCCGGAGGTAAAGTTGCGAGTTTTATATTTGTTATAAACTTATTTGATCTACCGGGTAATAAATTACTTCAGAAAAAAGGTTACGAAACGCATAATCTTGTTGAATTTCCTGGACATTAATTATTTCTTAAAAAATCATTAATGTAAGCTTTGAGACTAATTTTACCGTAATATTTAAATATTTGATTTGAGAGGTTTTTGTTCGTCAAAGCAGAAGCGTATCTTTCTCCAGCTCTCCTAGGTAAAAATTTTATTTTTGTTTTAAACATTTTTGCAACTTTTAATATTGAGTAAGATTTTTTACTTGAAATACTATAATGCCTACAAAGATTTTTTTTCCAAGCAGAATAGCAAACTTCCACTGTATCAAAGATATGAGTAAATCTTCTTGTTTGAGAGCCTGGTTTTACAACTGGCAAGGATTTGCCTCTTTTATAATGATCTTCAAAAATACCTATCACTGTAGACATTTGTCCTGTACAAATTTGGTGTGGTCCGTAGACGTTATAAAAGTATATAACTTCATATTTAAATTTAAACCATTTTTTCAAATTTTCTAAAAGTTCTAGATTTTTTGATTTTGTAAAAGCATATGGAGATAAATTTTTATCTTTGCCTTTATTACCTAAAGAAGCTGAGGTAGCCGAATAAATTAATTTAATATTATTTTTTAGACAAAAGTTAAAAACCGCATTAGATCCGATTGTGTTTGAGTCTATACATTGGTTCATTTTAAGAAAGCTCTGGTAAATTCTTGCAAATTCTCCGAAATGAAATATTGATTTAATTTCTTTAGGATTATTAATTAATTTATTAATATTTTTTGACGAGCCATTTATATATTTAATTCTTTTATCTTTAATATGATTTTTTTTACTACCTGAAGAATAATCATCAATACTTATTATTTTATAAGTCGTTTTTTTTAAAAAAAGCTTTATTAAATTCGTTCCTACAAACCCGGCTCCTCCTGTGATAACAATTTTGTCTTTTTTGCTCATTTTAAAAAAATATAACTTTGAGATAGTTAAATCAATCTAATCTTGGTCTATACCAGGATCTTTTGTTCAAAAGTGAATTATAGAAACCTGATACTCTACAAATATAAATTTTAAGTTTTTTTCTATCATTAATAAAAAAATATAAAAAGCACTTTAAACAACCTTTAATAAAATCTGGTAAACAACTTAATAATGCATTTGGGAATCCATAATGTTTTTTTTTAAAATAAAATTTTGACCAGCACCAATGCCAATTTCTTGAAAGCTCAATTTCATTTTGGTATTTATCATCAACAGTTTTAGCCCCTAGGTGAGAAATTAAAGCTTGCTTACATACATAAATTCTTTGATTATTTTTTTTTGCTCTAATGCATAAATCATCATTTTCTAAATACATAAAAATTTTTTCATCAAAATAATAATTATCAAACTTAGATAAATCTAGTATCATTGCGTATCCATCAACACTATCTACTTCAAATAAGTTTTCTTTAACTTCATTATTTTTTCTATTGTTTAAAATTTTATAATTTGGATATTCCTTGTTATCACTTTGTGGACTTAAAATACTAAAATTTAAATTTTCTGAAATTTGAAAGATTTTGGATAAAGTATCCTTTTTTAAAATTGTATCAGGATTTAATATCATTACGTACCTTGTTTTTACTTTCTTAATTCCAAAATTATTTCCTTGCCCCATTCCTAAATTTTCACCAGTTATATAACATTCTATATTCTCATATCTGTTTTGTATGTCATTTGTAAATTTATGATTAGAGGAATTTTCTACGATTATTTTCTTAATTGCAGGATCTATAGAATGTAAACAATTATCAATTATTTTTTCACTCTTTATAGTTACAATAACTATGGTCAAATTATCTTTGGTGATTTGCATCAAAAAAAAGCCTCATTGTGGTAGAAAGTATACTTAATTAAATAAATAATATAAATAATTACAAATGAAAAGATTTATTGTTACTGGTGGTTACGGTTTTATTGGCAGTAATTTAGTAAGGTTACTCCTTAAAAAAAAATTTAAAGTTCTTAATATTGATAATTTTTCATATTCTGCTCAAAAGTATAATTTACGTGGAATTTCTAAGAAAAATTACATTTTTAAAAAGATTGATATTAATAATAGAAATAAGCTTAGAAAAATCTTAATAAATTTTAAACCCCATGGAATATTTAACTTAGCAGCAGACACTCATGTAGATAGATCTATTGATGATTCCTCAAATTTTATAAAGAATAACATTGTAGGAGTGTTTAATTTATTAGAGGCAATTAAATCCATTAAAACTAAAATAAAATTAATTCACGTATCTACAGATGAAGTTTACGGAGATATTAAAGGAGCAAAAAGATCTAACGAAAAGTATACTTATGATCCTAGTTCACCTTACTCTGCCTCAAAAGCTTCCTCTGATCATCTAGTAACTTCATACGTAAAAACATATAAATTAAATGCTCTTATTACAAATTGTTCAAATAATTATGGTCCAAGACAATTTCCTGAAAAAATTATTCCAAAAATGATCTTTAATATAATTCAAAACAAGCCTTTGCCTATTTACTCAAAAGGCAAAAATTCGAGGGAATGGATTTATGTGGACGATCATTGTGAAGCTTTAATCAAGTTATTTTTTAAAGGGAAAAAAGGTGAAAAATATAATATTGGATCAGGTTTTAATTGTAATAATTTATTTTTGGTAAATTCGATTTTAAAAAGATTTAAAAAAAGAAAAATTAAAATAGGTTCAAAAGTAAAAATTAAATTAGTTAGAGATAGACCAGGGCACGATCTTAGGTACGCTTTGAATAGTCAAAAATTAAAAAGAACTACTAATTGGAGGCCTAGAGTCACTTTTGAAGAAGGAATCGAAAAAACAATAGAATGGTATATACAAAATCCAGAATTTTTTAAGAATATTTCAAAAAAACTTTTCACCAAAAGACTTGGTCTATTATGATAAAAAAGATAATTGTTACTGGAGGAAATGGACGTTTTGGTAAAGAACTCCAAAAAGCTAAGAGCAAGTATAAATTTACTTTTCTTGATAAAAAAAAGTTAGATATACAATCTACATCATCAATTCAAAAAAATATTAATAAGTTTAAACCAGATTGTGTTTTACATTTAGCTGGCTTATCTAGGCCTATGTCAATACATGAAAATAAGTTAAAAAAAAGTATTGATTTAAATATTATCGGAACTGCAAACTTAGTTAAAAGCTGTTCAGAAAAAAACATTAAATTAATTTTTTTTTCGACTAGTTATGTTTACCCTGGGAAAAAAGGAAACTATAAGGAAGATGACGCTTTGTTACCATGGAATAATTATGGCTGGTCAAAACTCGGGGCAGAAGCTTCAGTGCAAATGTATAAAAATTCTCTTATAATTAGAGCATGTATGACTGAAAGACCTTTCATTCATAAATCTGCATTTAGTAATGTTATTTCAAATTTTATATTTCATGATCAATTTGTAAAACTTTTTCTCAAGGTGATTGATAAAAAAGGAGTAATAAACATTGGAGGAAAAAGCCAAACTATTTTTAGTTTTGCAAAAAGTTATAATAAGAAAGTTAAAAAGATAAAATCAAAAAAACAGATGCCACTTAAAATGTATATGAATTTAGATAAATTTAAAAAATTAGCCAAAAAATGAATTTAATCAAAACAAAGTTTAAAGATTTAATAATAGTTAAGCAAAAAAATAATAAAGACAAAAGAGGCAGTTTGAGAGAGACTTTTAATAATTTAGTTCTTAAAAACAAAAAATTTATTTTCGAATATTGTACAACCTCAAAATCAAATACCCTCAGGGGCTTTCATTTTCAATATAAATTCCAGCAGGCAAAATATGTAAATGTATTAAAAGGAAAAATATTAGATTGTGTAATCGACTTAAGAAAAAATTCAAAGACTTTTGGAAAAGTTTTTAAAATTGTTTTGTCTGAAAAAAATTGTCTTGGTTTATATATACCTGAAGGATTTGCACATGCTTATTTTAGTTATGAAAAAACGAATGTTGTTTATTATAAATTAACTAATTATTATAAAAAAAAGTTTGAAAGCGGTGTTAATGTTATGGACCAAAAACTCAAAATTAAATGGCCGAGAAAACATCTTATAATTTCAAATAAAGATAAAAATCTACCTAGTTTAGAAAATTTTAAAAATAATTTTAAGTATTTGTAATACTGAAAAGGCTAAGTGTTCAATTGCCAAATTTCAGACTTTTAAGGACTGGTTAATAACCATTTTCACTCACTTCTTAAAATTATAGAATATATTTTAATACAATAATATATTTTGGCTCTTTATGTCGTAATAAATAAAGTTTTTTAAAGTTATTATAAAATCTTAAATTTGAATGCAGATTTACAGTTGAGGATGTTTGGGAGTGAAGTAGCCTGTGTTACCTTTTTTGTGTTTATTGTTTATAAACTTTATAAATTTTGATGCTTTGAGTTCTTCAGTGCTAAAATAGTTTAAAAAATTTTCTAATATTTTGGAGGATTTTTTTTTGGTGCATATAGCAATTCCATTTGAACTTTTATTTAAGAGTTTAAAAGAATAATTTTTGTATTTTTTTTTTAATAAATTAAAACTTTTTAATAAATTACATGAAATTACGTCGTGAAAGAAAACAACTGAATATTTTGACAAATATTTTTCATAAATTAAAAATTCTTTTGTTTGGTAATCGTTTGTATGAACAGCATCCACAAAAACCATATCTAATTTATTATTAAAATATTTATTTATTATTTTTTCAAGATCTTCTGGGGTAGAACCTTTTATTACATACTTATTTTTCATTCCTTTTAGTAATTTTTTTGTAAAAGAAATACCATTAGTCCTATATTTTTCCAAAGCGACAACTTTTGAATTTTTTAAAGATAATGAAATAAATAAGGTTGATAAGCCATATGCATTTCCTATTATCAAAATGTTTTTTGGTTTTAAGGTTAAAAGTATTGGATACATTATAAACATTTCATCATTAGTTATTCCTCCAGAGGTGCACATTAGTTGTTTTTGTTTTACGACATAATTGCTTGGTTTTTTAACTTTTAAATATGGGCTATAACATCCGTAAATTTCCAAGCCTAATTTCTTATATCTATTGTAAAGTTCAGAAAATATTAATGTAATTTGAGGAATTTTAATCATTAATTAAATTTTAATTTTAAATTGAATATCATATTTTTTTAAAAAGAGTAATAAAATTCACGATGATAAGCTAAAAATTACTATTGGTAAGATTTTTTAAAATAATCAAAATTATGGTGAAAAGAAAAATTATTATTAAGATTAAGATATGGTGATCAAGATTTTATAATACTAACTTTAATGGTAGCGAGGGGCGGATTCGAACCGCCGACCCCAGGCTTATGAGTCCTGTGCTCTAACCAACTGAGCTACCTCGCCAGAAAACTTTTTATAATACATTTAATTAACTAAATCATTAATTTAGTTTTTAGTAATACTGCGGAAATTTTTTAATTTTAAAGAGTAAGAATAATACCAAATACAGTTACAGCTGAAACTGCAGCAACGCTTAGGGCTAAATTTCTGTTTCTTTCAATTTTTTTTTCTTCATTAATTCTAGACAATAGGTCAGTAAGCTTTACCTTGCTCTGGCTATTTAATTTTTGCGCTTGATCATCTAGTTTATAGTGTGTGCTCATGTGATTTAATCTAATCAAAAAACTAATGCTTTTTGAATACAATATTGTTGCAAAATGGGTTGAAACACTGATTCGGCCCAAAATGATTAAAAATTATTAGAAATTGTTTTAATATAAATTAAGATTTGGCGAAATTAGAAATGCCTGTTCTTAATTTTTCGACGATCTCATCAATGTGTTTTTTTTCACAGATAAAAGGAGGGGCTATTATTAGAGCATCGCCTGTTGGCTTTATATTTAAACCAGCCTTGTAGCATTCTTTGTACACTTGGAAACCGGCCTTACCAGGTTTGTCTCTCATTTTTATGTCTATGCCGCCTAACAATCCATAATTACGAATACTTTCAATACAATTTAGATCTTTTAGAGAGTGCAATCCATCCTCAAAATACTTTGAGATTTGTTTTACTCTGTTGAAAATATCTTCTTTTTCAAATATTTTTTGAACTGCAATAGCTGCTGATACAGCTACAGGAATTCCAGAATAAGTGTATCCATGAAATAACTCGACTGCTCCATCCGGTGAAGCATCCATAACTGACTGATAAATTTTTTCTCTAACTGCTACTACTCCCATAGGCACAATCCCATTTGTTGTAGCTTTAGCCATTGTTATAATATCAGGAGTTACACCAAATTCTTGAGCTGCGAAAGCTGACCCTGTCCTTCCCCAACCAGTGACGACTTCATCAAAAATTAAAAGTATACCATGCTTGTCACAAATTTTTCTTAACTTTTGTAAATAATTTTTAGGAGGAATTAAAGTACCAGTCGATCCTGCAATTGGTTCAACGATACATGCAGCTATGTTTTCACCACCTAATTTTTTAGCAATAACCTCCAAATCATCTGCTAGCTCAGATCCTGTATCAGGTTGGCCTTTTACAAACTTATGTTCAGGTAAAAAAGTATGTCTCATGTGTTCTACACCTGGCATTAAAATATTTTTAAATTCTTTTGAATTATTTGGGATGCCTCCAACTGTTAAAGCTCCAATATTCATACCATGATAGCCTCTTTCTCTTCCGACAAATTTAAATCTGTTCTTTTGACCAATAGATCTAAAATACGCCACTGCGATCTTTATTGCTGTTTCTACTGCAGTAGATCCGCAGATTGTATAAAATATTCTATTTAAATCGTCAGGAGTTTTTTGAGCGATCATTGTTGCTAATTCGAATGAACCTCCATAACCTTGTTGGAAAGGCATTGTGTAATCTAAATTTTCTAACTGATTTTTAATTGCTTCGATAATCTCTTTGCGCCCATGGCCAAGGGGGTTACAATACAATCCAGAACTACCATCAATTAAAGTGTTTCCGTCATGAGTATGAAGATAAATGCCTTCTGCTTTTACTATGATACGAGGGTTTTTCTTAAAATCTTTATTAGATGAAAATGGCATCCAATGTTCATTCAAAGAATTAGGTATTTTCGATTGAAATGAGGTACTCATTATTAAATTATAGCAAAGTAACTTTTTGAATGCTATCTAAATATTATAAGAAATTAATGAAAAAATTATACTTTATTGTTCTTTTAATAATAATTGATTTACTACTTTCACAATTATTTTTGCTAAAGTTTTTAGAGAACGATCTTATAAAAGCGAATAAGGATAGTTTTGAGAATAGAGTATTCAACAAAAACTATAATTATACATTTAAAAAACAAGCTCAATTCACCTCTCGATATGATGACAATATTTACCAAATCTTTACTAATGATCTAGGATTTAGAGATGATAGCACTCAACCATTAGATAGGGATAAAGAATATTCAATTTTAATTGGTGATAGTTTTATTGAAGGAGTTGGTCTTGATTATAAAGATACAATTGTAGGAATATTGAATAAAAAGCTGGCAAATGATAAATTCAAGTTTCTAAATGCAGGAGTAGCATCATACTCGAGTTATATTTACTTAAGAAAAATTGAGGACATAATTAAAAACAATGGTGACTTAAAAGTTAAGAAGGTAATTGTTTTTCTTGATAAAAGTGACGTGTCTGATGATGAAAAGTACTTAAATAAACCTGCTTTTTTTAAAAATACTAAAGGAAAATTTATTAATCAAAGAAAGGAAGATTTTTTGGAAGATTTAAGAGAATTGAGTTTTTGGAGATTTTACACAAAACAAACTATTTCAGGAAAAATAATTAAATTAGGCACAGATCAAATTGAAAATTTTTTATCAAATATTAAAAAAAGATCTTTTATTTCAAAAAAATTAAACAAAAGTTTTTTTGAGGTAACTGAAATAGAAATTAAAGCTATTAAATCGATTAATAATAAGCCACACATAAGAAACTGGTATTTAGGTCCTACGTGGGAAGAGAGAACAAAAAAAAATATTAAGTTTTCTGTAGAAAATTTAAATAAACTAAAAGATTTTTTAAAGGAAAAAAATATTGATTTCTTAGTAGTTTTATATCCCTGGTCATTTGAAATTGATAATGAGGAAATAAGGGAAAAATATTTAGAATTTATTATTCCACTCTTAAATGAAAATAAGATTAATAATTTATCCGTTTATGAAGGATTTCTAAAAGGAAATATTTATGAGAGTATAGGCAAAAATTATCTTTATAATGACATTCATTTTAATAAGAATGGCAATCAGGTTATAGTTAACGAATTATTAAGAAAAATAAATCAGTGAAAAAATTAAAAAACTGGGATAATAAAACTTGGTTATCATCTAGATCTTATATTTATCAATTTAACAAATTTCTTAAATTAAGAGTTAACCTAAACAAAAATTCAAAAATTTTAGATATAGGCTGTGGGAGAGCAAATATAATAAGTTCACTTCATCAAAAGTACAAATTTAAGAATAAACCTGTTGGTATCGACATTGTTAAAAATAAGGATATTAAAAAGAATATTATTTTCAAAAAAATTGACGCTTCTAAATATTTGGAAAAAAATCAGAATTACGATCTTATTTTAATGAAGCAAACAATTCATTTTTTTACACAAAAAAAATTGGATAGTCTGCTCAATCTTGCTAAAAAAAGCTTAAATCCTAAAGGTAAAATATTGATTTTTTCACTTAAAACAAAAAATAACTCGATACCTTGCTTTAAAAAAATGAAAAAAATTTTAGAAAAAAGTTTAAAAAGAGATGAAGTTTTATTTAAGATAATTAAAAAAAACTTAAAAAAAATAAGCTACACACACTTTAACTTTAAAGTAAATATCTCGAAACAAAAATACATAAGAATGATCAGAGAAAGATACATTTCATGCTTATTAAATATGAGTAATAAAGAAATTAATTTGGGTATCAGTGAAGTTAAATTAAAGTATAAAAATCAAATAAAATTCACTGATACCCTAAAATGTATTAGCTACGGAAAATAATTATTTTCCTGGCTCTTTGTATGATGATGCCATTTTCTGAGCAGTTTTAGCTATTTCATTTAAATTTACATCTTCCAAAATTGTAAAATCTGAAACAGCACCACTAGAAACAGCAACCATTGCAGCTGCAGCAGCTTGTTCAAAAGTTCCTTCAATCACTGCCATAAAATCATATTTACCTCTTAGGCCTGAGTATTGAGTTACTTTCGCTCCTACAGAAGCAGCAAGTGCAGATGTAGCAGCTTTTCTGTCAGTAGAAGGATTGCTTACAAATCCCCCCAAACCTTTAGCTGTGTAACATCCAAGTGTATAAAATTTTGCCATTGTTACCCCTTTCCTATTTTTCGATTACAACTGTACCAGAGTGAGGATCTGTTACTCCCAAGTCTGGTGACAATTCTTCTAAAGTGTGCCGAAGTGTGTCCAAGAATGCAATCATTTTTGGTCGTGCTTTAGCAATATCATCTTCAGAATTCCATTCACCTATCATAAAAAATTCGTTGGGCTTTGTCTCAACATATTTAGCTGAAGTTTGACCATCGAATTTTGGCATCTCATCTATTTTTTTTAAATATTCTTCTCTGCTAGATGATTTCACTTTGCATCTAACAATATTCATAAACTTAACCATATATCTCCTTAAACATAAATCTTATCTGTTAAGCCATAACAAAGAATAGCACTGATAATTACAAGGACTAATGGAGCATATATTCCATCGTTTCTAGTTTTTTTGGTTAAACCTGTTTTATCAATTTTTAAAGTGTAAAAATTTGTCACCAGTATTGAAACATTAATTATAAAAACTAAATTAAAGAATGCCCAAGTACCTATTAAACCATTGGGTCTAATAAAAGCCAAATAAATTGCCATTATAACTATTGCAATCATGAATGAGCCTGCAAATCTCGTAATTAAAGTGGCAGTTTTATCTACTCCTCTACCCTTTAGAAATTTTTTAGTGCCAAAGACTAACTGGTAAGCGTAGCTACCAACTATAATAAAATGTGCTAAGTAAATTATTAAATAAAATGCGTTTCCAAATTTATCGATCATAATTATCTCCTTTATTTGTTAATATGTATTAGACTCTTCACAGATCACTATTGGACTTGATGGGTCTGTTGCAGCTCTTCTATGAACTACTATTTTTTGATGCTCTGAAGAATTATACCATCCAAGAGCTTTGTCCTTACTAGGAAATTCAATAACTACTGTGAGAGATTTTTCATCCCCTTCTTTAACTAGTTTATTTGGAGTTCTCACAAGAAATTTTCCTTCAAATGGTTTTAAAGTATCAGCTACTTTACTTGCATATTCTTTTGCAAACATGTCATTGTCTTTTATTGTAGGCATAGCTACTAAATAGGCTTTTGTCATTTAAACTCCTTTATTTTAATATAATGTTTGAATTACTTTTTTTACTCTTTCAGCTCCATTAGGAACTAAAGCTTCGACGAAAGAGTGACACTTTTCAGTTTTGGCCTTGTTGTATTTTGAGCCATAATGCTTATCTACCGCTTTATTAACTGCTTCATCCCATTTTTTTTCTGGTATTCCTGTTTCAAGAGCATAAGTTTTTAAAACCTTTACAGTTGAGATGGATTTTTCTTTCATGCCGTATTCAAATTTTTCTCCTGAAGGTAGAAAGTAATTAGCCATGTAAATTCCAACACAATCCAATGCTTTTGATTTGTCTTTATCACTCATACCTGCATTAGCAGAGGTGAAGATAAAGAAAGATACTAATAGTATAATTTTTTTCATAACTTAGTTTATTTAAATTATTGATAGATTGTCTATGTTAAAATATTATTGCAGGTATGCAAATTGTCTACAACTTGAAGATGATTTATTTCCAATTAGGCTTTGTTTTATTAAGAAAACTTTTTATTCCAATTTTTTTATTATCGCTATCTAACAATTTATAAAATTCTTGTCTCTCTTTTTTAAGCAATCTTTTTAAATTTTCTTCTGCGTTTACTAAATTTTTAATTATTTTTAATGACCTTTTTGGCTTTGAAGAAATTTTGTTCAGAAAATTTATTATAAACTCTTTAAAATTTTCTTTAGGAATAATTTGTGAAACTATCCCGTATTTCATTGCAGTTTCAGCATCAATAATGTCTCCTGACATTGCCAAATATTTTATATTTTGATTTGAGGTAAAGTTTTTTGTTTTTTGTGTTCCACCAATACCCGGAATTAATCCTAAATTGATTTCAGGTAAACCAAATTTCGCCTGAGAACTTGCGATTATTAAATCGCTTGAAAGTGCAAGCTCAAAACCACCACCTAAAGCATAGCCCTCAACAAATGAAATAATAGGGATATCGATGTTTTGTAAATCATCGACTTTAGAAAAAAGCTTTTGTTTTTTTGCTTTTTTTGAATCTAGTTTTTCAAGTTCTTTAATATCCGCCCCGGGTGAAAAAAACTTTGCGCCTCCAATTAAACCAATACATCTGATTTCTTTTAATTTATTCAAGTATTTGGTTGCGTCACCAATTTCATTTAGGGTTTTGTGATCTAAACTATTATTTTTATTGTTAGCAATTTCGATAATTGCGTAATTTTCTCGCTTTTCTACTTTAATATTTTTATAGTTCATTATTTAATAGAATATAAATTTCATTATGACAGAGCAACTAATTATATTTATTGAGATCATATTAATTGATTTAGTTTTAGCAGGTGATAATGCAATTATTATTGGGATGGTTGCTTCAAAATTTCCTGCTGAAAATAGAAAAAAGATTATTTTTTGGGGGATATCTGGGGCTGTCATTCTAAGAATAATTTTAACGCTTTTCACTGCATATTTACTTCAAATAAATGGTCTAAGACTTATAGGTGGAATTTTACTATTATATATTGTTTATAAACTTTATAGAGATGTAATAGGTGAAAAAAATAAAGCTCAAAAATTTCAGGCAAAAAAGTTAAGTTTTTATAACGCCATTTGGACAATTTTATTAGCTGACTTTACTATGAGTTTGGATAATGTTCTTGGAGTTGCTGGTGCCGCTGGCACCCACTATCATCTTTTGATCTTTGGATTAATACTTTCTATCGTCCTAATGGCAGTTGCTGCTAATTTGATCTCTAGTTGGATAAAAAAATACAAGTGGATAGCTTGGTTAGGGTTGATTGCAATTTTAGCTGTTGCTATTGATTTAATTTATACGGATATAAAGATTTTTATTTAAATGATAAAAAAAATTATTTTTTTTAATCTTATTATTATTATTTTTTTTATTTCGGCTGGTGAAATAATCTTGCGAACTTTTAAATTGTCTCAACTTATGGGTAGCGACTCTAATATTTTGACTTTCAAAGATGGTATTCATTCGCTTACTCCAAATTCTTCCGGTCTTGTCTTTTCACAAAAAGTTTTTATTGATGAAAATCAAACTAGAGTGCCCTCTTTTAAATTTAAATATGATAAAAGCAAAGATATTATTATTATAGGAGATAGTGTCACTTTTGGAAATGGGGTTAAAGAAGAAAATACTTTTGTAGGGCTTTTAAGAAAAAAATATGATTCTTACAATTTTTATAATACTGCTGTTCCAGGTCATGATTTATTGCATCATGAAGAAAATTTAGATAGCTTGTCTAGATTTGGTAAAGTTGAAAAAGTAATATATTTTTTTACCTTAAATGATGTATTGAGAGATAAAACAATTGTACATTGGAATAATAGAAATCAGGAAAAGTTGTTAGAAGAATTAGGTTTTATCCAAAAAATTATAAGAAATAAGTTTTTTAGAGATATTAATTTTTATTTGAGAAATAAATCTTATATTTTTATGTTCCTAAAAGGCATATTAACAGATCCATCTAAAAGATGGTATGCCAATATAGATATTTTCTATAAAGAAAATGAAATAGATCATTTAGCGGGTTTCTTAAAAAAACTTATTAAATTTTCAAAAGAAAGAGATGCTGAGCTATATATGATCGTTTTGCCATATGAATTTCAAACTAGAGACTGCAAAAATAATGTTGAATATTTGCCTCAACAAAAAGTTAAAAAAGAAATTTCGAAAGTCAAAATTAATTTTGTTGATTTTTATAACGAATTTTGCAAATTTAAAAATCCGAAAAAACTATTTTATAAATATGACCCAATGCATTTATCTAAAAGCGGACATAAAAGTGTTTTAAAAATGATCGAACGTGAGATATCTTTTTAATATAATTTTTTTATTTTGTTTAAGCGTAAGCAATTCTTTTTCCCTTGAATTTAAAGGTAAATTCGAACAAGGGTCGTTTATTTTAGGAAAAACTAAACCGGAAGCTAAAGTTTTTATTGATAATAAAGAAATTAGGGTTTCAAAAGATGGTTTTTTTGCATTTGGGTTAGATAGAGATAGAAAAAATAACGTTTTAGTTAGGATTATTATTAATAAAGAAATAAAAGAATTAGAAAAAAAAGTTTTAAAAAGAGAATATAAGATTCAAAGAATTGATGGCTTACCTCCAAAACAAGTTACCCCGCCACCTGAGGTTTATGAGAAGATTAAAAAGGACAATTTTTTAATTGGAAAAGCTAGGAAAATTGATAGTGACATTGATTTTTTTAGAAATAAATTCATATACCCAATCGATAAATACATCATTACGGGTGTATATGGCAGCCAAAGAATACTTAACGGAAAACCAAGAAGACCTCATTACGGAATAGATTTTCATGCACCAGAGGGAACTCCGGTAAAAGCAATGATGGATGGGAAAGTAACTCTATCTGAAAATGATATGTACTTTACTGGAGGGACAATAATATTTGATCACGGACATGGTGTAAGTACCTTATATATGCACATGAAAGATATTTACGTTAAAAAAGGACAACAAATTAAAAAAGGAGAAATAGTTGGAACTCTTGGTCAAAGTGGTAGGGCCACAGGCCCCCATTTAGATATAAGACTAAATTGGTTTGATGTTAAATTAGATCCTTTAACTATCCTTAAAAATTAATTAAACTTTTCTCATAATTTCTTAATCATTTCGCTAAAAATATATTCTGAAATTTTCTTATTACCTGAAGGCCTGGTATGAAATGCATCATATAAATCCACGTTTATTTCTAAAATTAAATCTTCATCGAGTTTAAAACAGCTAGCTCTTTCATTTACGCAAAATTGTTTTGTTTGTTTATTTATAATCGACAAAGCAGTTTCTAGGTAATGGTTTTTGGGAACTCTTTGTGTAATAAAAATTGCTTCGGCTTCAAATCGATCTTTTGAATATTGTTTTAATTGAATTAATCTAGAATAATATTCTGTTAAAAAGGTTTTAATCTGTAAATTATTTGTATTTAACTCAATATCCTTTTTTTCATATGTGCTTTCCCATGTATCAGTGCCATGAATTAAACCATAATTTCTAGCAATTATATTACCAGTAATTATCTTATAAAGATTATAAAGCGCACTATTATTTTTTACATAACTTATAACCTTATCATACGAATGTTCCTCCATTAAATTATCTGCGATGCTAAAAGTTTTCTTAAACTTAGGATGTTTTTCTATTTCAACTAATAATAAAATTGCATCATTGATCCCAAGATAAAAAATAACATATTTTGGTTTTAAATTTTGAATTTTATCAAACCATAATGAAAAATTTTTAACGTGACCTTTTGATGACTGCCCATCAACACCAGCGTTAGCGACTTTAAAAAATTTATCATTTAGGTGATTACTTAGTTTTTCTTGAAGAATATTTGACCAGGTAAGCTTCTCATCAATCCATCTTTCATCAGTAGTACTGCCCCCAACTGTAATTACTTTTATTTGTTTAATATCATCATAATCTCCACGAAATCCGTTAGAGTCTTTCTTGTACATCGCCTTATGATCACTTTTATAATGCGAAGGTTCCCAGACTTTAGTAATATTTTTTTTAATTATTAAAGATGAAAAATTATTTTTTTTAAACCAACTTCCAAAAAATGATTCAATTAAAATAATTCCAATAAATAATAATAAAAAATTAAAAAAAACTATTTTTAAAAAATTTTTTCTTTGCATTTTTTAATCAAGCTCAAACTTGTCTTTATAATCTTTTATTATAGATTTATCTTGATCGTTTTTATAAAGAAGAAAATTTTCTATCACTAAAATATCTAAATTCGTTCCCATAAAACAATTAAATGCGTCCGATATTGAGTTAACAATAGGTTCGCCACGTACATTGAAGGAAGTATTAACTAATACAGGACAATCCGTAATTTTTTTAAATTCTTTCAATAAATCATAATATTTCTTATTTGTGTTTTCATGCACAGTTTGTATTCTAGCTGAATAATCGACATGAGTTATTGCTGGTATTGATGATCTTTTGATATTCAATTTTTCAATTCCAAAAAGTTTTTTATCTTTCTCTGACATTGAAATTTGTCTCTCTTTTTTTACTTCTGAAACTAAAAGCATATATGGGCTATCATAATCTAAATCAAACCAATCTTTTAAATCCTCTCTTAATATAGATGGAGCGAAAGGACGAAAACTCTCTCTAAATTTTATCTTCAAGTTTAATTCTTTTTGCATTTTTTCTGATCTGGGGTCAGCTAAAATAGATCTCCCTCCAAGAGCTCTTGGCCCAAATTCCATTCTGCCTTGAAACCATCCTACAGTTTTATTATTGGATAACTCTTTTGCCACTTCTTTTGAAATTTCATCTGGAGTTTTTTTGCTATATTTTGCATTAAGACTATTTAATTGCTGTTCAATATCTTCATCATTAAATTTCGGTCCAAGATAGGCTCCTTTCATACGGTCGTAATATTGATCTCTTGGCATGTTTAACTCGTGATACCAATAAGCTAAAGCAGCACCCAAAGATCCTCCGGCATCCCCGGCAGCTGGTTGTATCCATAAGTTTTCAAATATTTTTTCTTTTAAAATCTTTCCATTGGCTACACAGTTCAAAGCAACACCTCCAGCTAAACATAAGTTATTTATATTAAATTTATTTTGCAAATCCTTGACTAGTTTAATAACTATTTCTTCAGTCACTGCTTGAATTGATGAAGCCATATCCATATGGAAATCTGTAAGTAAATCCTTTTTTGGATCTCTTACTGGTTGCCCAAATAAATCAGAAAATTTTTTATTTGTCATTGTAAGACCGGTCGCATAATTAAAATACTTCATATTTAATTTAAAAGATCCATCATCTTTTAAATCTAATAAGTTTTTTAAAATTTTATC
Organism: uncultured Pelagibacteraceae bacterium; assembly: GCA_902630665.1. Lineage (GTDB taxonomy): Bacteria > Pseudomonadota > Alphaproteobacteria > Pelagibacterales > Pelagibacteraceae > Pelagilacustribacter. Next base: position 46,982 of record CACOVP010000001.1, read on the forward strand.
TTTATATTTTGGCTCTCCATAAGGAGCTAAACCCATAACTTTATACTCACCACTGTTTACTTTGAAACCGGTATAATAAGTAAAAGCAGAGTAAAGAAGACCGATAGAATGAGGAAAATGAATCTCTTTTATCATTTCAAGTTTGTTTTCTTTACCAATAGCAACAGTCGTAGTCGCCCACTCACCAACTCCATCTAAAGTTAAAATTATTGCTTCTTTAAATGGAGAAGGATAAAAGGCACTTGCAGCATGGCTGTAATGGTGTTCAGAAAATTTTATTTTTTTAATATCACTAAAATTTTTATCCTGGCTTTTTAATTTTTCAAATAAAAATTTTTTTTGAAATAATTTTTCTCTTAACCAAATAGGCATTGAGAGGCTAAAGGATTTAAATCCTTTTGGTGCAAAAGCCATGTAAGTTTCTAACAATCTTTCAAATTTTAGAAAAGGTTTCTCAAAAAAAACAATATGATTTACTTCGCTTAGTTTTAAGTTTGCCTCATTTAATACATAATTGACGGCATTGGCAGGATAGCTTGGATCGTGTTTTATTCTTGTAAATCTTTCTTCTTGGGCCGCAGCTATTATTTCACCGTCTTTTATTAGTGCTGCTGCACTATCATGATAAAAAGCTGATATACCTAAAATAGATGTCACCTAAAATATAGTATAAATAAATGGAGCTACGGCAGAACCTTGGCTTAAAACAATTAAGGCTCCAAACAAAGCTAAAACAATTATAATTGGTAGCAACCAATATTTTTTCCTCTCTTTTAAAAATTCCCAGAATTCTTTTAAAAAATCAATCATTTAAAATTGCTTATCCATAGTTCCAATTTTTTTTTTTCTTTTTATCCAGTATGAATTTAAATTTTTTGAGTACTTTAGGCCCAATAAATCTTTTCCAAATATTCTTACTAAAAGACTAATAGGTGTTAAAATTATGAAATAAACTACACCCATGACTATTGGTGCGATAATTTTCCCAAGCAATTCCCCGAATTTGATCCAAAGATTATTTAAAGGTGTCAAAATTTTTGAGTTTAAAATTCCTAAAATTAAAAAAATAATTGAAATGATAATTAAGTATAAATTTATCTCATTGTTTGAAATCAAAGGCCATAATCCTATTGCTAAAAAAACAATAAAAAAAAGAATTCCAAAACTTCTGTTTGATGATTTGTTGTGCATAATTTGTAAATTACCTATTAACTTTATGCTTAATATCACTTTAATTAGTTTTATGTAAAGTATAATAAGATTAAGATATGCTTTTTGTATGGAGTTTTTGGAAACTATAAATCTCAGTGCATCAAATTTTCTATTTTTTTGTATTGTGATACTCTTAGCCTCATTTGTAAGAGGTTTTAGTGGCTTTGGTTTTTCAGCATCTAGTATATCTTTACTTTCATTTATACTTCCTCCAAAGGAAATAGTACCAATTATTCTAACGTTAGAAATAATAGCAAGTTTTTTTATGATACCAAGCATTTGGAATAAAATTAATTGGAGATTTGTTATTTTTCTATTATTTGGTGTAACGATTGGAACTCCTATCGGTGTAAAATTATTATCTATTTTGGAAACAAAAATTATGCATTTGATTATTTCTTTAACTGTAATGATTTTTGCTTTTTTATTGTTAAAGGGATACAAAAATAAAAAGATAAATCATAATCTTTCTAAATTTTTTGTTGGAACAATTGCAGGAACAGTGAATGGTTTTGGAACTTTAGCAGGTTTGCCTATTGCGCTTTATTTTTTGATTATCGCTGCAGAACCTGCTGTAATTAGAGCTTCATTAGCTGCACTATTTTTCTTCACTGATTTATATGCGATAATTTTATCTTATTTCAATAATATTTTAGAGTTAAAGGTTATTTATAGAACGTTACCTTTAATATTTATAGTGCCTTTGGGTGTTTCCTTAGGTACAAAATTATTTAAAGGAAGTTCAAAAGAAAGTTACAAAAAATATGTATTATATTTTTTAATTATAGTATCTATTTTTGGATTAATTAGATCAATTTTTTAATTTAGGTTTTTTAATTAAAATTTTATCTTTATATTTACTTAATAATTGTCGTAATGTTGCGCCTATAATTCCCAAAACTATAGCAAGCATTATTGCGAGTGAACCGTATAGTAAAGGACTTTGATCTGAAAGCATTATTATAAATTTTGAAAAAGGATTTATATTTTCTAAATTAACAATCTCTACTTGTTTAACTTGACGTACACCTTCATAAAAAAAAGTATCATAAGCAATTGCTATTGCAACACAACATAGCAACATGGCAAATAAAGTTTTTAAATGAGAGCTATCAAGATATTGACCTACTTTTTGACCGACTTGAACACCAATAATAGATCCAGCAATTAAAATAATCACAAGAATTAAATCTATCGATCCATAATTGAAAGCATGTAAAACAGTAACGATTGCACTTATAAACACTGTAACGAACAGAGAGGTCCCCGGAATTAATTTTATTGGCATTCCAATTAAATAAATCATTGCAGGTACCATCAAAAAAGCACCCCCGACTCCAATCAATGCAGCAACAAAACCGGCAAGTATACCTAAAATTATTGGAGTAAAAATACTTTCATATAATCTTGATTTTGGAAATCTTAATTTAAATGGTAGGCCATGTATCCAATAATGAGTATGTAGTTTTTGCTTTAAAATAATTTTTCTTCTAGCTCTTTCTATTTCACTAGCTCCTTGTATTAACATAAGAGTGCCAATAATTGCCAATAAGTACATATAGGACAATGAAATAATTAAACTAAGTTTTCCAGTTTCTTTAAAAAAAGTAAAAGCAGAAACTCCTAAAATCGTGCCAACTAAGCCTCCGATAATAATCATTAATCCCATTTTGTAATCTAGTGTATTTTTAAACCAATGAGTAAGTGATCCAGAAACTGATGTCGCTAAAATATTGTTTATTTCATTGGGCACTGCATAAACAGGAGGTATTCCTAAAAAAATTAAAAAAGGAGTCATTAAAAATCCTCCTCCAACTCCAAAAAGGCCAGATAAAACTCCCACACCAAAACTTAAAAATAAAATAAAAATGACGTCGATATTAACTTGAACAATAGGAAGATATATTTCCATACCTAAACAATAGGTATTCCTCTAAAAAATGTTTGTCAATAAACAGTTTAATTAAGCAGCAGCTTTTAACTTATGTTTTGAGGTCATGCCGCTCAAAAAATTCCACAGATATCTTGCTGTCAAAAGAGACGCTGTTTCAGCTTTTTTTTGTTCCTCTTTCGATAAACCATCAAGGAGCTTTTCACACTCTGCTCTATGGATCACATCAGCAGACTTATGAGCCTCAAAAAATTCTAAGCCTTCTTTAGAATTGACTCCATAGAATTTTTTTAAACCTTGAATTTTTGTCTCAGCAATCTCTGGAATTTGTCTCTCATAAGTATATAAAGAAGCTAATCCCTCAGCATAAGATTTTCTTGCTTGATCGAAAAAATTTTCAATCATATCTTTCGTGAACCAATCAAGCTGAACATTTTCGATTGCTTTTTCATCTGCGCCTAAGGCTTTTGCGAAATTCTTCCAAAGTTTTGGATGATCTCCATCTTTATTTTCTTCATCTTGTAAGTTTTCCAAAAGAATTCTTCTTTTCTCTATATCCTCGCAAATAGAATGTGTTGCACTTATATATCTAGGAAAAGCTTTTACGTGCTGATAATACTGTTCAGCATAATCTTTGATAATCTCTCTATTTAACTTTCCCTCGTTCCAATAAATTTGGTAAAATGGGTGCTTTAGTAAGTGGTATTTATCTAATTTTACTCCTAGCTCTTTAGAAAACATTTTGCTCCTTTGTTAGATGTAGCCTATAAAAATTTTATTCATGAATAAATAAAAAAATTATCCACAATTAAAAGTTGAATTAAGGAAATGTTCTTGTTTTGATTCACTTTTGATTCACTTAGGGACTCAAAATACAACCTCAGATAGTCTTATCCACAGTAGCTAATGGCCTTTCATCAATAGGTAAATGTAATGCCGTTGCGATAAAAGATAAAACTATCGCTAAATACCATGCGTAGTCAAAACTTCCAAATTGATCATAAAAATAACCTCCTAGATAAGCTCCTAAGAAAGATCCGAATTGATGATTTAAAAATACAATTCCAAAAAGGAGTGTAAGATTTTTGGTTCCAAAAATCTGAGCAACTATACCGTTTGTAGCTGGAACTGTAGCTAGCCATAATAATCCAAAAGAAGTTCCAAAAAGGACTGCTGATAAATTTGAAGCGGGTAGAAATATAAAAAGTATTAAAGTAATACCCCTTAAAAAATATAAACCACTTAGAAGAATTTTTTTACTATACTTGTCGCCAAGGTAACCCATAACAAGAGTACCGATTATATTAAAAAAACCTATTAAAGCTAAAATGGCCATTCCAGTCCAGTCTGCTAATCCCTTGTCTTGAACGTATCTCGGTACATGTGTTGCGATTAAAGTTATTTGAAATCCGCATACAAAAAAACCGAGAACTAGTAATCTAAATCCTTTATGAGCAAAGGACTCTTTGAGAACTTCCCTTAAACTTCTACTATCGATATTTGAATTAGTCTGGGATATTTTATTTTCAGGTAATTTAACTAGCAAGCCTGGAATACACATCAAAAATAATATTATTGAAAAAATTATGAAAGACATTTGCCAAGTTGAAATACTTTTAAAAATACTTGCCATTATCGGAAATATAAACATGCCTAAACCGCCACAAGCAGTTACGTATCCAGCTGCTTTGCTTCTATTTTCATTAGGAAAATGTTTGGAAACCATTGGAGTGAGTATTGTGCCTGCTGCTCCAGCCAAACCTAAGCCAACGAACAAGCCTAAGTTAATTTGCAGCCACATTCCTGAGATATAATTATTTCCCATCAATAACATTGCGATCGAATAAAAAATTAATGCAGGTACTATTACAACATAACCTCCAAGCCTATCTGAAATTCGTCCAAATATAGGAGTAAAAATTCCCCAAAATATTGCGTGCACAGCTATTGCAAGTCCAAATTCTGTATTTGAAGTTCCACCTGTTGTTTCAAACTCATTGGAGTAGAGCCCAAAAGTTTGTCTAACTCCCATAGTTACACAAACTACAAAACATGAAGCTATTAAAGCGTATAATGCAGTATTATTTGGAAAAAAATTTTTCATCACTTAATTTTTTTTAATCCTTTTCTTAAATCATTAATTAAATCTTTAGGATCTTCTAAGCCTATATGTAGTCTTACAATAAATTCATCATTATTAAACCTGTTAAAATGACGTCCATGCAAATATTCATCTTTTTTAATGCTCTTGATTTCTTGAAGTATTGCTAAACTTTCAAATCCACCCCAGCTGTATCCTATTCCAAATAACTCCAAAGAATTTACAAAATTTAAAACCGAAGATTTTTTTTTGCTTTTAATAACAATCGACAATAAGCCTGTTGCGCCAGAATAATATTTTTTCCATAACTTATAATTTTTACTAGAAGGTTTATAAGGATAAAGAATTTCCTTAATTTTTTTTTGCTTTTTTAAGAAATTAATAACAATTTTTGTATTTACACTGTGTTGCTTTAATCTTGTATCTAAGGTCCTTAAGCCTCTTATTATTAAATAGGCCTCGTCAGCCGACATACGATATCCTGAAAGTTTATAAAAAAACATAATCTTATCATAGACTTTTTTATTAACCGCTAAAGACCCTCCCATGGCATCTGAATGCCCTGAAAAATATTTTGTTGCTGAGCAAAAAGATAAATCAAAACCAATTTTTAAAGGTTTCAAATAAAGGGGAGTTCCCCAAGTATTATCTAACAAAGTGTAAATTTTTTTTCTTTTTGCTAATGAGGTGATTTTAGAAAGGTCTTGAAACTCAAAAGTATTACTTCCTGGATTTTCTACTAAAATCAATTTTGTTTTTTTTGTAATTTTTTCTTTTAAATCTTTGAATGATACAGGATTGTAAAATTTTGCATTAATATTGAATTGCTTCATCAATTCTTTTGATATTTCTTTTGTAGGTCCATAAACATTATCTGAAACTAGAATTTCATCTCCTGGCCTACACAATGCCATTAATGCTAAAGCTATCCCACCAAATCCTGTGCCAGTTAAAAAAACATGATAAGCTTGCTCCAATTCTTTCAAAATATTTTCAAGCTCAATTGTTGTAGTACTTCCATATCGTCCATAAGTGTAATGAGATACTTTTTTATGTTGTTTAATTTTTTTTTCATGTTGATACATTTCCTGCATAGAATTGAATAAGATTGTAGATGCTCTAGTAACTGGTGGATTAGCAGATCTATTAGTATTATCTTTAGTAGGATGTTTTAAAAATGTGCTTATAGACTTTTTCATAAAATAAGTATATCTGACATTTATATAGTTCTTAACCAATTATGATATAAAAAAGGAGGCAAAAATATGGGTTATCCAAAAAAGCATCGAGGAAGAAGAAAAATTGGCTCAAAAAAAAGAAGAGCAAGAAAAAGAAATAAGAAAAAATAATCTCTAAATAGTTTATGCCTGAAATAACTCAAATTAGAAAATTGAGTATATGGATATTTATAATTCCATTATTTGCTATTAATTTATGTTTGCTAATTTCTCAAAACCCAGATTTCTTAGAAGGTACGATTTTTGCAGTAGATCAAATCGGAAGATCTGGTTTTTCTATTCCTTATCTGGATGGAAGTTTATCAATAAGCAGAGCATCTAGAACCTATCCTCAATATTTGGTTTTTAAACCATCTATGATTTTAACGGCAGTTTTTTTGTACTTTTATTGGGATAATAATAATAAATTAATAAATAAATTATATTCATCTAATGTTAATTTTAAATTTAAAACTTTTGGAATTCTGTCAGCAATATTTTTAGCTATTCACTCAGTTTTTCTGGGAATAAAATTTGATATTCAAATTTACAAATTATTTAGGAGAGTAGTGCTATTGTTGTTTATAGTTTTTGAATTAATAGCTCAAGGATATTTAGTTTATCATTTATATAAATTAAAAAGCAAATTAGAGGAGTTTGTTGATAAAAAAATTCTGATTTTTAAAATTCTATTAGTTTCTCTTTTAATTTTAGTAGCTTTTTTAAGTTTACCTACATTAGTAACAAAAGGTAATACTCACTTTAAACATATGCTTGAATGGAACTATTTTGTAGGGGTAATTTTATTTTATTTACTTTCAAGATTTTTTTGGAGAAGAACCACATAAATTTCTAGGCTTTCGCCCAGAAATTTAGTAGTTTTGGCTCGTCGTTTTAGGCGCTACCGCCAAGCCGTCCCGATGGACTATTCTAGCGCTACTAGGTCCACCTTTCTGCCCTTTAAGCTTGAACCTCTCGGTTTTTCCCTAAATGGCCAGTTAAGAGTTGCCTCTTAATTAAAATTATTAAAACATATGCTGCCAAAATATGTAATCACTTAATGCGTGTCTTAAACATGGTTGTTAACTAAGTGGATAAAAAATTATTAAAAGTCTTGTCTATCCAGCCTCCGCCTAAGACCTTATCCCCAAAATCATCTTTTGAGTAAAAAACACAGGCTTGCCCTGGGGAAATTCCTATCTCCTTATCTAAAATTTCTACTTTTGCATGATTATCTATGAATTTTATTTTTGCCTTTAACAATTTCCCAGTAGATCTCACTTTAACATTTACTATTTCATCAAATTCTTTTTTTGAGGCTAATACATTTATTTCTCTCAAAAGTATTTCTTTAATTTCTAGGTTTTCTTTATTTCCAACTATAACCGTATTATCAGTAGCATTTATATTAACGACATAAAGAGGTTTACTGCTCGAAATTTTAATTCCTTTTCTTTGGCCAATTGTATAATTAATTATACCTTCATGCTCACCAATCTGATTTCCTTGAATATCTATTATTTTACCAGTCTTGAAAGACTCTGGTCGAAATTTTTTTATGACAGAACTATAGTCACCATTAGGTACGAAACAAATATCTTGGCTATCTGGTTTGTCAGCAACATTTAAATTGAGTTTTTTTGCTATAGATCTTGTCTCTAATTTGTCAATTTCGCCCAAAGGAAATCTTAAAAAATTTAATTGTTCTTGGGTGGTGCTGAATAAAAAGTAGCTTTGATCTCTATTAATATCTTTTGCTCGATACATAGAAGCGTGACCATTTCTTTGAATTCTTGAAACATAATGACCAGTTACTAACGCGTCAGCCTTTAATTCTCTTGCATATCTAAATAAATCTCTAAATTTAACTGTTTGATTACATTGAACGCATGGAATTGGTGTTTCTCCTGCAGAATAACTATCGATAAAAGAGTCTATTACCTCAGATTTAAATTTTTTTTGATAATACAAAATTTCATGTTTTATGCTTATTTTTTCAGAAACTCTTTTAGCATCCATTATGTCTTGACCCGCACAACATTGTCTTCCTTCTTTGGATTGCTTCATATCATCGTAAAGTTTAAGAGTTATTCCTGTAACGTTATAACCCTCTTCTTTCATCAAAGCAGCAACCACGGAAGAGTCAACGCCTCCTGACATTGCGACAACAACTTTGGTTTCTTTGCAAGGTTTATTAATTCCTAGAGAATTCATCATAAAAGTATATAATATATTTATTATTTGTTTTCCATAATGCTTATTGATTTTGAACCAGGTGATTATGTTAAAAACCCTGATAATAAAGATTGGGGAATAGGTCAGGTGCAATCAATTATAGGTAATAAAGTGACAGTGAACTTCGAAAATTTCGGTAAAAAAGTTATTAATATTGAAAACGTTAAATTAGAGAGAGTTGAGGGTGAATAAAGAAGAGCTTAAAAGGTTAACTGAGGGTCTTATAGAAACATTTCATTTTGCCGGCGAAGAATCTGTGAGACTTTTTAAAGAGGGATTGAAAATTGATATAAAAGAAGACAATTCTCCTGTAAGCAATGGTGACTTAATAGTAAATGATTTAATTTCTAAAAAAATTTCTGAATTAACTCCAAATATTCAAATTATTTCAGAAGAAACTGTGAATATAAAGATTAAAAATAAATCAAAGATTTTTTGGCTTATAGATCCAATAGATGGAACAAAGGAATATATTGCTGGTAAAGATGAATATACACTGAATGCAGCTTTAATAATTAATACTGTTCCAGTTTTAGGATTAGTAGGTGTGCCAAAAAAAAATAGGCTTTTTTTTTCTTATGGTTCTGGTGATAGTTATTTAATTGAGGATAAAAATACAAAAAAAATAAAGTGTGAGAAACAACAGCCTGAAGGTGAAATCGTGGCATTATCTAGTGTAATAAAACCATCAGATGTAATTTTAAATAAATTAAAAGAGTACAAAGTGACATCAATAGTTAAAATGGCAAGTTCTTATAAGTTTTGTGTAATAGCGACAGGCGAATATGATATATATGCTGCACGAGAAAGGGCAAACGAATGGGACTATGCAGCTGGTCATGCTATCGCTCAAAATGCAGGTGCAATTATTAAAACGCTGGATGGAAAACCCTTCTTATATGGAAAAGAGGATTATAGAAACCCAAGTTTGTTAATAAAAAGATCAGAAAATTTAAATGATTAAAACAATTTTAATAATAATTATATCAGTAACTATTTTTGGAATATTATTCTTTATTTTAGTAAGAAACGCTCTTAAACGTAAATTAGATATACTTTTAGAACAAGAAAAAAAAAGTAAATCAGATAATACTGATTAATTTTTTAAATTCCTCCTCGTCAAGATCAAGAACTCTTTTTGAAAGCTCAAAGCTAAATCCTCCTCTAGCTAAAATACCCATATCTTTTTTATAAAATAATTCACGATTACTCTCAGGTCTTAAAGGTCCTATTCGTCGTCTTTTGCATAATTTTAATGCCGAAACAAAATCAGGTTCTATCTGATTTTCTTTAATCTTTTCAATACTTTGTTTTATAAATTTTTCATCAACTCCTTTGCTCCTAAGCGACTGATTAATCTTATTCAAGGAATAACCTCTTCTTAAAAACATTCTAGCCTTAGAGTCAGAATACATTTCATCACTAAGTAATTTATTTTTTTCTAAATTCATAACAATTTGATCGATGATTAAAGAAACCTCTTTTTTTGATTTGCCGCCTTTAATCTTAGTAAGGTATTTCTTAAGTAAGTAGACTTTGAGCTGCTGTTTTGACGGACTGTATTTTTCAAGATAAGAATATGCTAAATCTTTTAGATTAGTAGTTAAGTCTTCAAAATCACTTTTATTTGATGTGGGATTCATAAACTTAATATACTATATTATTTTTAATGATAAATGACCTATTCACATATATTAATTCTGAAACTATTTATTTAGTTGCTAACTGGGGTGTTATTCCTTTTTGGCTATTATTAATTTTTTTTCCAAATAATTCAGGAACTCATTTTTTTGCTCAATCAATAATAGTCCCTCTCCTTTTAGCCATAGCATATGCATATTTAGCTTATAATCTTTATTTAGAGGAAAATATTTTTGATGGATTCGAGCTTTATAGGGGATTAGATGGTCTATACTCCATGTTTTCAAATGAAATTTTATTATTAACTTTTTGGCTTCACTTTCTTGCTATTAGTTTGTTTGCAGGCGCTTGGATGGTAAGAGATGCAAGAAGATATTTTATTCCTAAAATTATTACTATTCCCTCTTTAGTTTTAACTTATTTTTCTGGACCGGTGGGAATAGTGATTTACTGGTTTTTAAGGATTTTCTTTGCTAAAAAAATCAGCTTTAATGATTAAACCTTTTGATTTTTATTTTGACTTTATAAGTCCTTACTCTTTTTTAGCGCATAAAGAAATTAGGTTAATTGAACAAAAAGCCTCGATCAAAGTAAGATATAAACCAATTCTTTTGGGTGGTTTGCATAACTTACATGGAATAAAAGCTCCTGCATTTATACCCGCAAAGGCAAAACATATGATTAGGGATTGTAAGCTAATTGCTGAAAAAAATAATATTAAATTTAAATTTAATTCATACTTTCCTATAAGAAGCTTAAATCTGATGCGTGGCGTATTTGTTGCTGAAGAAGATAATTTTAAAAATTATTACATTGATAATATTTTTGATTCTATTTGGCAAGATGGTTTAAACATGAACGATGAGAATATAATTCAAAAAGTACTTAAAAATTTAAATGTCAATCCTAAAACTTTTACCTTAAGAGCGACATCCTCATCTATAAAAGAATCACTGAAGAAAAGAACCAGTGAGGCCTATGAAAAAGGTATATTTGGTGCTCCAACTTTTGTATCAAATAATAAATTATTTTGGGGTCAAGATAGAATTGAATTTGTTTTAAAAGAAGCTAGTAAGTAAATTATTTTTTTTCCTTTTGAACTACTTTAAGTCCAGCATTTTTTAAAGCATCAAATCCACCTTTAGCATTAGCCACATTTTTAAAACCCATATCAACAAGTGCTTTAGTAGCTAGTGCAGATCTAAAACCCATAGCGCAGAAAAAAACCATTTTTTTTGAATCTTGAATTTTATTTTCTTGATAATAGCTGCTATTAGGGTCTAACCAAAATTCTAACATTCCTCTTGGAATGTGTTTTGAATTTTCAATTGTACCATCTCTCCAAAGCTCCCTGATGTCCCTGACATCAATTAAAGTAATATCGTTTTTTTCAATAAGACTCTTTATTTCCGATGGATTGAGTGTTTCGATGATTTCGTTGGCTTCTTCAACCAATTTTTGCGAAGATTTAATACTCATAGATCAACTAATTAAACTATTATATATATTTTACTAGTATGAAAAATATTGATTATACAAAAAAACCAAGTTTTTTGAGAAAGATCTTTATTAAAATTTGTAGAAAATTAGGATATGAAATTATTGATCAGAATAACTTTGTCATAGTAACAAGAAATAAAAATGATGTCTCAGGACTAAGTGAATTAGGAAAAAACTCAATCAACCTTCCCTTGGGAAAAATAAAAATAACTAGACCTGTAAAGGCTTTAGATATTATTATTCGAACTTGTACTAATGTAAATATGTTAACTCAAAATAAAATAAGGCTTTTCGAAAAAGAAAAAATTGAATACACTTTAAGAACTATAAAATCTTTAATCAATTCTAGTACATTAAATTCACAACTAAGAAAAATAAATATTAATTATAAAGTTATTGATCACAATTCTTCAAAAGAAAATTTAGAAAAAATTGACTCTATTTTTAAAAATTTTAATCAAGACTATAAGTTAATAAATCTAGATGTTTCCAAATTTGAGAAAGATATTGAAAAAATAAATGAAAGAGGTGAAAAAGTATCCTCTAATCAAATGTCCAATATGGCAAACATTAATCAGTCGTTGATAGAGGCAGGAAAAGCTGATGATTTAATATATTTTGTGGAGGATGATTATTTACATCAAAAAAATTCAATTAGTGAAATGATTTTTACTTACGAGAGGATAGCCTCTCAATTAAATAAAGAAATTGTAATTTGTCCTACTGACTATCCTTATTTATACACAAAAGCTGATTTAACTCAAAACTTCTTGGGAGAAAATTCACATTGGAGAAAAGTTGATGAAACTTTATGTACATTTTTGACAAGTAGAAAAATTATTGAGAAACATTGGGATAGATATTTAAGTATGTGCAAAAAGGAACATGCTCCATTTGAAAAACCGTTACACGAAATTTATAAAGAAGAAATATGTATTTCTCCAATTCCATCTTTGGCAATTCATTTTACTAATATAAATTCAATATTCGGTTTGTCTCCTAACGTTGATTGGAGGCAGATTTGGAGCGAAAATAACTTATAAAAAAAAGGCCCGAACATTCGGGCCTTTTTCAATAACTTATAAACGAGGGGGAATAAGTTATTAGTCTCTTATTGCGTAAGCTTGTACACCAATTTCAGCTTTATCAGTTCCTAGCCTTTCAGCTTCCTTACTTACTCTTAAACCTATCGTAGCTTTAAGAGCTACGAATACTGCATAAGAGAGTACAAAACTAAAAAGCACTACCGATAAAGTTCCGATAAATTGAGTGCCAAAAGAAGTTTCACTATTAGTTGCTGGAACTATTAAAGTACCAAAAATACCAGCAAACATGTGAACTGGGATAGCACCTACAACATCATCTAAACCGAAGCCTTCTAACATTTTTGTTCCAAAATACATGATAATAGCGCCTATCGCCCCGATAAATATCGCAGCTAATGGACTTGGTGTGAGTGGTTCAGCAGTAATTGCTACTAAACCTGCTAACGCACCGTTTAACATCATAATTACGTCTGTTTTTCCACCAATTAAACGACTTACTGCGGCTCCAGCGAATGTGCCTGCTGCTCCAGCTAAATGAGTATTTACAGCTATTTTACTTATAGCTGTTACGTCATCAAATGTTCCCATTGCAAGTTGACTCATTCCGTTAAATCCGAACCAGCCAAACCAAAGTAGGAAAGTACCTAAAGTAGTAAGTGGAATACTTGATGCTGCGAAAGGAACCATAACTCTTTTAGATCCAGATCCAGTAAATCTACCGTTTCTAGCACCCAAAACTATTACACCCGCGAGTGCTGCTGCACCTCCACAAGCGTGAACTAAAGTCGATCCAGCAAAATCAGAAAATCCAGCAGAAGCTAACCAGCCTCCACCCCATTGCCATCCCATTGATATCGGATAAATGAAGCCCGACATGATTATAGCAAACACAAAGAACGGCCAAATCTTAATTCTTTCTGCTACAGCTCCAGAAACAATTGAGACTGTGGCACAAACAAACATCGTTTGAAAGAACCAATCAGAACTATCTGAATAACCAGTGCTAATTTTAGAACCCTCGCTCCACATTGAAAATGAGCCTATATAACCACCTTCTGGTATGCCATAAGCCATTTGATAACCAAATAAGAAAAAAATGATCGAACACAGAGCAAATTTTCCTATGTTTTTTGCGGCAATTGTTGAAACACTTTTATTTGTAACTAATCCACTTTCCAACATACAAAAACCTGCAGCCATAAAAGCTACCAAAACTCCGCCAATGTAAAAAGCAAGTGAATTGAAAATATACTGACCTTCTTCAGAGACAGCTGCCTCTGCAAAAGTTGGTGCTGACACACTGCACAATGCAAATATAACAACTACCAAATTAAATAATTTTTTCATAAAACTCCTTTGTTAAGAGCCTTATAATTTTTTTAAAATTTGTTTGTATTGAAAAGACCTATTTTTAGCTATGCAGTTTTTGCAAGTAGTTAGCCCTTATTTGAGTAAAATCAAATAAGGGCTAAATAAAACGTTTATCGGTTAAACATTTCTTTTAAGCTTTTAGCAGGTAAAAATTTTACCTTTTGTGATGCAGCTATTTGTATTGACTCACCTGTTCTTGGGTTTCTTCCAACTCTAGCTTTTCTCTTAGCTACTTTGTAAGTACCGAAGCCTGCGATCTTCACAGTATCATCATTTTTCAAAGCATCTAAAATGATGGTTGTAATTGAGTCAAAGGTTCTTTCAGCATCAGCTTTGCTTTGACCCAGTGTGGACGATATTTTAGCTACTAATTGTTTTTTATTCATTTTAGCCCCTTTTTTTTCTAATCTGAACAAAAAACCAATAAAATCAATAATAATTTGGTGTTTCACGTAAATATCAACACTATATCTTGTAGGCTTAAAAACTATTGATTTTACTAACTTTTTTAATGAAAAAAATGGCTTAAAATAAGCCTAAATCTTTTAGATCGTTAAATGTTGTAAAAAACATTAGAGAAAGTAGCAAAAAAAGACCGATTCGAAAGAATCCCTCCTGGGTTTTTTGCGTCAAAGGTCTGCCTAATATCTTCTCAAAAGCGTAAAACATTAAATGGCCCCCATCTAACATTGGAATTGGCAGTAAATTAATAAATCCTAAGCTTATGGAGATGTAGGCCATAATACTTAAAAAAGCTATGAAGCCTAGTTTAGCAACTTGTCCAGTGATTTTAGCTATTTTAATAGGTCCGCCAAGTTGAGTAGTGTCTCCGGTCCCTTTAAACATTGAAATAATAAAGTTCCAAGAGGCGTCTATCACAAACCAAGTTTCTTTAATGGCATAAAATAATGCAGTCGCTGGGCCTAATCTCTCTCTTTTTATCTCGTCGTTTAAAGGAGCTATTTTTATCCCTATTATCTTTTTATTTGCTTTGTTTCCTAAAGAATCCTCACCTTTAACAACTTTAGGTTTTACAGAAAATGTCATTTCACTATCATTTCTTAAAATACCAATATCTATTGTTTCTGAAGGAGATGAATTTATGAAAGCTGAAACTTCCATAATGCTTTTAACATCTTTACCATTTATAGATTTAATAATATCTCCTGACCTGATTCCTACATCTTCTGCAGGACTTTCTATTTGAACTTCTTGTATTTGAGCAGGAGTAAAATCTTTTCCAGCAAACATATAAATGAATGCAAATATGAGTATGGCTAATAGAAAATTTGCAAAAGGCCCGGCCGCCACAATTATAGATCTTTGATATAAAGGTTTAACTACAAATAATTTTTCTTGGTCTTCTTTGTTGTATTTTTTTATTAGTTCTTCTTGCTCTGCTTGACTGAAAACATTTCTGTCACCAAAAAATTTTACGTAACCGCCAAGAGGGATTGCGCAGAACTTCCATCTCGTTCCATATTTATCATTAAATCCAAAAATTTCTTTACCAAATCCTATTGAAAAATCTGTAACCCCAACGCCATATTTTCTGGCGTAATAATAATGGCCATATTCGTGAATAAATACTACAACCGTAAGTAGTACTATAAAGGGTATTATAAAAGAGATTAAAATTTCCATTCGTTTACTTTACTAAATAAAAAATTTCTAAAAGCTACTAACCTTGCATTTTTTTTTAGTGATGCTGGATACACAAAATGAGTTTCTGTTGGCTTGCCGGGATCGTTTGGTAAAACTTTTGTAATTCCAGTTATATTGTAAGTGATATAATCTGGTAAAGCGGCTAAACCTACGCCGCTTTGAACTGCAAGCAGTAACCCATACACACTGTTTACTTTCATTAAAGATTTTCTTTTTTTTCCGTCTTTCGCTCCAATTTTTAATACCCAGTCAGGATTATAAACAGGTGATGGTGCGCCTTTACCATAAGTAATGAACTTATGCTTATCTAAATCTTTTAATGTTTTTGGATAACCATTTTTTTCCAAATATTCATTAGAACCATAAATATGGTAATTAAAATCAACGAATTTTTTTTGAATTAAATTTAATTGTTTAGGTCTTCTCATTCTGATTGCTACGTCAGCTTCACGGGTTGCTAGATCAAGTTCTCTATCATCAAATATCAATTCTATTTCAATACCAGGATTGAGGTCCATAAATTCTTTTATTCTTGGGGTTAACCAAGTGGTTCCAAAACTCACAACAGTGGTAACAATTAATTTTCCGTTTAATTTATCTTTTTGACCACTAAGATTTGACTCCACATCTTTCAATTTTGAGATAATTTCATGAGCTGATTTAAAAAGGTACTCTCCATTTTCTGTTAAAACCAGTCCTCTAGCGTGACGCTCAAATAATTGAACTTTTAGATCATTCTCTAAACCCTGTATTTGGCGACTTATTGCTGATTGGCTTAAATTTAGGATGGTGGAAGCTTTTGTAAAACTCGAGGCCTCAGCTACAGTATGAAAGATTTTCAATTTATCCCAATCCATATCGATATCTGATTATAGTTTATTTATTTGGATTTACTATAGCTCTTCCAAAGAACTCTCCCTTTAGCAATTTTGGAAAGGTATCTAGAAGTTCAGTAAACGATAGCTCTTTTGTAAATGATTGGACTTTAGCAAAATCAATTAATTTTGCAGCTTCACCCCAAATAAATACTCTTCTTTTTATAGAAGATCCTGACGAATCAATCCCCCACAATTTTACTCCTCTGATTATGAAGGGCATAACAGTAGTATTTATTTTTATTCCTCCTGCATTACCGCATGCAGCTACTATTCCACCTGGTTTAGTTTGTGCGAAAATTTTTGTTAATGCTGCGCCACCAACAGTATCAACAACGCCATCCCAAACGCCTTTTTCCAGTAGTTTACTTTCACCTTCAAATTCTTTTCTATCAATTATATTTTTTGCACCCAAATTTTTTAAATATTCATTTTTATCTTTTTTACCAGTCACTGCATGAACATCGTATCCCATTTTGGATAAAATCATTACAGCAATGCTTCCTACTCCTCCTGTTGCGCCTGTAACTAAAACATCTTTTACTTTTTCACCTAATAATAACTCCTCTTTTGCTCTTACTGCAGCAGCACATAACAAAGCTGTAAATCCTGCTGTGCCTAACATCATAGATTTATGAGAATCTAAATCTTTTGGCATTTTAATTAAAAAATTAGCGTCAACTTTAGCGTATTGAGCAAAACCACCAAAGAAAGCTTCTCCTACCCTAAATCCAGTTAAAATTACTTTATCATCTTTTTTAAATTTATTATCTTCACTTTCAACTACAGTACCTGAAAAATCAATACCTGGTACAAAAGGGAATTTTCTTACGATCTTACCACCATTATTTAAAATTAAAGCATCTTTATAATTAAGACTTGAAAAATCTATTTTAACTAAAACGTTTCCATCTTTTAGATGGCTTGTATCGATTTCTTTAATTTCTCTTGTAAATTTTTCGTTTTGATTATCTATTACTACAGCTTTAAATTTTTGAGACATTTATTTTTTAATATATCTTAAATATCTATTTTGAATGCTTAAGTCTTCTCTGAAAGATCCTAAAAAATAGTTAGTGACTGTTGTCGCTTTTTCTTTTTTAACACCTCTCATGGTCATGCATTGATGAGCAGCGTCAATCGTTACTGCAACACCTTTAGCATCTAGAGATTGCATTAGCGTTTTAGCTATTTGCATTGTAAGTCTCTCTTGGGTTTGAAGTCTTTTGGAAAATATCTCAACTGTTCTGGCTAGTTTACTAAGGCCTACCACTTTTTTATTTGGAATATAAGCAACATGAGCTACACCGATTATTGGGGCCATATGATGCTCACAATGACTTTCAAGTGTGATGTTCTTTTCTACTACCATATCGTCGTAACCCTCTACATCGCCGAAAGTTTTAGATAAATCTGCGTGAGCGTCTTGATGGTAGCCTTTGAAGTATTCTTTAAAAGCTTTTATTACTCTTTTTGGGGTCTCAACAAGACCTTCTCGATTTGGATCTTCCCCGATCCATTTTAAAATTGTCCTGAAAGCATCCTCAGCTTGTTTGTCGGAAACTTCTGGCTTTTTTGGTGAATTTTTATCAATGTCTTTTACTAATTTCATTGTCCATAGGTTTTATAGGACATATTATATTAATGCAAATTGCTATTTTGTCTTTTTTTCATTAATTTACGCTCATGTTTAAAAAGAGAGAAAACGTATTTGAAGTAGAAGAGGGTAAATTTCTATCTCCAAAATTTGATAATGAAGGGCTTATTCCAGTAACTACCACAGATAGTGGAACAGGTGATTTACTAATGCATGGCTATATGAATGAGGAAGCCCTAAAAAAAACTATAGAAACTAAGGAAGCTCATTATTGGAGCAGATCAAGAAAAGAAATATGGCATAAAGGAAAAACAAGTGGTTTTGTTCAAAAAGTTATTGAGCTTAGAATCGACGATGATCAAGATTCATTATGGATGTCTGTTGATATCGGAAACGGAGCTAGCTGCCATGTTGGTTACAGATCTTGTTTTTATAGGTCAATAACATTAGGAAATATTAAAAACCCAGAAGAAATTGAATTAAATTTTAAAGAAAAAGAAAAAAAATTTGACCCCAAAAAAGTTTATAAAGGACAATCAAATCCAACTAAATTATAATTATGAAAATATTAAGTCCTTTTGGGCCAAAAATAGCTAAACTAAAATTTTCTAATAGATTAATTAAATTAATTAATAATGAAGTTGATCAAATTTTGAAAAAGAAAAAATTAATCAAAAAACTTGATTACTCAAAAAAATTAGTTGGTCAGGTTAAACAAGAGTTTCAATTACCTAAATCTTTTGTGAAAAAATATTTAGAAAAGAGTATTTCTAATGAAGTAAAAAAATATATCAATAAAGCTTTAGGAAAAAAAATAAAAAAAATTTTAATTAAAAATTTTTGGGTAGTAAGACAATTCAATAATGAATATAACCCAGTGCATTATCATGATGGACATATTTCAGGAGTAGGCTACTTAAAGATTCCTAAATTTATTTCAAATAATAAAAAAAAAGCAAAAACTGATGGAACAATTGATTTTATAAACGGGAATAAAATGTTTTTAAGCGATAGTATTTACAATCATCAACCAAAAGTGGGAGACGTTATACTTTTTCCTAATTATTTGATGCACACAGCTTACCCTTTTAAGACAAATGGAGAAAGAAGATCTTTTTCATTTAACTTAGAGATCGATAATAATGTAGCAAACGTTTTTTCAAGATGAATAATGAAGTTCAAAAAAATGTTTTCGGTGAGCCTTTAGAACCCTGTTCTAATGACCCATTAACTGGTTGGTTTAGAGATGGATGCTGCAACACTGATAAAAATGATAGAGGTTTTCATACTGTTTGTGCCAAAGTGACAGATAAATTTTTACTTTGGTCGAAAAAAGTAGGTAATGATTTAATTACACCTCACCCTGAGTTTGGATTTCCAGGTTTAAAAGATGGGGATTGTTGGTGTGTATGTGCTACCTGGTATGCTCGAGCAATAGAGGAGGATGTAGCGTGTTCAGTCTTTTTAAAAAAAACTAATATTAAAACTCTAGAACTTATACCAATTGAAAAGTTAAAAAAGTTTGCTGTAGACTTGTCTTAGTATACTTTAGAACCTTTAGTTTTGATTATTAACTCAAGCTCACCGTACTCTTTACAGTTACAATTTTTAAGAACTTCTAACCTTTCGTTAGCTTTTTCCATCTGATTTGTTTGAACATAGAGTTCACCAAGGTACTCATTAATTCCGTTATGATTTGGCTTAATGCTTAAACCTTCAAGATAAAATTTCTCTGCCCTCTCAAAATTTCCTGTTTTTCTTGTAGTAAAACCCATGTAATTAAGAATGTCTGGATTTTTTTTGTCAGATTTATAAGCCTTCTCTAATTTTTTAAATGCTTGTGAATAAAGTTTTTTTGCTTTGTCTTGCTTATTCTTTTTTTCCATCCTACTAGCTCGTTTAATTAAGTTCACTGCTTGTTTGTAATCAGATTCAACAAGATTTTCATTGCTGTCACCACCACTGCTGCTACTGCTGCTATCGCTCCCAGCTGCATAGAGACTTGTACTTATTAGGATAGATGCTAAAAAAATTATAATTTTATTCATAAGTTATATCTATAGATTTGCATAATAATTGTTATGCGACAGATGATCGTCCTCCATCTACCCCTAATATTTGGCCAGTTATCCAAGAACTTTCATTTTTCAACAAAAACTTTGCAACGGATGCTGAGTCTACTCCTTCTCCTATCCTTTTCATGGGATGCATTTTTGCAATTCCTTCAGCTATTTTTTCATTCTTGAGTAAAAAATTAGAAATTTTAGAATTTGTTAAACTTGGTGCAATACAGTTTACTCTAATGTTTGGCGCAAACTCAGCGGCTAAAGCTAAAGTCAATCCCTCTATTGCTCCTTTAGCAGACGAGACAATCGCATGATTTGGAAAACCCTTTTTAACGGCTACAGTTGAAAATAAAACGATTGAACCTTTATTCTTTTTCAAATTGTCTGCTAATGATTTAATTATTTCAGTAGCTGATATAAGGTTTAGATTGAATGACTGCATAAAATCACTTTTTTTTGTAAGCTTTAATGGTTTTAAATCTATTGAACCAACACAAAAAGCTAATCCATTTATCGGCACATCATTTAAGTCATTAACTATTTTCTCAGAGAAATTTTCTTCCAGCACATCACAAACAGTGAAAGACGAATTTAAGCTTTTCGCTAATTCTGATAAGCTAGATTGGTCTCTTCCAACCAAATGTACTTGCTCACCGCTTTCTACTAACTGCTTCGCCAAAGAGGATCCGATTGATCCAGTTGCACCTAAAATTACTTTTTTCATAATTAAAAATATCATTATTAAAGGTTATTTACATGCAAATAATGACGCGTGTATTATCTAAATAAAATATGTATTTTGTTACTTATGAAGCTTTTTATAATTTTAGGAAATCAACTTTTTAACCCGAAATATCTCTCTGACTATAAAGACCATACTTTTTTTATGGCAGAAGATTATGGACTATGTACTTTTGAAAAACATCACAAATTAAAAATACTTTTATTTTTGTCTTCAATGAGATCGTTTAAGGATGAGCTAAAATCTAAAAATTTTAATTTAATTTATAAAGATGTTAATAAGGATTTTAAATTATCCTATGAAAAAAAATTAGAAAGAACTATTAAAGAAAAAAAGATAAAGGAAATTACATTTTTTGAAATTGAGGATAAATTTTTTGAAAAAAGAATATTGAATTTAGGAAAAAAAAATTTACTTAAAATTAATCAGATTAAGTCTCCAATGTTTTTAATGGAAAGACAAGAGTTCAAAGATTACCTTTCTAAAAACAAGCGGCCTTTCATGGCAAATTTTTATAAAATTGTAAGAACAAAAATGAATTTATTAATGAATAAAAATGGAACTCCAAAAGGAAATAAGTGGAGTTTCGATGAAGATAATAGAAAAAAACTTCCTAATACTATTAAAGTCCCTTTAATTTCTAAAGTAAAAGAGACAAAAGACACTGTTACTCTCAAAAAATTTATAAATTCTAATTTTAAAGATCATCCAGGAAATACTGAAAAGTTTTGGTTTCCAACAACACGAAAAGACGCAAACAAATGGTTAGATGAGTTTTTGAAAGATAGAATAAAGCTTTTTGGGGATTACGAGGATGCGGTTACAGACAAATCAAATACTGTTTTTCATAGCGCGCTAAGTCCACTTATAAACTTAGGTTTAATAGCTCCAGAAGAGATAATAGAGAAATTAAGAAAGATTGAAAATAAAGTACCTATAAATTCCTTAGAGGGTTACATAAGACAAATTATAGGTTGGAGAGAGTTCATGAGAGGAATTTACCAAAACTATGATCAACGATTGGACAACACTAATTTTTTTAATCATAAAAGAAAAATGAAAAAATCCTGGTATGATGGAAGTACTGGTTTAGATCCATTAGATCATGCAATCAATAATGCTAAAAACTTTGGCTGGTCACATCATATAGAGAGACTAATGATATTGGCTAACATAATGAATCTTTGTGAGATAAATCCTAAACAAGTTTACAAATGGTTTATGGAAATGTTTGTAGACTCATCTGACTGGGTAATGGCGCCAAATGTTTATGGAATGGGATTGTTTAGTGATGGTGGAATATTTGCAACTAAACCTTATATTTGTGGCTCTAGTTATTTTCTTAAAATGATGCATTTTAAAAAAGGTCCTTGGTGTGATGTAATGGATGGATTGTATTGGAAGTTTATAGACAGACATAAGAAATTCTTTTTAAAAAATCCTCGGCTTGCAATGATGGTTAGAGTTTCTGAAAAAATGAATAAAGAGAGAAAAACAAGAATTTTTAAAGCTGCCAATAATTTTATAAAAGAAAATACTAATGGTTAAAGTTTTTTTTAATAATTCATGTAATATTTGTAGAGCCGAAATCAATCATTATAAAAAACATAGTGATGACAGCGTAGAATGGGTAGATGTAACTAATAATGAAGAAGCTCAGAAAATTACCTCAAAATCATATGAAGAACTTTTAAGAAGAATGCATGTTATACAAGACGGTAAAGTAATTGATGGAGCAGAGTCTTTTTTAATAATTTGGAAAAATGTTCCTAAATATAATTTTTTATATAGAATATTTAAAATTAAACCTCTATTTTTCATTTTAAATATTTTCTATGAGATTGCAGCTTATTTTCTATTTATAAAAAATAAACACCTTCTGAAAAATGAAAAAAGCTAATTTACCCAAAAAAACTTGCCCAGTTTGTAATAAACCTTTTACTTGGAGAAAAAAATGGAGACTAAATTGGGATAAAGTAAAATATTGTTCTAAGAGGTGTTCCTCTAAATAAATTATTGTAAATTAAAATTAGTCAAAATTTTAGGAATATTGTTTTTAAAATTAAAAAATCCTTTGTTAGAAAACTGCCAAGAAAATTTATCTTCCTCACTCAAAACGAAATTTAATTCTAAATTTCGCTTTTTTCTTATAGAATTTAAAAAAGAAAAATTCTCTCCAATGGTGGGGTGGACAACATCAAATGAGTTAATTTCATCTGCAAGAGTTTGAAATTTTACCTCATCTATGATTTGTAAATCTTCAAATCTTTTTTTTTGGTCATCAATTATTTCTGATTTATAATCAAGTACCTTTTGTCCAAGCTTTATTCTTCGAGCATCATTGCTCAATAAAACTAAGTAAATATTTTTATATTTTTTTAAATTTTTATTTTCTAAATTTAATTCGTTCTCAAAGAGTAATAAATTTTCATTTGAATTATCTTCTGTAATTAAATTAAGTGGATTTAATTTATATTCTCTTTTGTCTGTTATAGGTAAAGCGTTCTCATTTAATTTAACATTCTTATATTTATTGTTAGTAAACTTGCTTATGTTCCATGATTGAGCGACATAGTGCTTTCCTTTAGTTTGAAGTCCAGCAACCCATCTCCAACTCAGTGTGTTAGAAGCAGCATCACCATCAAATAAATGTTTCATAAAAAACTCTGCTCCTTTCTGCCAAGGTAAATTTAAAGTAAATATCCAAATACTAGCAAACCACATTCTTGTATGATTATGTAAATAATTATTTTCTTTAAGCTCTTTTACCCAATCATTAAAACATTCAATTTGAGTTTCGCCATTGATTGCTTTTTTATAATGATCATCTTCCTTTAATCCTTTTAAATCCTCTATAAAGTCAGTCCAAACTTGAGGCCTAAGTTCTAACCATCCTTTCCAATAAACTCTCCAAAATATTTCTTGAATGTATTTTTCAACTTTTTGATAAGGAAATTTTGATAAAACAGTTTTGGCAACTTCATATTCAGTTATTAATCTGTGAGAGATGTAAGGTGACAAGCAAGATACATTTGATTTGTCTTTTGGCCCTAAATCAAAATTTCTTTTGAAACTATAATTTGCTAATTCACTGTTTATAAAAGTATCGAGCTGTTTTAAAGCCCCGTCTCTTGAAATTTCGAATTTCATTAATCTTCGTCATCCCTCCACCCATCAATAAAAAGTTTCCAGCATGCAAATGATACACAAACAATTCCAACGCAAAAACCTAAAAGTACTCCGTTATGTTTACCTAAATATATTGTTCCATAGTGAGTGCTTAGTATTGGTGGCAAAACTAAAATTGCTCCAATGATCAAATATCGTATGGCAAATGGAGGTCTTTTCAAATTGAATTTCCTTGATCAAGTGGCATTGAAACTGCAGTTGTAAACCAACAATTTATACAATTTTCCTCATTGCCTTTACTTACATGCCATTCATAAAAAAATTGTTGCTTCTCATCACTTAACACTTTCACTCCATAAACAAATTTATTTTCGGTATTCGTAATTAAATCTATCTTATGTGAAAAATGGTTTAAAAGAATTCTATAATGTACATCATAAAGCATAATTCTAAATCTAGGATATGGCCCAGTCATTTTTTTGTTATCTGGATGAGCAAATATCCATGTTTGTTTAATGCCGTTATCTTTGTCATCATTATTTTTGAGAGCATCTAATTGTATTTTTATAACATCGTAGGCAGATAAATTTTCAGCTGGTTTTATCATTTCTGCATTTGCTGAATTAATAAAACCTAGAAAAAAAATTGCTATAATTATTTTTTTCAATTCCATATTTTTCTCAAGGTATCTTCTCTTTTACACCCATTTTTGTACATCAAGTAACGAATAAAATTTTTCTCATAATAATCTTGGTGATAATCTTCTGCAGGATAGAATTTCTTGAATTTCCAAACTAAAGTGACTATTTTCCTGTCGAATTTACTTTCCAAATTTTTAAAAGATTTATTAATAAATTCTTTCTCTAGTTGATTCTGGAAAAAAATTACTGATCTATAGCTCTTACCTTTGTCACAAAACTGACCCTCTGAGTCGAAAGGATCTATATTTCTCCAATAAATATTTAAAAGATTTTCATAACTCACAACTTTGGAGTCATATGTAATTTCTATAGCCTCTACATGGCCGGTATCTTTATAAATAACATCTTGATAAGTAGGATTTTTTAAGTGACCTCCTGAATATCCGGAAATAGATGAAATTACTCCCTCTATTTGATCAAATGATTCTTCCATACACCAAAAACAACCGCCAGCAAAATAGGCCTTTTTTTCTTCTGCATACAAATTAAAATTTAGAGTGAATACAGTGACAAAAAGTAAAATTTTTTTCATAAATTAAATGATATATTAAAAGTCATGAAACGCGATGAATTTATTGTCGTAGAGGGTATTCATAAAAATCCCAATGATATAAATACTTTAGACGAAAAATCTAAAATTGAACACGGTCCTTATAATAAAATAGAGGCTGAGAAGGTAGCTAAAGGATTAATTCAAAAAAACATTGACAATTTTTATCATAGAGCTTGGGTAATAAATCAAGATATTGAACTAAATAATATTTGTGAAGAGTGTAAAAAAGAAGATGAAAGTGTTAAGCAAAATCTAATTATGCACAGTTACAAAATTTGTAATAGCTGTAATTTAGCTAAAACAATTTTTCCTCTTTAAAATCCTTTAAATAAAACAATTATCAAAAATAAGAAAAAGGCTTGGAACAACCATGAAACAACTACAACTCCAAAAGCCTTCCAAAGACTTTCGTAATCTAATGCGGATTTCACAGCCACAACCATGCAAGCAAGCATCCAAAAAGCTGAACCTATAAAAGTTACTGTCATCAGTTCTGGTGTAACACCAAATACTCTAATAAGACCTGGTGCACTTGAAAATCCTATAGTTCTTAGAAGTTCTCCATGATTACTTTTTGTATTAGGATCTCTAAATAATTTTACGCCAACAAAATAAATTACGTAAGCCCAGACATACCAGCTTAGTAAAGACAATGCAGGAGCTGCTAAAAAATTTGATGCACCTAAGTGAATTGAACCAACCCCTGCAGCTAAACTAGATAAAACTACTACTAATCCAGCCTGAAAAGTTGCTTTTTTGTCCTTTTCAACTTCCTCATAAAGTTCTATGTCTATTTTGATTGCTCTAAAAACTCTGTTAATAAATAAATTAATCATATTAAGTAAAAGGTTTTAGTAATCTTAGAATTTTCATATGTAAAGCTTTATTAGATGAAGCTACAATATTCCCGCCCTTTTCTGCTCTTTCGTTTTTCCAATTAGAAACTACAGCACCTGAATTTTTTAAAATTGGTATTAATGGCAATATATCATAAGGTTTTAGATTAGCTTCAATTACAGCATCAACTGTCCCTTCAGCTAATAGGCAATAATTTAATGCATCAAATCCTGCTAATCTGAACGACCAACCAAACTTCTTTATAACTTTTTTTTGTTTTTCATAACTTAATGTCCCATGAAAATTACCAATAATTTTAATTTTTTTTAAATTATGATTTCTCGATGATTTTAAAGTAAAACTTTTATTATTTTTGAAAACATAAGATTTTTTTTCATCGTTAATATAAAATTTATTTAGTTCTGGGAAATTAGCTAAACCTAAAACAGATTTATCATAATATGATAAGCTCACTAAATTAGACCACGTGGGAGCTCCAATAACAAAGGCTCTTGTTCCATCTATAGGATCTATAGACCATTTAAAATGGTTTTTAGAAAATTTATCATTAAACTCCTCTCCAATTATTGAGTCTTTTGGAAATTTTTTGTTAATTAATGTACGAATATACTTCTCAAAGGCTTTATCAAAATTCGTGACTGGATCAAAATTTTTTTTAGATTTTGATTTATTTTTAACTTTTACGCTCAATTTAGATTTTTTTATATAAAAAGAGTTTAATTTTGAAGGTAATTTTTTTAAAAAGTTGAATGATTTTTTATAATTCATTATGTGTATATAACTTAATTTAAAAAAAAATATATATGAAAATTCCTAAAAGTTTCAATCCGTTAATTGTTGGGATAGCCGCCTCATTAATAATAGGAACATTATCTTTTTTAAGCTTTGAAACATCCACAGGATTTTGGTTAATTTTCTCTTTTGGATCCACAACTTTGATAGTTTTAGTTTTTTATGAAAGCGAATTTGCTCAACCTTCCAACATCCTTTTTGGACACCTCTTAGGAATTACTATAGGAATATTATTTAATGAATTTCTTGGTATATCATTTATTACCCTTGGATTATCAGTTGGTTGCACAGTAACATTAATGATGTATTTAAAAATTATTCATCCGCCTGCAGCAGCAAATCCTTTAATAGCTTTGTTCGCAGATGTATCTCTCAATTATATTATTTTTCCTGTATTAGTTGGTAGTATCTTAATAATTATTTTATCAGTTTTCATAAACAAAATTATTTTAAACAGACCTTATCCGAAAAGATGGTATTAATTAAGTAAGTATATTGAAAAATTTAAAATTAACGCATAGCTAGACCAAGTCAGGTAGGGCACCATTAAGTAAAAACAAATTTTATCTTTTATATAGTATTCTTTCATCAAAATTATTATAAAAATTAAAATCACAATAAGATTTATTAATGCAAAACCAATTTGATGAAATCCGAAAAATATAATAGTCCATGTACTGTTAAAAAATAAATGTACAAAATAAAGTTTAAGAACTTTGCTATTGAAAGTATTTATCCATATTTTCCAAATTGCTATAGACATCATGAGATATAGAGTTGACCAAACTGGTGCGAATACCCAACTTGGAGGATTGAAACTTGGCAATATTATTTCTGAATACCAAGGCTCCTTAAACTGAGATGTGGCATAGCTTCCCATTAAAGGGGCTATAAAGGTTATAATTAATATTATACTTAAAGATAAATATTTATTCTTTGTCATAGAATAAGATATAACTAATAAATGTCTGAAAATCAGAAAAAAATTTGGATTACTGGTGCCTCTAGTGGAATAGGAAAAGCCGTTGCTGAAATGTTTGCAAGTCAGGGGTGGAAAGTTGCTGTCTCTGCAAGAAGAAAAGAGTTATTAGATGAATTAGCCAAAAATGAGAATATATCATCTTTCCCTTTAGATGTAACAGACCAATCTCAGATAAAAAATGTATTTAAAAATATTTTAAATGAATTTGGTGATTTAGATATTTGTTTATTCTCTAGCGGAACATATGAACCTAAAGATGAAAAAAGTATTGATCCTGATAAAATTAAAAATGTCATAAATGTAAATTTTTTGGGTGTCATTGATTGTGTAAAAGCTGTTGAAGATTACTTTAAAAACAGAAAATCTGGTCATATTTCGATCGTTTCTTCTATCGCAGGCTACAGAGGATTGCCTAATTCAAGTGGCTATGGTCCTTCAAAAGCTGCTTTAACAAATTTTAGTGAAAGTATTTATTTTGATTTTAAAAAATTTGGAGTGAGAGTTTCAATCGTCTCTCCTGGGTTTATTAAAACTCCTTTAACGGATAAAAATGAATTTCCTATGCCATTTTTAAAGACACCTGAATATGCTGCAGATAAAATTTATAATGGCTTAGTGAAAGGAAATGCTTTTGAAATTCATTTCCCAAAAGGTTTAACTTTAACTTTAAAATTTTTGAGAATATTGCCTTATAGAGTTTATTTATTTTTAGTAGACAAATTAGTTAAACGTTGAACTTGAGACAAAAAGTCTTTAATTATTGACTAATAATTTTGTATTATTATTTATGAGAAAAAAAATTTATAAAAACATAATTGTAGGTGGATTTTACTTTTTTTTAATTAAAGGATTAATATGGCTTGCTTTAATCGTTGCAGCTGCCTTAGGAATTGGTAATTTTTTTTAATATGTACATAGCAATGAATAGATTTAAAATAGTCCTTGGAAAAGAAAAAGCTTTTGAAGATGTGTGGAAAAACAGAGAGACACATTTAGAAAATGTGCCGGGATTTAAAAAGTTTAATTTAGTTAAAGGAGAAAAAAAGGAAGATCATACACTTTATGCATCACATAGTATTTGGAATTCAAAAGAAGATTTTGTAAATTGGACTAAATCTGAAGCTTTTAGACTTGCGCATAAAAATGCTGGTCAACACCAAAATCTATATTTAGGTCATCCTAATTTTGAAGGGTTTGAAAAGGTAATTTAAAATGGAAAATGAAGAATTTAACAAAGAATTTAGAGTTTTAAATTTAACAATTGAGAAATTATCGCTTTATTATGGAATTTTTTTAATTATTTGGGGAATAATAGTAAGTTTTGTTAGCGGAAGTACATCTGCAACTTCTTATATTCCATCTTTTTTAGGTTTTCCTTTATTTGTTTTTTCATATTTAGCTATAAAGTTTCCATTAAAGAAAAAATTATTTATGCATATTGTTGTAATTTTTGGTCTTATTATTTTTCTTGGCGGGTTAGACTTTATTAGAACTTTAATAAGCGGATATGCATTTGAAAATTTTTGGGCAGATACGTCTAAAATAATGATGTTGCTGACTGGACTCTACTTTGTAATTCAATGTGTAAGATCGTTTATCTTTGCAAGAAAAAATAGAGATTAAATATTCAATTGTTATAAGTTTGATTCAACAAACTCCCAATTAATTAGTTTATCAAAAAAGTTTTCTAAGTAAGCTGGTCTTTTATTTCTGTAATCTAAGTAATAAGAATGTTCCCAGACATCACACCCTAATATAGGTTTCATATTATGAATGATTGGGTTTTCGGCATTTGGTGATTTAGTTACTACAAGCTTATCTTCTTTTAAAGATAACCAGCACCATCCAGATCCAAACTGAGTGACTCCAGCATTGATAAATTCTTCCCTGAATTTTTCAAAACTTCCAAAATCTTGTTTAATTTTATTTTCAAGTTTTGATGGAACGTTTCCCCCTCCATTAGGTTTCATGCATTTCCAAAAAAGATTATGATTCCAGTGTTGACTTGCGTTGTTAAAAATACCTGCCTTTTTTTCAGAGGATGATTTTTTAATTATTTCTTCCAGAGACAATTTTTCATAATCAGAACCTTTTATAAAATTATTTAGATTTGTAATATATGTTTGGTGGTGCTTACCATGATGTAAATCTAAAGTTTGCTCTGACATTATCGGAGAAAGAGCTGAATTAGCGTAATCTAATTTAGGAAGTTCAAACATTTTAATCTTTTACAAACATTACAGTTAATTCTGCAACTTTAATACCAAATTTAGTCATTGTCGCTCTATTTATTGCCACACGCTCATCTTGCATAAAAATCCAATCATCAAAAGTAATTTTAACATTTTTGCCTTTAACTGGCACAAGCAATACATACTCAAATTTAAAAGCTGGGCCATATGAATAACCTTTAGCTGTGCCTACAACGTCAGAAGCTGTTCCTTCATAATTATTTTCATCAATTTTTTTTATGGTCCATTGACGAGTTTGTCTTTCTCCATCGTTCCAATCAAAAACTTCGTCTAAAATTAGCTGTGACCCATCCCATTTTCCATTTAAATCTGCTTTAAATTGCCTTGTAACTTTCCCAGATCTATTTTGTAATACTCCCCAAGCTTTAACATTACCTGATAAATAATTTTCGATAACTAGTCTTGGTTTTTGGTCTTTAAAATCTGTTGGTTTCATTTTATTCGCGCATCCTGTTGTTAAAATTAGTAAACATAGTCCTATAAATTTTTTCATGATGAATATCTATTAGACATAGAGAATTGAATCAAGTTAATGTTTTTAGACTTAAAACCGCCCTCACAATAAGATAAGTAAAACTCCCACATACGCTTAAAATAATCGTCAAAACCAAGAGGGCTAATTTTTTCCCAAACACCTAAAAAATTTTCTCTCCAAGTTGCTAAAGTTCTGGCATAATCGTCCGAGTAATTATTAATTTGTTCAAGTTTTAGATTATTTTTTTTAATTATATTTTCCATAAATTTAATTGACGGTAAAAACCCACCTGGAAATATATATTTTTGAATAAAGTCCTCATTTGCTCTGTATCTTTCGAATAAATCATCTTTTATCACTATGCCTTGAATTGCAGCTGTACCATTATTATTAAGTACTTTTTTAATTGTACCAAAATATTGATCCATATATTTTTCACCAACTGCCTCTATCATTTCTATTGAAGCTACGTGATCGTATTTTTCCTTCAGGTCTCTATAATCTAAAAATTTAACATTAACTTTATTGTTTAACCCTGAGTCAAATATCTTCTTTTTAGTAAATTCATATTGATTTTTTGAAATCGTGATACAGTCTACGCTCACATCATAATGTTTAGCTAAAAATTCAGCAAAGCCACCCCAACCACATCCTATCTCTAAAACCTTGTTTCCATCTCTTATATTCATCAAATTTATCAACTCTTGAAATTTATTTTTTTGAGCTATATCTAAATCATCTTTCTCGTTTTTATAGACCGCACTGGAATATGTAAGAGATTTATCAAGCCATAATGAGAAAAATTCATTTCCTAAATCATAATGTTTTGAAATATATTTTCTACTTTTGGATTTTGTATTCGATGCAAATATTTTTTTCAGAAAATTTTTAATTTTTTGTAATTTTAAACTTCCTGAAAAAGAATAGATTGTATTAATATTTCTAGCTGTAAGTTCAATTAAATTTGTTAAATTTGAGGTGTAAAAATCTTTTTTCATATGAGCTTCTCCTAAAGCTGAGCTTCCACCCATAACAACATTTAAGTAAAAATTAGGGTTATTAATTTGAATATTTGAGGATAATTTGCTCTCTAAGTCACCAAAGTGAAAAACTTTTCCATCGTAATTAATAAGTTTTAAATTTCCTTGTGAAATTTTCTTTAATTTATTTAAAACAAATCTTTCTGAAATTTTTATAAAACTCATTAATATTCTTCGTAACTTAAATTATTTTTTATTTTAGCATTCCTTTTTCTGTATACTGCCCCTTTTTTCCATAAAAGTAATGCTTCAAAATGTATCGAACTAATAATTTTAATTGTCATTAGAGGATACTTAAAAAAGTTAACTATAAGTTGTTTTGAACTGAATTCTTTTCTCTCTCCTGTTTGGGTGGCTGTTAAAACTGTTCCTATAGGGTCTGTTTGTTTTATAAAGACTGAAAGTTTATCGTTAGGATTGAGTAATTTAAAATTATAGTAAGTTTCCATATCCATAAATGGTGATACGTAAAACTTTTTTTTACATTTTTGAACTATTTCCTCACTCTCTTTAATCTTAAAAATATATGTATGCTGCTCATTAAAAGTATTTTTTACTTCGTAAAAAATCACCTTTAATTTATTATCCTCGTAGCAATAAAAAATACTTAAAGGATTGAACACATAGCCAAAAATTCTTGGATAACAAAGTATTTTAACTTTATTAATTTTTTCTTTTATATTAAAATTACTAATATTTTTAAGAACCCACTCTTTTAGATTACTTCCGTCACGTTCTCCATGATCTTTGTCATAAAAGCTAAAAATGTTAAACTTATTATGAGAGAAAATGTTTATTGTTCTGTCTAATTGATTGATTTCATCTAAATCAACTAATAATGAGAAAGTTTTATATTTTAAGAAATGTCTTACAGGTTTAAATCTTGTATGAGTTACTTCACCATTGTAAATGCAAGAGTTCATCAAATTTTAAAGTTATTTATCAAATCTATAGATGATTTTAATCCATCTTCATGAAAACCGTAACCAAAATAACTCCCACAAAACCAAGTCCTTTTTTTTCCCTGTATTAGTCTTAGGTCTTTTTGAAGCGCAGTATTCTTTGAGTTCAAATAAGGATGAGTAAAATTTATTTTTTTTATAACAGAATTTTCATTAATTTTATAAATAGGGTTTAAAGTTAAAAAATAATCTTTGGTTGTATCTAAATTTTGTAGTTTATTTAACCAATAGGTAATACATGTCTTTTCTCCATCTGAAATAGAGTTCCAACTAGACCATGCCCTTTTTTTAAGAGGCATTAATCTATCATCAGTATGTAAATAAGCCTCATTTTTTACATAACTAAATTTTTCCAATATATTTTTTTCTTGTTCGGTTGGATTTTCTAACATTCTTAGACTTTGGTCTGCATGGGAGGCTAGAACTACTTGATCGTAGTCAATATATTCATTGCCAATAATTACTCTGATATTGTCATCACTTCTAATTAACTTATCCACTTTATAATTTTTAAAAATTTCCCCGCTAATTTTATCTGTTACTTTTTTTACATAAGCTCTACTTCTATTTGAAACTGTAAACCATTGTGGTCTATCTTTAAATTTAAATAAGCCATGATTAGTAAAAAAATTTAAAAAAAATTTTAATGGCATTTCCTTTGCTTTATTAAATGGCATGGACCAGATAGCTGCAACCATAGGTATTAGGTGATACTCAATAAAATAATTTGATAACTTTCTTTTATTAAGAAAACTGCCTAGGGTTTCCTCTTTAATTTCATTTTCAAGTAATTTTGGAGCGGCTTTATAAAATGAAATTATTTCTCTAATCATATTTAAAAATTTTAAATTAAAAAAATTTAATTTATTGGCAAAAATACCTCCTAAACCACTTCCGCTATATTCAACATTACTATTCTTAATTGATACAGAAAATGACATGTTACTTTTTTCATAAGGAACTTTTAATTCATTAAAAAAATTTATTAAATTTGGGTACGTGACCTCATTAAAAACAATAAAACCTAAATCTACTGGAACAATCTTATCACCCTCTTTAATCTCGTAGGTAAAAGAATGTCCTCCAAAGTGATCGTCTTTTTCGTATAGATCAACTTTATATTTTTTTGAGAGAAAATATGCGGAGGATAATCCTGAGATACCTGAGCCGATAACAGCAATTTTCATTAAAAAGGATTAAGCGGCTTCATCTTTATATTCGTCCATTGAAGGACATGAACATACTAAATTTCTATCTCCAAAAACATTATCGACTCTAGCAACTGGTGCCCAATATTTATTATTTTTTACATACTCAGTTGGAAAAGCTGCTTCCTCTCTTGAGTAAGCATGCTTCCACTCGCTAGAAGCTAATTCGACATAAGTATGAGGTGCATTTTTTAGCGGGTTATCTATTTTGTCAAATTTTGATGACTCCACTAAATTTATCTCTTTTTTAATTTTTATAAGTGCATTACAAAATTTATCGATTTCCTCCAAATTCTCACTCTCAGTTGGCTCAATCATGATTGTACCAGCAACAGGCCATGACATTGTTGGAGCATGGTAGCCAAAGTCAATTAGTCTTTTTGCTAAGTCCTCTTCAGAGATACCTGAACTTGCTTTAATTGGTCGGATATCAATTATACATTCATGTGCAACATTTCCATTTTTACCAGTGTAAAGAACTTTATAATCTTTGGATAATTTTTTTGAAACGTAATTTGCATTTAAAATTGAAACTTGTGAGGCTTTTTTCAATCCTTCAGCACCCATCATCTTTATATACATCCAAGATATTGGAAGTATACTTGAACTACCCCAAGGAGCAGCTGATACAGCTCCCATTCCATTCTTAGGGCCGGCTTCTTTAATAATTTCATGTGTTGGTAAAAATTCAGCTAAGTGTTTAGCACAAGCAATTGGACCCATTCCTGGTCCGCCTCCACCGTGAGGTATACAAAATGTTTTATGTAAATTAATATGACAAACATCTGGTCCGAATTTCCCTGGTTTTGCGACACCTACAAGTGCGTTTAGATTTGCTCCATCCATATAAACTTGTCCGCCGTGCTTATGAATAACTTCACAAATATCCATGATTTTTTCCTCAAACACTCCATGAGTAGAAGGGTAAGTTACCATTAAAGCAGCTAAATCTTTTGAGTGTTTTTCAGCTTTATTTTTAAGATCGTCTATATCTACGTTTCCATCATCATCACAATTAACTACAACCACTTTCATCCCACACATTTGTGCACTTGCTGGATTAGTTCCATGAGCTGAGTCCGGAATTAGACAAACGTTACGATTTTCTTGTTTATTATTTTTGTGGAATTTTCTTATAGTCATTAGACCTGCATACTCTCCTTGAGCCCCAGAGTTAGGCTGTAAAGAAACTGCATCATATCCAGTAATTTCTTTCAGGTCGTTTATTAGATCGTTAAAAAGAATCTTATAACCCTCCATTTGATTTGTAGGAACAAAAGGATGTGGAAGTGAAAACTCTTTCCAGGTAATAGGAATTAATTCTGCTGTTGCATTGAGTTTCATTGTGCAAGATCCTAAAGCAATCATTGACCTATTTAGTGCAATATCACAATCTTCTAGTTTCTTTAGATACCTTAGCATCTCAGTTTCAGAATGATATTTGTTAAAAACTGGATGAGTTAAATATTTTGAAGTTCTTAAAAGATTTTTTGGAAGATTATCTAGTTCAACCTTAACATCTTGTTTAATTACATTCGATATTCCAAATATCTTTAATAATAAGTTTACATCATCAAGTTTTTTTGCTTCATCAAAAGCAACTGATAAATGATCTTTATCAACTTTTCTAAGGTTTATATTCTCTTTTAATGCAGCTTCATAAATAGGATTTGTTTTTTCATTGGTCTTAATTGTAACGGTATCGAAAAAATGATCTGATAAAATCTTGTAACCACCTGTTTTAATGTTATCAGCAAAAATTTTAGCTAATTTAGAAGTTCTATTCGCTATTTTAAGTATTCCTTCAGGTCCATGATAAATTGCAAAGGCAGCAGAAATGATAGCTAATAATGCTTGAGCAGTGCAAATATTACTTGTTGCTTTATCTCTTCTAATGTGTTGCTCCCTAGTTTGTAAAGAGAGCCTGTAAGCTTTTTTTCCGTGTCTATCTTTTGAAACGCCTATAATTCTTCCCGGCATTGATCTTTTAAATTCCTCTTTAGTTGCAAAAAATGCTGCGTGAGGTCCACCGTATCCCATTGGAATACCAAATCTTTGAGCGCTTCCGACAGCAATGTCAGCTCCAAGTTCAGCTGGAGTTTTTAATCTAGCTAAAGCCAATAGATCACAAATCAAAATAGCTTTACCGTTTTTTTTGTGTATTTGACTAATACTTTCACTAGGATCGTTTATCTCTCCTAAAGTGCCAGGATATGATAAAACTCCACAAATAATATCCTCTTTAATTTTAGTAAGTTCTTTTTTTTCATCACCAATGATCAATTCTAAACCAAAAGGATTTGTTCTTGTTTTTATGAGATCAATTGTTTGAGGGTTACAATTGCTTGAGATAAATATTTTTTTTGAATTAGTCTTATCTAATCTCTGGCTTAAACCTACTGCTTCTGCTGTTGCTGTTGCTTCATCCAATAAAGAGGCGTTAGCTATATCCATACCCGTCAAGTCTATTATTGATTGTTGAAAATTTAAAAGCATTTCAAGACGACCTTGCGCAACTTCAGGCTGATATGGTGTATAAGAGGTGTACCATCCTGGATTTTCTAAAATATTTCTAAGAATTACATTAGGTGTAATAGAATTATAGTATCCCATTCCAATAAAATTTTTAAAGATTTTATTTTTTTTAGATATAGATTTTAACTTTTTTAAAGCATCGTTTTCTGACATTGGCTGATCAATTTTAAGATCATCTTTTAATAAGATTTTTTCTGGCACAGTATTGCTCATTAAATCCTCTAGCGACTTATATCCAACGTATTGCAACATTTTAGACTGATCTTCCTCAGAAGGGCCAATGTGTCTTTTAATAAATTCTTTTGAATTATCGTCAATCATTTAACTTGGGTTCTCCTTACAAAATTTATCATATTCGTCTTTTGACATAAGGGAATCATACTCACCTTTATCTTTTATCTTTAACTTAAAAAACCAGCTCGCACCTTCAGGGTCAGTATTCACGCTCCCGGGGTCATCAGCAATAGCTTTATTTCCCTCAGTAATTTCTCCAGAAATAGGAGAATAAACATCACTCGCAGCTTTGGTAGACTCTACAACGGCTGCTTGACCTTCTTTTTCTACGGCTTTTCCTGCATCAGGAACCTCCACAAAAACAATATCACCGAGCATTTCTGTTGCATGCTTAGTTATTCCTACTGTAGCAACGTCTCCGTCCAATGAGACCCATTCGTGTTTTTTAGAAAATTTTTTTTCACTCATATTTGTTTACCCTTATTTAACATAACTTTTTTTATAAAATGGAAGTTCAGAAATCTTACCCCCATATTTTTTTCCTCTTACTTCAAGCTGAATAGATGTACCTATTTTAGAAAATTCTGATTTAACATATCCCATTGCAACTGGAGCGTTCACACTCGGGCCAAAAGTGCCACTTGTAACGAATCCTATTTCATTATTATCTGACGAAAAGATTTTAGTATTTTCTCTAGCTATAACTTTTCCATCTGGCTTTATACCAACTCTAATTTTTTCACTTCCGTTTGCTAATAAATTTTTTATTTTTTCCCATCCATTAAAGCCGCCAACTTCTTTCCTTTTTTTTGCTATAGCCCACTTTAAATTAGCCTCTACAGGGTTTATTTTTTCATTTAAATCATGACCATATAAACACAGACCTGCCTCCAATCTTAATGTGTCTCTAGCTCCTAAACCTATCGGTTTAACTTCATTTGAGATTAAGTAATCTATGAGCTTTTCAACTTTTGTGTTTGAAATTGAGATTTCAAAACCGTCTTCACCTGTATATCCAGATCTTGTTACATAAAGATTTTCACCTTCATATTCAAAATTACTACCTGTCATAAATTTTAAATTAGCAACACCCGGAATTAATTTTTCTAAAATCTCTACAGATTTAGGTCCTTGTAATGCTATTAAAGATAAATCGTTGTTTAAAAGATGTTTATGATTTTTTTTTAAAAATTGTGAAATTTGTTTAATATCGTTTTCCTTACAAGCCGCATTCAAAATTATACAAAAACCTTTTTCAGTTCTCGTAATGATTAAATCATCAATTATTCCACCTTCATTATTCAGTAAAAAAGAATATTTTGAATGGTTGATTTTTAAATTTTTTAAATCTGCAGGTATAATTTTTTCTAAGGATTCAATTAATGACTCATCCCCTTCTAAAAAAAATTGTCCCATATGTGATACATCAAAAAAACCAGCGTGTGTTCTTGTAGAAATATGCTCTTTGACAATACCATCTTTGTATTGGATAGGCATTTCATAGCCAGCAAACGGAACAAATTTTGCTCCTAAGTTTTTGTGGTAATTATATAAAGCTGTTTTTTGTACTTCCATAATAACTCTTTTCTAATCTAACCCCATCTGTCTATGTACCTGAGAGATTTAATCCTTCGGTGAGGCTTTCGCCTGCTTTCCAGAGTTATTACGGTAACGGTCCTTTTGCCTGAGAGTTTCCGGGGTGGTTGCTCCTTCGGCGCCTATATGGTCTCTCCCGTTACGAAAAGGACTCTCCTCTAAATACTGTAAAAAGTCAAATGCAAATTATTCAAGTCTTGCTTTGTTTTTTATCAAAACTCTTCAATATTATTGCAGAAATAATGACTGTACCACCTATGAATACACTTATTGGAGGAATTTCATTCAAAAATACCCATACCCAAATAGGCGCACATAAAGTTTCCATCAACATTAAAATTCCAACTGTTGCTGACTCAACTTTTCTTGATCCAATTGTAATACAAATAAAGCTAACTGCTAATTGCGGAACACCAAGAAGAAAACCCATCCATAGATCATGTTTAGTGAATTCAAAGGACTCTGCTAAGAAAAAACCGTAAATCAAACTAAATATTCCAGAATAAAAAATTGCCGGAACCATATCAACATTATTGTTTTTTCTAATTATCATTACTAAAATCGCAAAATTTATTGGGATTGCTAATGCAACCACATTTCCAAATAATGATCCGCCTGAAATAGAGTCTCCAACCATTATAACAATGCCACTCATAGCAAGAAAGATTGATATTAAACCGATTAAAGAAACTTTTTCTTTTAGATAAAAGTAGCCAAATATTGCCAGAAACATAGTTTGAGTGCTTATAATAAACACAACATTTGCTACTGTTGTGTTGCTCATCGAGACTACAAAGGCAACAAAGCTAAATGATAAAACAAAACCACCTAATAATCCCGGGAGGCCAGACTTCTTTATAATATTAAAGGTGTTTTTTTTATAAGTTACCAAAAGAAAAGCTGTTAGAGCTAAAACAAAAAAAAATGATCTAAGAAATAATATTTGCCAGATACTTGCTTCTTCAAAAGATCTAATTATGAACCCTCCCCAGCTTAAACAAAATCCACCAAATAATAGTAAAATATAACCTGGTATTTTATATAAAAATTGCATCTAAAATCTTTTCAAAATATTTTTAAAATAATATTGTAAAGTTAGGGACCTAAATATCATGAATAACAAAAGAGATAACCAAATACCATGATTATCTAGATATTTTGTTAAGAGGATTGATATCCCAATATAACTCAAAACAGATATAATCATTGCATTCCTAATTTCTTTTGTTTGGGACGCTCCAATAAATATTCCATCTAATTGATAACAAAAACAAGCAATCGGTGGAATTATAATTACCCATAAAATATGTTGGAAAGAAATAAATCTTAAAATCTCAATATCAGTAATGATATAAATTATTTCTTTAAAAAATATTAAATAGATTATTGAAATAATTATAGCAGTGACAAAACTTACATAAAGAGAATTTTTTACAACCTCTAAAAAAGATTTTCGGTTTCTTCTCCCTAAAGTAAAACCTACTAGTCCCTCAGTCGAAAATGCATAAGCATCTAAGAAGAATGATGATAAAATTATAAATTGCATTAATATTGTATTGACTGCTAAATAGTCTTCTCCAATTTTTGAACCAAGATAAGTTACCCATAGAAAAGCAAATGTTATAAATAAAGTTCTTATAAAAATATCTAAATTTATATTAAAAAGTTTCAGTAATTTGGACTTTACTACTAAA
This sequence comes from uncultured Pelagibacteraceae bacterium, assembly GCA_902630665.1. Taxonomy (GTDB): domain Bacteria; phylum Pseudomonadota; class Alphaproteobacteria; order Pelagibacterales; family Pelagibacteraceae; genus Pelagilacustribacter. The sequence continues at coordinate 87,152 of CACOVP010000001.1, forward strand.
TTTTCAAATTTAGGAATAACTTTAAATTTTTGAATAATATAATTATAGGTAAATAACAGGAAAATAATTAAGGTTATATAACTTGAAATTAATGTTCCTAGAGCAACACCAAAAACGTCTAAATTATATGTTAGTACCAGCAAAGAACTAAAAATGATATTCAAACTTGATAGAACAATAATCAAAAAACTTGAAATTTTAGTTTTTTGTATACCTAAATAAAAACCCACTAGAACATAAATAATTAATTCTGCAGGTATTGAAAAAATTCTCACATTTAAATAATCTTTTATCAATACCTCTGTTTCATCAGAGGGAGAGAAAAAATAACTAATTGCAATTTTTAAGGCTGGAAAGAAAATAATTATTATAAATGCTGCAATTAAAGCAAGGACTAAATTTCTTAAAATCGTTTTTACTATCTCCCTATAATCGCTTCTTCCATAAGCCTGTGCAACTATTCCCACAGTCCCCATTCTTAAAAAACCAAAACTCCAAACAATCATAGTCATAACTGATGTAGCTATACTGGTTGCTGCCAAATACTTAGATTCGCTTAAATTACCCATCAAGCCTGTATCAACCATTCCTACAAGTGGGATAGCCATGTTTGAAAAAAAAACCGGTATGGACAACAAAATTATTTGTTTTTTTGAAAATTTTGAAGAGCTTTTGAACAGTTCCATTTTATTCTTTAATATATCTTAATAACCTTATATACATTGATTCTCGAATGTTAGAGCAAGTAATTATCTCAATACAAATTATCCTCATAGATATAGTTATGGCTGCGGACAACGCGATCATAATAGGTTTAATCGCTGCAGGGTTCGCAACAGAAAATAGAAGAAAAATTATAGCATGGGGTGTTGCTGCTGCATTCTTGTTCAGAATTGTTTTTGCTTCCGGAGCAAATTATTTATTTGAATTTGCTTGGATTAAAATCCTTGGCGGTGTTTTGCTTCTATGGGTTATTAACAATTTAAGACAAGACTTTTTTGGAAAAAATAAAATTAAAACACCACAACTTAAGTCCTCTGAAACTAAAAGTTTTAGCATGGGAGTTTATCAAGTCTTAATTGCAGATCTTACATTAAGTTTTGATAATACTATTGCTGTTGTTGCAGCTTCTAAGGGTAATTTTCATTTAATGGTGATAGGTTTGCTATTATCAGTGTTTTTAATAGCTACCCTTGCAAGTTTTTTTGCTGAATATATTAAAAAGCATATATGGCTTGGATATTTAGGTTTATTTGTAATTTTAGTAATTTCAATTCAATTAATAATTGGCGGACTTGTAAGTTATGAAGTTCTCTCAATTAACGAAAAATATAAATTTTTGTTCTTATAATGTTAGACTTTTGTGTTATAGGGTCAGGTGTATCTGGCTCTACAATAGCTTACCTTCTTTCAAATAAGTACTCTGTGCATATTCTTGATAAAGCAAGAGGTCCGGGTGGACGTGCGTCGAATAAAAGATTTAAACAAAATTTAAGCTTTGACCATGGGGTTCAATATATTTCTCCAAAATCAAAAGAATTTTTAAAGTTTATAAAAACTCTTTGTAAAAAAAAAGAAGCAAAAATTTGGAATGGAAATCATTTAGATTTTACCTTTGAAAAAAAAGAAGTTTCAGAAAAATTTATTGGAGTAAAAGGCAATAATTTTATTTCTAAATATTATACAAAAAAAATTAAAATAAGTTTTCAATCTACAGTCAAGACAATCTTAAATAATAAATACTTTTGGGAAATAAAACTAGATAATGGTGAAAATATTCAAGCTAAGTCGATAATTTTAACCTGCCCCTTTCCCCAATTAAAGAAAATTGCAAGTAATTATCTTGAAAAAAAAATATCAAATTTAAAGATTAACATGGAGCCAAATATAACAGTGATGCTAGCTTTTAAAAATCAAAAGACTGTGCCAGTAAGTAGTATTAAATTTAATGATGATATTTTAACTTGGGCAGCTTTAGAAAATAGTAAAAAAAGATTTAAATCTTCAAATTCACTTTGGACACTACAGTCATCGATTGGGTGGGCAAGAAAAAATATAAATAATTATAAAAATAATAAGAAAGTAGAGAATACTTTAGTATCAAAATTTTTAAATTTTACAGGGTACAAAAAAAATAAGATTATTTTCAAAAAAGTACACGGATGGAAATATTCTTATAATTTCAATGGTTCACCTTTAAAAAGTTATTGGAATAAAAAATTAAGGTTAGGATTGTGCGCTGATTGGTTTATCGGTCCTAAAGTTGAAAATGCTTGGTTGAGTGCTAATGATTTAGCAAAGAAAATCAAATAATTAAAATATACCTTTACTACTTTTAGATTTATCATTAACCGATGATTTGACCTCTACATTTAAACCCATTAAATCTTTTGCTTTTAATTTCGGAAGATTTTGCACACACCTTAAAAATCTATCTGACTCTTTTTTTGAAATAATGCCATCAGTTAAACTTTTAAATTTATTAATATATTCTTTACGTAAAAAGGGTCTTTTGCCAGCTGGATGTGCATCTGCAACCTTAATTTCCTCTGACATCGTAGACCCATCTTTCATCGTTATAACTACTTTTCCACCAAAGCATTTATTTTTAGGGTTGGGATCATGATATTTTTCAGTCCACTTTGGATCCTCTTTAGTTGAAATTTTTTGCCAAAGTTCAACAGTACTTTTTCTTTGCGCTCTTTTAGGAGTGTAGGATTTTATATGGTGCCAAGCACCATCTTCTAGTGCGACTGCAAAAATATACATTATTGAATGATCTAAAGTTTCTCTACTTGCTTTTGGATCCATTTTTTGAGGATCATTTGCTCCGGTACCAATTACGTAATGAGTGTGGTGACTTGTTTCAATTAAAATATTTTCAATATCACCAATGTTAGAAATTTTTTTATTTAAGCTTCTAGCTAAATCAATCAAAGCTTGGGATTGATATTCTGCTGAATGCTCTTTGGTGTAAGTTTCAAGTATCGCTCGCTTAGGCTCATTTACATTTGGTAATGGAACGGAATATTCTTTATCTGGTCCAGACAAAACATAAGCTATGACGCTATCTTCTCCCTCATAAATTGGTGAGGGAGCACCTTCACCTCTCATACATCTATCGACTGCCTCCACTGCAAGCTTGCCAGCATGTGCTGGTGCAAAAGCTTTCCAACTAGATATTTCTCCTTTTCGAGATTGTCTTGTTGAAACTGTGATATGTAATGCTTGTTGAATAGATTGATAAATCACATCTGTTTTTAAGTTTAATAAACTTCCTAAACCAGCTGCAACACTTGGACCTAGATGAGCTATATGATCAATTTTATGTTCGTGTAAGCAAATGCCTTTTACTAAGTTTACTTGCACCTCATAACCTGTAAGTATTCCTCTTATTAAATCTTTACCATTACATCCTTTTTGTTGTGCAACTGCTAAGATTGCAGGAATATTATCGCCTGGATGACTGTAATCCGCTGCTAAAAAAGTATCATGATAATCTAATTCTCTCACAGCTGTTCCATTTGCCCATGCAGCCCACTCACAATCTACTTTAATTTTTGGATTTAAACCAAAAACTGTAGCACCTTTTTTTCTAGAATGTGCTAGAGCCATTGCTCTTGCTGATGTAACTGGTGATCTATTAAAAGAGGCAATAGCTACTGATGCATTATCAATAATTCTATTAATTACCATATCAACTGCATCTTTATCTAATTTCGCTTTATCTGATGCAATCTCAGCAATTTTCCAAGCTAATTGATCTTCTTTTTTTAGATTTGATTTTGACGGATGAACTTTTACTTTTATATCTCTCATTTAATTAGCAAGCATATTTCTTAAAACATACTGTAAAATTCCTCCGTTTTTGTAATACTCCACTTCATTAGCAGTATCAATTCTACAAAGCATTGGAATTTTTTTGCTAGTTCCGTCTTGATATTTTATTTCACAAGTCACCTCTTGTCTCGGCTTTACACCTTTTTCAATATTTACAACTGAAACTAACTCTGCTCCTGTAATTTTCAATTTTTTTCGATCAAAACCCTCTTTAAACTGTAAGGGCAAAACACCCATTCCAATTAAATTGGATCTATGAATTCTCTCAAAGCTTTCCGCTAAAACAGCTTTAATTCCTAGAAGTTTAGTTCCTTTTGCTGCCCAGTCCCTAGACGAACCTGTTCCATATTCTTTGCCGGCAATTACAACTAAATCATTTTTTCTTTTTTTGTACTCCATCGCAGCTTCGTAAACACTCATTACTTTTCCGTCTGGCTGCAAAGTTGTAAATCCACCTTCAGTACCAGGAGCCATTTCATTTCTAATTTTTATATTTCCAAAAGTTCCTCTCATCATTACTTCATGATTTCCTCTTCTCGCGCCATAGGAATTAAAATCCTTTTGTTGTATTTGATGCCTCATAAAATAATCGCCAGTTGGGCTTTCTTTTTTAATACTTCCTGCTGGTGAAATATGATCCGTAGTTACTGTGTCTGCTAATAATAAAAGAATTCTTGCGTCATTGATCGGTTTAAAACCCTCTGGTTGATCAGGTAAATCATCAAAAAATGGTGGTCTTTTTACATATGTAGAATTAGCTTCCCAGTTATAAATATCACTATCTGTTGTGTTGATAGCTTGCCATTCTTTAGGTCCTTTTGATACATTTGAATATCTTTGCTTAAACATATCTGCGTTTAAGGAACTTAACATCAAATCTTCAATTTCTTTATTACTTGGCCAAATATCTTTTAAGAAAACATCTTTGCCATTTTTATCTTTACCAAGTGGTGACTTGTACATATCAAAATTCATATTACCTGCCAGGGCATAGGCAACTACAAGTGGAGGTGAGGCTAAGTAATTAGCTTTTACATCTGGATTAATTCTCCCTTCAAAGTTCCTGTTTCCAGATAAAACTGAAACAGCGTAAAGATCATTTTTATTTATTGCATCTGATATATTTTGATTTAAAGGTCCAGAGTTGCCAATACAAGTCGTACAGCCATAACCAACTAAATTAAAACCAAGTTCGTCTAAATATTTATTTAAACCTGCTTTTTCTAAATAGTCAGTTACAACTTGTGATCCTGGTGCAAGTGAAGTTTTTACCCAAGGTTTAATTTTTAGTCCTTTTTCATGTGCTTTTTTCGCTAAAAGACCTGCACCAATCATTACGCTTGGATTTGAGGTGTTTGTGCAAGATGTTATCGCAGCAATTACAATATCACCATCTTTTATATTAAAGTCAGTGCCTTCAACTTTAGACTCAATAGCCTTATCTCTTTTTGCATTTTCTTTATAAACTTTTGCAAATGCAGTTGAAGCCTCAGTAAGTAAAACTTTATCCTGAGGTCGTTTAGGTCCAGAAATGCTTGTTACTACACTGCTAACATCTAATGAGAGAGTATCCGTAAACACAACATCATTGCTTGCCCAAAGACCTTGCTCTTTTGAATATTTCTCGACTAAAGCTATTGTTTCTTGATCTCTTCCAGATAATTTTAAATATTTTAGAGTTTCATCATCAATTGGAAAGAAACCACATGTAGCTCCATATTCAGGAGCCATATTTGCAATTGTTGCTCTATCAGCTAAGGTTAAATTTTTTAAACCCTCACCATAAAACTCTACAAATTTCCCAACTACACCTTTTTTTCTTAGCTTTTCAACAATAATTAAAACTAAGTCTGTAGCAGTTGTTCCTTCTTTTAATTTTCCTTTTAGCTCTACGCCAATGACTTCTGGAATTAACATTGAAATAGGCTGGCCTAACATTGCTGCCTCGGCCTCTATTCCTCCAACACCCCAACCTAAGACTGATAAACCATTCACCATTGTTGTATGACTATCAGTTCCAACTAGAGTATCTGGATAAGCGTATAAATCATTTCCGCTTTTTGATGACCAAACAACTTTAGACAAATATTCTAAATTTACTTGATGACAAATTCCTGTACCGGGAGGAACAACTCTAAAATTGTCAAATGCTTTTTGTCCCCATTTTAAAAAGGAGTATCGTTCACCATTTCTTGAAAATTCTCTCTCAACATTTTGATTGAATGATTTTCCTGATGCATACTCGTCGACCATCACAGAATGATCTATAACTAAATCAACAGTGGATAATGGATTAATTTTATCTGGATTTTTATTTTTATCTTTTACTGCATCTCTCATAGCTGCTAGGTCAGCGATTGCAGGAATTCCTGTATAATCTTGTAATAAAGTACGTGCTGGTCTGTAAGCTATCTCAGTATTAGACTTTTTATTTTTTAACCATTCTTTAATTGCTAAAATTTGTTTTTTATCGATGGTTAAATTATCTTCGTATCTTAGTAAATTTTCTAATAAAACTTTAAGAGACTTTGGTAGTTTTGAAATTCCGTCTAAACCATTCTTTTCGGCTTTTTTTAAATTGAAGATTTTATAATCTTTACCTGATGATGAAATATTATCTAATGAATTAAAGGAATTTTTACTATTAAATTTCATGCGCTATACATAGAACAAAAACACACAAACGATAAGTAAAAAAGACATTGTGTAATTAAAATTCTTAATAAATTTATCACTTGTGGCGAATTTTCTCATATATTTACCCATTAGACACCAAGCTGTTTGGCTTCCAACAGCCATCAAAAACCATACAAATGTTAAAACAATCGAGTCCCTTAAGTAATTATTTTGCGTATCAATAAATAAAGAAATTGATGTTAAGCCAACTATAATGCTTTTAGGATTTACGAATTGAAACCAAAAAGTATTTAAAAAAGTTACTGGCTTTGGATCAATTTTTTTATCTTTAGTTTGTCCTGCAAAAGATAATTTGTATGCCATATATAATAAGTAGATTGATCCTAATATTTTTATTGTAGTTTGTATAAATGCATACTTTTGAAAAATAGCTCCAGATGTAAGTTGCAAAAGAATAATTAAAAGCGTCCATCCGATAATCACTCCAAGCATAGTGGGAATGGCTTTTCTAAAACCAAAATTAAAAGCTGTATAAGACGTCATAATATTATTTGGCCCAGGAGAAAAAGCTGTAGCTATGCCAAATAAAATTAGGGGTAAAAGTTGCATTTAAATTTAATGTGGTGCTCTAAATCTACTATGACAAGCTGAACAATTACTCCACATTAGTTCTTTTTGAACTGCTCTAAGATCTTCTGTATTATCTATTGCTTTAGCTAGCTTTAACATATCATCTGAAGCTTTTTGCATTAAAGTATTGAACTCATCTTTATTTTCCCAAATACTAGGTAGCGCTTCTGTTTTAAATCCCTCTTTTGTATTTTCAGGAAAATAATCTAAAAGTTTTTTGTAATTATCTGAAATTTTTTTCATTAAAGGCTTTGCTTCTTCAATTTTTTTAGATTTCAATAAAATAGATATTTTTTTGGCATTTTGGTAGTTTTCACTAAACATTGCTTTTCTACCTTTTATTATTTCTTCAGCAGACTGAGTGGCATATAATTGCTGTGAAATTAAAATTAATGTTGCGACAACTAACGTTTTGATTTTAAACATATATAATTAATAATTCATTATGCAATTTTTTAACAGTTTTGACAAATATGGTCTACTAGCTAAATTGTTTCATTGGATTACCTTTATTGTCCTTTTGGCACAAGTTCCTTTTGGTTTTTATTTAGTAGGATTGGAATTTTCTGATCAGAGAATTGAATTAGAAAATATTCATATATTTATCGGAATTACTGTTTTTTACTTAACTCTATTTAGACTAATTTGGAAATTCTTTAACCCTAGCCCAACTGAAAAAAAAAGTTTTTTCAAAGGCCAGGTCTTGATTGGAAAGGCTAATCATTTTTTGCTTTATGTAACTATTTTTTCTATAACTATTTCTGGAATTCTTAAAAAACTTTATATGGGAGAAACGCTTAATTTCATATTTTTTAAATACGGATTTGAAAAAGATAATTTTATTTTAGCTGATGCTTATTACGAAGTACATATTTACGCCAATTACTTATTATTAGCACTTGTAACTTTGCATATACTTGCAGTAATTGTTCATCATTTTGTTTTTAAGGATAAAATCTTAAACAAAATTACTTAGTGGCAAGCTTCATTAAATTTTTTTAGTCTCCAATAATTATATGGCCAAGGCGTAACAAAGCCAACAGCTAGCATTATTGGCACAACCCACCAAGTTAAAATAGCTCCTCCTGTAAGAAAATAGTCTGTAGCATTCATAGCAATTTCCATGCTCACCATTGAAATTAAACTCATTCCAACAGCTGTTTTAAAAGCTAACTTAAGAGAAAAGTTTTGTCTTAATAAGATAATTGTTTCTAAAATAATACTTGTAATAATCCCATTTATAATTGCTAGAACCATGATTGCTAAAACAGGAAAAGGAATTTTAGTTAATTGAAAAAAAAAGATAGTTCCAAAATCACCAATCGAACATCCAAGTAAGCACCAAAATGTATTTTTGGCACTTCTTGACCATGTGTGTCTACAACTCCAATTGAATGTTTCAGAACTCATGATAAAAAATTTGCAAAATACTTATGGATGAAAAAACCTAAAGTTAGCAGGATTATTCCTGATCCATAGATCAACCAAAAATTCATATTAAATTGTTTTGCCAAGAAAAAAGGAAGAAAAAATAAATAGCTTACTGGTATAGCGACTAAAATACTTTTTGCGTACAAAATTGTTTTTTCAACACTACTGTGTTCTAAATAAACAAAGGCAATTGCAATTAATGATGCTATAGGTAAGGCAATTATATATCCTGCCATTCTAGGGTTTTGGCCGGCAAGCCAAGATGAAAAGGCTATGATTAGTCCAGCAAGTAAAGCTTTAAGTGTAAATATCATTTAAGCAATATCTAGACCATTATCAGTTTTTTGAGAGGGTTGCACTAGGACAACTTTCCCATCCTTTTCGATTGCTCCAAGAACTAAGACCTCTGAAACGACACCAGCTATATTTTTTGTCGGAAAATTACAAACTCCAATAACTTGTTTGCCAACTAAATTTTCTGGGGTGTAATAGTGAGTTATCTGAGCTGAGGATTGCTTAATCCCTATTTCTTTTCCAAAATCTACCTTAACTATTAATGAAGGTTTCCTTGCTTTTTCATTAGGTTTGACTTCTAAGACAGTGCCAACTTTAATTTGTACTTTTTTAAAATCATCATAAGTTATTTCCATAAATTCCTTTCTATAAATAAAAAAGGGGGCCTAAGCCCCCTTTTAAATTAGTTAAGCAATTGAATTACAGTTCTTTGTAATTTCCTTTACTCCACTCATAAAATACATAACCTGGTAAGCTCACATCACCTTTTCTATCAAAGCTTAGCGAACCGATTACAGTATCAAACTTACCTTTTCTCATAACTTTAAGAACCTTAGCAGGATCGTTTGATCCAGCTTGATTAGCAGCTTGTTCGAATACTTGTAATGCAGCGTATGAATAAAGAACATAACCTTCTGGCTCAATACCAGCAGCTTTAAATTCTTTTACAACACTTGCAGCAGCAGGGTTATTTCTTGGATCTGGAGAGAAAGTCATTAATGTACCTTCACCTGCATCACCAGTAATATCCCAATACTCAGCTGTAACTAATGCGTCACCGCTGATTAATTTAGTTTTCATACCTTGATCTCTCATTTGTCTTACGATCAAACCACCTTCAGTGTGGTATCCACCAAGATATACTGCATCAATGTTATTAGCTTTTAGTTTTGAAACTAAAGCAGAGTAATCTTTTTCACCTGCTGTATAAGCTTCATACATAGCGTCTTTTAGACCAGCTTTCTTCATGTTTTTTCTTGTCGCGTCTGCTAAACCTTTTCCGTAAGCAGTTTTATCATGAAGGATTGCTACTTTTTTACCTTTGTAGTTTTCAGCTAAGAATTGACCAGCTACTTCACCTTGCTGATCGTCTCGACCACAAACTCTAAAAGTATATTTTCCACCTTTATCAGTAAAAGCTGGGTTTGTTGAAGCTGGTGAAACTTGAATAATTCCTTCTTCATTGTAAACCGCAGAAGCTGGAATTGACGAACCAGAGCAGAAGTGACCTGCAACATAAGCTACGCCTTGGCCAGCTAATTTATTGGCTACAGCAACAGCTTGTTTAGGATCGCAAGCGTCGTCTCCGATTTCTAATTTAACTTTCTCACCATTAATTCCACCTTTTTTATTAACGTGCTTTAACCACATTTCAGCACCAGCTTTTAACTGAGCACCAAATGAAGCGTACTGACCAGACATAGGTCCAGCAGAAGCAACAACAACGTCAGCTTTAGCTGATACTGTTGCAAGCATTAATGTTCCGGCAATTAATGAAAGAAGTTTATTGAACGTTCTAAACATATTATTTCCCTTTGTTGTTAATTAATTAATTATTGATATTGAACACCTTAATTACAATCTTGTAAATATGAAAAAAAGTTAATTTTTTGCCCCACCTTCGAGATAAGCAGCTTGTATATCTTTATTTTTAAGTAACTCTTGACCAGAACCCTTAATGGTCACTTTGCCATTAACTAAAACATAAGCTCTATCTGCAAGCTCCAAAGCTTTTTTGGCATTTTGTTCAACTAAAAAAATAGTAACATTTTTTTCCTTATTAATATTTTTTATTGAAACAAATATCTGATTAACTAATTTAGGTGCTATTCCAAGTGAAGGTTCATCTAATAAAAGCACTTTGGGTTTACTCATTAATGCTCTTCCAATAGCTAACATTTGTTGCTCTCCTCCAGAAAGTGTACCACCTCTCTGAGTTTTTCTATCACTTAATACAGGAAATAAATCATAAACTTCCTTAATATCATTTTCAAAAAACTTACCTTTTTCGTTGGCATGAGCCCCTAATCTTAAATTTTCTTCTACGGTTAATCTTGAAAAAATTCGTCTTCCCTCTGGTACTTGACAAATACCCATATCAACTATTATGTGGGGCTGTTTGTTCTCAATATTGATACCGTTGAAAACTATATTTCCTCTTTTCGCTTTATTCACTCCACTAATAGTCATTAACAAAGTAGATTTGCCTGCCCCATTAGAGCCAATTAGGGAGACAATTTCACCATCATTCACATCAAGATCAACCCCTCTCAAGGCCTGTATCTTTCCATAAAATGTTTCAACATTAGAAAGTTTAAGCATTATTCATCTACTCCTAGGTAAGCTTCGATAACCTCTTTGCTATTTTTTGTTTGATCAGCTGTTCCTTCAAATATTTTTTTACCATAATTCAAAACAACTACATGGTCAGAGATGCCCATTACTACACTCATATCGTGTTCAATTAATAATATACCTGTTTGCTTTTCCGTTTTTATAAATTTTAATAATTTATTTAATTCAGCAGACTCTTTTGGATTTAATCCGGCAGCCGGTTCGTCCAAACACAATAACCTTGGTTTAATACACATCGCACGAACAATTTCTAATTTCCTTTGATCACCATAAGGTAGGTCGCCTGCATTATCATCTGCTCTATGAGTTAAACCAATAATATCTAACCAGTATTTTGCTTTATCAACTGCTAGCTGTTCTTTGTCTCTATAAGTTTTAAGATTAAGTAAGCCAAATAAAGAATAACCAGAAGCAACCATTAATTCATTATGTTGGGCAACTAATAAATTTTCAAGAACTGACATTGCTGGGAATAATCTAATATTTTGAAAAGTTCTAGCCACTTTCGCTACATAAGCAATTTTAAAGTCTGTATATTTTCTTAATGAAATTTTGCTATCCTCTTTGTGTAAAAACATTTGACCATTGGTAGGCTTATAAAATCCTGTTAAACAATTAAATACAGTAGTTTTTCCTGCACCGTTAGGTCCAATTATAGAAGTTATTTGATTATTTTTGGCATCAAAACTTAAATCATCAATTGCGGTCAAACCACCAAACTTCATTGTCAAATTTTCTACTGATAATAAATTGCTCATTTCTTTTCTCCATGCATAAGGATAGTTGGTTTCCGATTTGCTAAAATTCCTTTTGGTTTAAACACCATAATTAAAACCATCGCTCCACCAAAAGCTATCATTCTATATTGCTCTAAGTCTCTAAACATCTCTGTAATTCCAATTAAAAAAATTGATGCAAGAACTACTCCAGTTTGTGACCCCATACCGCCTAATACAACAATAGCAACAATGATTGCGGACTCAATAAATGTAAAACTTTCTGGACTTATAAATGCTTGTCGAGTTGCGAAAAAAGACCCGGCAAATCCACCAAACATAGCTCCAATCGCGAAAGCAGTAAGTTTTGTATTTGTAGGATTTACACCCAAAGATTTACAAGCGATCTCATCTTCTCTTAAAGCTTCCCAAGCTCTGCCAACTGGAAGCTTTCTAATTTTGAGTGTGAAGTAATTTGTAATTAATGCTAATACTAAAATTAAATAATATAGAAATATTATTCGGTGCATTGTTGAATATTCAAGGTTAAAAAACAAATGAAAACTTGTTTCCCCTTCATCTGGAGATCTTTTAAAAGGTAATCCAAAAAAAGATGGTCGTGGTATTCCAGTGATACCATCAGGTCCGTTTGTTACTTCATACCAATTGATTAAGATAATTCTTATAATCTCTCCAAATCCTAAAGTAACAATCGCAAGATAATCTCCTCTTAATCTTAAAACAGGAAAGCCAAGTAAAATTCCAAAAAAAGCTGCAAACACTCCCGCTAAAGGTAAACAAATCCAAAAAGACCAGCCAAAAGTAGTAGCGATTAATGCATAAGAATATGCACCAACTGCATAAAAGGCTACATAACCTAAATCAAGAAGACCTGCTAAACCAACTACGATATTTAAACCCCAGCCAAGCATGATGTACGTTAAAATCATTATCGCAACATCCATAAAGTATCTGTCGGTAAAAGGTAGGAACGGAAACACAACAGCAAATAAAATTGCGGTAATTGCAAAATGTTTTGCTTTATCTTCAGTTATCGCTGAAAACTTAGATGTAAACTTTGAAATAAAAGTAATTTCAGTTTTTCTTGCGGAATTTAAATTAATTAAAAATCGTCCTAAAATACAAAGTCCAACTAATAAAAAAACTACTCCCCATTGAGGGGTGATAAATAAACCTTCTCCTTTAGATGCAGTTCTAAGACCAACTATCGGGCCAAACAAAGCTAAGGCAATTAAACCTGTAAATAAACTATCTTTAAATGACTGAATGATATCTTTCTTTTCCATTAAACTTTCTCGATATCAGGTTTTCCAAGAAATCCAGTTGGAAAGAAAATTAAAACTATAATTAATACGCTAAAAGCTGCAACGTCTTTATATTCAAGTGAAACATATCCAGCCCAGAACGTTTCTATAAGTCCGATTAATAAGCCACCTAACATTGCTCCTGGCAAAGATCCAATTCCTCCTAACACTGCTGCAGTAAATGCTTTAATTCCAGCTAAAAACCCTATGTAAAAATCTATTACACCGTAATAAAGAACAAACATCATTCCAGCTACTGAAGCTAATGAAGAACCAATTATAAATGTAATTGAGATTGTTCTATCTACATTTATGCCAAGCAATGCTGTCATTGTTCTGTCTTGCTCGCAAGCTCTTTGAGCTCTACCTAAATCTGTTTTCGTAATTAGATAAGTAAAAATACTCATTAAAATTATTGTTAAGATAACAATAAAAATTTGAAGATAGCTTATTGTAACAATAAAATCAGAATTCTTAAAAAATTCTAAACCACCAGTAATTAAAGGTTGCATAGGCTTTACTCTAGCTCCTTGTGAAACTTGGACATAGTTTTGTAATACAATTGACATACCTAAAGCAGAAATGAGTGGAGCTAATCTGAAAGATCCTCTTAATGGTTTATAAGCTAATTTTTCAACTGTCCATCCATAACAAGCCGTGAAAAGCATGGCTATTAATAAAACTAAAAGTAAAATAATTGGTAACGCTACTCCAGTTAAGCCAAAAATTATAAATGAAATTAATGCAACAAAAGCACCAATCATAAAAATATCGCCGTGCGCAAAGTTTATCATTCCAATAATTCCATAAACCATGGTATAGCCGATAGCGATAAGTCCGTAGATTGAACCTAAAGTAATCCCGTTAACTAATTGCTGTATAAAATATTCCATGATTTATTTACTCACTCTTTTATTTACATTTTCAAGAGCTTTGGTGAACTTAGTAAAGAATTTTCCTTTTTTCAATTCATTAAGAACCTGCATATTTAGGCCCTTTGGTGTTTGAGAGTCTGCTACAAGCTTTTTATAACCTTGAGAAGATTTTCCTAAAGCATCTTGGCTCAGAGCTAAAAATAATTCAGCAACATAGATATCTGCCATCTTTTTGTTAATTCCTTTTTTTATAAGCCACTTAGAACTTGTATGAAGAATTTCATAATACGCAGCCATTAAAGATGCCGTGGACCAAAATTTATAACTTAGTTTTTCATCTCTTATTTCTAAAACTTTACCTAAATGTTTAAATATATTTTTTGCAAACTTATTAGGAGGACAAATAATAATTGGTCCTCTCTTAATTTCTATAGGAGGCAGCGGGGTTGCCCTTACTATATTTTTAACCTTTGTAAGCCTTTTTAACTTTTCTAAATTTATAGTAGAAATTAAACTTATTATTTTTTTATTTTTTGAAAAATTCAATTTGGGAAGAATTTTGTTACCTACGCTTGGAGTAATTCCCAAAAAAATAACAGAGGATTTGTCAATTATTTCCTGATTATCTTTTAAAACTTTAACAACCCTAAATTTATCTGCTAGTTTTTTTGCTATATTTGTATTTCTTGAAGATATATATATCATCTTAATTTTTAGTTTAGATTTAAAAATACCATAAATAATTGATGAAGATATTTTACCAGTTCCGATGAATCCTAAAATCATAAATTATGCAGAATAACCAAGCTATCCCATTTAATAAAGATAATTTTAAACAAATCTTTTCGGTAAAATTTGTAATGGTAATAGTTATTTCAATTCCAAGTGCTTTAATAGCTGAATTCTTTAACCTTCCTTTAGCATGGTTTTTGGGTCCAATGTTAGCTACATCAGTTGGTGCTCTTATGGGTTTAAAAATTGTAATACCTAGAATAGTTTTGTCCTCGATATTAATTTTGTTGGGACTCTATATAGGAAACTATATTGATAAAGATCTTTTCTCACAAATCCATGAATGGGCCTTTACTTCTTTAATTATGTTTGCTTACATCATTTTAAGTATTTTAATTGTTTCAATTTATTTACAAAAATTTTCTAAATACGAGAAAAAAACTTCTATTTTTTCAGCTGCACCAGGAGCTTTAGGCCCTCTTATGATTTTAGCTGAAGATCAAAAAACTGATTTGAGCCATGTAGCTACTTCACATTTAATACGACTTATTATAATTGTAACGGTCTTTCCTTTTTTTGTTAATAGCTATTACGATGCTGACCTAGGAGAATTTGTGCAAGAAACTTTAAAAAATCAAAACATCTCCAATCTTTTAATTTTAATTATTTTTTCAATTATTTTAATTTTGATATTTGATAGATTTAAAGTTCCAGCTGCTTTATTGTCTGGGACTCTAGTGGCTAGCGGCTTGCTTCAAATAACTGAAATCGCTTCGTATCAAATATCTCCAAAAATTGTGGATTATTGTCTTTTAATATTAGGTGCGTCAGTGGGTTGTAGGTTTGCAGATAAAACATTTAATGAGGTCGCCAAAAATGCATTTCACAGTTTTATAGCAACCTTTTTACTTGTGTTATTAGGAGTAATAGCGGCCTTTGCGGCAAGTTTAATAATTGATAAAAACTTTTTTACCCTTCTGCTTTCTTACTGTCCAGGGGGGATATACGAAGTAGCTGTAATCGCTATTTTTTTTAACCTAGATCCAGAATTTGTATCATTTCATCATATCATTCGTTTATTAATGATATTATTTATCGTGCCTGTTATACTTAGGTTTTTGCAAAAAACCTGAATTAAACTATCTTTTTTTGACATTGATCCCCTTTCAATCTAATTTTTTCTCATGGCAAATGTTATAGATTTAATTGGAAGAATCTTTATTTCGGCTTTGTTCTTAATCTCGGCCTACAACAAAGTTTTTAATTTAGAAGGGTCTATGGGTTGGATGGAAGGATTTGGCATACCTGGTTTTTTAATATTCCCTGCGATAGCTGTTGAAATCATTTTACCTATTCTTGTCATTGTAGGTTATCAAGCAAGAATAGCTGCGGGAATTCTCGCAATTTTCTGCTTAGTCACCGCTTTTCTTTTTCACTTTGATTTTGCAGATCAATCACAATTAATTTCTTTTCTAAAAAATATTGGATTAGCGGGTGGGTTTTTGTTTATTGTTGCAAATGGAACAAAAGACTGGGCTGTGGATAGAGAAAAAAAATACGTTAGGTTGTAGTTCTTTTAAAAAAACTTTTATATATTTGCCACCCTATTATAAATAAAATAGTCATCATTATAATTAATGTTAATGGTCTATCCCAAAGAAATGTCCACGAACCATCACTAATTAACAGAGATCTCCTTAAATTCTCTTCCATTAATCCTCCTAAGACAAAAGCAAGAATTAATGGTGGCATGGGAAAATCATATAAACGTAGAATAGTTGCAACGACTGCTATTCCGATCATCATGTAAATATCGAAATTATTAAATGACATTAGATAAATTCCCGTGACTGAAAAAAATAAAATTAATGGAATTAAAAATGTTCTAGGTGTTGCTAATACTCTAGCAATATAAGGTATTAAAGGAAGATTTAGAATTAAAAGTATTACCATTCCAATATACATCGACATTATAACTGACCAAAAAATTTCAGGATTAGTTTGATAAAGTCTTGGGCCTGGTTGAATTCCAAAACCAAGTAACGCTCCGAGCATCACTGCTGTTGTCCCGCTTCCAGGTATACCTAACGTAAGTAAAGGAACAAAAGATCCTGAACATGCTGCATTATTGGCTGTTTCTGGTGCAGCCAATCCATTCACACTTCCTTTTCCAAATTTTTGCTTTTCTTCATCATTAACAAAATTTCTCTCCATTCCGTATGCTAAAAAAGAGGCTATTGTTGAACCCGCACCAGGCAGAACTCCAATGATAAAACCTAGTACTGACGAACGAGGAATAGTAGTCACCATCTTTTTTGTCTCGGTTTTATCTAATTTAATTGAGCCTAGTTGAGATAATGAAATTTGTTTTGCCACTCTTGTTGGATCATTTGCTTTAAAGATTATAGTAAGAGCCTCGCTCATCGCAAAAGTTGCCATTACTACTAGGACAAAGCTTATACCATCTGATAAATTCATATTTTGAAATGTAAATCTTGGAATATCTGAGAGAGTATCTTGGCCAACACTTGCTAACATTAATCCGAGGACTACCATCATCATTGCTTTTAAAAAATGACCTTTTGCTGAAAAGGCTGATACTGCAGTTAGACCTAAAATCATCAAACCAAAATAATCTGGGGACCTAAAAGCTAAACTCACTTTTGATAAACTTGGTGCTGCAATCAAGAGAAATATTGCTGCAATTGTTCCGCCTGCAAATGAACTATATGCTGCAATCGCTAATGCCTTACCAGCTTTTCCTTGTTGGGCCATTGGATATCCATCAAATGAAGTTGCAACAGTTCCTGGTATTCCTGGTGCATTGATTAAAATTGAGGATGTAGACCCACCGAAAACTGCACCGTAGTAAACACCTGCCATTAAAATTAAACCTGTTGACGGTTCAAAGCCATAAGTAATAGGTATCATTAGTGCAATTGCGGTCATTGGTCCTAAACCAGGAAGCATTCCAATTATGGTTCCAGCAAAACAACCAATCATAACCATCATTAAATTTTTCAATGAAAAAGCTGTTTCTAAACCAATTAGTATCCCTTCGATCATCCCATAACTCCAATATATTGTAAAAATGGATCACGAAGATAAATATTTAATAATCCGTGGAGGAGATACATAAATATCGCTACGAAAGGAAATGATAAAAGAAATATCCATAACCACTTCCTTTCACCTAAAATGATATAAGATAAAACTAAAAAAATAGAAGTTGATAAAAAATATCCTACTCTTAAAATTGTTAGTCCATACAAAACCATAAGAATAACTAACGTAATTGTTTTTTTATAATCTAAAACTTTTAAATTTACCTTTGAAGGTCTTGTTTCTGGTAAAATAATATAAAGAGCTGAAAATATTAAACCTGTATAACCTAAGTAAATTGGGAACGTCTTTGCATTGAAAGCTGCATTTTCATCAAAAGTAAAAACTTGAATTTGATACGCTGTGTAAAGATAAAAACCTGAAAAAATAAAAAAGAGCAGTGAAATAATCTTTGAAGGACTAATTTTCACTGCTCTTTCCTTAAGTATCTATTTAATTACGCCTAAATTTTTTAACAAACCAGTCATTTCAACTGTTTGTTTTTCTAAAAATTTAACGAATTTTTTGTCTGGGTTATAAATATTTACCCAAGCATTTCTTTTTCTGACTGCTTCCCATTCAGGTGTTTTTTGAACATCGCCCAACATTTTTGCAATTTTCTTTCTCTCACCATCACTCATACCTGGAGGGCCAAAGAAACCTCTCCAATTTACGAAGATTGCGTTTGTACCTTGCTCTTTTAAAGTTGGAACATCTGGAGCATCAGCAACTCTGTTTGGAGCTGTAATACCAAGAATTTTTACTTGATCTCTAGCGCCCATTACTTCACCTAAACCAGTTGAAAGGATTTGAGTTTCGCCTGATAAAAGTCCTGCTAAAGCCTTACCACCTGCATCATAAGGAATGTAAACAACATCATTTGGATTAGCACCAGCTTCTTTAAATGCTAAAGCACCAATTAAATGGTCCATGCTTCCTCTAACAGATCCACCAGCCATTTTTACAGACTTAGGATTTGCTTTGTAAGCAGCTACTACATCTTTCCAAGAGTTGTATGGTGAATTTTTTGCAGTAACGATTGCACCGTAATCACCAATTACACCAGCTATTGGCACAACATCTTTATAAGATGTAACCTTAGCTGCGTTCTTTTTATCTACATAACCAGAGTGTCTAGTTATTGATCTAAGAACTAATGGAGTAGATTGAACTAAAATCGTATCTGAAGGTTTTGTATTTATCATGTATGATAAAGCTTTTCCTCCACCACCACCTGACATGTTTTCAAATGATGCGCTATTTAAAAATCCAGCTTTAGTTAAAGCTTCACCAGTTCCTCTAGCAGTTCCATCCCAACCACCGCCAGCACCACCACCAATTACAAAGTGTAATTTGTCAGCAGCGAAAGATGTGTTTGAAACTGAAGTTAAAAGAACAGTTGCGAAAACTAGGCTGATAAGTTTTTTGAACTTATTGAACATTATTTCCCCCTGTGTTTATTAATTATTCATATTAAAATAAATAACTAATCTAGAGTCAACTGGGTATTAATGAAAAAAAGTTCCTCTAATTCTAAGTAATTCTCTTGATAACCCAGAATGCTCTTTAAAAGCTTTTCTTCCATGCAACCAAAAATAGTTATTTGAGAAAATTGTTGATCCGACGGGTAGTGGAAAGCTTATTTTATTTTTACTTTGTTCTAAAGCGTCTGATAATTTTTGTAAAAATAAACCTTGTTTCATATTTTTGGGTTCAGGAAATTGATCAATATAGGAAATAATAGGTTTACCATTCTTATCTTTTGAAAAAACAGGATGTTCTACTTTATAATCAACGTTTTTACTTTTTGGAGATCCCCATACGAAATCTTCTTGACCCACAGGATCATTACTTAAATCTTCCAAGTGTTCCCAATCATCTAGATGTAAAATTACACTTTCTCCTCCACCTACATTCTGTTCTTCCATTTTGGTCATTATAATCCAATCAGTTTTCTCTTTTACATATGTTCCATCCGTATGAAGATCTAAATTTGTATAAGCCTTCCTTAGATAAGAGTCGCTGCTATCTTGGTGTTTTACGTGGAATCTTGCGTAATATTTCCCAGTCATAGAGTCGAAGTTTGGGTTGCCAACTAGATAAGCGAGACCTGTTGAAAGCTTGACTAAAAAATCTTTATCAAATTTCTTATTTTTAATATCAGGCTCAACGATTGCAGTCCCGGTTTTTCGATCATTAAGAATTTCACTCAAAGTTTTACTCAGTTTATTTTGAAACACCTCATCTAAGCTTTTTGCCAAGCTAAATCTAGAGAATGGTTTGTATTCTAAAGATAAAATTGAATGTTTTTTAAAAGGAAAAACCAATCTATCTAGGTCGCTTTCATTTAACTTAATTACACGAACTCTTTTAGAATTATTATGATCTGAAATCAAAAAACTCATTTAATCAATAGTTCCCATGATCCATAAAACAATAAATATTGCTAATATTGGTTCCATTTTTAATTTTACCATAAATCAAATGTTAGTCAAAAAACTTAATAAAATTGCTGAAGCAATAGTAGGAATCACTAAATTTTTTTTAGATATTATAAATATAGCAATACAAGTGAAGAATACTATTAACCGTATTGTTAGCTCAGAGTCAGCTAAAACTCCAGCAGGAAATATTATCATTCTTCCAAGTAATGCGGCCAAAGTTGAATAGGCAACGCAATTAAACCATTTAAAAATTTTCGATTTTACACTAACTTTTTCCGAGGTAAGTGCTCCCATGAATCTAGATACATATGTAGCGATTGAAGTTGCTATGATTGCAAAAATTATAAGTTGACTACTTGCCATCTTTTTCTCCAAATAAATAACCAATAGTTCCTGCTATCAATCCAGCAAATAATAATGACCACTCAGTAGAAAATAAATAAATTACTGGTCCTAAAGTTGTTCCTAAAATTACCGAAACTGATATGGCTATATTTTTCATAGCACCTATCATCATACAAAAGAAATATATTGGATTAACAATTGCTAATCCAATTAACATTTCTTTATTTAAAAAATCTGCTGCTAAGTACCCTATAACTGTCATAAGCACAGCTGTTAACCAAGTTCCAGTACCTATGCCTATCCAAAAATCTATTCGATATTTTGCATTAATCTTTTTATAAGAATCTTTAGCTATTAACCACGAAGAGACTGCAAGAAAGTGGCAAGACAAATAATATTTCCACTTGGGTTGGGATTTATGCTCAAGTAAAGGAAATAAAGAAACTGTCATTGGATAAAGTCTAAAATTAACTAACCAAACTGCTATAAAAATATTTACGATAGATGCACCTAATAATAATGACTCCGCCATTACTAATTGTCCAGGTAATGCATATGTAAAAAAACTTGAGGCTGCACTCTGTTGAATGTTAAATCCAGCATCTTTGAGTAAAGCGCCTAAAGCAACAAAACACGCTGCTAAAGGTAGCGCCGGACTTCTTGCACCTTTTAGAGATTTTAAACCTGTTAAGAAAGCTTGCGAGTTAATCATCCACCAAGGAATAATCTTCCTACGTCTGGATTTTTTAAAAGATCATCCCCTTTACCTGCAATAGCTGTTTGACCAGAAACTAAAACATACCCTATATCTGCAAACTCTAAACCTTTTTTTGCGTTTTGTTCTACAAGTATTATTGTTTTCTTCTCTGCTTTTTGCAGATCCTCTAAAATTTCAAATACCATATTTATATATTTTGGTTCTAGACCAATTGATGGTTCATCTACTAATAAAACTGACGGCTTCATAACTAATGCTCTTGAAATTTCTAATAATCTTCTCTCACCGCCTGATAAAACTTTTGCAGGTTGATTTCTTCTATTTCTTAATCTCTCATATTTTTGAAAAATTCTCTCAGCTTCCTCGTAAGCTTCGTCCTGTTTATCTTTAATATATCCTCCCATTAAAAGATTTTCCTCAACTGTCATATCAGGAAATACTGAGTTATCTTGTAATATATAAGCTATGCCCACTTTACTTAGTTTTTGCGCAGGAGTTAATTTAGTTATTTCGTTTCCATCTAATTCAATTTTTCCTTCAAAAATATTTGTGAAACCATATATTGAATGAAGAATTGTAGATTTTCCCGCACCGTTAGGCCCTATTAAACATAACGATTGAGCTTTACTAACTGTTAGGTCAAAATTATGTAGTATCTCCATTTTTCCATAGCCAGCATTTAAGCCTCTTATGGTTAGATGAACGTCGTTAGGAGATAATTTGTTTAAATCTTCTAAACCAGGTGCTTTTCCTAGAACATCGTATTGATTTGCCATTACTGCGCTCCTAAATAAGCATCAACAACTCGCTTATCATTTTTAATTTGATCTGGAGAACCCTCTGCTAGCATTTTACCATGGGCTAAACAGAAAATTTTTTGAGCTAAACTCATAATTACTTTCATATTGTGCTCTATCACTAATAAAGTAATTCCATAATCTTTATTTATTTTAATTAATCTATCTATAATTCCGTTAATTAAAGTTGGATTAATTCCAGCTGTAGGCTCGTCTAATAAAAGCATTTTAGGCTCATTCATTAAAGCCATTGCTAATTCTAGTAATTTTTGTTGTCCAAATGATAAATCACCTGCTCTCAAATTTCTTTTTTGATAAAGACCTACAAAGTTTAAAATATTTTCTGCTTTCTCAGTAAGTTCAGCAGGTACTTTTGCAAAAATAAATCCAGAGTCACTAGCTTTGTGACTTATTAGCATATTCTCTACACAATTAAGTTTTGAGTAAATTCTTGTTTGTTGAAAGGTTCTTAACAAACCAAGTTTAGCAACTGCTGGCACAGGCATTTCAGAAACTTCTGTATTATCAAATACAATTGATCCTTTATCAATCGGATGAGTTCCAACAATAGAATTAAATAAAGTAGTTTTACCTGAACCATTAGGTCCTATTAAACCAACGATAGAACCCTGTTCTACCGAAACAGAAATATCTACGTTAGCTTGAACACCTCCAAAAGATTTACTTACATTTTTGACTTGTAAAATGCTCATTTTAATTCCACCTGTGCTTTACGATCTTTTTCATCTATCACTTCACCAAATCTTTCAGGATATTTTTCTCGCAACCAACCCATTAATCCTTCTGGGAAATAAACAACGATTACAACAATTAAAACTCCTAGCGCAACATATTGCCAACCTAATATTAATGTCCAAAGACCTTCCTTGAAGAAATGGAATAAAGTTGCGCCAATTACTGGACCCCATAAAGTTCCTTTTCCACCAAGTATTGCCATCAGAACCATGAATACTCCCATCTCTCTTCCGTCAAAAGCAACATCAGTTGAGTCTATATATCCAATTAGTCCTCCCATAATTCCACCAGCGAGACCACAGAAGAATGCAGAACACATCCAACCTACAATTTTATATTTCATAGTTTGAATACCCATTGCTTCTGCTTTATCTTCATTATCTCTTATCGCATTTAAAATTAATCTAAATCTGGAACCGTAAATGTATTTAACAAAAATAAATGTTCCGATTAATAATGCAAAACTTAAAAAATAGAAAAATTTTCCTCTAGCTTCTGCATCAACTATTTCTGCAGGAAAAGGTGGTGTGGTAAAACCTTGGCCAGCTCCAATAATTTCTATCCCTCCTGCTATCTCACCTGCTGCAATCCCTAAACCTAATGTACAAATAGCAAAGTAATGACCTCTCAAACCTAATATAGCGTAACCTATCGCACCTGCTATAATAGTTGGAATAATAGCTGCAACCAATAATCCGACGCCTATACCTTGAAAATATTGTGCTGTTGTATGTACAAAAGTTTTTTCTCCACCACTTTCTGTCCATTCAGCTAATGGGAAGAACATTCCTACTTGAACTGAAGCGGTTAAATACATTCCGAGACCATAGAAAAGAATATTTCCGAAGGTGTTGTAGCCCATTTCTCCACCTTGCAAGTTCCATGTCATCGCTAGAACGATCAAGACACAAAGATATGTAAGCTGAACTTTAAAAGCGGAAAATAAATATGGTGCAGCTAAACCTAAAATAATTAAGCCAGAGTATAAAATTAAATCTTTTTGTTTTACTTTTTCCATTTATTTCAGATATTCCCTTTTTCTCGAAAGTTTAAATCTTCTGTAAACTAATATTAAGACTAGTAGTAAAAATACGGCACCTATTCTAAATTCTGTTCCTAAAATATAATCAGCAAATTCCTCAAAAAGTCCTAACCCCATCCCTGAAACCGCTACAGCAGGTAAGTTTCCAAGACCTGCAACAATAACTATCATGAAAGATCTTACTGTATATGGAAGCCCTACATAAGGGTGAAGTGTTAAAGTTATTGAAATTAAAGCTCCTGCGATTCCACACAGCGCAGCATTAATTCCAAACGTTGCAGCATAAACTTTTTCTGTATCTACACCTAAAATTTTCGCAGCCCTAGCATTTTGTGCTGTAGCTCTTATAGCTCTTCCAAGTTTAGATTTCCTCATATAAATAACTAGAGCTACTGCGTATAACACGCTGATAAAAGCAGAGAATATTTTTGAATTTGGTAAGGTTACTGAATTATCAAATAACATTGTTGTTCCGTATTCAGACTGTGCAACAACTACGTCTGCACCAAAAATAAAATTCATTAATTGTTGGAAAACAATAGCTATTCCAAAAGTTGCTAAAATTGAAATAAATAAGTCTCGGTCTACAACTTTATTAATGACAAGTTTATAAAGTCCCCATCCAACAAAAAACATTATAATCGGAGAAATAATAACTCCCCAAGCAGGATGAATTCCCCAGAGATAAATAGTGTATGCGATATAGCCCCCAAGAATAACTAAATCACCTTGTGCAATGTTAATTATATTCATCACACCCCACTGAAGTGCCATGCCGTATGCTATTAACGCAAATAATATACCTAAAAGAATACCATCCAGTGATGCCTGGACCATTAACATTGGAGCTTTAAAAATAAGAAAGTCCATAAAATTTCAAAACTTATAAAAGAAAAGCCCCTAGAAAACTAGGGGCTTTTCAAATTATTCAGAAGTTATTAGCTTCTTTCAGACCATTTCGGGATTGGATGATAGAATTTATCAGAAGCCCATTTTGTAGGAGCTACTACTCTATTCTCACAATCATCGCCTTTACATCTTACTTGGAACAAGATCATTGGCTTGGCAACGTTTTGTCCACCAGGTCCAAATTTAATGTTTCCATAGAAAGTTTGCATTTCTGTATCAACTAGCGCATCTCTCACTGCATCTCTATCAAAAGAATTTGCTCTTTCGAACGCATCTTTGAATACTAACAATGCTGCAGAAGACTCTGCTGATTGATATGGCGGGTCATATCCAAATTCTTTTTGGAAGTCTTTAGCGTATTTCTTACCAGAGCCAAAGAATTTATCTTTGTAAGATAAATTTTTGTGCCACTGAGAAGCACACAATGCGAATTCTGATTTCTTTCCATGTTGTTTAGAAAGTTTAGCGGCATCACAGTGTGTCATCGCTAACATAGGAACATCAACTTTCATTTCAGATATTTGTCTGATTGCAGTTAATGCGCCTTTTGTGTGACCTGATACAACAAGTACATCTGGCTTAACAGCTTTTACTTTAGCCAATGTAGCTGCCATATCGTTTAGTTCTTTTGGTAGTTTGTCATCGATGATGATCTCAGATCCAGTTCTTTTCGCTGCATCTAAAATACCAAGTCTCACGTCTTGTGAGAAAGCATCTTGTTCAAATGCTTGAGCAATTTTTACTCCTTTACCACCGTTTTTTTCTACCGCTAAATCGATAGCTACTTCAAGGTATTGGTTAGCTGGTGATAACACCGCGAACAAATATTTGTATCCTTTAGTAAATAAAGATCTAGATGCACCATTCGCTTCAACCATAGGAATTTTATATTTCTCGGTTACTGGTGCAATGGCTTTCGTTAAACCTGAACTGTATGGTCCAAGCATGTAATGAACGCCATCTTGTTTAATTAGTCTTTCAGCTAACTGAGCGGCTCTTTTTGGGTTTGACTCATCATCATAGTAAATGATCTCAAACTTATATTTCTTACCTTGTACTTCTACTCCACCCATTTTGTTAATTCTATCAACGGCCATGTTGTAACCATTTTGAGTATGAACACCATTTGAAGAGTATTTACCTGTAAGAGATATTGCAGAACCTAACACAATGTATTCACCTTCTACTTTTGCGAAAGAAGAAGTGAAAGAAACAAGTGCTAAAGTTATTGCTGAAATAAATGTAACAAATAGTTTTGCTATTTTATTCATTATTTCCCTTCTTGTTATTAATTAATTAATTAAAAATTGAATAATTAAAACAAGAAATGGAGATTTTGACAACAGTTAGAATTGATTAAAAATTCTGTGTCGCAGCAATGTAAACTGCTAAAATTAGAAGAACACACGCAGAAATTGTATTTAATAACTTTGGTTTACTTCTCAACCAGACTGAAATTTTCTCAGCTGCTAACCCGTAAATCATTAACGTTAAAAAATCTAAAACTACGTATGTAATTAATAATATTAAAAACTGTGAAATGATACTTGAACCAAAATTAATAAAAGTTGGAAAAATTGTTCCAAAAAATAAAATTGCTTTTGGGCTTAAACCAGCGACTAACAATCCGTCTTTATAAAACGAGAGTGGTGATTTTAAATTTTGGTCTTTAGAATTAAAACTTCTAATTTTAGAAGTAAAAGTATCATAGGCCAAATAAACAATATAAAATATCCCTGCCCATTTTAAATAGTATAGGACTTGAGGGTTATCACTTAAAAAAGAGCCAATTAAAAAAACTACTAAAATAGCTTGGATAGTATTTGCAGATATATCTCCAAAAGCAGTCCAGACAGATCTATTTAATCCATAATTTAACGTGTGCGAAACTATTACCACTCTAGGCGGACCAGGAGAAATAAATAAAAATAAAATGATTTGTAAAAATATTATATAGTCTGTTGGAAACATTTGAAGAGTCACTATATACAAATTTATGAAGAAAAAAAGTTTTATCCCTCAAACACGAGTTAAAAATCCTGAGCCTAAAGAAAAGGATGATAATTGGATAATTTGGGCTGCTTGGGCAGATAGGATTACTTTTGAAGAGATAAAAGAAAAAACTGGAAAAAATGAATCTCAAGTCATAAAGATAATGAGAAAAAATTTAAAACCTAGTTCCTTTAGACTTTGGAGAAAAAGAGTTCATAATACTAGCATTAAACATAGAAAGAAGTTTCAACTTGGGCGCAAAAAGCTCAGGGAAAAAATAAAAATATCTGATATATACTAATTATGAAAAAAGTTACAATGTATTCCGGAGATCCTTGCCCTTACTGTAGAGCTGCAAAAGCTTTATTAAAAAGTAAAAATGTTGAAATTGAGGAATATGATATTTGGAAAGATCCAGCTAAAGCTAAAGAAATGTTACAAAGAACAAATGGCGCAAGAACAATTCCACAAATTTTTGTAGGAGATCATTATGTTGGAGGCAATGAGCAACTACAAAATGCTAACAGAAGTGGCGAATTAGATAAAATTTTAAAAGATAATGAGACGTAAATTTCTTAAACTAATTAGTTTCTCATTATTTTACTCACTAGTATTACCTATTAACTCATTACTAGCAGTAACTAAAAAAATTATTAATAAAAATCTCTCAAAAGAACAACGAGAAATTATGTTTAATGAGGGTACCGAAAGGCCATTCTCTAGTGATTTAAATAAAGAAAAAAGAAAAGGTTTTTATCATTGCGCTAATTGTAATAATAAACTTTTTGCCTCTACTAGTAAGTTCGATAGTGGTACAGGATGGCCATCTTTTTCAGAGGCTCTGCCAGGTGCATTTAAAACTAAGACTGATTATAAATTTGGAATGGTTAGAACAGAATACCATTGTGCTAAGTGCGGTGCACATCATGGTCATGTTTTTAATGATGGTCCCGGTAAAAATGGAAAAAGATTTTGTAATAATGGTCTTTGTTTAATTTTTAGACCTGAATAAAAATCTTTAACTTGATTAAATAAATTAGATAAGCTTCTATCTAAATAATGATTTTTTTCAAAACTTTATCTAATTTTTTGAAATCTATTACGATAATTGTTTTTGTAACATTTATCTTAACATTGGTGATAGATTTTTTCTTTGGTAATTTTATTTTAAACAAATTAGACTCATATCTATCAAAAACGAATTTTTATGAAAGATTAATCAGGATAGATCACAAATTTTATCATCATACACTTAAGGAAAATGTCAAATACGAAAAAGCAGCTAGTTTTGACCAATATCATACTTTATGTACTGATAACCATGGTTTTAAATACAAATGTGGTTTTGAAAGAGACAAGAATTTTGAAATTGCTTTTTTAGGTGACTCTTTTGTTGAAGGCGTAGCACTAAATTATGAAAATACTTTCGTAGGAATATTTGAAAATTACAAGAAAACTTCAGTTGCAAATTTAGGAGTAACTTCATATGCACCTAATATTTATTTATCTAAAGTTAAACATTTGATAGAAAATAATTATACGTTTCAACACTTGATTGTTTTCATAGATATAAGTGATATGTATGATGATAATATTTTTTATAAATTGAATGAGGATTTTTCAATTTCTGAGAGAAACGCTAAAGAAAAGAATTTAAAGCGTAGAAAATTTTTACGTTATAATTTTCCCCTTACAAATTATTATATGTACGTCATAAAGATGAATAATCGCTTAAATAAACAAGTTCCACCTTTGAAAAGTGAAAAACCAATATTTTACGAGAGAGCTAATATAAAATCTATGTGGACTTATAAATCTGAAAATGAATTAAATGGTTACGATGGAGCAATTTCTAAAACTAAATCTGAAATGTTATTTGCAATGAATGAACTTTATAAAATTTTAAAACAAAATGATATTAAGTTAAGTTTAGCTGTTTATCCTTGGCCTCAGCAGTTAGAAAATGATGTTGTTAATTCAAAACATGTTAAAATGTGGAGGGATTTTTGTAATGAAAAATGCTTTAAATTTATTGATTTCTTCCCATTCTTTTTTGAAGAGGTGAAAAAATCATCATATTTAGAAGTTTATAAAAAATACTATTTTTGGAATGATGTCCATTTTAACACTAAAGGTAATAAAATTATAGCAGATAGGCTTATTAAAGAATTTTAATTTCTTTAAAAAATGGCATTGCATCTCCTGCACCAAGTTTTGTTGTTGAAATTCCAGCAACTTTATTCGCTAAATCTAAACACTCCCTTACTGATTTTTCTTTAGATAAGCTAAAAGCTAAACCTCCATTAAAAGCATCGCCAGCTCCAGTGGTATCTATTGCTTTTACATCAATTGCTTTTAAATAAATTTCCTCTTTCCCATCGGAATAAAACAAACCTTTTTCTCCTAGAGTAATTATTACTTTTTTAATTCCTAAATTTAATAGTTGATCTGCAGCTTTTTTTGCCTCTAAGTCGTTAGTAATCTTTATTCCAGTATAAAATTCAGCCTCGGTCTCATTTGGTGTAAAAAAATCGATATTATTATAAAACTCTTTTGAAATTTCAGAAGCCGGCGCAGGATTTAAAATAGTGATGCATCCATTTTCTTTAGCAGTTTTCAAACAATGTAAGGTAACATCTTTTGGGACCTCTAATTGAGTTAAAAAAATTTTTGATCTTTTTATTAAGTTAATTTGTTTTTCAATTTCACTTATCTTTAAAGAATTTGGGGCACCAACAATTACATTGATTGCATTTTTACCTGTATTTTGATCAACTAAAATTCCAGCTACTCCAGTTTGTTGGCTACTGTCTTGAATTATATTTTCTATTGAAATTTTATTTTCTTTAAGAGTTTTTAAAGCCAATTCTCCATAAGCATCTTTTCCGATTTTACTTATAAAATTAATATTTCCGCCAAGTCTTGAAATTGCTATAGCTTGATTACATCCTTTTCCGCCTGGGCCTACATTATATTTTTTTCCTAAAATAGTTTCACCAATTGATGGGATTTTTAATCCAGAAAAACTTATATCGGCAACAAAAATTCCTAAGACTGTTATTTCGCTCATTAACCAAGCTTAGCGAGAAACGGGAAGGTCGTCAAAATATAATAACTTATTACTTGAATGTAATTTGTAGTAATCAAAATACCAGTAATTAAAAGAATAGCTCCTCCAGATTTTGTAATAGTTCCATAATATTTTCCAAACCCTTTTTTAGTATTTAAAAATCTACTCATGTAATATCCAGACAATACGAATGGGATAGCTAATCCTAAAGAATAAAATGATAGTAATAAAATTCCTTTGCTTATTGTGGCTTCAGTAGCAGATAAGGCAATTATAGATCCTAAAACTGGGCCAATACAAGGTGTCCAACCAAACGCAAAAGCTGCGCCAACTATAAAAGGAAATGCAAAATTATCTTTATAACTTGAAGTAGTTTGGAGTCTTTTTTCACTATTCAAAAAAGAAAAATTTAGAAAGCCTAACATTTGTAATGAAAAAATAATTATTATTAAACCTGCAATTATTCTTAATTCTTTTGAAAAGAAAAGAAGTACATTGCCAATTGCGGAGGCTGCAGCTCCAAGTGTTATAAAAACAAATGAGAAACCTAATGAAAAAAGAATAGTTTTTGTAAGAACTATAGATTTGTCTTTATCTATTTCTCCTAAATTTTTTCCAGTAATATAGGAAATATAACCCGGGATAATTGGGAGTACGCATGGGGTGAGAAAACTTATAAATCCAGCCCCAAAAGCGAACGCAAGTTTAATAATCATATTACGTTTATATTTGCCTTTATACTCTACCGCAATTACAATATTGGCTCATGATAATTAAATACGCTGGTTTTTTATTCACTCTTTTGTGGTCGTATACTTTCATTAAGTCTCAAAGTATTTTTAAAAAAGGATCAGGTATTTTAATTACTTTATTTGTAACCAATATATCCTGGTTCACATTTATCGCAGCTTGCTTTTATGGCCTTAAAAATTTTAGCTTTTACCATGCATTACTTGGTATAGCTCTGAGTATCGTTTTAGTTCATTTGGCTTTTTCTCGATTAACTTTATTAATCAATAACAAATTTCAGGATAAAAACATGCTTTTAAAGATTAAAACATTTATTGAATATTTAATTTTAATAGCAGTTGGATACTTTATATTTTTTTAAAAAGTATTAATTCTAGATAAAATGTTAAAATTTTTGTCTGTGACAACTATTTCACCAGATCTTGTTGTTTCTCCGGTTATTGCCAAAATAATTACATAATGTGTAACTAAGACTAGATTTCCTCCTTTGCCATTCCAATTATTCACATATTTTTTTAAATCCTCAATCTGCTGTTTTTCATTTTGGTCATATGGCGGAGTATAAGTAGAATTTAACGCGGAGAATTCTTTGAAATCGTTAAAAGCATATTTTGCAGTATCTTTACATCTACACCACTGGCTTGATAAAACTTTATCAATTTTAATTTTTTTTTCTCTAAAAAGTTTACCAATTTTTTTTGCTTGATTAATGCCCATTATGTCAAGATTTCTTTGAGTTTTACAATCTTCAATTTTAAATCCATATGGGTCTCCGCCCCCAGGAGCTTTGGCATGTCTAATTAAAATAATTTTATCTCCATCCTGAGCTGGTTTCCAATTTTGTTCTGATGCGTGAGTAGGTACTAAAATTAACGAGAATATAATTGTAAATAGGGAAATAATTTGCTTCTTCATGGTGGATGAAATGATAATCTTACAAACTTGTGTCGCCTTGGTCTAGAGGACATGACAATTTAGATTATAATTTTTTGATAAGTTGTATTAAAACACTTAATTGGTTTGTGTATAACTACTCGCCTTTTGGTTTAAAAACTAAACAGATACCATTGTTACAATATCGTTTTCCAGTAGGTTTTGGACCATCATCAAAAACATGACCGTGATGACCTCCACATTTTTTGCAATGATACTCGGTTCTTGGATAACCAATGTGCATATCTTTTTTTTCTTCAAATACCCCTGGAATAGACTCGAAAAAAGAGGGCCAGCCTGAACCACTCTCATATTTAGTTGTAGACTCAAATAATTTTGTTCCACACCCAACACAGTGATAAGAACCCTCTCTTTTTTCTTGATTTAAAGGACTGCTACCTGGAGACTCTGTTCCCTCTTGTTTTAAAACATAATTTTGTTCTGGGGTTAAGTTAGGATCCCAATCTTTACTCATCTTTTACTTTATCATCTACGCCATAAGGTCTGAAGTTACCTTTATTTTCCAACTTGACTGCTTTAGCAGGGATACCGACCATAGTTGCATTTTCTTGAACATCTTTTACCACAACTGCGTTAGCTGCTATTCTCGCATTGTTACCAACTTTGATTGGCCCAATTATTTGTGCGCCAGACCCGATCACAACATCATTGCCAATCGTAGGATGTCTTTTTTCATGTCGTTGTCTTTCGCTGTCTATACTAGGGGAACTGCCACCTAAAGTGACATTGTGATATATAGTAACGTTATTCCCAATTTCAGAAGTTTCACCAATTACTACTCCCATGCCATGATCAATAAATAAATTCCTGCCTATTTTAGCACCTGGATGGATTTCAATTCCTGTAAAAAATCTTACTGTTTGTGAGATAATTCTTGCTATCAAATCAAATCCAGCTTTATAAAAAAAATTTGATATTTGGTGAAAAAAAACTGCTTTAACACCTGGGTAAGTGATAATGATACTCAATACAGACTTAGCGGCAGGATCTCTTTTCTTAATTGATTCTAAATAATCATTCATAATATGTATATAATGACTACTTGATAAATTTAAAGTAGAATATATAACGCGATGACTTATGAAAGCATATATAATTCACGAAAATGAAGCTTGGACGAAGCCGCTTGAGTCTCATTTAAAAGAATTAAAAGTTGATTTTGAAGATTGGCATGTAGAAAACGCCGAAATTGATTTAACTAGAAATCCACCTAAGGGAATTTTTTATAATCGGATGAGCGCAAGTTCTCACGTTAGAGGACATAGATTTGCTCCTGAATATACTTCGGTAATTCTTAATTGGCTTCAAAATCATAATAAAAGAGTGATTAATGATAATAATGCTCTAGCTTTAGAAGTTAGCAAGTCTCTACAATATTTAAAATTAAATAAGGTAGGTATTAGGACTCCAAATTCAGTTTTTTGCTCAAGTAAATCTCAAATTATTCAAGCTGCTAAAAGTTTTAGTAAACCTTTTATAACTAAACATAATAGAGCTGGAAGAGGTTTAGGTGTTAAACTTTTTAATAATAAAGAGGAATTAGAAGACTATGTTAATGGATCACTTTTTGAAAACTCCATAGATGGTATTACAATTTTACAGGATTATATTGATGCTGATCCAAAAGTAATTCATCGACTTGAATTTGTTAATTCTAAATTCTTATATGCTGTTCAGGTAGATGCCGGGAACTCTTTTGAATTATGTCCTTGTGATAGTAAAAATAACATGTCTGAAAACAAATCTAACAATCCTGATGGGAATAAGTTTATGATTTTAGAAAATTATAAAAATCCAGATATTGAGAAATATGAAACCTTTTTAAAAAAAAATAATATTGAAATAGCGGGCATTGAATATATAACAGATAAAAACGGTAATAGGTACACTTATGATGTTAATACAAATACTAACTATAATGCAGTTGCAGAAAAAAAAGTTAATAAAGATGGAATGTTAGAGATAGCTAAATTTTTAAAAACAGAATTAAAAAACCTTGAATAAATCTTTAACTGACTTAGTTCAAAATAAAAATCAACTAATTGAATATTTCGAAAATGGTATTAAAAGTAAAAATCAACTTAGGGTTGGCGTAGAACACGAGAAATTTCTTTTCAATAAAAAAAGTCTTAAAAGAGTTGACTATTCTGATATTAAAAGATTGTTTGAAATACTTACGGTAAGAGGTTGGCAGCTTCAATTTGAAAAAGATAAATTAGTCGGTTTAAAAAGAAATAATCAAAAAATTACTACTGAACCAGGATTTCAATACGAATTATCAGGAGCTCCATTTAAAAATATTCATCTTGTATGTTCGGAAAATAATTCTCATTTTAATGAACTCAAAGAAATTTTTGAAACTATTAAAATTACAACTTCCTCAATAGCGTATGATCCGTTTAATAAACTTGCAGATATACCTAAGAGTCCGAAAGAACGATATGAAATCATGACAACTGAAATGCCAAAAGGTGGCAAGTTAAGTTTAGATATGATGTACAAAACTGCCGGTATTCAGATTAATTATGATTATACTTCTGAAGAAGATTTTGAAAAAAAATTTAAAATTGGAAACTATTTAGCTCCCTTAACTATTGCTCTTTTTGCAAACTCTCCTTTTAATGAAAACAAGCTTTCAGGTTTTTTATCTTATAGAGGAAAAGTTTGGCAAGAAACTAATAGAGGCGGAATAATGCCTATTACATTTGAAAAAATTAATTTTGAAAAATATATTGATTATGCAATCAATTACCCAATTTTATTTCTTAAAAAAAAAGGAAAATACTTCTCGCCTAATGGTCAAACTTTTAAAGACTTTTTAGATGGTAGTTTAAATTTTCTTAAAGGAGAAAAGCCCTCTTTAAAAGATTTTGAAAATCACCTAGGCACTATTTTTACTGAGATAAGATTAAAGCAAGTTATAGAATTTAGATCTTTAGATACATGTAATTTTGGATGTATTTGTAACGGCCCCTCATTTTTTACTGGATTAATTTATGGATCTTTAGATGAGACTTATGAAATAATTAAAAACTGGAAAAAAGAAGAAGTAATGGATGCATATTTAAACGCGCCCAAACAAGGATTAAACACTTTACTAAAAAATAAAAAATTAATTGATTGGGCAAAAATATTTTTAGATATTTCTAAAAAAGGCTTAGATAAAAGAAATGAGCTTAATAAAAGTGGAGAAAATGAGACAATCTACTTAAAACATGTGGAGGAAATTATTAAGAATAAAAAAACTAGAGCAGAAATATTGATTGAACAATTTAATAAAACAAAAAACTTAAACTTCTTAATAAATCATGACGAAAATTTTAGCTATTCAGGGCTCTGATCTTAAAAGAGTAAATCTTAAAACAGATACGACCATACTCCTAGCTGCAGAGGCGCAGAAAAGAGGGTATAAAATATTTTATTTTGAACCAGAAAATTTAAGTTTTTTAAATGGAAAGGTTGTAGCTTTATGCAAGCATATAAAGATCCACTATAACAAAAAAAAATTCTACTCATTATTAAAAACGATTAATTTTAACCTCGAAAAATCAAAAGTAATTTTAATCAGAAATGATCCTCCTTTTGATAATCGTTATTTATATACAACGTTCTTGCTTAACCATATTTCCAAAAAAGTTAAGATAATCAACGATCCATGTGCAGTAAGAAATGTCTCTGAAAAGCTTTTTTCTATTAATTTTATGAGGTATATGCCTCCTACTCTTATCAGTGAAAATCTTAATGAGATAAGAATTTTTTTTAAAAGATATAAAGCTGTTGTAGCTAAACCTATTAACGGTTTTAGTGGAAATAACGTTATTTTATTAAAATCTTTTAATGCTAGTAAAATAAAAAAATTAATAAAAACACATAATCATGTATTTTTTCAAAAGTTTTTACCCGGAGTTTCTAAAGGAGATAAAAGAGTATTTATAATTAAAGGAAAGATTGTAGGCGCAATATCTAGAGTGCCTAAAAAAGGGAGTATTTTGTCAAACATGAGCAAGGGAGCTCAGGCTAAATTAACTAAACTTACAAAAAAAGAGGTTAAAGCAAGTAAAGTAATTGGTAAGTTACTCGTTAAAAATAAGATATATTTTGCTGGAATTGATTTTATTCAAGAAAAATTAATAGGTGATATAAATGTAACTAGCCCTACTGGACTGGCTGCATATAAAGATTTGTCTGGAATAAACCTTGCAAAGGTGTTCTGGAATAATATTTAATTACATATTGACAGGGATATAAAATTTTTGCTATAAGCCTATCAGCGCCGAGTTAAGGCAACTTGCGGGCGCTTAATAAATCCAGCTAAAGCGCACAAGTCTTTTGACCACCGCTTTAGCCGGTGGTTTTTTTTTGGATTAATCTAAAACTAAACCGGGTATTTGAACCATATTGTACACCTGGCATATGCCGAAGTACTAAAAAGGAGAAGTAGATGAAATCAATAAACTCCCTCAACCGATTTCATCTCTCTCCGGTTAATTGGAGAGAACATGAGTAATATTTTATTAGAAAAATTGAAAAATCAACCTTTGATTTGTGCTGAAGGTTATTTATTTGAAATGGAACGAAGAGGTTATTTAACTTCTGGTGAATTTGTTCCTGAAGTAGCACTAGAACATCCTGAAGTATTGGAAAATCTTCATAAAGAATTTCAACACGCAGGTTCTAACATCGTTCAAGCATTTACTTATAATGGTCATAGAGAAAAAATGAGAGTGATCAATAAGGAGCATTTGCTTGAGCCTTTGAATAGAGCTGCTTTAAGAATTGCTAGAAAATGTGCTGATAATCCACCTAAGGGTTTAGGTGTAAGTTTGATGGCCGGTAATATTTCTAACAGTAATATTTGGGAACCAAATAACCCTAAAATTCAAACTCAAGTAAAAAATATGTTTGCTGAAATGGTAAAATGGGCAAAAGAAGAAAAAGCTGATTTTATAATTGGTGAAACTTTTTATTATGCAGAAGAGGCATTTGCGGCACTTGAAGAAATAAAAAAATCTGGTCTTCCATCTGTAATTACAATTTCCCCAATGGGTGAAAATAAAATGAGAGATGGTTACACTATTCTAGAAACGTGCAAAAAGTTAGAGGGACTTGGAGCCGATGTTGTTGGTTTAAATTGTTTTAGAGGTCCGGCTACAATGCTTCCTTATATTAAAGAAATAAGAAAAGAATTAAAATGTCATGTTGCTGCTTTACCTGTTCCTTACAGAACAACTGAAAAGCACCCAACATTTTTTAATCTTCCAGATAATAATGGATGTAATTGTCCATCTCCTCATGGCAGAACTTTCCCTACTGCTTTGGATCCATTGCAATGCAATAGATATGAGATTGGAAATTTTGCAAAAGAGGTATTTGATTTAGGCGTCAAGTACATAGGTGTTTGCTGTGGAGCAAGTCCAATGCATATCAGAGAGGTAGCTGAAGCTATTGG
Source organism: uncultured Pelagibacteraceae bacterium (assembly GCA_902630665.1). GTDB lineage: Bacteria > Pseudomonadota > Alphaproteobacteria > Pelagibacterales > Pelagibacteraceae > Pelagilacustribacter. The sequence continues at coordinate 124,315 of CACOVP010000001.1, forward strand.
ATTAAGGGTTCCGGCAAGCAGATTTAGGGAAAATATGTCCAACCATTTCATGTACGGTAACAATAAACGTATACCTAGGCACATGAAAGAGTATGGAAAAGTAGCGTAAGGAGGCTATAATAATATGAAAAAAGAAACGACAAGAGAAACAATAAGGGGGAAAATCAATGGCTGATTTTAAACATCCGGAAACTATTGGCTTACATGGTAGTGATTATAGAGCTGATCCTACTACAACGGCTGTAGCAGTTCCTATTTACCAAACAACTTCTTACCAATTTAAAAACGCAGAACATGCTGCTAATTTATTTGGTCTAAAAGAGTTCGGTAATATTTATACACGAATAATGAACCCGACTGTAGATGTGCTAGAAAAAAGAGTTGCAGCGCTTGAAGGCGGTGTAGCAGCATGTGCAGTGGGATCAGGTCAAGCAGCATCAGCAATGTGTATTCAAAACTTAGCGCAAGCTGGAGATAACATTGTTGCTTCAACTGATTTATACGGAGGTACAGTTAACTTATTCAAAAATACTTTAAGACAACAAGGTATTGAAGTTAGATTTGCAGATCCTGCAGATCCAAAAAACTTTGAAAAAGTGACTGATGATAAAACAAGAGCTTACTATGGAGAGACTCTTCCAAATCCATATCTTCGGGTTTTTCCAATTAAAGAAGTTTCTGATATCGGTAGAAAAAAAGGTATTCCTTTAATTATCGATAACACAGCTTCGCCAGTAATATGTAAACCTTTAGCTCATGGAGCTGCAATTGTAATGCACTCTTTGACAAAGTATATCGGTGGTCATGGTACTTCAATTGGAGGAATAATTGTAGATGGAGGAAATTTTGATTGGATAAAAGATAGAAAAAGACAACCTCTATTAAATGAACCAGATCAAAGTTATCACGGTGCAGTTTGGGCAGATGCAGTTCCACAATTAACTGGTGCTAATATCCCATTCGTAATCAGAGCTAGAGTGGTTTTATTGAGAGACTTAGGTGCTCCGTTAAGTCCATTCAATGCTTTTCAAATCATTCAAGGTTTGGAAACTGTAGCTTTAAGAATGAAACAACATTGTAGTAATGCAGAGAAAGTTGTGAATTTCTTAGATGGTCACAAAAAAGTTAAAAAAGTAATCTATCCAACTAATTATCAAGGTGAAATTAGAGTTAGAGCTAAAAAATATATGCAAGGTGGCTTCGGATCTTTAATAGGAATGGATCTAGGAACAAAAGAAGCAGGAGCTAAGTTCATTGACAACTTAAAAATGCTTTACCACGTAGCAAATATTGGTGATGCTAGAAGCTTAGCAATTCACCCGGCAACAACAACACATAGTCAGCTTACAGAGAAAGAAATGTTAGCTGCTGGTGTTACACCAGGCTACGTAAGATTATCGATTGGTATAGAACATCCAGATGATATTGTCGCGGATATCAAGCAAGCCTTAGCTGCTTAAATATTAATTAGGTGGTCCCAATTTTATTGGGGCCATCAATTAAAAAGGAATTAAAATTACCTTCTATTATAAATAATTGATCTCTTTGCTATCTTTTCAATCTTAGATATTTCTTTAATTTTATTTTTAGGGAATTCTTTCACAAGGTCTGTAGTCTTTTCCACAATAGCAGTACTTTTAGACTTAATTTGTTTTTTTACAATTGTACAAAATTCAGACTTTGTTATTTCAAAAGAAGAAATACAGGTTTCTTTTTTTTTCTCTGGATTTTTTTCTTCTGCGTAAGCAATAACGTGTTCCAAAGGAGTTTTTCCCGTTTGTTTTTTAACCCCGTAACTTATCGCTGAATTTAAACTGGATTGAACTAATCTTCCATTCGAGGCACCTGGGCCGAGCAATGCTAACGATTCAGCGCAACCGTTTAGCAAGAAAATAGTTGATAATAAAAGCAATATTTTTTTCACGATAAAAACTTTTTTTGATTGGTCCCATATATCTGCTTCATCCTTAAATAACAGTTAATTATTAGAGTATTAATTTTTATTAACACAACCTAAGGTGGTTAAAATCTTAAATTTAAGATGCTGATTTTTTTTAAAGAAAATTAATCTAAATACTTAATTTTAGATTTTTGATTTATATTAGACTGAAGAGACGAAGTAAGTTCTTTTATAGAACTTTCCTTTGATTTCTTTAATATCTTTGATTTAGTTATTTTCAATTGTTTTTTCACAATAGCGCAAATTTCTGAATTAGTTTTTTCAGCAAATGATAAACAAGGCTCTTTCTTTTTCTTTGGATTCATTTCCTCGGCATATGCCATTGCATGTTCCATTGGGCTTTTTCCAGTTTGTTTTTTTACACTATAATTTACTGCTGAAGAAAAAGCTGACTGGGCGATGTTTCCACCGGTTACTGCGGTAGAAGTAGGTCCTAATAGAGCTAAAGACTCAGCGCAACCAGTTAATAAAGTGAGTCCAAGCAATAAGCCTAAAATTTTTTTCATACTCCCTTTTTATATTTCACCTATTTTAAACAGAGATTTGTTTGTTATAAAACAAACGAATCACTCATAATGAGTTTATATATAATACAACCTATAATAGAAGTGTTTATCTATGAAATTATCCGTAAAGGCTTATTTTCTAGGCAACTTTCTAAATTTTCAATCATTTGCGAATAGAATTTTGAGTAATTTTCAGCAGTCACGTAACCGATATGGGGTAATAATAAAGCATTTGGAAGAAATCGTAGTTTATGATCTTGTGGGAGAGGTTCTTTATCATAAACATCTAAACCAGCGCCGGCAATTTTTTCATCCTTTAAAGCCTCAACTAAATCATTTTCGTTAATAATTTGGCCTCTAGAAGTATTAATAAGAAAACTAGTTTTTTTCATCATTTCAATCTCTTTTTTTGTAATTAAATTTTTATATCTTTCACCTAAAACTAAATGAATAGAAATTATGTCTGAATTTTTAAGTAAATCTTCTTTGCTCATAGGTAATACACCAAGTTCATTTGCGTGAGATAGATTTAGATTTTCACTCCAAGCGCAAACTTCCATTCCAAAAGCTTTACCTACCTTTGCAACTTGTGTTCCAATTTTTCCCAAGCCTATTACTCCCAACATTTTACCTTTTAATTCTGTACCAATAGTAGTCTGCCAATATCCTTGAAACATATTATCAATTTCTTGTTTAACGTTTCTTAGAAGACCTAAGATCAAAGTCCAAGCGATCTCAGCTGCAGGATTTGAGTTTATTTCAGTTCCACACACTAAAATGCCTTTTTTTTTGGTTACTTCTAAATTAATAGAGTTATTTCGCATACCTGAGGTCATTATGTATTTAAGATTTGGTAAATTTTCTAATAAATTTTTTGTGATAGGTGTTCTTTCCCGCATTATAAATAATGCTTCAAATTCCTCCAAAGCCTCGATAGTTTCATCTTCATTATTAAAGGGCTCATTAAAAATTTTAAAATTAAATTTATTTTTTAACTTTTCTATATCAACAATTTCTTTAAAAGAATTTTGATAATCATCCAACACCGCTACTTTTATCATTGAGTTTTCCTATTTGACAAATAAATACCTGATATAATAAAAGTTGCACCAATAAAATGGAATAATTGAAATTTTTCTTTGAAAATTATAATCGCCATTATTGCACTGAAAAGTGGCATTAACTGAATAAACATAGACGATCTGTTGGGGCCTATTAATTGTATAGCTTTTTGCCAACAATAATAAGCTGCGATAGCAGGAAAGATAACTACGTAAAATAAAATTAAGATAGAAGCTTTATTAATTTTTATATCTAATCCAATTGATTTCTCATATAAAAATTGTGGAACTAAAAATATTAATCCTACAGTTACCATAATTTGGATTAAAGAAAATTGAGATAATTGAAATTTATTTTTTTTTAGTAAAGTTGAGTATAATGACCAACTTAAAACACAAACTAGCATCCATATATCTCCTTTGTTAAAACTTAAAGATATTATTTTTTGAATATCTGCGTTTGAAATAATTGTTGTAACTCCAAATATTGATAAGAATAATCCAGATAATTGAAATATATTTGTTTTTTCAATTTTCATAAGTGACGAAAAAATTATTATCATTGGTGGAATAGCAGCTAACATTAAGACTGCATTAATAACTTGAGTAAAGTTTAAAGCAAAGTACACTACAGAATTAAAAGTGCTAATTGATAATATTCCCATTATTCCAATCGTGAAAAAATTTTCTTTAATATAGTTTTTTTTCTCTAAAATTTCTTTAATTGTAAAAGGAATTAAAATAAACCACACCATAACCCATCTTAAAAAGTTAAGAGTTAGAGGCGGAACTTCAAATAAAGTTGCGAATTTACCAATTATAAAATTTCCTGACCAGAATAAAGCCGCTAAAGTAAGAAAAGTATAAGCTAAATAATTTTTTGACAAAAAAATCCTAATTAAATCTTTTAGAGCTGTAGGGAGTTAAATCTAAATTAGTTTTTTCACCTGCAACTACACCAGAAATAATTTTGCCTGTTATAGCTCCTAAAGTCCAGCCTAAATGCTGATGACCGAATGCGTAAATTATATTTTTGTTTTTGAGTGAAGGGCCAAGAATTGGTAAAAAATCTGGTAAAGTTGGTCTAAATCCAAGCCATTCATCGTCATGTTTTTCTAGTTGTGGCAATAACTCTTTCGCACAGTTTATAATATATTCAATTCTTTTTTTCGAAAGAGGGTTTTTCAATCCACCCAATTCAACAGTTCCTACGGCTCGTAAACCTTGATTCATTGGTGTCATGCCAAATCCCCTATCTAAGAAAATTATAGGTCTAGATATTAATTTGTCTTTGCCTTTAAAATGCACATGGTATCCTCTCTCAGTATCTAATGGAATATTTTCACCAAGTTGATCGGTCAATTTTTTTGAAAATGCTCCTGATGCAACCACTGACTTTTCAAAAATATATACATCATTTGCTGATTTAATTATTGTTTCATTTGCCGTTTTCTGTTCTATGCTTGTAATATCCGATTGAATAAATTTACCACCTCTTTTTAGGTATAATTTAAAAATTTCTTTAAGGATTCCGTGAGGATCTCTGGCATGCATAGCATTTTCATATATTACACCAGCATCAAATACTGGATTCAAATTTGGCTCTAATTCTAATATCTCTTCACGAGTTAATAATTTTTGTTTTACACCTAGATCGTTTCGAACTTTTATCTCTAATTTTCTGCTTTTTAAGTTTTTATTCGTCCACACATAAATAATTCCTTTTTTTTCAACTAGCCCATCCACATTTATTTCTTGAAATATTTCCTCATATGCATCATTAGATAAACTTAAAATTTGGTGCATGTACTTAGCAGTATGTAGCATAGATTTTTTATTACAGTTTTTTAAATAATATAAAAACCAATTAAACATTTTTGGAATATAATTCCATTTTAAAGCTAAAGGTCCATAGGAACTAAAAAGCATTTTTGGAACATCATATAAAATATCTGGGCGGTTGAATTGTAATACCGCGTAAGGTGAAAAATGACCAGCGTTTCCATAGGATGCAGGTTTGTACTCTGATGACAAAGGATCTTGTCGGTCAAAGATTGTAACTGGTATACCTTTTTTTATAAGTTGAAGACCTGTGCACACTCCTTGAATGCCTGATCCTACGATTCCAACAGATTTACATTTATAATTTTCCATTCCAAAATTATAATTTAATCTGGTAAAAATTAAAGTGCGTTAGATTATACTAGAGCTTCTTTGTTTACAACTTCAGGTCTTTCCTCTGATTCTAAAGACTCTTTTTTATCTTTTTTCTTGAACAAGAAATCGCCAGTTAATGTTGATTTAGATTTATTTGTTTTTTTAATGTAGCCGTCAATATCAGCGCCATTTTCGGTTTTTAAATTGTTTCCAAATTCTATATCACCTTTTACAGTGCCTGTTGAGCCGATAACTACATCTTGACCAGAAACCTTGCCATCTAAATGACCATGAATTTCAACATGATCTCCTTCAATTGATCCTGTGATAGAACCTGTTTCTCTTATGATTATCTCTTTTGAAAAAACTGGACCCTTAATTAAGCCTGCAACATCTATAGCACCTGAGCTATTTATTGTTCCCTCTATACTTACTGTTTCGCTAATTAACGATCTTTCTGAGTCAGTTAGTTTATTTTTCTTGTCGCCGAACATAATATTTTTCATAAATTAACCACCAATTGATATAATATACAAGTGCCTAATAAAATCAAATTTGACCATATTAGGTTTAAATTAGCTAGTTAACTGGTGTGTCTTTATAGACTTTACAGGACATAACTATACCTAATCCCAACATTATTGCCATCATCGATGAACCTCCGTAAGACATAATCGGTAAAGGAGACCCAACTATCGGTAAAAGGCCAAGAACCATCATCATATTTACTACTACATATATAAAAAAAGCAGTTCCAAAACCATAACAGAAGAGTTTACCAAAATTACTTCTTGTAACATTTCCGATTTTTATGATCCTCCAAACAATAATTGCATATAAAAAAAGAATAAATAGTGAACCAAAAAAACCGAATTCCTCAGAAAACAGAGTAAATATGAAATCTGTATGTTTCTCAGGCAAATAATCTAAATAACTTTGTGAGCCTTGTAAAAAACCTTTTCCGAACAATCCACCTGAACCAATAGCTATTTTGGATTGAATGATTTGATATCCAGCTCCTAAAGGATCTCTTTCGGGATTCAAAAAAGTTAAAATTCTAGATTTTTGATATGGTTTTAAAAAAGAAATAGCTATTGGTAATAATGCAATAAATGCTAGACCTGAAATAGCAAAAAATTTTACTCTTACACCAGCTAGCCACGCGACGGTAAGACCACCAGCAGCAATTAGTAATGCTGTTCCCAAATCTGGTTGAGTTGCAACTAATATTATTGGAGCAATCAAAACAACAACGGGTAAAAATAAATATCTAATACGATTTAAATTTTCAATTGAAGTACGGTGATAATATTTTGCTAAAAATAAAATAAGACCTACCTTCATTAATTCAGAAGGCTGTAAATTCATAAAATAAAGGTCTAACCATCTTTTAGATCCAGAAGAGGTTAATCCGAAATATTTAACTCCTAATAATAATATAAAGAAAAAAATATAAATTAAATAGCTTTGGCTATGCCAAAACCTTATTTGAATAAATGATAGAGTTAAAAACATAACAAAAAAAACAAAGAATCGAAGTATATGACTTTGCGTATGGTATTTTAATTCCCCGCCATCAGTAGAGTACATAGCTAATATACTAGTAAGTCCAAGTATAAATATCGAAATTACTAAAATATAATCTATTGAAAGAATTTTATCTTTAATGCTTAATGACGATTGAATTGATCTAGTTCTAAACATTATGCTTGCTCTCCTAGTAAACTATCAATTCTCTCTCTTAACTCGTGTCGTTCTAGAACCTTTTTAATTACTTTTTTTGCAATTGGGGCAGCTGTTTTTCCACCTGAGCCTCCATGTTCCACTAGAACACTTATTGCATATTTAGGATCATTGTAAGGTGCATAAGCAACAAATAAAGCATGATCTCTATCTTTGTAAGGTAAACTCTCTTGCTTTACTTCAGCTTCACGTTGAGCTTCAGTAAATCTTTTTATTTGTGATGATCCTGTTTTTCCAGCAAAAGTAAATTTTTTATTTTCCCATCGATGTCTATAAGATGTGCCGCCTGGTTCATTAGAAGAAGAAAACATTGCATCTTTTATTAAATTAATATGTTCTTGATTTTTAAAAAGAGGTTTTAGTTCAAAATTCGATACTAATAAATCTGTTGGAAGAGGATCATTTGGATTTTCATTTTTATATTTGATGTACTCTCTTAAATTGTTATTTTTTTTATCAAAGATTATTCTTGGTTTTATTTCAAATCCGCCATTTGCAATTTGCGCTGTCATTAAACAGAGTTGTAAGGGAGTACTTTGAAAATATCCTTGACCGATACCTGAGTGTAAAGTTTCACCTAAATACCAATTTTGACCAATAAATTTTTTCTTCCACTTAGTGTTAGGTACCACACCTGCCCTCTCTTCAATAAAGCCGTTGAGAACTTTTTTTCCAAGACCAAATTTTTTAGATGTTTCAGATAATCTATCTACTCCTAATTTTCTTGCAATTTCATAAAAGTATACGTCGCAAGATCTTTGAATACCTTTTCTTAAATTCACAATACCGTGGCCATCTTTTTCCCAACAATGAAATTTTTCTCCATAAAGTTCAATTTTTCCCTCACATTTAAAAGTGTCTAGTGGTTTTATAACTCCATTCTCTAAAGCACTTAAAGCAACAAGAGTCTTTATTGTTGATCCAGGCGGATATAATCCAGCAATAGTTTTATTTGTGAGTGGTTTCATTTCATTTTTTATTAAACTGTTCCAATAATTTTTATCCAAGCCATGAACAAACTCGTTGGGTTCAAAAGTTGGAGAAGAAACTAGAGAAACAATATCTCCATTGTATACATCCATGACACAAACAGCGGCCGCTTTGTCTTTAAGAAGCTCACTTGTGAATTTTTGAACTTCAAAGTCTAAAGTGGTTTTGAAACTTTTTCCTGCCTGGCCTTCATTAATTAAGATTTGCTTAATTCTTTTTCCATAGGCATTTACCTCATATCTTTGGAAACCAATTTTACCTATAATTTCCTCATCTAATTTTCTCTCAAGACCAGTTTTACCAATGCTCATCCCTGGAACATGTAAATCTTTTAAATATTTCTTTGTTTGAAGATCTTTAGCGCTTACCTGAGAAACATAACCTAAAATATGAGCAGATGAATTATCAGGATACATTCTAGCGACAGATACTATAGGTTTTACTCCCTCGAGTTCGTGTAAGAATAAATTTAATCTGGAAAATTCCGACCATGTTATATTATCTGAAACGATAATAGGTTCCCATGGTTTTTGCTTAGCAATGATTCTTCTAAGATAAAATAATTTTTTTTCTGTGATATTTAGAATTGTTTTTAGTCTTACAAATAGTTTTTCAATATCTTTGGAGTTCTCTGGAATTAAATGAACTTGATAAACCTGTTGATTTGATGCTATTTCTTTATCAAAAAAATCTCTAATTACACCTCTCTCAGGTGCTAATTTCCATTCTCTAAATCTATTTTTATCGGATAAAGTTTTATATTTTGTTCTTTCATTAATCTGTAAAGAAACTAATCTACCTATAATTCCAAACGTTACAATTGCTTTTGCAGCAGTAAGTAAAAACATTCTTCTTCCAATTAGTTTTGACTTAATAACAGTATTTCCAGAACTTGGACTAAGCATCTCGATTACCTATAAAATTCAATTGATAAATATTAAACAACACCCAAAATATAGGGAACATAAAGAGAGTAAAAAACATATTGTATCCTATTTTGGAGTAGGTGAAAGAAAGATCAGAAAAATTGTTTAATAATGAAAAGAAAAGTATATTCGAAAAAATCATAGCCATAAAGAATGTGAACCAATCTGAGGCTATTGTGGTATTAACACTTTTGTTTCTTACATATGTCCCAACAAAAATTATAATTAAATATGATAATGAGCTTATACCTAAAGGAAACCCCATAACTACATCATTAATTAATCCAGCCAAAAATACATGTCCGTTAGCCATAATATCTGGTCTTTTAATTATCCAAAAATAAATTAATATAATCTGAAAGTTTAACGTAAAGATTTCGAACATTTTTTCAAGATTTGTGTCAACTTCGCTTATACATAAATAATATAAAAGAATTAATGGGCCAGCATTAAATATTTTATTTATGAAAGAATTCTTAGCCATTATAATTTTTATTTATTTTGAACATTTAAATTGACTGTTACAAAAGAGAGCTGATTTGGGTCAATGAAAAGATCAACTTTGCCTTCAGCGTTTGTAATTCCAATAGGCGTACCCGGTGTAAATATCCCATCTTTTCCTGATGCAAAAACATTTATATCTTCAATTGTGTCGTAATCCTCAGGCAAATATTCTAAAATCGGATTATTTGTCCCGCTACCAGATAATATAGCTTGTGCACCCTGATTTAAAGTTACTGGAATTCTACTATTCAGATCATTTAAAAGTAAAACTCTTGAAGATAAATAGTTTGTTTCAACTACTCTTCCGACTAAATAATTATCTTTAGTTACAGGCATTCCTTTCAAAATACCCACACTCGTACCCTTATTTATAATTATAGATTTTAAAAAAGGACTGTTCTTATCGACTAAGACTTTTGCTAATATAATATTACTTAAATTTTTATTAAAATATTCAGTTTCTAAAATTTTTTGTAAGTTTTTATTCTCATCTTTTAAAAATTCAACGTTTAGTTCAAGTAACTTATATTGTTCTAATTCTAGCTTTAATCTTTCATTTTCCTCTTTTACATTAAAAAAACTTGAGATGTTTTTGCCGGCTTGAGGTAAAAATCTTGTCGGTGTAGAGGCTAAAAAAGTTATACGATAAATAACGTCATTTAAAAAACTTCTGACTGGTTTAGTAAATTTAACTCCGTATACATCTAAAAAAAATATGATAAGGGCTAAAAAAATTAAAGAGAGAACTGAAAATTTTTGAGCTCCTCCTCTTTGAAGAAGAGCAGAACGGAAAGCTATACTAAAATCATCTCTACTAACTGACATTTATTCGTTTAAACAAATTAGTACTCAGATAACATAGTAGAAAATAATTCTTCATTTTCTAAAGCTCTACCAGTTCCAATCGCAACGCACGATAAAGGATCATCTGCTATGGTCACTGGTAAGCCAGTATCTTGAGAAATTAATTTGTCTATATTTTTTAATAACGCGCCGCCACCAGTCAAAACTAACCCCATGTCTATAAGGTCTGCAGATAATTCTGGAGGTGTATTTTCAAGAGCTTCTTTTATTCCACCAAGTATTTGATTAAGAATTGGCATTAAAGCTTCGCAAGCATCTTTTTCTGTTAATTCGATTTCTTTTGGTGTACCAGATCTAATATCTCTTCCTTTCATTAAGAAAGTATTATTTGTTGAGGGTATTGCGGTACCTATTTCTTTTTTAATTTTTTCTGCAGTTGAGTCACCTATCATCAGGTTCATCTTTTTTCTCATGTAAGCAATTATTGATTGATCAAGTGCGTCGCCTGCAACTCTCAATGACTTTGAGTAAACTACTCCCCCCAATGACATAACTGCGATTTCAGTAGTTCCTCCACCGATATCTACTACCATTGATCCTGTAGCCTCAGAAATAGGTAGTCCAGCTCCAATAGCAGCTGCTATAGGTTCTTCAATCAGTTGAACTTTTCTTGCACCTGCAGCTAAAGCTGAGTCTTGAATTGCTTTTCTTTCAACTGGAGTTGAGCCAGTTGGAACACAAATTAATATTCTTGGGTTTGCAAAAGCTCTTTTAGAATGAACTTTTTTTATAAAATGCTTAATCATTTCTTCAGTAACTACGAAATCCGCAATTACTCCATCTTTTAAGGGTCTTATTGCAGAAATGTTACCTGGTGTTCTACCCAACATTGTTTTAGCCTCATCTCCAACTGCCAAAACAGATTTCTTCCCTGCATCTTCAATAACAGCAACTACTGATGGCTCATTTAAAACTACTCCTTTATCTTTAAGCACAACTAAAGTGTTTGCTGTTCCAAGATCAATTGCCATATCTTGTGACCACATTGTTGATAATCCTGATAATCCTTTAAACATTTATATCTCCTTATATTTGAGCGCTTAAACTCGGGTCTGGCGCTGTTTTTTCTCTTTTAATTATTAGTTTATTTAATGCACTTAAGTACGCATTTGCTGATGCTACTAGAGTATCAGTATCAGCAGCTTGGCCAACAGTTGTTTTTCCATTTTCTTCAATTCTTACACTAACTGTGGCTTGAGCGTCTGTTCCTTCGGTAACTGCATGAACATTGTATAGTAAAAGCTTTATTTCATGAGGATAGAGTTTTTTAATACATTTGAAAATTGCATCAACAGGTCCATCACCAGTTTCTGACCCCGACTTCACTTCTCCATAAACCTCTAGGGTCATTTCTGCTTTTTGGGGCTCACCTGTTCCTGCAAAAACTTTTAGAGATTTTAATTTAATTTCGTTATCTTCAGTAACTAAGTTATCATCCACTATTGCAGCTATATCTTCATCGTAAACATGTTTTTTTTTATCAGCTAAAATTTTAAATTTTCCAAACGCAGCGTCGATTATATCATCAGTCATATTTGTATAACCCATATCTGAAAGTTTATCTCTGAAGGCATGTCTGCCTGAGTGTTTTCCCATAACTAAAGATGTCTTTTTAACACCAACACTTTCTGGAGTCATAATTTCATAAGTATTCCTATTTTTTAACATTCCGTCTTGATGAATTCCTGACTCATGAGCAAAAGCATTTTTTCCAACTATCGCTTTATTAAACTGAACTGGAAAACCTGTAGCGTTTGAAACAACTTTTGAGGCTTTGCTTAATAATTTAGTATTTATATTTGTAGTGTAAGGCATTAAATCATGTCTAGTTCTCATAGCCATTACTACTTCCTCAAGCGCTGCATTACCTGCTCTTTCCCCTATTCCATTAATAGTGCATTCTATTTGTCTAGCTCCAGCCATTACCCCTGCTAAAGAATTTGCTACTGCCAAACCAAGATCGTTGTGGCAATGTGTTGATAAAATCGCTTTATCAATATTCGGAACTTTATTAATCAATGTTTCAATTATTTTTTTAAATTCTGAAGGAACTGTGTAACCAACAGTATCTGGAATATTGATTGTTTTTGCGCCTGAACTAATTGCTAATTCAACAGTTTTACACATGAAATCCATTTCAGTTCTTGTGCCATCTTCACACGACCATTCCACATCGTCAGTAAATTTTCTTGCATAAGATACGCTTTCTTTTATTGCTTCCAGAACATCTTCTGGAGACTTATTTAATTTATGTTTCATATGTAAAGGACTAGTAGAAATGAATGTGTGTATTCTAAAATTTTTTGCATGACTTAAAGACTCTTTGCATGCATCAATATCTTTTTTAGTAGCTCTTGCTAATCCAGCTGGAATAGATTTTTTTAATGATTTACTAATTTCTGTTACTGCCTCAAAATCACCTGGTGATGCGATAGGAAAGCCTGCCTCTATTACATCTACACCTAATTCATCAAACACTCTTGAAATTTGCAATTTTTCTTCTAAGCTCATTGATGCGCCTGGGGATTGCTCACCATCTCGCATTGTTGTGTCGAAAATAATTATTCTATTTTTATCAGTCATTTTTATTAACTTTAAAAGCCTCTCATATTACAATCAAAGCTAGAATTTGCAAACTTTTAAGTTAATAAAACTAAGTTTTTGGAGTCAGAATGGGTTAATTCTTGTCTTTATCTACTAACTTATTTTTGCCTATCCAAGGCATCATTGCTCTTAATTCTTTGCCTACCTTTTCAATCGGGTGCTTAGCTAGCTCTTGCCGCATTTTAAGGAAATTCTTTTGACCAGATTTATGTTCGTTCATCCATTGTTTTGTAAATTTCCCTGATTGTATATCTTTTAAAACCGCTTTCATTTTCTCTTTGGTTTTTTCATCTACAATTCTTTTACCAGATACATACTCGCCATATTCTGCAGTATTTGAAATTGAATAATTCATATTTGCTATACCGCCCTCATAGATAAGATCTACAATTAATTTTACCTCATGCAAAGTTTCAAAGTAAGCCATTTGCGGCGGATAACCCGCTTCAACTAATGTTTCAAATCCATTTTTTATTAGTTCAACTAGACCTCCGCATAAGACCGTTTGTTCGCCAAATAAATCTGTTTCGCACTCGTCCTTAAAAGTTGTTTCGATAATTCCAGCTTTGCCTCCTCCCACTGCTGAAGCGTAAGATAGTGCTAAATCTTTTGCCTTTCCTGTGCTGTCTTTATGGACAGCCATTAAACAAGGAACCCCTCCCCCTTTTTGATATTCACTTCTCACCGTGTGACCTGGGCCTTTAGGAGCAACCATAAATACATCTAAATCTTTTCTTGCATTAATTAAATCAAAATGAATATTTAATCCATGTGCAAAAGCAAGACTTGTTCCTTCTTTCATCCTTTGCTCAATATGGTTTTTATAAATCTCAGATTGCAGCTCATCTGGAGTTAACATCATTACAACATCTGCCCATGCGGCCGCATCTGAAAGAGACATTACTTTTAAACCTGCACTCTCAGCTTTTTTAATACTTGATGATCCTTCTCTTAAAGCCACCACAACTTCTTCAACTCCGCTATCTTTAAGATTTAATGCATGAGCATGTCCTTGACTTCCATAACCAAAAATAGCAACTTTTTTATTTTTGATTAAATCTTTATTGGTATCTTTATCGTAATAAGTTTTCATATTTAATTAAATGTTTTTTGTCCTTTTGTCATTGCGACTGCACCAGTTCTAGATGTGCTTATAAGGCCTAAACTTTTTAAATCAAGAGCTAATTTATCTATTTCAGCTCTAAGCGCAGTCACTTGTATAACAACAGATTTATTTGTTTTATCCAGAACAACAGGGTTAAATTGCTTACAAATTTTTTTTACTTTCTCTTGCCTTTTGGAATTACCTAAAATTTTAAATAAGGCTAATTCTCGGAACAAAATATCTTTTTCTCCTCGTTTGAAGTCTGCAACTTTATGAACTGGAACAAGTTTTTTAAGCTGCAAGTTTATTTGTTCAATTACCTGAGGTGTTCCTTCAGTAACTATAGTAATTCTTGAGATATGTTTTTTTTTATCAACTTCAGCTACTGCTAAAGACTCAATATTGTATCCTCTTCCAGAAAAAAGTCCCGCAATTCTTGCGAGCACACCGGCTTCATTGTCAACCCATACTACGATTATATGCCTTTCAGTTTTTCCAAGTTTACCTGGTACACTGTAGGCTGATTTTGACTTTGTCATTAAACTAGAACTTTCCCCTCGTCCGAAATTTCCTCTTCTTCCTCAGGTCCTAAAATCATTTGATTGTGAGGCTTACCTGAAGGTATCATTGGAAAACAATTTTCAGCTTTGTCTACTACGCAGTCAAAAATTACCGGCCTATCAACATTAATCATTTCTTTGATTTTTTCATCTAACTCATTTGGAGTTTTAGCTCTTATACCTACACAGCCGTAAGACTCTGCAAGTTTTACAAAGTCTGGTAAAGCAGCTGTATAACTTTCAGAATAATTTTTTTCGTGCAAAAGTTCTTGCCACTGTCTTACCATACCCATGTATTCATTATTTAATATAAATATTTTAATTGGTAATCTATATTGAACAGCTGTAGACATTTCTTGCATTGTCATTAAAACGGATGCCTCTCCAGCAATATCAACTACTAGTTTTCCTGGATTGGCAATTTGAACCCCTATAGCTGCAGGAAGGCCATATCCCATAGTACCGAGACCTCCAGATGTCATCCATCTATTAGGTTTATTAAATTTGTAATGTTGAGCCGCCCACATTTGATGTTGGCCTACTTCCGTAGTAATAAAAGTGTCTTGATTTTTTGTTAGTTCATAAAGTCTTTGAACTGCGTGCTGAGGTTTAATAATTTTGTCACTATTGATAAAGTTCAAAGACTTTTTTTCTCTCCATTTTCCAATTTGCTCCCACCATTTTGATGTCTTTTGTTTATTAGAATTTACAAAGTTTTTATTTTTTTCTTTAAATCTTTTAATCAAAGATTTTAATAGCGTTGTTACATCACTCACTATAGCTAAATCTACCTTTATATTTTTTCCAATAGAAGAGGGATCAATATCAACATGGATTTTTTTTGATCCAGGTGAAAATTCATCTACTTTACCTGTAATTCTATCATCGAATCTTGCGCCAATATTAATCATCAAATCACAATCATGCATTGCATTATTAGCTTCGTAAGTTCCGTGCATACCTAACATGCCTAAAAATTGTGGATCATCTCCAGGATATGCTCCAAGGCCCTGTAATGTTGAAGTTATGGGAAAGCCTGTTAATGATACTAACTCTCTTAAATATTTACTAGCTTCAGGCCCAGAATTTATAACTCCTCCACCTGTATAAAAAATTGGTTTTGATGATTTTTTAATAAGATCAATAAATTTATCTAATTCTGAATTAGATATTTTATGAGTTACCTTTCCGTTGAGTTTCTTTTTAAGAGTATGTTTAAAAAATTTATATTTACCTTTTTTAAATTGTATATCTTTTGGAATATCAACTAAAACTGGTCCAGGTCTTCCTGTAGTTGCAACTTCAAAAGCTAAATGTAAAATTCTTGAGAGATCATTTACATCCTTTACTAACCAATTATGTTTGGTACATGGTCTTGTAATTCCAGTAGTGTCACATTCTTGAAAAGCGTCTGTTCCAATTAAATGAGTTGGCACTTGTCCAGATATACAAACAAGAGGAATTGAGTCCATGTAGGCATCTGTAAGAGCTGTTACTGCATTAGTTGCGCCGGGTCCAGATGTTACCAATAAAACTCCTGGCTTACCGCTTGATCGTGCGTATCCCTCTGCAGAGTGACCTGCTCCTTGTTCATGTCTAGCTAATATATGTTTAATTGATTTATGATTTTTTAATTCATCATAAATCGGCAATACTGCTCCTCCTGGATAACCAAAAATATATTCTACATTTTGATCCTCAAGTGCTTTAAATACAATTTCTGCTCCGCTTAATAATTTTGGCATACATACAATCTAGCCTAGAAATGGATTGCGTCAAGTTTTAGCTTACAACTTTTAATGATTTTTTTAAAAGATTTGGGAAATTTTTCGAATAAAGCTTATTCCAATTCTTCATATGGCCTCTAGCCCATGTATTTTGTCTTTTTGCGTACTGTCTTGTTTTTATATTGATAAGGTCTTTGCACTGTTCAATTGATGTTGAATTTCTTAAAAAATCATTAATTTCTTGAACTCCAATTAATTTATTTGCTGATAAACTTTTATTTACTTTAAGATTGTTGAATTTTTTTACCTCATTTACACATCTATTCTTGAACATTTGATCAGTTCTTATAGAAATTTTTTTAAGTAATACCTCTCTTGGGATATCAATAAAAATTTTGCTTATTTCAAATTCTGTAAATTCAGATTTTGTATTTTTAAACCAATCAAATAAAGATTTATTAGTTTTTAACTTAACTTCATATGCCCTTTGTAGTCTTTGAGTGTCAGTTGGGTGTATTCTTCCTTTTATTTTTGGATCAAGTTTAAGTAGGTGATTATAAAATTTTTTAATACCTTGTTTTTTGTAAAGGTTTCGAACCATATTTCTAGTCCTATAATCAATTTCAGGGATTTTAGTAATACCTTTGATGATTGTATTAAAATAAAGACCAGTTCCTCCAACAACTATTGGAATTTTTTTTCTTTTAATGCAACTATCAATTTTTTTTTTTGCTTGTTTAATCCAATCACCTGCTGAAAAGTGTTTTTTTACGGAGATAATGCCATAAAGATGATGTTTTACTTTTCTAGTTTGACTTAAGGTCGGTCTAGAAGACAAAATTTTAAATTCTTTAAAAACTTGCATACTATCTGCATTAATAATCTCACCATTTAATTTTTTTGCTAATTTAATAGCTAGATTTGATTTTCCTGAAGCTGTAGGACCTGCTAGGAGTAATAACTTTTTAGACAAGATTAATTTATTTTAACGCCAAGATAACGTCTTTGATTATTTTTATTAATTACAGTTAAAAGTAATGTTTTCTCTCCTTTTTGAAAAAAATTATCAACCAATCTTTTTAAATCAGCTGATGACTTTACAGTAGACTTTTGAACTTCAATAATAATATCATTTACACTTAAGAGATTAGTTAGCGGACTTCTATTGAAGATTTCTGTTATAACAACTCCTGAAGTTTTTTTATTTAAATTTCTAGAAGATATATCTTCATCGGTTATGTCTCTAACAGCTATTTTTAATTTTTCAATATCTTCAACTTTTTTAACTACTTTAGTTTTTTTTTCTTTAAATTCTTCAGATGACTCTAATCTACCTAGGATTAATCGTTTTGAAATTAATTTTTTGTTTCTCCAAATTTTTAGTTCTACACTTTTACCGACCGCGGTTGAGGCAACAACTTTTGGCAGAGTTCTCATTGTATCAATTTTTTTTCCGTCAAAATTTAAAATTATATCCCCTGCTTTTATTCCAGCTTTATCTGCAGGACTATTTTCTCCGACACTTGCCACCAAAGCGCCATGTGGTTTCTTTAATTTTTCTACTTCAGCTATTTCTTTTGTTACTTCTTGTATTCTTACACCTAACCAGCCTCTTTTTGTTTCTCCAAATTTTATTAATTGATCAATAACATTAGCAGCTGCGTTAGCTGGAATTGCAAATCCGATTCCTATAGAGCCTGACTGACCCGGTGCTATAATTGCAGTGTTAATTCCAATTACCTCTCCCTTAAGATTAAACAAAGGGCCACCAGAGTTACCTTGATTAATTGAAGCATCCGTTTGGATAAAGTCATCATATCTTGTGAGATTAATATCTCTGTTTCTAGCTGAAATAATTCCTGCAGTTACTGTTCCACCTAAACCAAAAGGGTTTCCAATTGCAACTGCCCAATCTCCAACTCTTGCTTTATCAGAGTCACCAAAGTTTACTGGTTTAAATTGATCTTTGGTCTCTATTTTTAAAACCGCAATGTCCATATAAGGATCAGCGCCTATCACTTTAGCTTCATATTCTTTATCGCCTATTCTTACTAAAATATCATCTGCCCCAGAAATTACGTGATTATTTGTAACAACTGTTCCCTTTGTATCAATTATAAATCCTGATCCTAAAGATGAAGCCTTTCTTTCAGTAGGTCTTTCAAAGTCTTTAAACATTTCACCGAACGGTGAACCTGGGGGGAATTGAAAAGGAAATTGATTTGTGGTCGTTCTAACTGTTTGAGTTGTTGAAATATTAACAACCGAAGGCATTAATTTATCTGCTAAGTCTGCAAAAGACTCGGGTACTGGCTTAGAGTTAGCAAGAGAAAAATTAAAAATAAATAAAAAAATTAGTACTTTATTGAATAATTTCATTTAGCTTTTTATATACCAAATTATCAAAAAACCGATAATTAAAAATGCTACCCCAAAAAACCTAAGTTTATTTTCAGGGGTATTCTTTATTAAATCTAATATGCTTTTGATTCTTGACGGGAAAATGGCTAAAAACAGACCTTCTATAAAAAAAACTAAGCCAATTGCAATAATAAACTCTTCCACGACAATAAATTTTGTTTATCTTTTAATATTTGGTTTAATTGACTTACCAAAAAACTTAAAGAAATCACTATCGGGCGACAAAACTAGGGATGTTTCTCCACCTATCAATGCTTTTTCATATGCTTGCATAGCTCTGTAAAAAGCAAAAAATTGCGGGTCTCTTCCGAAGGCATTAGCAAAAATCTTATTTCTTTCACCATCTCCCTCACCTTTCATGATCTCTGACTTTTTATTTGCTTGAGCTAAAATTACCGTAACATCTTTATCTGCTGTTGATCTTATTTTTTGTGCTATCTCAGCACCTTGTGCTCTAAACTCCTTTGCTTCTCTCTCTCTTTCTGTTTGCATTCTTTTATAAATAGCTTCACTATTTGCTGGAGGCAGATCGGCTCTTTTGATTCTAACGTCAACAATATTTATTCCAAAGTTTTTAGCTTCTTCATTAACTTGAGATTGAATTATTTGCATCTGTCTTGCTCTATCGGTAGACAACAAAGTAGCCAATTCTTGAGTACCCAGCACACCTCTAATTCTTGAATTTATAATTGTAGATAGTCTTGATCTAGCAACTCTTTCATTCCCAACTGAAATATAAAATTTCAAAGGATCTACAATTTTAAATCTCGCGAAAGCGTCTACGATTAATCTTTTTTGATCAGCTGCAATTACTTCTTCTGGGTCGTTATCTAAGTTTAAAATTCTTTTATCTAAGTACACTACGTTTTGAATGAAGGGTAATTTAAAGTTTAAACCCGCTTTAGTTATAATTTTCTTAGGATCACCAAATTGAAGTACTATTGCTTGGCTAATTTCTTGTACAATAAATAAAGATTGAAAAATGACCACTCCAACTAAAATTATCGCTGGGACTATAAATCTAGCTACTTTCATTAATTGTTGCTCCCTTTTTTTAATTCCGGTAGTGGTAAATAAGGAACTACGCCAGATCCGGACTCTTTGTCTATAATTACTTTATCAATGTCTGCCAAAACTTTTTCCATTGTCTCTAAATACATTCTCTCTTGTGTCACCTGTTTTGCATTTTTATACTCATTGTAAATTGCTAAAAATCTACTAGCTTCACCTTCAGCTTTTGCAACTACTTCTTTTTTATAAGCTTCTGCTTGCTGTAAAACCTGTTCGGCTTCCCCTCGTGCTCTAGGTATAACATCATTAGCATATGCTTCAGCCTCATTTTTAGATCTCTCTCTATCTGCTCTTGCGGCTTGCACATCTCTGAAAGCATCTATTACTTGTTCAGGTGGGTCTGCTTGTTGTGTTTGAACCTGAGTTAATTGTATTCCTGATCCATACTCATCTAAAATCAACTGAGCGATTTCTTGAACTTCGATCTCAATTTTTGATCTACCTTCGGTCAAAATATTTTGAATTTTATTTTTTGCAATTACCTCTCGCATTGCTGTTTCTGACGCAGCTTTGACTGTTTCTACAGGACTTTGGATATTAAATAAAAATTTTTGTGCGTCTTTAATTACCCAAAATACAGAATAATTTATGTCAACTATATTTTCATCTCCAGTTAACATTAAACTTTCCTCTGGAACATTGCCTACTCCAGATGATCTGCCAGTATCACTAGCTGGTCTGAATCCCACATCAACCCTGTTAACTTTTGTTACTTTCGGAGTTAAAACTCTCTCAAACGGAGTTGGAAAGTGATAGTGCAAACCAGGTTGAGTTGTGTTTACATATTTGCCAAATCTTAAAACTACTCCTTGTTCATCAGGCAGAACTCTATAAAGACCACTTGCTAGGTAAAGTAAAACTAAAATAATTAAACCTATGACTATCGGTTTAGATCCCCCTGAACCTCCGCCAGTAAGCTTATTGATGGTTTTTTGAAAATTTCTGATTATTTCATCTAAACTTGGGGGTTGTTGTCTCGTCCCAGATCCATTACTGCCTCGAGTTGGTCCATCCCCACCTCCTGGAGGTGATCCCCATGGTGATTGGTTGTTTAAAATTTTGTCTTTAAAACTCATGACACTTTATATAGTGACTTTTCTCCTAAAAACAAGTTAAGAAGGAGCGCTAAAATGTCTAAAACATTTAATAAAATAGTATCATGAGCCAAAAACCGCCACCTAAGCAATTCATCAAAACTCCAATTAAAGGAACAAACGCCACTATTTTAATTTCGAGTGCTAAAGGTGGAGTTGGAAAATCTACTTTAGCAATAAACCTTGCTTTTGCACTTCAGAACCTTGGAATGAGAATCGGAATTCTAGATGCTGATGTTTATGGACCATCCTTACCTAAAATTTTAAACTTAAAAGAAAAACCACAAAGCCAGGATAATAAAAACATTATTCCTTTAGAAAAATATGGTGTGCAATGTATGTCTATGGGATTTTTAATTGATGAACAAACTCCAATGATGTGGAGGGGTCCAATGGTAATAAGTGCAATAAAAACAATGACACAAAAAGTTTTATGGAAAGATAGAGATTTAATTATAGTGGATATGCCCCCAGGCACTGGAGATACTCAACTTACTTTTGTTCAAGAAGTTAAAATTAATGGAGCAATTATAGTATCAACACCTCAAGATTTAGCTTTGTTAGATGTTAAAAGAGGAATTCAAATGTATGAAAAAACTGGAGTAAAAATTTTGGGTCTGATAGACAATATGAGTTTTTTTAAAGCAGATGATGGAAAAGAATATAAAATTTTTGGGGAAGGTGGTGTAAAAAAAACTGCTAGAGAATTTAATAAAGAATTTTTAGGACATTTGCCATTAAATCAAGACTTAAGAATTTCAGCTGATAAAGGGATACCTTTAACACATTCCCAGCCAAACCATGAGGTTTCTTTATTATTTAAAAATATTGCTGAAAAAGTTAAAAGATCTTTAAATATTAGTTAATTATTTTTTTCATAAATATAGAAAAAAATATTACTATCAAAATCAATTCTATTTCTCTCATAAATTAGATGGCCGAGATCTGGATACCTAATCAGTTCCTTAAACTTACCATCTAAATTATATTCTTTGTTTACTAAAGATTTGTTTCCATCATCAAAATGATTTCTAAAGTATTCATGATTCATTGAAAAAAAATATTTGGATGTCCTATGAATATGTTTTAAGTAATTATGAGCCGTTTTAGGATCCATTTCACCTAAACTATTTTTATTTATTGCTAAATTTATTGAATTTTCTTCTAACTTCTCTATTTCCCATGGCGGTAAAAAAATTAAGTCAAACTTATTTTGAATATCTTTATTAAATTCACCCTCGCCGTAAAAGAAATTTTTCTTTTTAGGAAAGCATTTTGATAAATAATAACATG
>CACOVP010000002.1 GCA_902630665.1 uncultured Pelagibacteraceae bacterium
TTCTCTCGATTTTTTTAATTTTCTTTCCTTTTAAGAGAGCTATTTTATACTTATCAACCTTATACCTTAAATTAAAATCATTAATTTTTACTCTTTTGACCTTAAGATTTAAGATTTTTTTTTCTAAAGACCTTTTAACAACTTCAACTTCAGGTAATTCTGGCATATAATTCTAATATGAAGTCTAATATTCAGGATAAAAATAAATTAGTCAATTCAGTTTTTACAAAAGTCCATAAAAATTATGATTTGATGAATGACATTATGTCACTAGGAATCCATAGAGTTTGGAAAAAAAAATTTATTGATTGGATGAATCCTCAACCAAATACAAAATTGATAGATGTGGCTTCTGGAACTGGTGATATAGCAAAACTATTTTTTAACCATACAAATGCTCGTGCAGAAATTTTATGTTTGGAGCCTAATACTGAAATGTACAAAGAAGGTAAAATAAAATTAAATAAAATTAAAAACATAAAATGGGTAAATGCAATGGCGGAAAAAATTCCTGAAGATGATAATACTTTCGACTATTATGCTATAAGTTATGGTTTGAGAAATGTTTCAGAAATAAATAAGGCTTTAAAAGAAGCTTATAGAGTTCTTAAACCTGGAGGAAGGTTTATGTGTTTAGAATTTTCAAAAATTGATAATGAATTTTTAAATAATATTTACAGGCAATATTCAAAAACAATTCCTTTAATTGGTAAATTAGTAGTAGGTTCTGATAAACCCTACAAGTATTTAATCGAAAGTATTGAAAAATTTTATGATCAAGAACAATTGGTAAAATTGATGTCGAATAATGGATTTTCAAACATTGAATTCAGAAATCTTTCAGGTGGAATTTCAGCAATACATTCAGGTTGGAAAATTTAGATGTTAAAAAGAGTTTATAAATTATTTAAGATCGCAAGAAAATTTTCAACTTCTGGAGCAGTAGACACTATCAATGAAGTTCATGAATTGCCTTCAATTATACGTTTATTTTTTAGCTTAATATCTTTTGGTTCCAATCAAACTTTAATTGATATGCAAAAAACATCTGGTGAGAAACTTTGTGTTGCCTTGCAGAGTATGGGTACAACTTTTATTAAATTAGGACAATTTCTTGCTACAAGACCAGATATTATTGGTGAGGATTTAGCAAAAAGTCTTGAAAGATTGCAAGATAAAGTTCCGGCATTTGACCTTCACGATGCGAAAAAAATAATCAAAAAGGAAATAGGTGAAAGACATTATAACCATATAACTGAGTTAAGCGAACCTATCGCTGCTGCATCTATAGCCCAAGTTCATTTAGCAAAAATAAGACATGAAGGTAATGAAAAACAAGTAGCTATTAAAATATTGAGACCAGAAATAGAAAAATTATTTAATGAAGAATTAGATGCTTTAATGCTTTTTGCCTACATAGTTGAAAATACTTTCTCTAAAGCAAAAAGGTTAAAACTAGTAGAAGTAGTTCATTTGTTAAGAGAAATAACAAATATAGAAATGGATTTAAGATTTGAAGCTGCTGCTGCTAACGAACTTTTTGAAAATACGAGGAATGATCAGGGATTTATTGTCCCTGAAATTTATTGGAATTATACGACTAAGAAAATATTAACCTTAGATAAAGTTGAAGGAGTATCTATAAGAGAAATCGAAAAGATTAAAGAATTGGGTATCAATCAAAAAAAGTTAGCAGAAAACCTAATACAATTATTTTTAACTCAAGCTGTAAGAGATGGTTTTTTTCATGGTGATATGCATCAAGGAAATTTGTTTGTGGACAAAAAAGGGAACATTATACCCGTTGATTTTGGCATTATGGGTCGTTTGGATAAAAGTAATAGAAAGTTTTTAGCTGAAATTTTGTATGGATTTATTAAAAGGGATTATGTCAAAGTTGCCGACGTCCATTTTCAAGCAGGACTTGTACCACAAGATGCTTCTAGAGAAGAGTTCGCACAAGCGTTACGATCAGTAGGGGAACCAATTTTTGGGCAATCAATAAAGGATATATCTGGTGGAAATTTATTAGCACAATTATTTGAAATAACTGAAAAGTTCAACATGCCTACTCAACCTCCTCTTCTTTTATTGCAAAAAACAATGGTTGTAGTCGAAGGGGTTGCGAGAAAACTTTATCCAGAGACAAATATTTGGGAAGTATCAAGACCTGTTTTAGAAGACTGGCTTAAAAATATTAAAAGTCCTAAATCAAAAATTGATACCGCTTTTAACACTTCTTCTGAAATTTTAAAAAGAATACCAGATTTACCGGAATTTATGGATAGGGCAGATAACGCTCTCAAATTGGTGGCTGAGGGAAAATTGAATTTAGCCATAGGCACTAATAAAAATTTAGAATTAGAACAAATGAAAATAAAAAACTTCAGGAATAACCTTGTAATAAGTTTTTTTGGTGTTGTAATTGTCTTTTTATTAGTATTTTAATTAGTTATGTTAGCAAAAAATAAAAAAATTCTTTTAATTATTGGCGGTGGTATCGCTGCTTATAAATCATTAGACTTAATAAGATTGTTAAAGAAAAATAACAATGATGTTAAAGCAATATTAACTAATAGTGGTAAGGAATTTGTTACTCCATTATCAATCACAACACTTACGAAAAATAAAACTTTCGAAAACCTTTTTGATAAAAATTCTGAAGCAGATATAGATCATATATCTTTATCGAGGTGGGCAGATATAATAATTGTTTTACCCACAACAGCAAACTTCATGACTAAGCTAAGTCTTGGAAATGCAGAGGATTTAGCAACTACAGTTATTTTGGCATCTAATAAAGATATTTTGTTGGTTCCTGCAATGAACGTTAGAATGTGGATACATAAAGCCACGCAAAAAAATGTAAAAGTTTTACAGGAATATGGATATCTATTTCTTGGTCCAGAAAAAGGTGAAATGGCGTGTGGAGAATTTGGTGAAGGCAAAATGGCAAGTCCTAGACAAATTTTTTCTTATCTAGGTAACTATTTTAATAAAAAAGATTTGTTTAAAAAAAAGAGATTAAAAGCTCTTGTAACTGCTGGACCCACAAGGGAATATTTAGATCCAGTAAGATATATATCAAATGAGTCAAGTGGAAAACAAGGATATGAAATAGCTGATGCATTAAATAGATTAGGAATAAAAACTACGTTAATAACTGGACCATCAAACCTAATTTCAAAAAAGGAAATTAAAACAAAAAAAATTATTTCTGCAAATGAGATGTTTGAGGCAGTGAAAAAATGTTTGCCGGTAGATATCGCAATATGTGCAGCTGCTGTAGCAGACTTTAAGCCAATTAATAAAAGTAAGACTAAAATTAAAAAAGACAATATAAAATTTAAATCAATTGAATTAGAGAGAAATAGAGATATTGTTGAATTTCTAGGTAAAAACAATAAACATAGGCCAAGCTTAGTAATCGGTTTTGCAGCCGAAACTGAAAATTTAAATAAAAATGCATTTTCTAAGTTAAGGCAAAAAAATTGTGATCTTATAGTTGTTAATGATATTTCTAAAAAAGATAGCGGTCTTAATTCAGATTATAATAGAGTTTCGATAATCGATAATTCAGGAAAAATAAAAGTTATAAAAAAAAATAAAAAAAGTTATATAGCCAATGTAATAGCAGAAATAGTCCTAGATAAATTCTTAATTAATGAAAGAAATTTTAATTAAAAGACTATCAAAAAATATTGAACTGCCAAAATACGAGACAAATGGTTCATCAGGTATGGATCTTTCAGCTAATATTGAAAAACAGATAAAAATAGGACCAGGAAAAACATCAATAATTCCAACTGGTATATCATTGTCTATACCCAAAAATTTTGAAATTCAAATTAGATCTAGATCAGGTTTGGCTGCTAAGAGTCAGATTTCAGTTCTTAATTCTCCCGGGACAATAGACGCCGATTATAGGGGTGAATTAAAAGTGATATTAATTAACTTGAGTCACAAAACTTTTGTTGTCGAGAAAGGTATGCGTATCGCTCAAATGGTGTTATGCCCTATAATTAAAGCAATATTTAAGGAAGTAGATAACCTGGACGATACAGACAGAAGCACTGGTGGCTTTGGATCTACTGGATTGAAATAATATATGCAATTAGGATTGAAAGACTTTAAAAGGTTTGAAAAACAAATAATTCTTAAAAATATTGGTGTAACCGGACAAAAAAAAATACTTAACGCTAAAGTATTAATAATCGGCATTGGAGGTTTGGGTTGCCCACTTTTAACTTATTTAGCAGCATCTGGGGTTGGCACGATAGGAATTGTAGATCCAGATAAAATTGAAATAAGTAATTTAAATAGACAAACGTTATTTACTACCAGTGATATAGGAAAGTACAAAGTCGATCAGGCCAAATCTAGTATTAATAGAATAAATAATAAAATTAAGATTAAGATATTTAAAAAAAAAATAACTTCAAAGAATATAAAATCAATTATTAAAGATTTTGATATAATTTGTGATGGAACAGACAATTTTGAGACAAGATACTTGATTAATGATGAATGTAAAAAATCAAAAAAAATACTTGTCTCTGCAGCAATTAGTAAATTTGACGGTCATTTATATAAGTTTAATTTTAAAAAAAGGACGTCCTGCTACAGGTGCTTTATGCCGGATAAGCCTGTTTTAGAAAGAAATTGCGAAACAGAGGGTATTTTCTCTCCAGTAGCTGGAATTTTGGGATCACTACAAGCAAATGAGGTTTTAAAAACAATTATAGGATTAAAGAATGGTTTAGATAACCAGATGATGATTTTTGACTCAATTAAAATAAATTTAAGAAAGATAAAATTATCTTTCAATCCCCAGTGTAAAAACAAATGTTAAAAATTATTTATATTGTTTTCATTTTTTATTTATCATTTCAGAATCTTTTTGCAAATGAATACTTTTTGACATTGAGAAATGAAAAAGTAAATCTTAGACAAGGACCGTCTTTCGAACATCCTATCAAGTTATTTTACAAAAAAAAATTTTTACCTGTTTTAATTTTAGATAAATCTGAAAATTTTCGAAAAATAAGAGATCATGAAAATAATACAGGTTGGATTCATATTTCACAATTATCAAAAAAAAAAGCGGCTATCACAATTGATGATGATCAATTAATTTTTAACAAACCTTCTATTTATTCCAAGCCTTTTGCAATTATTAAAAAAGGTAGATTATGCAAGATTCATAAGTGTAAAGAAGAATGGTGCAAGATAAGTGTTGAGAAATATAAAGGTTGGGTAAAAAAAGATATTTTGTGGGGTCTTTTATAAACTATTTCTTGTACTTAGCTGTCCAGATTTTATCTAGAACGAAATACCAAATCGCGTTAGCTAATGGTTCTACTATTGCATCGGTAAGAGCAACCATAAAAGACACTTCCGCTATTAACATCAAAACTGTTATGGCAATAGCAAAGTGACCAATTGTATATATTATTGTTCTTAATATAGACCCTTTATTATTCTCATATATAGTTTTTGAAGCTGAAAAAATTCCGTGAGTAAATTCTGTCATTGATTAAATGGGTTTTCTAAAACACAAGCAACTAAGTGAATTCGATTTTGCTCCCCTCCATTAAAAAAGTTATGATACTTGGTGTTATTAGTAATTGTAACTGATCCATCTGCTGGCATATGTCTACACACTTCTTCTATTACCATTCTGCATCCTTTGTTTGTTATTATTGGTATATGAAGCCTAGGCTCAGGATCTCTATGCCAACTAAGGGTAGATCTAGGTTCTTTTAATAAAATCCTAACTCTGCCAATTTTAAAATGCTTTTTTAAAGTACTATATACCTCTTCAAAATAGGTTCCTTTGAATTCTGGTACTACTTCAGTGTACTTTGACTCGTCAATCGGTTTATCTCTCTTAATCTCTTTTCCTTTTTCATCAGGTATTGTCCAATATATTCCTCTGACATTGTGGCCCTCTGTCGAAGATGTGTCGCCCGGAATTTGATTTAAAGCTATAGCTCCAAAATTTTTTATTCCTAGAGTGCTGAACTTCTTTTTTTTGAGAACGACGTTTAAATCTGCTCTCATTTTGTTAACATCAAATTTTAGATTTGGAACTATGTAAAAATCGTCTTTAACGTTGCGGTTTAAAGGTTCTAAATTTTTTGTTGGTTTAACAATTTCCATATTAATTCAATTTTTTTAGATTAGGTCTATCAGCGTTCATTATCTTTGTCCATGCTGCAACAAAGTCTTTTACAAATTTTTCTTTATTATCGTCTTGTGCGTAGATTTCTGCGTATGATCGCAATATCGAATTAGAGCCAAGAACTAAGTCTGCTCTAGAGGCTGTAAATTTAACTCTGTTTGTTTTGCGATCAATAACATTGTATGAGTTTTTTCCCGTTGGCTTCCAAGTATATTTCATATCAAGTAAATTTATAAAAAAGTCATTTGTAAGAGTTCCAACTTTATCAGTCATTACGCCTTTGTCTTTGGCAGTTGAATGATTTGTTCCGAGCACTCTCATACCACCTATTAGACAAGTCATCTCCTGTGCAGTTAATCCCATTAGAGATGCTCTCTCTAGTAGTAGTTCCTCTGGCATAACTGAATAGTCTTCTTTAAAATAATTTCTAAAAGCATCATGATATGGTTCCAGCCATTTGAAACTTTTAATTTCAGTTTGATCTTGTGAAGCATCTCCTCTTCCAGGGTTAAATGGAACTTTCACTTTAGAACCAGCTTTTTTAATAGCTTTTTCAAGACCCACATTTCCTGCAAGAACTATCGTATCAGCAATTGAGGCTCCAGTTTTTTTTGATATTCCCTCAAGCACTTTTAAAACTTTAGAGAGTTTTTTTGGCTCATTTGCTTCCCATTTATTCATTGGTTCTAAACGAATTCTTGCTCCATTGGCTCCTCCTCTTTTGTCAGTTCTTCTATATGTTCTTGCACTATCCCAAGCAGTAGTAATTAAATCACTAGAATTTAATTTTGCCGAGGAAATCATTTTCTTTACTTTCTCAACGTTATATTTCTTTTTAGGTTTTGGAACATTACCTTGCCAATATAAATCTTCTTTAGGAGCCCAAGGTCCAATATAGTTTTCTTTATTTCCCATCGTTCTATGAGTTAACTTAAACCATGCTCGTGCGAAAGAGTCCTCAAAGAATTTCGGTTCTTTAAAAAATCTTTCTGAAATTTTTCTGTACTCCGGATCCATTGCCATTGCCATGTCTGCATCAGTAAACATTAATCTAGCTTTTTTATTTGGATCTCCCAAGTCTCTTGGTTTTTTTTCTTCTTCAAGATTGATTGGTTCCCATTGCCAAGCGCCTGCAGGACTTTTTTTACTTTCCCACTCATAGTTAAGTAAAAGGTCTAAATATTGATGATCCCACTTATCAGGATTTGTCGTCCAAGCTCCTTCGAGACCTGATGTAATTTGATTAGCTCCAGTACCATTTTCCTGGTTCCAGCCAAAACCTTGCTCATGAATATCAGCTCCAGCAGGTTCTGGTCCTAAATTTTCAGGGTTGCCATTACCATGCGCTCTTCCAATAGAGTGGCCTCCAACAGTGAGTGCTGCGGTCTCAACATCATTCATCCCCATTCTTCCGAAAGTTTCCCGGACATCCATCGCAGTTCTCACCGGATCAGGTTTCCCTTCAACACCTTGGGGATTAACATAAACTAATTGAAAATGAGAAGCTGCAAGAGGTGCCTCTAATGAGGATCTATCTTGTGGGTCTCCGTATCTGTTTACTGCTAATGGGACTGTTTCTTTCCCCCAGTAAACATCTTTTTCAGGCTCCCAAATATCCTCTCTACCAAATGAAAAACCAAAAGTTTTAAATCCAGCATGCTCATAAGCCATAGTACCAGCTAAAACCATTAAATCTGACCAACTTAATCTATTCCCATATTTTTTTTTAATTGGCCATAAAAGACGTCTAGCTTTATCCAAGTTTGTGTTGTCAGGCCAAGAATCTTGAGGTGAAAATCTATGTGATCCAACATTAGGTCTTCCGTCGAATTCTCTATAAGTACCGACCTGGTGCCAAGTTAGTCTCACCATTAATCCACTGTAAGTTCCAAGATCTGCTGGCCACCACTCTTGACTGTCTGTCATCAATTTTAATAAATCTTTTTTTAAAGCTTTAAAATTTAATTTTTTAACTTCTTTTTTATAATTGTATCCCGGAAGTGGGTTCGTCTTTGTATCGTGTTGATGTAAAATATCCAAATTTATACTATTAGGCCAAAGTCTAGCAGTATTTGACTCTCCTGCTTTAGTGACGCCGCCGTGCATGACTGGGCATTTACCGTTATTACTTTTTTTATAATCTACACTCATTTATCTAGTTTATAATTGTTCTAAAGTGAAAAACAAGAGACAAACTGTCAATTTTTCAAATTTATAAATACCTCAACATTTTTAATTTTTTTACCATTTGGTGCTTTTGGAATTTTTTGAATGATTATATCATTCGCATCAATATCTATTAGTTCTGCAGTTTCACTATCATAAAAATGGTGATGGTTTGAAACATTAGTATCAAAATAAGTTTTGTTTCCTCTTACTTCAACTTCACTTAAATGTCCGGCTGCTTTAAATGCATGAACGGTATTATAAATTGTAGCTAGCGCAATTTTAGAAATTGATTTTTTTGTTAAAAGTTTGTTTAAACTTTCAACTGTAAAATGAAACGTTTTTTCTCTCTCAAATAAAAATTTGGCGATTTCAACTCTTTGTTTAGTGGGTCTTAACCCGGAAGATCTTAATTTTTTTAAAATGTCTATTTTTTTCACGTTTTAATTCGCTTTTTATTCTACTTTATAATCATTCTAAACACAAATATATATGAAACTTTTGCTAAATCAAGTAAAACAATTCTAAATCATGCAAAAAAACAATTACAATTACGATGAGTTAATTTCGTGTGGAGAAGGAAAACTATTTGGTGAAGGAAATGCTAAGCTGCCACTACCTCCAATGTTGATGTTTGATAGAATTACAGAAATAAGAAAAGATACAGGTGAATTTAAAAAAGGATTTATTAAAGCGGAGCTTGATATTAAAGACAACCTATGGTTTTTTGATTGTCATTTTAAAAAAGACCCAGTTATGCCAGGCTGTCTTGGCTTAGATGCTATGTGGCAGTTAGTTGGATTTTATTTAGGCTGGATAGGTGAGCCAGGAAAGGGTAGAGCTTTAGGAGTAAATTCTGTAAAATTTACGGGTGAAGTATTAAAGAATATTAAAATGGCTACTTACGAAATAAATATGAAAAGAATTTTAAAAAAAGAAGGCACTGCTGTTGGGTTAGCTAATGGTATTTTAAGTGCAGATGGTAAAATAATTTACACTGCAGAAAATCTTAAGGTAGGATTATTCAAATCATGAAAAGAGTTGTAGTTACTGGAATAGGTGTAGTTTCTTGTTTAGGAAATAATCAAGATGAAGTTTACAAGTCATTACTTAATGCAAAATCAGGGATTACGTTTTCTGAAGAATACAAGGAATATAATTTGAAAAGTCATGTTCACGGTAAACCAAATATTAAACTAGAAGAGCATGTTGACAGAAAATTTATAAGGTTTATGGGGCCAGGTTCTGCTTATAATTATGTTTCAATGAATGAAGCTGTAAAAGACTCTGGACTTGAAGAAAAAGATGTAAGCAATGTAACAACTGGAATGATTATGGGATCAGGCGGTCCTTCAATAGAAAACGTTATATTAGCAGCAGACAAGACTAGAGAAAAAAGTCCAAAAAGAATGGGGCCTTTTGTAGTTCCACGAACAATGTCGAGTACAGCTTCAGCAACTCTTGCAGTACCTTTTAAAATAAAAGGAGTTAACTATACTATTAGTTCAGCGTGTGCAACTAGTGGACATTGCATTGGTAACGCTATGGAATTAATTCAACTAGGGAAACAAAAAATTATTTTTGCGGGTGGTAGTGATGAAGTTCATTTTGCAATGACTGCGATGTTTGATGCGATGACAGCCTTATCTTCAAAATATAATGATACCCCTGAAAAGGCATCAAGGCCTTATGATAAAACTCGAGATGGATTTGTAATCGCTGGTGGAGGTGGTGTTTTAGTTTTGGAGGAATATGAGCACGCAAAATCGAGAGGTGCAAAAATTTATGCAGAACTAACAGGATATGGTGCAACATCTGATGGCTATGACATGGTAGCCCCATCTGGGGAAGGAGCAGTTAGATGTATGAAGATGGCTTTAAGCACTGCAAAGAATAAAATTGACTATATTAATACTCATGGCACTTCCACACCTGTAGGAGATATAACAGAACTTAAAGCTGTAGGAGAAGTGTTCGGTGAAAACAAACCTAAAATTAGTTCGACAAAATCTCTTGCTGGACATTCTCTAGGAGCTACATCAGTTCATGAGGCTATTTACAGTATAATTATGATGAAAAATAATTTCATAGCAGCATCAGCTAATATTACTGATATGGATGACGAGGCAAAAAAATATCCAATAATAACAAAAGTTGAAAAAGATGTGAATTTAAATTCTGTAATGTCAAATAGTTTTGGTTTTGGAGGAACTAATGCTACTTTGGTTTTTGAAAAGGTAAAATAATGAGTTTAATGAAAGGAAAAAAAGGTCTGATAATGGGTGTTGCTAATGAACGCTCTATAGCATGGGGAATATCTCAAAAACTTGCAGAAGCTGGGGCAGAATTAGCGTTTACTTATTTAGGTGATGCTTTGAAAAAAAGAGTAATACCTCTTGCTGAGAAGCTAAATTCAAATGTCACTTTTAGCTGTGATGTCGAAAAAAAAGAAGAGGTTATAAAACTTTTTGAAGACGTAAAATCAAAATGGGGAGAGATCGACTTTGTGGTTCATGCCGTAGCATTTTCAGATAAATCTGAATTATCTGGGGAATATTTAAACACTACTAGAGAAAATTTTCTTAGAAGTATGCTTATCTCATGCTTTTCTTTTACCGAAGTATCTAAAGAAGCTTCTAAAATAATAAAAGATGGTGGAAGTTTGCTAACACTAACTTACGAGTCTTCTAAAGCTATCCCCAATTACAATGTGATGGGTGTTTGTAAATCTGCCTTGGAGGCAAGTGTAAAGTATTTAGCCAGAGATTTAGGTAAAAAAAAAATAAGGGTAAATGCAATTAGTGCAGGTCCTATTAAAACCTTAGCAGCTTCCGCAATAGGAGATGCAAAATTTTTATACAAATGGAATGAAGATCATTCATTTTTGAAGAGAAACGTTGATATTCACGATGTTGGTAATTCTGCATTATACCTGTTAAGTAATTTAGCGGCTGGAGTAACTGGTGAAATTCATTATGTAGATGCTGGATATAACAAAGTAGGAATGCCAGATCCTAAAAATATGTCTTAAGCAGAAGCTTGTTTCATTGATAGTTTTACTTTCCCTCTATCAAAACCTACAACTTTTACAGAAACTTCATCGCCTTCTTTTACAACATCACCAACTTTTGCAACACGCTTTTCTGCTAATTCAGAGATATGTACAAGACCGTCCTGCTTTCCTAAAAAGTTAACGAAAGCTCCAAATTCCATAATTTTTACTACTTTCCCTTTGTAAATCTTACCCATCTCAGGCTTAGCGATCAAATTTTTGATGAAGTCGATAGCTTTATTTCTAGAAGCTTCATCTGGAGCTGCAACAGTTACTTCTCCTGTATCCTTTACGTCAACTTTTGCTCCTGAAGTCTCAACAATTTCCCTTATTGTTGCACCACCTTTTCCTATGACCGTTGCAATATCTTTTTTGTCAACTTTTATTGTTTCCATTTTAGGTGTATGTTTAGAGAATTCTTTTCTTGAAGTTTTAATAGCTTTATTCATTTCTTGTAAAATGTGCTCTCTTCCACCTTTGGCTTGCTCTAAAGCCTTTTCCATAATCTCAAAAGTTATACCTGTTATTTTAATATCCATCTGGAGTGAAGTAATACCATTTTTTGTACCCGCAACTTTAAAATCCATATCTCCAAGATGATCCTCATCTCCTAAAATATCAGATAGCACTGAAAAATCTTCTCCTTCTTTAATTAATCCCATTGCAATTCCAGCAACTGGTTCTTTAATTGGAACGCCAGCATCCATTAATGATAATGAAGTTCCACAAACTGTTGCCATTGATGAAGATCCGTTAGACTCTGTTACTTCTGAAACTACTCTTAATGTATAAGGAAAATTTTCTTTTTTTGGCAAAGAAGAGTTAATTGCTCTCCAAGCAAGTTTTCCATGTCCGATCTCTCTTCTTCCTGTGCCTATCCTCCCACATTCCCCTACTGAAAACGGAGGAAAATTATAGTGTAACATAAAATTTGATCTTTGCATGCCCTCTAAGCTTTCTAATCTTTGTTCGTCATCTGTCATTCCAAGCGTTGTAACTACTATTGCTTGTGTTTCACCTCTTGTAAAAAGAGCAGATCCATGAGTTCTCGGTAATATACCAACTTCGCAATTAATCTGTCTCACGTCAGCTAAACCCCTACCATCGATTCTTTTCTTTTCTTTGAGTATTGCAGTTCTTACAATATCTTTTTCTAAAGATTTAAGCTGACTCATAACTTGGTTTTCAGTTATGTTCTCGTCTTCAGCAAAAATTTCTTTACATTGACTTTCTATTTCAGAAATAGCTGTGGATCTTTTTTTTTTATCTATTTCTTTAAATGCACTTCTTAATCCATTTTCAAATTTATCAGCAATCTTTTTTTTAATTTCAGAATGATCTACCTCTTCGACTTCCCATTTAGGTTTACCTGCCTTTTTTACTAATTTTTCAATAGCTTCAATAATTGGTACAAATTTTTCATGCCCAAACTTTACTGCATCTAACATTATTTTTTCAGATAACCCTGATGTTTCAGACTCAACCATTAGAACTGCATCTTTGGTACCAGCAACAACCAGGTCTAGCTCTGATGATTTTAATTCTTCTATTGAAGGATTTAATAAATATTTTCCATCTTTGTACCCGACTCTGCTGGCGGCTATTGGCCCCATAAATGGCAAACCCGATATTGCTAAAGCTGCTGAGGAAGCTATTATTGATAAAATATCTGGTTGATTTTCACTATCATAAGATAAAACAGTTGGAAGTAATTGCACCTCATTCATAAAACTAGATGGAAATAAAGGTCTTATAGGTCTATCGATTAGTCTGGAAATTAAAGTCTCTGCTTCAGTAGGTCTTGCTTCTCTTTTAAAGTAACCACCTGGTATCTTGCCTGCTGCATAATATTTTTCTTGATAGTTTACTGATAATGGAAAATAGTCTTGACCTTCTGCTACTTTCTTAGCTCCAACTGCGGTTGCAATTACAACAGTTTCACCTAAAGAAGCAATAATAGCGCCATCCGCTTGACGAGCTACTTTACCTGTCTCCAAAGTCAACTTTTTACCATTAACTTCTATTTCCTCTTTAAAAATTTTAAACATTATTTCCTTAAATTTAGTTGTTTGATTACTTTCTGGTACGACTCTGAATTACTTTTTTTCAGATAAGCTAGAAGTTTTTTTCTTTTATTTACTGATTTTGTCAAACCTAAAGTAGAGTGTTTGTCTTTTTTAAATTTCTTAAAATGTTCTGACAGTTTAGTTATTTTATCAGTTAAAAGTCCAATTTGAATTTCTGTAGATCCAACGTCTTTTTGATGTGTGGCCAAGGATTTAATTATATCTTTTTTTTTCTTTATCATAATCTTTATTTTTTTTTATAATTTTTTCAATCTTTTCAGCATATTCAAAAGAGTTATCTTCAACAAATGTGAGTTTAGGAAGAAACTTAATATCTAGCCTTTTAGACAAAGCTTTTCTAACAAGATGATTGTATTCCGTCAAGATTTTTACTGTTTGCTCTGTATCATTACCTCCTAACGGAATTACGTAAACTCGTGCTGTTTTGAGGTCTGGAGTCATTCTTACTTCAGTTACTGTAATTAATTTAGAGTTAACCGAGGGAATTTTTGCCTCATTTCTTATGAAAAGCTCGCCTAAATTTTGTTTTACAAGTTCTCCAACTCTCAACTGCCTCTGGCTGAAGCTTTTATTAGATATATTGTGACCCATTATATTGACCTTTTTATTTCCTCTGACAAGAATGACTCTATTACATCTTTTTCTTTAAAATCTACAAAATCTTTCAAACTTATTCCGCACTCTAATCCAGTATTAACCTCTTTTACTTGATTTTTTTCTCGAAATAATGAGGATATTTCTCCAGTATAAATTACAGACCCATCTCTAATTATTCTTGCTTTTGATTTACTTTTTATTTCACCATTAATAACTTTTGAGCCAGCAATTTTTCCAGCCCCTGAAACTTTAAATATTTTTTGAATTTCTGCACTACCTAAAATAGTTTCTTTGATGTCTGGTTCAAGAAGACCAGACAGAGATTTTTGTACATAATCAATAGCCTCATAAATAATATTAAAAAACTTAATATCTATTTT
Source organism: uncultured Pelagibacteraceae bacterium (assembly GCA_902630665.1). Classification (GTDB taxonomy): domain Bacteria; phylum Pseudomonadota; class Alphaproteobacteria; order Pelagibacterales; family Pelagibacteraceae; genus Pelagilacustribacter. The sequence goes on from CACOVP010000002.1 coordinate 14,467, forward strand.
TTGTTCTTCAGCTAATTTTTTTGCTTCTCTGTTTGGTTTCACATTAAATCCAATCAAAATAGCATTGGATGCTTTAGCTAAAGATACATCGGTCTCATTTATCATACCAATATCAGATAAAAGTATATTAGCTTGTACCTCATTGTGATTGATTTTATCTATTGCCATTTTTAATGCCTCGCTAGAACCTTGAACATCTGACTTGATTATTATATTTAATTCATCTTTACCGCTTGAATTTTCAAATAAAGCAGTTTTGTCTTTCACAAAAATATTATTTTTTACGCTTACATTTTTTTTAAATTCAAACATTTTTTTTGCTTCATCTTCACTATTAGTGACCGAAAATACCGCTCCAGCGTGAACAGAAGCGTTCATTCCTAGGATTTCAACAGGCATTGAGGGAAGAGCCTCACTTATTATTTTACCATCATGATTTATCATCGCTCTAACCTTTCCCCAGGTATTGCCACAATTAAAGTAATCGCCTTTGCTGAGTTTTCCATTACTAATTAAAATAGTAGAAACAGGTCCTTTACCTTTATCTATTTTTGACTCTATTACAACACCTCTCGCCTGATCACTGTAAGAAGCTTTTAAATCTAAAATTTCAGATTGAAGTAAAATTGCCTCTTTGAGTTTTTCAAGATTAATTTTTTTAAGAGCTGAAACTTCTACAAATAGTGTATCTCCACTTAAGTCTTCAGCAATCAATTCGTATTGCATCATTTCATTTTTAATTTTGCTGATATTTTTTTCAGGTAAATCACATTTATTAATGGCTACAATTATAGGAACTTTGGCAGCTTTAGCATGCTTAATTGCTTCAATAGTTTGAGGTTTTATTCCATCATCTGAGGCCACCACTAAAACAACTATATCAGTTATTTTAGAGCCTCTTGCTCGCATTTCAGTAAACGCTGCGTGACCTGGTGTGTCTATAAATGTTATTAAATTGTTATTTTCATCTTTAACCTGATATGCTCCGATATGTTGGGTTATCCCTCCATGTTCTCCAGAAACAATATTAGAGTTTCTTAAAGCATCAAGTAAAGATGTTTTACCGTGGTCGACGTGGCCCATAATAGTTACTACCGGGGGTCTACTTCTTACATCTCCCCCGAAACTTTCCTTAATTTTTTCTGTTTCGATAGATATTTTTTCCTCTAAAATTGGTTTATGACCAAATTCTTTTACAATGTATTCAGCGGTATCTTTATCTATATTATGATTAATAGTAGCTACTACTTTCATATTGAATAAAAACTTTATTATTTCACTAGATTTCTCAGCCATTCGATTTGAGAGTTCTTGGATTGTAATTTGCTCTGGGATTTTTACCTCTCTTATAACTTTTTTAAATTCTTTTTTTTCCTCATTTTCAGGTTTACTTTTCTTTTCTTTAAGTCTTGCCCTTTTCACTGAGGCTAGACTTCTTTGTTTGATCTCAATTTCTTCAACATTTAAGGCTCTTGATACAGTCAGCTTAAAGTCTCGTTTATCAACTGGACCTTTTAGCTTAAGTTTGCTCTTAGCTGCTATTTTGTTATCCTTATCTTTTTTGATAAATTCTTTTGTAGCTTGTTGCTCAACAAACTTTCGAGCAAAGTTTTTTTTCCTAATATCTTGACCCAAACTTGGATTTCCTGGATTTGATCTATTAAACGGCTTTGATCTGAAAGGTTTCTTTTTCTCTATAGAATATGATTTTTTTCCTGCAGAAGTTAATGTCTCTTTATCGATTTTTTTTGTGAGGTTCGTAGAAATAGTAAGTGTTTTTTTTTTGTCTTTTTCCATAACATTATTTGTAAACAATTTCTCTTGCTGACATAATAAGATCGTCAGCTTCCTTTCTAGATAAAGAAAACTCCTCAAGATAACCTTCAATTCTTATTTTTCTTCCTTTTACTTCGTCAAAACCACCGATTAACTCATCTGATGATAGATCAGCAAAATCAGTCAGTTTTTTAATATTCTTTTGTCCTAATATAACAAGCATACCTTGGGTCATCCCCTTTAGATTAATTAATTTATCCTCAACACCTAATTCTTTGAGTTTTAATGCTACTGCTTCTCTTTCTTTTACTAGAGTTTCTTTTGATCTTTTAATAAGTTCTTTTGCAGTTTCATTATCTATAGCGTCAATCTTAGATATGTTTTCAGAATCTGATTGTGCTATTTCCTCGATAGAGTTAAAACCCTCTGAAACTAAAAGTTGGCCTAGCGTTTCATCTACTTCTAAATTTTTTATTAAACTTTCTGTTCTTTCTTTAAATTCTGCTTGCCTTCGTTCTGAGTCCTCTTTGTCAGTTAAAATATCTATTTCGTAATTAGTAAGTTTAGAAGCTAACCTTACATTTTGACCTCTTCTGCCAATCGCTTTACTTAAATTTTCTTCAGTTAAAATTATATCTATTCTTTTATTTTCTTGGTCAATCAACACTCTTTGTATTTCAGCTGGAGAGAGTGACTCAGAAATTAAAGTAGGAAGATCCTCTGTCCATTTGATTATATCTATTTTTTCACCATGTAATTCATTCACAATAGTTTGAACTCTACTTCCTCGCATTCCAACACAAGCACCAACTGGATCGATGGATGAGTCTTGAGAGTGTACACATATTTTAGCTCTACTTCCTGGGTCCCTTGCTACAGATTTAATTTCTATTGTTCCTTCATATATTTCGGGAACCTCTTGAAAAAAAAGTCTTGCTAAAAACTGTGGGTGAGCTCTTGATAAAAATATTTGGTGACCTTTTATTTCTTTTTTTACCTCATAACAATATGCTTTAACTCTATCACCTGTTTTTAAAATTTCTCTAGGTATAAGCTCATCCTTTTTAATCACACCTTCTGCTTTTCCTAGATCGACTATTACATTTCCGTACTCAAGTCTTTTAATAATACCACTTAATATTTGTCCTTGTTTATCTATAAAATCTTGATATTGCCTATTTTTCTCTGCTTCTTTTACTCTGCTACTTATAACTTGTTTAGCGCTTTGCGCAGCTATACGACCAAAATCAATTTGTGGCAATTCTTCATAAATTTTTTCTCCAATTTTCAAGTTGCCAGTATTTTGATTAATTTTTTTAGCTTGAGTTAATGTAATCTCTCTAGATGAATCTTCAACTTTATCTACTATCTCGAGTACTTTTTGGATTTTAATATCACCTGTTTCTCTATCAATAGAAACCTCTATATTGTTTTCGTTTCCAAATTTGGTTAAGGCTGCTTTTTGAATAGCACTTTCCATTGAACCTATTACGAGTTCTTTATCTATTGATTTTTCGTTTGCAACTGCCTCGACTATTCTTAATAATTCTAGTTTATCCAGTCCTCTATTTAACATTTTTATAGCTCCTAAAAAAAAATGGGCTAGTGCCCATTTTGAAATTATTCAAACTTTGTAATTTTTTAAAAGAAAATTAAGGTTTTTTCAAGATCACAATTTAAATAAATCAATTTTATCGATTTTTTCCCAACTAAATTCACCTTTATTTGTTGGTTTTCTGCCGAAATGTCCATAAGCTGAGGTCTTTTCATAAATTGGATTATTTAATTTTAACATTTCCCTAATTCCTCTTGGAGAAAGATCAAAATTTTCTTTTATAATTTTCTTTATTATTTCTTGTTTTTCGGTATCACCGTCATCTAATTTCAGGTAAATGGAAAGTGGTTTTGATACTCCTATAGCATAGGCAAGTTGGATTAAACATTTTTCTGAAGCGCCAGATGCAACAATATTTTTAGCTAAATACCTGGCTGCATAAGCAGCTGACCTGTCCACTTTTGTTGGATCTTTGCCTGAAAAAGCGCCACCACCATGAGGAGCTGCTCCTCCATAAGTATCTACAATAATCTTTCTTCCTGTTAGTCCAGTGTCGCCATCGGGACCTCCGATAATAAATTGTCCTGTTGGATTAATATATATTTCTTCAGACTTAAGATCTTTTAGATAATTTTCAGGAATAGATTTTTTTATATAAGGTATAATGAGATCTCTTACTTTTTCTTGATTGATATCTTTAGAATGTTGGGTTGAAATTACCACTGATGTTACTTTTGTTGGTTTTCCATTTTCATAAAACATAGTAACTTGACTTTTTGAGTCAGGTTCTATCCCTTTTAAAATTCCACTTTTTCTGTCTTTTGCCATTAACATTAAAATTTTATGTGAAAAATGAATTGGTGCTGGCATTAAATCTTCTGTTTCTTTACATGCGTATCCAAACATAATACCTTGATCACCAGCTCCTTCGTCTTTGTTATCCTTGGAGTCCACCCCCATAGCAATATCGCTAGATTGCTCATGTAAGAAAGTTTCTATATCAGCAGTTTTCCAGCTGAACCCTTTTTGGTCATAACCGATATCTTTTATACAGTCTCTTACTTTGCTAATTAATTCCTCTTTTTCAATCTTAGGACCTCTGATTTCCCCTGCGAGAACAACCTTGTTCGTAGTGGTAAGAGTTTCACATGCCACCCTAGAAACAGGATCTTTAGATAAGTAACTATCAACGACCATATCAGAAATTCTGTCACAAACTTTATCTGGATGTCCTTCGGAAACTGACTCGCTTGTAAATAGATATTTATCTTTTGACATTTTTTTTGTAAATTACTACGAATAACCAATATGTAAATAAAAGTATAAAAAAGATCAAATCATTTTTATTTTTTTTATCTGATTTAATTAAAGGTACTTCTAGCTCTATATTTCCAGTTTCATTGATATTTAATTTTTTTATAACTTCACCTTTATTATTAATAATCGCACTTACTCCTTTGTTCGCAGATCTTATAAGATAGGAATTTTGCTCTATTGCTCTAAAAATAGCTTTGGAAAAATGTTGATAGGGACCAATAGTTTTTCCAAACCATCCATCTTCTGACACATTTATAATCAAATTCGTATCTACATTGGATTTTTGTGTTAAACTTGGAAAAATAATTTCATAGCATATTAATGGCAAAATATTCATAGGTTTTATTTTTAGATTATCTTGAATACCGCCTTCAAGAAATGAACCTTGCCCTTCAGTAATTTTCTTAAAGCCTAATTTATTAAAAAAATTTTCAAATGGAAGAAATTCCCCAAAAGGAACAAGCTTTATTTTCTTGTATTCTTTTTGGATTTCAAAATTATTATCAACTATTACTAAACTATTAAAGGTCCCAGTTTTATCTTGGCTTAATCTATTTATTCCAAATACAATTAAATGATTTTTTTTGAAATTACTGAAAAGACCTTTAAATTTTTCAACTTGAGAATAATTATATCCGCTAAAAACACCCTCCGGCCAAACAAAAAGTGTTTTCAAATTATCGCCTGGATCGCTGTATCGAATAAGTTTTTCTAATCTTTCTTTTATCTCAATTTCTGAAATACCATAATCGATTTTAAAATTTGGAGAAATTACTTTGATATTTACTTTATTTTCAACGCTATTAACTAGTTTTTTATTTTGGTTAATATTATGGTTACCGTAAATATACAAAGTTATAAAAGTTAAGGGGATAAATAGAAGAAATAAAATTTTTTTGCTTAAGTTTATTTTAAAAAAAAAAACCGAAGGAATTAAAAACAAAGTAATACAAAGTAAATTAAAAGCAAAAAGACCAATATAGTTTAGTAGTTGTAATATTTCAGAGTTCCAGGAGAAACTGTAAGCCCAAAGGTTCCATGGAAAACCACTTAAGATTTTTGCTCTCATGAAATCAGAAAAAGCAAGGCCAATTGATAGTAAAAAAATTGAAGAAAAGTTAGAATTTACAAACGGTCCTAATGTTAATGTAATAATTGAGAAAAATAAACTTAAAAAAAGAGGAATCAATATCAAAGCAAACGGAATTAAAATTTTGAAGTTTTCGTCAAAAGTAAGTGAGAACGTTATCCAGTGTATGCCACTTAAGTAAAATCCAAATCCAAAAGTTGTACCAAATATAAATAAATTTTTTTTATAGGGTTTTTTTCTATATTTGCTTTTTGATTTCTTTTTTATAAACAAAATTAAATAAAAGAATATTGGAAGAATTATAAAATTGATAATTGTTAAATTAAAGGGTTGAAAAGAAAAAACTGTCAACGAACCACTAAGAAAAGGAATTAAATATAAAATTAAGAAACGATTGTTTAAGTATTTTTCCATTTAGAGAAGATATGACAAAAGTTTTTTTTCAATTTTTTGCATTTTAAAAAAATCTCTGTCTCTTTTATGATCATGACCAAATAAGTGAACTAATCCGTGTATCCAAAGCTTATCAAATTCAAATTTAAATTTTTCTATATTTGAACCATAATTAATTTTATTAAAATTGATTATTATATCTCCTAAATAAATTTCTTTTTCTCTATTAAGTTTATTCATTAATATTTTTTTAGAGTAAAATGGAAAAGACAATACATCCGTTGATGTATTTTTATTTCTAAATTTTTTGTTTAACTTTTTTATTTGATTATTTCCAGATAACAAAAGAGTGCAAAAAATCTTTTTATTCTTAAAAGTTTTATTTTTTTTATTTAATTCTTTAATTTTTTTCTCAATGTAGATATTTGGATTTTTAAGAAAGTTTTTCCATTTAATATTATTTGTAATTACATTAATTATTATCATCAGTGCTTTTATTTTGATAAGCTCTAATAATCTTTGAGACTAAAGGGTGTCTCACAACATCTTTATCATCAAATTCTATAATCTTAATTTCTTTTAAATTTTTTAAGATTTCTTGTGATTTAATTAAACCCGACTGTGACTTATTAATTAAATCAATTTGTGATGGATCGCCATTAACTACGAGTTTCGAATTTTCGCCAATTCTTGTTAAAAACATTTTTATTTGTGTTTCTGTGGCATTTTGAGCTTCGTCGAGTATCGCAAAGCAATTTTTTAGAGTTCTACCTCTCATAAATGCCAACGGAGCGATTTCGATTTCACCAGATGCTATTTTTTTATCAATTTTATCAGCTCCAAAAAGTTCATATAGAGCGTCATATAATGGTCTTAGATATGGATCAACTTTTTCTTTCATGTCACCAGGTAGAAAACCAAGTTTTTCCCCTGCCTCTACGGCAGGCCTAGATAGAATTACTCTATCTATTTTTTTCTCCATTAGTAAAGTAACACCAACTGAAACTGCTAAAAAACTTTTACCAGTCCCAGCAGGTCCTAAAGATATAATAATATTATTTTCTTTTAATGCTTTAATATAATCCGATTGCTTATTAGAGCGAGCTATCACTGATTTTCTTGGTGTTTTAATCAATTGATTTAATGACTTTATTTTTGTGTCACTTATATTTATATTTTCTTTCACGGCTGAAATTATATCATCTTTCTCAATTATTTTAGTAAGAGAATACTTGTTAATTAAAAATTTTATTGCCTCACAAAAAGCATTTATATCATCTTTTTTACCTTTGCATGTAATTGAATTTCCCCTAAAAAAAACATCTGTATTTGTTGATTTCGATAAATCTTTAATATTTTGGTCAAATTGTCCAACTAAAGACATGAGCATTTCATTGTCATTAATTTGAATGTTGATTGTTTCCTTATCAATTTTTTTTATATTGATGTTTTGGTCTATTGTACTAACTTCTGACATTTTATGCTGCAACAATTCGGTTATCTACTTCACTTGCAATTTTACCTTTAAAGCTATTTTGATTTCCGTCAATTATTTTTACTCTTTTTATATTACCTTTTAAATCTTTTTTACTTTCCACAATAACTGCATTAAAATATTCGTCTCTTCCAAAAAAATTTTCTCCATTTTTTATTCTATTTTCAAATAAAACAGTTGTTTTATTATTTAAAATATTTTGCCTATAATCTAATTTAATTTTTTCTGAAATCTCTTGGAAAATAATCAAACGTTCTTTTGCAACACTTGATTCGGTCTGTTTTGTCTCAAACGCTGGGGTGCCAGGCCTTGCACTGAACATAAAAGAATAAGAATTTATATACTTTACTTTTCTGAGTAGATTAAGTGTATCCTGAAAATCTTGTTCTGTTTCTCCAGGATATCCAATTATAAAGTCACTGGAAAATTTTATTAATGGGTTTGCTTTTAAGATTTTATCTATTAAATTAAGGTAATCCTCGACGGTATGCTTTCTATTCATAGCTTTTAAAATTTTATTTGATCCACTTTGTACTGGTAAATGTATTAAAGGCATGAGTTTTTTTGAAATCGCGTGCACTTCAATTAAGTCTTCGGAAAAATCTACTGGGTGTGATGTTGTATATCTTATCCTATCAATTTTTTTTATTTTTTCAATTTCTCTAATTAAATTTGAAAGCTTTTTACCCTCAAAGTTATACGCATTTACATTTTGTCCTAAAAGTGTAATTTCTTTAACACCGTTATTTGCTAAATCGTTACTTTCGCTAATAAGTTCATCGAAAGATCTAGAAAACTCAGCTCCCCTAGTATAAGGCACAACACAAAAGTTGCAAAATTTATCGCATCCTTCTTGAATAGTTAAAAATGAGGATACATTACTATTAGAGTTTTTATTCTGACTCAGTTTATCAAATTTATCAATTGTATTAAAATCAGTAAAATTTAATTTTGTCTTATCTTTTTCTATTTTTAGTAATGTCTCGTTAAATTTATGATATGACTGCGGACCAATAACAGCATCAATATATTTCTCTTTTTCTAAAATTAAGTCTCCTTCTGCTTGGGCCACACAACCAGTTATAATAACTATAGGTTTTTTTTTATTTCTAAACTTTTTTTTTATTCTTCCAACATGATGATAAACTTTATCTGTTGCTTTTTCTCTTATGTGACAAGTATTTAAAACATGACAATCTGCTTGGTCTACATTTTCAGTTTTTTTATAACCAATAGCTTCAACAAAATCATAGATACGTTTACTGTCGTATTCGTTCATTTGGCAACCAAAAGTTTTTATGAAGATTTTTTTTTCCAATTTATTTTTTTATTTTTGAACCATAAAGTTCTAATTTATGATCAACGAGATTGTAACCCAATTTTTTTGCAATTTTTTTCTGTAGTTCTTCAATATCTTTGTCAACAAATTCTACGATTTCACCACTATTTATATCTATTAAATGATTGTGATCATCATTAATTTCGTAACGTGCTTTGCCAGCTTTAAAATCATGTTTGACTAAGATTCCTGCTTCTTCAAATAGTTTTACAGTTCTATAAACAGTAGCTATGCTTATTTTATCATCTATCGAAGTAACTCTTTTATGAAGCTCGTCAACATCTGGATGATCTTTTGATCCATATACCTCTTTGGACTCTGACAACACTTTTGCTATTACTTTTCTCTGATCAGTGAGCCTAACGCCTTTTTGCTTACATTTTTCTTCAATAATACTCATATCTTAATTTAACTTAAATAGATGGGCTTAATCAATTTTTTTTCTATTAAATTCTTTTTCAATAAATTTTCAATATTAGATTGATTAAATTCCCTTAAATCAGTGTTTTTATAACCATATAATCTAATATTTTTAGATATTTCTAAGCCTTTTGCCACCGCTAATGATATTCTGATCCCTGAAAAACTTCCAGGGCCTTGATTTACTATAACGCTAAAATTTTTGTCTAATTTTATACTATGTGATTTTAAAAATTTATAAATAACTGAAACTAACCGTTCATTTTTTTTTTGAAAATTATAAACAAAAAAATCTTTATTTATTCTCAATCCTAATTTATCATCCTTGCCAATGAATTTTATAATTAAAAAATTTTTTATCATAATATTGATTATTATATCTTTTCAGACTTATTCTTCAAAGTTATTTACGGCGACTGAACTTCGTTTTGACGATTTTGGTCTTATTTCTATAATGTATCATAGATTTGATGAAGAAAAATATCCGTCAACAAATATTCAGCTTGAAGTTTTCAAAGAACAACTTGAAATTATAGACCAAGAGGGCTTAAAATTTATTCATCCAAAGAATTTCGAGAAAAGTCTTTCTGAAAATAAAAATGAAAGAAAAGTTCTATTAACAATTGATGATGGATTGTCTTCTTTTTATGAAAATGCATGGCCTATTTTAAAAGAGAGGAAAATTCCTTTCATTTTATTTGTAAACACGAGAGAAGTAGGTGCTTATAATTATATGAATTGGGATCAAATTATTGAACTTCACAAAAACGAAAATGTAGAAATAGGAAATCACAGTCACTCTCATGAGTACTTAGTAGAAGAAACACCAGAAAAAATTAAAATGGATATTATTACTTCTAGAGAGATTTTCAAAAAAAAATTGGGCAGAAATTCTAAGTTTTTTTCCTATCCTTTTGGAGAATATAGCCTTGAGTTTAAAAAAATTATTTATGATCTTGGTTTTAAATATGCTTTTGGTCAACATTCTGGGGTGATTGATGAAACAAAAGACTTATTTGAATTACCTAGATATCCAATTAATCAAAAATATGGTGAAATAAAAAGATTCAAAACATTGATGAAGACACTTCCGCTTAAGTACAAAAGTATTACGCCTGAAGATAAATACTTATTGCAGTCAAAAAATCCACCTCTAGTGAAAATTGAATTCCACGAAAATATTAAAAATCTCAGCCAGATTAACTGTTTTTCAAATGAGGGAAACCGATGGAGAAATTCACAAATTTCTTTTAAAGAAGCCAATATCTTAGAAATTTTGATCGCTGAAAAATTTGTAGGTGAAAGAGGCAGAATAAACTGTTCCTTAAAAGAAAAAAATAACTACTGGAGATGGTTAGGAATTCAGTATGTTATAAGTGAAAACAATTAAGAATTTAATTCTACTTGCTTAACTGAATTTACTAGCTTAACAGGTTCAAAATCTGACAATCTATTTTGCGTTATTATTTGATTTAATATCTTGGTGTATTCTGATCCAGTCTGTGCGTAATTTTTTAAAGTATCAGTTAAATCTAACCCGGTGATATTCTTTTTTTTGTTTCTTAGACTTTTTCTTTTTTCTCTAAACTTAGAATAACTTTTGTGAGTATTTAAATTATTTTTATATGCCTTTACAGAAGCTCTTAGTATTGGAAACTTAAGAATTTTATGTTTTTTATTATCATCTCTTTTTAAGGGGGCTATGCCTTGTCCGTCCCAAGTCCACTGTCCGAAAATTGCGTTTCCCTCCAAAGCAAATCTAGATGTTCCCCATCCGCTTTCTTTTGCTGCTTGCGCTAACGCTATTGAAACGGGTACCATATCCATCCTCAGCAATAATTGATCAAGATCTCCCTTTTTAACTTTATACTCTAATAATTTTTGTCTTAACCATTGTTTTTCTATATCTGAAGTAAATTTTTTCTTAGATAAAATTTTTAATTTTTTTCTATCGTCAAGAATTTTTTCATTTTCAGCCACAATAAGTGGTAAAACTATTTTTATAAATGTCTCTTTTTTTAGTTGTACACTTCTTAAATTATCTAAGTCTCTTGGAAATTGGGTAAAGTATATTGGTTTTACTAACTTTTCATTTCTTACTTTTCTTAAGTCATAATCAACGTCTTTAAAAAGTTGAATCACAGTTTCGGTTTTTAAATTAAGATCTGGTAAAATAACTTCTGTTACGTTTTTTTCTTTAACCTTTAATTCAGGTTTTTTAATTTCTTTTTTTGGTTTTACCTCAGGTTTTTTAGTCAGTTGTTTTGGTTGGGTTTCGGTTTTTTTTGTATCCTTTTTAATTATTTTTTCAGGTTTTTTCATTTCTATCTTGCTTTTTATAAGATCAAAATTTTTATAAGTGTTAATACCTCCAATTACTAATGTTGTAACTCCAACAACTACGAAAAATCCTAAAATTACATTTTTTGCGCTTTTGTTATCAATTTGTTGATTATATATTGAATTAAATACGTCAGTAAAAAGGTTTCCAAAAAATGTTGCAACGGTTGTCCCTAATTTAGGAAGAACGTTTAAGAAATTGACACCGATATTGCCTGACACTCTCCATAAAGAATTTATACCTCTATTAACTTTTCTAGAGGTATCGTGTTTGTAATTATCAACTTTTCTGAAAAATCTATTTTTGTCTTTTATCTTTTCTTCTTTATAGTCAGCTATATTGCTTCTGAACTTAGAAAAAGGTTTTGTAAAATTATCTTTGAAGAAGCTGCTTTTAAAGTCTTTTGGAATAATAATTTTATTTTTTTTAAGTATTAACTCTATTTGTCCAATAGTTAAATCTTTTCTACGTTTTGTATAATCTTGAATTTCTTTAACGTTATAAATATAAGCAAGCTCTAATAGTTTATCTCTGTAACTTAATTTTTTTTTCATGCTAAAATTATACTGCCTCCACAGAATTGACCTCTTTTACATAATGCTTTAAAAGATTTTGCACACCCTGTTTCAAAGTCATTACCGAACTCGGACATCCTGAGCAACTGCCTTGTAACTCGACTTTTACTACACCGTTTTCAAAAGATTTAAATTTAATATCTCCCCCGTCTCGAGCAACGGCAGGTCTTATTTTTGTATTTAAAACATCTATTATTTTGCTCACTGTATCATCTTTATTTTTTGTAGAAGTTCTATTTTCTGGTTCTTTAATGTTCTTTAGAATTGGTTCATTATTGTTTTCAAAATAATCGTTTAGATGAGAAATGACCATTGGTTTCAATTCGGTCCAAGAAACTTCATCGCTTTTCTTTACAGAAATGAAATTTTTAGATAAAAGTACAAGCTCTACTCCTTTAAAATTCAAAAGTTCTTTAATAAAATCATTTGACAAGTTTTTTTTGTTATTTTTCTGGAACTCCTCTGTCCCGGCCGCTGAAATAGTCTTTTCTGACAGGAACTTTAAAGAATTTGGATTTGGAGTGGCTTCAATTTGTATCATGGGAAATTTATATTATATCAGTCCCACTTTTTCACGTATATTTTTTAGGTTTTCCTCAGCGATTATATTGGCTTTTTCCTTACCTTTTTTTAAGATTTGCTCTAAGTGCGACTTATCGTTTAAAAGTTTTTCTATTTCTTTGCCCACAGGAGTAATCTCTTTCACCAAAAGTTCTGTTAAATTTTTTTTTAAGAAAGAGTAATCTTTGCCGGACATTTCGTTTAAAACTTTATCTAAGCTTATTTTAGAAATTTCTGAGTAAATATTTATCAAATTTAAAGCTTCAGGTTTTTGTTCTAAACTTTTCAAATTATCAGGTATTGGTTCAGAGTCTGATTTAGCTTTTTTAATTTTTTTATCTATATCGTCCGCACTGTCTTTCAAATTAATTCTTGAGTAATCTGATTCTTCAGATTTGCTCATCTTTTTTTTTCCATCTCTTAAACTCATTACTCTTGCTACGTTTTTAGAAATTAAAGGCTCTGGTAAAGGAAAAAAACCTTTACAATTAAAATCACTATTAAATTTTTGAGCTATATCTCTGGACAGTTCTAAATGTTGTTTTTGATCTGCTCCAACTGGTACATGAGTTGCTTTATAGAGAAGAATATCTGCAGCCATTAAATTTGGATAAATATATAAACCAACACTTGCTTTTTCTTTGTCAGAACCAGCTTTGTCTTTAAATTGTGTCATTCTATTTAACCACCCAATTCTTGAAGTGCAATTTAAAATCCATGCAAGCTCGGCGTGCCCAGAAACTGCAGATTGATTAAATATTATACTTCTATCTGGATTTAATCCAGTAGCAAGAAAACTGGCTAAAGTTTCGAAGACATTTTCTCTTAGATCACTGGGCTTTTGGAAAACTGTAATGGCGTGTAAGTCAACTACACAATAGATGCAATCCATCTCTTTTTGAAGGGAAACAAAGTTTTTTAGTGCTCCTAAATAGTTCCCTAAATGCAAATTTCCTGTTGGCTGAACTCCGGAAAATACTAATTTTTTTTTACTCATTTAATTTGCTTTATAATTCCTAATTTTTAATAAACCTAACAGATTGCAAGATAACAAATAAACAATTCCTGCGAAACCTATAATTATAAATAAATAAATTGACTTATAATTGTAATCGTAATCGAGATACCTAGCATATTTTTCGAGAGTGAGTAGTAATACTAATGACATAATAATTGTGGAAATTACAATTTTTAAAATATTTAAAAATAATTTCTTTTGTAATACTAAAAAGCTATTTTTTTTGAGTAAAAATAAATAAATAAAAACTCCTATCCACGTTGATATAGTTGTAGCTATTGGAATGATAATAAATCCTAAAGAATTGAAGAAGCTTAAACTTATAATAACATTTAAAAAAACAATAAATGAAGAAATATAAAAAGGAATTTTTGTATTGTCCCTTGCAAAGAAAAAGTTAGCTAAGATTTTAATCAATGCAAAAGCTACAATACCATAACCAAAAAACATTAAAGCTGTTGAGGTTATTTCAACATCTTTTGAGCTAAAAGAACCATATCCAAATAGTCCGTTTATTATTTCTTGAGAAGCAATTATTAAACCTAAACTAGCTGGTAGAGAAAGTAATATAGACAACATTAATGATTTATTTTGAAGATCGCTAACTTTTTTAAAATTTTTTGTTTTAAATGCTTTTGAAAGAACTGGTAAAGAAACAGTGCCCACAGCTATGCCCGCTACAGCTAAGTTTATTTGATAAACTCTATCTGCATAATATAAGTATGAAACTGCACCAGACTGGAATGAGGCAATAATAGTCCCCACTAAAATATTTATTTGAGTAACTCCAGAAGAAAAAATACTCGGAATTAATTTTTTAAAAAAAAATTTCACTTTCCCAGTGAGTTTATAATTAAATCTTACTTTTGGTTTATAAAATTTAGTGGACATATAGATTAAGAAAATTAACTGAACTATACCTGCTATAGTAACTCCAAAGGATAAAAGCTTTGCTATATTTAAATTTTGAAAATATGAAATTACAATACTAAAAATTAATACTAAATTTAAAATAATGGGTGCGGCGGCAGCTGCAGCAAATTTATTGTTAGAATTAAGTATTCCAGAAAAAAAAGATGATAAACTTACAAATAATAGAAAAGGGAAAGTTATCCTCGTTAATTCTACAGCTAGATTAAATTTTATTTCATCAGTTATAAATCCTGGTGCAATCAGGTAAACTAAGTATGGCGTAAATATCTCTGCCAATGTTACAATGAAAGTTAAAATTAGAAGCAATAAGCCAAATATGTCATCCGCAAAATTTTTTCCTTTTATTTCACTTTCTATGTTTGCGGCTGTGTAACTGGGAATAAATGCTGCATTGAAGGTTCCTTCAGCAAATAGACGTCTGAAGGTATTAGGTAGCCTAAATGCAACGAAAAAAGCGTCAGCAAAGATTGATGCTCCTAGAAAAAAAGCTATCAAAATATCTCTAAGGTAGCCTAAAATTCTGCTGATTAGTGTATAAAAACTAAATATTGAGGTTGAAGAAAGCAGGTTCATAAATAATCTAAATTAGGCCATAAATTTATAGTGAATTAAATTTCTTTATATTACATACTCATAAGGATAAATGCCAAAAAAAACAGAAATTGATCATTATTCAGACAAAGAAGCACTTGATTTTCATATAAAAGGAAAGTCAGGCAAAATTGAGATAAATTCTAGCAAACCACTTACTACTAAAAGAGATCTTTCACTTGCATATTCTCCGGGAGTAGCTGCTCCAGTTAAAGAAATTGCTAAAAACCCTGAACTTGCTTATGACTACACAAGCAAAGGGAACCTAGTAGCTGTTATAAGTAATGGATCTGCAATTTTAGGACTAGGAAATCTTGGAGCATTAGCATCAAAACCGGTTATGGAAGGTAAATCAGTTTTATTCAAACGATTTGCAGATATTGACTCCATCGATATAGAAATAAATAACAAAGATCCTCAGGCTGTAATCGAAACCATCAACAATATTGGAGGAACTTTTGGTGGAATAAACCTAGAGGACATTGCAGCACCAGATTGTTTTATAATCGAACAAAAATTAAAAGAACTTTTGGACATTCCGATATTCCACGACGACCAGCATGGCACTGCAATAATAACAACAGCTGCTTTGATAAATGCTTTAGATATATCAAAAAAACAAATTGATAATGTAAAAGTTGTGATTAATGGTGCAGGCGCATCAGCACAGGCCTGCGCTAATCTTTTTAAAAGTACTGGCGTAAAAAATAACAATATAATAATGTGCGATAGCAAAGGTGTAATTTTCAAAGGGCGACCTAATCTTGATCAATTTAAATCTGCTCATGCAATAGATACAAAATATAGGTCTTTAGAAGAAGCTATGGTTGGAGCAGATGTTTTTTTAGGTTTATCTGCTAAAGACGTAGTATCAAAAAAAATGATCAAATCCATGGCAGACAATCCAATTGTTTTTGCTTGTGCCAATCCAGATCCCGAGATCAAACCAGAGCTAATTCAAGAGGTAAGGTCGGACGCTATTATTGCTACAGGAAGGTCTGATTATCCAAATCAAGTAAACAACTTAATAGGATTTCCTTATATTTTTAGAGGAGCACTAGATGTAAGAGCAAAAGAAATTAATGAAGATATGAAAGTGGCTGCTGCAAATGCAATAGCTCTTTTAGCCAGAGAGAATGTACCCGACGAGGTTGTTTCAGCTTATGGTGGCGACAGACCAAGATACGGTAAAGATTATATTATACCGTCAACATTTGATCCAAGATTAATAAGCGTTATACCTGCGGCTGTCGCAGACGCCGCAATGAAAAGTGGAGTTGCTAGAAAAAATATTAAGGATATCGAAATTTATAAAGATCAGCTTACAAATAGACTTGATCCAACAATGTCTTTAATGCAAGGGATAAATGCAAAAGTTCGGAAAAATCCAAAAAGAGTTATTTTTGCCGAGGGAGAAGATGAAAACATGCTTAAAGCAGCTATTGAGTTTGGAAGAAACAAATTAGGGACTCCAATTTTAATAGGAGCAGAAAAAAGGATTAAAGAACAATTAAACAATATTGGTTTAGATAAAAATTATAAAATCGAAATAGTTAACTCCACTAATAAAGAAAAAAGGGAAAAATATGTAAAGCATCTTTATAAAAGATTACAAAGGGAAGGTCAGTTAGAACGAGATGTGGATCGTCTTGTTCGTAATGATCGAATTGCCTGGGGTGCTTCAATGATAGCTTGTAAAGATGCTGATGCTATGGTCACTGGTAATATAAGGCATTATGCAGCATCAATAGAAAAATTAAAAAAGGTCACAGATCCACGACCAGGAGAGGAAATATTTGGAATGACAATGATTACTCTTAAAGGAAAAACTATTTTGGTAGCTGATACTAATGTTCAGGATTTTCCCTCTGCCGAAAGGTTAGTGAAAGTTTCAAAATCATGTGTAAGAGTTGCCAGACTTTTTGGATTCGATCCTAAAGTAGCTTTTTTATCTCACTCAACATTTGGTAAGCCGATTTCAAAAAATACTAAACATGTTAGGGACGCTATAGAATTGCTCAAAAAAGAAAAAGTAGATTTTGATTTTGATGGGGAAATGCAGCCCGACGTCGCTTTAAATCCTGTTTATCAAGAAATTTATCCATTTTCCAAAATAGTTGGTAATGCAAATATTTTAATTATGCCCGCACTACACAGCGCAGCCATTTCCACGAAATTGATGAAGGTTTTTGGAGGTGGTAAATTAATTGGTCCTTTATTGATTGGACTGGGCTCTCCAATAGAAGTTGCTCCGTTAAGAGCAAGCACTTCGGAAATTTTGAATTTAGCTTCTATAGCTGCTTATTCATCTGATGTGATTGATTATTCGACTTAATTAAAGTTTGTTTCTACTCAATTCGGTCGCAAGATATATCGATGGATATATGTTATTTACATCATAAATCTTATTTGCCTCATTAATTACTTCTTTTCTCTCGTCAGCAGTCATAGCAATTCCAAAAATATAAATATTCTTATTTATTGTTTCTAAGGTATAATTTCTTGCTTTTGTTTTCTTATTCAATATCAGTGAAGTTCTTAACTGGCTGGTTATCAAAATGTCTTTAGCCGTTGCTTTAAAATTAGTTTGATCTTTAATGATTATTGCATTTTTTACTGATCTAACTCCTTTTGTTTCCCAGGCCATCTTTGTAATCTTTATTTTTTCCTCTGGTTCATCAACTTTACCTGATAAGAAAATATTTCCATCTCTTACTTCAGATTTGATTGATAGAAAATATTTCTTATCAGCTAGAGCCAATCTAGCTGACAAATTTTTTTGCATAATCGTGTCATCGATTTGCATTCCGATAGTTCTTGGATCAAAGGTGATATCAACTCCAGCGCCAAACCTTCCTAAGGTCGTTGAACAAGCCGTAATCAGTAATATCGCTAAAATACTAAAAAATTTTTTCATTCTTTAAATTTAAGCATAACTTATATATGGCTTTTTTGTTCAATTTTTCTTTTGCAAAAATTAGATCAACAGTGTCTTTTAAAGAATACTTCTTAAGATATTTTTTTGCTAAAAAGATTACATTTTTCTCGTTTATATTAATTTTTTTAATACTGCTTTCTGAAATAACCAAAGTTAACTCGCCTTTCAGCTTGTAATTAAGCACATTAAGTTTATCTATATCTTCTCTGAAAAAGGCTTCGTGAATTTTCGTCATTTCTTTTGCAATTAACAATTTTCTTCCAGCATAATAATCTTTAATTTTTTTTAAATAAAAGTTTATTTTTATTGCTGGTATAAAGAAAATCTGTGTATAAGTTTGCTTTGAAAGAGCAGAAAAGACCTTATCTAGCTCATTAATTGTTTTTGGCAAAAAACCGTAAAATATAAATTTATCATCAAAACCCGATGCGCTCAGCGCAGAAGTTATAGAGGAAACTCCAGGTATTGGTATAATCTTAATTTTATTTTCTACGCAAGCATTTAAAAGTACTTTTCCAGGATCAGATAGTAATGGCGTTCCTGCATCTGATATCAAAGACAAAATTTTGCCCCTATTAATGTGGCTTAATACACTGCTTATGTTTTTTTTTTCATTAAACTTATGATAAGAAATCAGCTTTTTTTTTATTTTAAGATGATTTAGTAATTTTAAAGAATGACGTGTGTCTTCGCAAAGGATGAAATCTGAATTTTTTAATACATCAATGGCTCGTAATGTTATATCGTCAAGGTTTCCAATAGGTGTTGAAACAATATATAAGCTATTAGTAGAAAAGTTCATAATATGAAAAAAATAATTTATATTTTCCTATATTACATAATATTATTTATTAATTCTAATCTTTTAAGTGACGAAAAAAATAACATACTCAAAGTTGGTCTCTTGGCTCCTTTAAGCGGTGAATATAAAGAGTTGGGAAACTCTTTAGTGTACTCTCTTCAATTAGCGCTTGATGAAATAAATGATGATAAAATATTTATAATTCCTAGAGACTCAGGTTTAAACAATAAAGAAATGCTCAACAATGCTATCAAAGATATTAGGTCACAAGGAGCAAATATTGTAATTGGACCTTTAAGCAATGACGAGTTTGAAGAGGTAAAAAAATATAATGATATGACTTTTATATCGCCATCAAATATTTTACCAGAGTTTTCAGATAACATAATTAGTATAGGGATTAGTCTTGAATCCCAATTGTTAGCAATAAACAATTTTCTCAAAAAACAAAAAAAAAACAAAACGGTTATTATGTTTCCAAATAACCAATTTACAAATCTAATTGAAAAAAAAATTAAAAAACTTAATCTTAATAATTTTAGAATATTTAAATACAATCCTGATCCTCAAGTACTCACAGGGGAGATTGAAATTTTGACAAATTACTCTCAAAGGAAAAAAAATTTAGAATTAAGGAAAAAGATTTTTGAAGACAAGGAAGATGAACAGTCTATTAAAGAATTGGAGAAATTAGAACAACTATACACTTTAGGAAATGTAAATTTTGACTCTGTTATAATAATTGACTTTGGAAATAATCTTAAAAGTGTTTTAACTTCATTAATCTACACTGATGTGAACGAAAAAAAAGTGTTATTTACAACTGTTAATCAATGGTTTGATAAAAGTATTTTTGTCGAGAATACGATCAAAACACTTTATTACCCTTCTATTGATTATAAAGAGTTCCAAAAATATAACAAAAAATATTTCAAAAAATTTAACTCATATCCTAGTGAAATAACAATACTAACATACGATGCTTTAGGTCTTATATACTATGCTTGGAAACAAAATAAGACTTTATCGTCTACAAGTGATTTTGTTTTTAAAAATAAAATTAAAGGAAAAATTGGAACCTTTAGCTTTAAGGACAAGTATGTAAGGCAAGAATTAAATATTTATAAAATTGAAAATAATCAATTTATAAAATTTTAATTTTTTTCTTTAGCTTTTGAAAAGCAATATACCTATGGTCTATTTTTAACTTTTTAGAGTATATCATTTGACCAAAGGTGATGGTATAGTTTCTGGGAATAAAAATTGGATCATAACCAAAACCGTTTTTGCCAGATATTTTTTTAGAAATTATTCCATGTATCTTACCAATTTTAGTTACCATTTTTTTTCGTTTTTCTTTATATGAAAGAGAGCAAATGAAATAAGCTGATCTATCTTTTTTATTTTTCATTTTTTTTAAAATAAATTTCATTGCTTTGAAAAAACTTCCTTTTCTTTTTGCTAATCTAGCTGAAAAAATTCCTGGTTCATTTTTGAGAGATTTAATACACAAACCGGAGTCATCAGAAATTACTGGATAATCAACAAATTTTGAAAAAAAATTTGCTTTAAGCTTTGAATTTCCATTAAATGTTTTGCTCGTTTCTTTTGGACTTGGTATTTTAAGTGTTTCTGGTGAAATTTTTTTATATTTTTTAGACATCAAAAAGGCGATTTCCTTAAATTTTCCTTTATTATGTGTTCCAATCAGAATTTTTTTCATCTCTATCTAGTAATTTAATAAATATTTACTATATAGCAATCGTATGACAGATAATAACAAAAACAATCCTGACAAAATTAAAGATCATATAAAAAATGATCCAAAAAATAAGGTTGAAGAGTTATCAGTTGAACAAAAACTAAAAGAAACTGAAGACAAACTACTTCGGTCTTTAGCTGAAATTGAAAATCAAAGAAGAAGATTTGAGAAAGAAATTAAGGATGCTTTCGAATTTGGCTCCTATAACTTTGCCAAAGAAAGTTTGGCTATACTAGATAACTTACAGAGAGCTAAAATAGCAATTAAAAATGATGAAATTTTAAAATCAAATAAAGATCTAGAAAGATTTATAGAAAATTTGTCAATAATTGAAAAAGACTTAATTTCAATATTTGAAAAAAATAGGATCATCAAAATTGAGGCTAAAGGAAAGAAATTTGACCCAAATATCCATCAAGCAATGACCGAAATAGAGGATGATAAAGCTGAAGTTGGAACAGTAATTCAAGAAATTCAGCCAGGCTATATGTTGGGCGATAGATTGTTAAGACCTGCATTAGTAGGTGTAGCTAAGAGAAAAAATTCAAAAACTGAGGAAAAAAATGAGAAAAAAGAGGGTTCCTAACCTTGTAGAAAGAAAAAAAACACCCATATAAAAGTAAACAAAAGGATTAACAATAAATGAGTAAAGTAATTGGAATAGATTTGGGAACTACAAATTCATGTGTAGCGATAATGGATGGCTCACAGGCTAAGGTTTTAGAAAACGTCGAGGGTGCAAGAACTACTCCTTCAGTTGTTGCTTTTTTAGAAAATGATGAAAAATTAGTAGGACAACCTGCAAAAAGACAAGCTGTGACTAATGCTGGAGATACTATTTTTGCAGTGAAGAGACTTATAGGTAGAAAATTTGATGGTCCGTCTGTTCAGAAAGATATTTCTAAAGTTCCCTACAAAATTGTAAAATCGGATAATGGCGACGCTTGGGTAGAAGGAAAAGGAAAAAAATACTCGCCGGCTCAAATTTCTGCATTTGTTTTACAAAAAATGAAAGAAACAGCTGAAAAGTATTTAGGTCAAACCGTTACGAAAGCAGTTATTACTGTACCAGCTTATTTCAACGACTCCCAAAGACAAGCTACAAAAGACGCAGGTAAAATTGCTGGTTTAGAAGTTTTAAGAATTATTAACGAACCTACTGCAGCCTCGCTTGCTTATGGTTTAGATAAAAAAGGTGGAAAAAAAATAGCTGTATACGATTTAGGTGGTGGAACATTTGATATATCTATCCTAGAAATTGGTGATGGTGTATTCGAGGTTAAATCTACAAATGGAGATACTTTTTTAGGTGGTGAGGATTTTGACGACACTATTGTCGAATATCTTGCAACTGAATTTAAAAAAGATAATGGAATTGATTTAAAAACCGATAAGTTAGCTCTTCAAAGACTCAAAGAAGCGGCTGAAAAAGCTAAAATTGAACTTTCGTCAGCTGCTCAGACAGAGATAAATTTACCTTTCATAACCGCAGATAAATCCGGACCAAAACATTTAAACCTTAAGTTCACTAGAGCTAAACTCGAAGCTTTAGTACAAAGTTTGGTTGATAGAACTTTAGAGCCTTGCAAAACAGCTTTAAAGGACTCTGGTTTTTCAGCGGCAGAGATCAATGAGATAGTGTTAGTTGGCGGGATGACAAGAATGCCAAAAATAATCGAAACTGTTAAAAATTTTTTTGGAAAAGAACCAAATAAAAGCGTTAATCCCGATGAAGTAGTTGCGATGGGCGCTGCTATTCAAGGTGGTGTGCTACAAGGTGATGTAAAAGATGTATTGCTTTTAGACGTAACTCCTCTTTCACTAGGTATTGAAACGCTTGGCGGAGTTTCGACAAAATTAATTGAAAAGAATACTACAATTCCTACAAAAAAAAGTCAGGTTTTCTCTACAGCAGAAGATAATCAACCGGCAGTTTCAATAAGGGTGTTACAAGGCGAAAGAGAAATGGCTGCAGACAATAAAATTCTTGGAAATTTTGAATTAGTAGGTATTCCACCAGCCCCAAGAGGAACGCCTCAAATTGAGGTTACTTTTGACATAGACGCTAACGGGATTGTAAGTGTTTCAGCCAAAGACAAGGGAACAGGTAAAGAGCAAAAAATTCAGATCCAGGCATCAGGGGGTCTTTCTGAAGATGAAATTCAAAAAATGGTAAAAGATGCTGAAGCAAATAAAGAAGCAGATAAAAAGAAAAGAGATACTGTTGATGCTAGGAACCAAGCAGACAGCTTAGTTTTTTCTACAGAAAAAAGTCTAAAAGAACATGGGGACAAAGTTTCAGCTGAAGAGAAGAAGGCTATTGAAAATGGAATAGCCGATCTTAAAAAATCTTTAGAGGGAACTGATGTTGAAGATATAAAGAAAAAGACCCAAAGTTTAATTCAAGTTTCTATGAAACTAGGGGAAGCAGTTTATAAAAGCCAACAGAAACCTGATAATAATGATAAAGGAACTGGTGGAACAAAGGATGCTAAACCTGGTGAAAAAGACAATGTAGTTGATGCAGATTTTGAAGACGTAAAAGAAGATAAAGAGAAAAGCGCCTAAGATTAAAAGTAAGGAGACGTCCTGTGGCTAAAAGAGATTGTTATGATGTCTTAGGTATTCCGAGAGGAGCTTCAAAAGAAGATATCAAAAAAGCTTACAGAAAATTAGCGTTAAAATATCATCCAGATAAAAATAAAGGTGATAAAGCTTCCGAAGAAAAATTTAAGGAGGCAAGTGAGGCATATCACATACTTTCAGATGATAAAAGAAAAGCAAACTACGACCAATTCGGTCATGCAGCATTTGAAGGTGGTGGGGGATCCGGTGGCTTTCAAGGATTTGGTGGTTTTGATAGTTCATCTTTTTCAGATATCTTTGAAGATTTCTTTAGCGATTTTAGTGGAAGCAGCTCAAGGAGAACAAGCAATAGAGGTAATGACTTGAGGTATGATGTAAGTATCGCCCTTGAAGAAGCTTACAAAGGTACAGAAAAAAACGTAAGATATACAACTTATAAAGCTTGTAAAACTTGTTCAGGAAGTGGAGCAGCAAAAGGTTCTAAACCAATAAGATGTGATTACTGTTCAGGAAGAGGAAAAGTAAGAACAAATCAAGGTTTTTTTACAGTTCAACAAACTTGCCCTCAATGTAGTGGCTACGGTGAGATGATTGGCACACCATGTAACAACTGCAGCGGAAACGGAAAAATGCAATCTAATGAAAACGTAACAGTTAAAATTCCAAAAGGAGTTGATGACGGTACCAGAATTAGACTTTCGGGTAAGGGTGAAGCAGGTTCAAAAGGAGGTTCAAGCGGAGATCTATACTTATTTATATCTATAGATAATCATAATATTTTTAAGAGGTCAGATGAAAATTTGTATTATGAGTTACCTATCTCTTTTTCAGATGCAGCATTAGGAACTTCAGTAGAGGTACCTTCGATTGACGGTGGCAGATCTAAAATTAAAATTCCCGCAGGAACTCAACATGGAAAACAATTCAGATTAAAAGGTAAAGGTATGCCAATTCTAAGAAGAAATTTGTGTGGTGATCTTTATATAAGAGTAGTAACCCAGGTGCCTACGTCGCTTTCTAAAAGACAAAAAGAAATTTTAGAAGAATTTAATGAAATCGAAGCAAATAAGCCAGATCCAATAATAAAAAACTTTTTTGAAAAAGCTAAGAAATTCTGGAAAAAGAATTAAATCAAATGTCAACTGATCAAATAATGTCTGCAATATTTCTAATTGCGGTTCTCGTATTAATCTTACCTGGTTTTTTATCCACCAATAATAAGCTAAAACAATTTTTAAATAATTTATCTATTTGGACTATAATTGTGCTAGTGATTATTGTAATTATATATCTGATCAAATAATGAAAAAAATTAATTTAGCCATTTCAGGATGTATGGGACGAATGGGCCAACAACTCATTAAATCGATAAAGAAAAATAAAACTTTTAAACTGGTCTCATTAACAGAAAATAGAAAAATAAATAAAAAAATTTCAGGAATTAAGCCTGAACTCAACTCGATAAATTCCTTTAGAAAAGCTAATATAATTATTGATTTTACAGTTCCCAAATGCACATTAGAAATTCTTAAAATTGCATCAAAGCAAAGAATGAAAGTTGTAATTGGGACAACGGGTTTTACAAAAAAAGAGGAAAACTTAATAAAAAAATATTCAAAAAAAATTCCAATACTAAAGGCTGGAAATATGAGCTTAGGCGTTAATTTACTTATGTTTTTGACTGAAGTTGCCTCTAAGTCTTTAGGTGTGAAGTTTTTAAGTAAAGTTTACGAGGTACATCATAAACATAAAAAAGATTATCCATCAGGTACTGCATTAATGTTGGGTAAAGGGATCGCTACAGGCAGAAATAGAGAGTTTTATAGTTTAATAGGTAAAAAATATTTAAATAAGAAATCATTCCCGTATGGAAGAAAAATAAACTTTAATTCAATCAGAAAAGGAGAGGTGATAGGAGAACATGAAGTAAAATTCTCTAGCGGTAAAGAAATAATTACTCTTAATCATGAGTCATTTGATAGAGCTCTTTACTCTGAGGGTGCGCTAGTAGCAGCGAAATGGTTAATCAATAAAAAGCCGGGTCTCTACTCTATGAGAGATCTTTTGAACTTTAAGTGAATAATAAGGAAAAATCCAGGATCATAATTAGGAATTTAAATAAGATTTATCCAAAAGTTCCTATTCCTCTTAATTATAAAAACACTTTTACACTTTTGATTTCGGTTCTTCTCTCAGCGCAATGTACTGATGTAAATGTAAATAATGTAACTAAAAAAATTTATCCTAAATATAATACACCAAGACATTTTGTAAAATTAGGTAGAAAAAGAATTGAAAAATTAATTAAAAAAATAGGAATTTTTAGAGTTAAAGCAAAAAGTATCTTTTATTTATCTAAAACTTTAATAGAAAAGCACAATGGTAAAGTGCCCAGGACCTTTGAAGAACTTGAGCAACTACCTGGGGTTGGTCATAAGACAGCAAGCGTAGTTATGTCTCAAGGTTTTGGTTATCCAGCTTTTCCAATAGATACTCATATTCATAGACTTGCACAAAGGTGGGGTCTTACAAGTGGGAAAAATGTAGTAGAAACAGAAAAAGATTTAAAAAATATATTTCCAAAAAAAAGTTGGAATAAACTTCATCTTCAAATAATTTGGTATGGTAGAGAGTATTGTAAAGCAAGAGATTGTTATGGTATTTCTTGTAAAATATGTAAAAGCTGTTATCCAAATAGAAAAAAAAAAATTAAAACTAAAAAAGCTTAAAGATATATGGAAATTTTAGGGATCGGTAACGCAATAGTCGACGTTATCTGCAAAATTGATGAAAATTTTCTTAAAGAAAATTCTTTGACTAAAAGTACCATGAAACTTGTGGATGAAAATCAATTTAAAAAATTGCTTTCTAATTTAAAAATAGAAGAAACAATATCAGGCGGTTCAGTTGCAAATTCTATTGTTGGATTAGCTCAACTAGGAAATGATGTTGGCTTCATTGGAAAAATAAGTGATGACGATTTAGGTAAAGAATATGAAAAAGGATTAAAACAAGAAAATGTCAACTATTTTTACTCTAAAAAAAAAGAAGAACTTTCTACTGGCACTTGTTTAATTTTAATTACACCTGACTCGGAAAGAACAATGGTAACTTTCTTGGGAACTGCTGGTAAAATTAGTGAAAAAGATATTAATGTGAATGCAGTAAAAAAAAGTAATATTTTGTTTCTTGAGGGTTACCTGTGGGACGAAGGTGAGCCTAGAAAAGCATTCGATAAAGCAATAAATAATGCGAACAAAGTAGCGATGTCTTTATCAGACTTGTTTTGCGTGGAAAGACACAAGCCTCATTTTTTTGATTTAATAAAAAATAAGTTGGATATTACTTTTGCGAACGAGCAAGAGATTATGTCTTTAATAAATACAAAAAATTTTAATGAAGTAGTTGAGTTTTCAAAAAAAAACCAAAAACTTACTATCGTGACAAGAGGTAATAAAGGTTCTATAGCGATTGATAAAGATAGTGTAACCGAATGTAATGCAAAAGAGAATCTTAAAATTGTAGATTTAACTGGAGCTGGTGATTTATTTGCTGGTGGATTTCTTGATGGATATACTAAAGGTAAATCAATTAAGGAGAGTTTAGAGAAAGGAACTGAAATGGCCTCAAAGGTTATACAAATAATTGGTGCAAGATTAAAATAAGCTACTTTTTAATTCTTTTAAAACTTCCTTTTCCTTTTTTGGGTTTAATAATTCTTTTACGATATTTTTTACTGAACAAATCTACTGCAATTTTATTTCTTTTTTTCAAAAATAGTAACCCTGTTTATTGTTCAATATAAATTTTGAGTCAAAAAATTTATCATTTATTTTTTTTCTTAATCTATAAATATGAGTTTCTACTGTATGTGTATCTGCATCAGTAGAATAGTTCCATACAGTTGATAAAATCTTATTTTTTGAAACAGGATCATTATTATTTAATAAAAGTTCCAAAAGCTGAATTTCTTTTTCCGTTAGTATAACAAAATCATCATTTTTAGTTAATTTTTTTTCATTTTTATTTAATAAATATTCTTTAAGTTTGATTGAAGAGTTTTGATTAAATTTTACTTTAGCTAATGTATTTTCTATAGTTTCATTTATTTCTTTTAATGTTGTTGGTAGCTTAATGATATTGTCGAATAATTTAGAGTCTTTTTTTTTATTTGAGGTAGCCAAAATCTTAACTGTTTTTATTTTAGATAAGTTTTTAGATTGGTCCTCATCTTCATGAATTAAAATAATATCATTATTTATACTAAGCTTTTCCAAAGAATTGTTATCTTTTTTCACTATGTTAAACTTTAAATAGTTTTGAAGTTCGTCTAAAGTAGATAAAAAGTTTTTTGGACCTAAAACTAGAACATTTAATTTATGCATATAATAGTTAAAAAAAAATACCTTATTTATGGAAAATTTAAAGTGAAATGTTCTGTTGGGAAAAAAGGAACCGGAATTAAGAAAAAAGAGGGTGATTTAATAACACCCAAAGGTTGCTATGAATTGGTAAATATTTTTTATAGAAGCGATAGAATTTCTGAATTAAGTTCAAAATTTAAATTAATAAGTATCAAAAAGAATATGGGTTGGTGCGATGATCCTAGATCGAAACAATACAATAAATTAATTAAATTACCTTTCGGGTATAGGTTTGAAAAGTTGTATAGAAGAGATTATATTTACGATATTATCCTAGTGCTTAATTATAACATGTCTCCTGTAAAAAAAGATAAAGGAAGTGCAATATTTATTCATGTGTCAAAAAAAAATTATAAACCTACTAAAGGGTGTATTGCAATAAAAAAAAACGAATTAATAAGATTGGTCAGCCTGATCAAAAAAAAAACAAAAGTAAAAGTTTTTTAAGATCGGTTACCAAATATAGAACTACCTATTCTCACAAATGTTGAGTCATTTTTTACTGCTTCTTCGTAATCTGAAGACATACCCATACTTAGTTCGGGTAAACCCAAAGTCTTATTCAATTTATTTGTAAATTCAAAATATTTTTTTGTATTGTTATCATTAGGCGGAATTACCATTAAACCAATAACATTTAATTTTTTTTCTCTTACGCAGTAATCAACAAAGCTTTCTACCTCAAGACTCGGAATACCGTATTTTTGGGTTTCATCTCCAATATTAACCTGTACAAAATATTTTAAAGATTTCGCACTATTTTTTTCATAATCAGAGAGAATGTCAGCAAGTTTTTGCCTATCAAGAGAATGAATGTAGTCAAACAAGTCTGCAGCATTTTTAGCCTTATTTGTTTGAAGACCGCCAACCATGTGTAGTTTTAAATCAGGGTGATCCAATTTCAATGACTTCCATTTAGAAGTTGCCTCCTGAACTTTGTTTTCTCCAAAATGTTTGTGTCCAAAATCAATTAGAGGCTTAATATGATCTAGTGGAAAAGTCTTACTAATAGCAACGATATTTACAGGATTTAGTTTTTGTATTTTGCTAATATTTAATTTAATTTTATTAAATTTTTCAATTATTTTATTCATATGTTTATACGCAAAAAAAAATACTTTATTATTATTGAAAATATCAAAGATATTAATTTAAGTAACTTAAAAAAAAACAAATTTTCTCTTATTTATAGACCCAAAAAAAATATCACAGAATTCAATAGATTACTAAGTTTTAGAAAAAAATGTTTAACGAAGAATATTAAATTTTACGTTGCAAATGATCTTAAACTCTGCAAGTTATTAAAATCAGATGGTATATATCTGTCCTCATTTAATAAAAATTTAAAAGTAATGCTGTTTAAGAGATCTAATTTTGATTTAATTGGTTCAGCTCATAATATAAAAGAACTAAATTTAAAAAAACTACAACGATGTAGTTACATACTATTTTCAAAATTGTTTCAAGTAAGCTACAAACCAAACGATAAATTCTTTGGTCTGTTAAGATTTAACTTATTAATGAAAAAAAACAGTAAAATAATTCCACTAGGTGGAATTAATCTTAAAAATCTAAAAAAACTCAATCAAATTAGCAGTGAGGGTCTCGCGCTAATGTCAGAAATAAAAAAAAAGCCGGCTATTTCTAGCCGGCTTTTATAATCTAAGTCTCTAAATAATTAAAACGCAGTTTTAATGCTTAGAGTTCTAGTCTCGTCATCTGTACCTGCAGTGTATCCAGCATTAGAAGTTTTAGCATCTGCTAAAGCTAATGTTAAACCACCTACAGTGTAAGCAACGTTAAGAGATTTTGTTTCTTGCTCAGTATTTGTTCCGTCATTGTTATGTTGACTAGACTCATATCTGTTGTAAGAAATTGCAAAATCATCGTTCACTGCATATGCTATACCAATGATATCATCTTTGTAGAAATCTTTTTGGTGAGCATCTGTAGCGATAGCTGCGTAAGCTTTCTTCTGATATCCAACTTTAAGTGGACCAACTGGGAATACTACCGCAACTGTTGCACCTTCTTTTGCTTGATAATCAGAATCTGTTGCATCTTGATTTTCGTAACCAAGTGTAACTTTTGCAACGCTTAACGGAGTTGATCCAATAAATGGCACAGATGCCACTGGAATTCCTACGTTAACTGTGTTTGCTGATCTTACACCTGCATTATTATCACCTGATGCAGATTTTTCATTATTCGTTTTACCGTCTACTTTTGGATAGTAAGTATAATCTACTGATATACCTGTACCACCTACGTCGGCATTATTGTAACCAAGACTCATTGAACCTTCTAATCCTGAACCAAAGTCTACTGAGTATGTACCTGATCCTGAACCATTAGCTTCTTCAAAAGCTGTCGGTGTAATATCGTCTATGGCATTTGCTGAGTCACCTGAGTTACCTATTTTAAAAGTACCGATGTCTGTAGCAAGAGTGTATTTGTGGTCCGCACCTGAATCACCTAAGAACGTTCCGTCTGTTCCCATTGTCCATGTTGCAGTACCAAAGTC
The DNA here is from genome assembly GCA_902630665.1 of uncultured Pelagibacteraceae bacterium. Classification (GTDB taxonomy): domain Bacteria; phylum Pseudomonadota; class Alphaproteobacteria; order Pelagibacterales; family Pelagibacteraceae; genus Pelagilacustribacter. Next base: position 44,907 of record CACOVP010000002.1, read on the forward strand.
AGTGTCAGTTGAACCTGTAAACGTTAGGTCTGTATTCATACCTAATGGGTTACCTGTCTGTCTGTCAATCTCTGACTGGTAAGTAGCTTGCATAGAACCAGTTACTGTCAATTCACCAGCGTTAACTGATGTAAATGCAAATAATCCAGTTACTAAAGCTACAACTATTTTCAATTGTTTCATTGTTTCTCCTGTTTATTTTATTAATAAAATATATTTTCTATATTTATCGGGACTTTTTTAATGATTTCTTAGTTGAATTTCCTCTCAAATACTTTTAAAACCTCATTTTTTGAGTAATTGTGATATATTTGCAACAGTCAAAAAGTCTTGATAATTAAAGACTTTTAGATAATTAGATATAATTATTATATAATATACGTCTTTCAACATGAAAATTAAAAAATTCATAAGCATTTTACTAATTTTATTAGTTGTACCCATTTTTTTTACCTCTTGCCAAAAATTGAAGGATTTTCATGATCCACCGGATTTATCCAAAGAACCTTTGGATCCAGATAAAAGAGCTCAAAGAAATATTAAAGAGGGTAGAGGAATTAATTTAGGAGGAATTGCTAATAGGAAAACTACTTACGAATTTAGTACTGCAAATCCTATGTGGAGGGCTTCTTTAGAAGTCTTAGACTTTATTCCTTTAACGACAGTTGATTACTCAGGGGGGATGATTATAACTGACTGGTACTCCGAAACCGACGGAACGTCTAACGAGTCATTAAAAATTACAGTAAGATTTCTCTCAAACGAAATTAGAGCTGATAGTTTAAAAATAGTTGTACATAAAAAAAGATGCAGTGCTAATAATTCTTGTAAGATGTCATTACTACCAGCTGACTCTCAAATAAAATCTGAATTGAGATCCGTGATCCTTAGAAAAGCATCTCTGATTGAAAAAGCATCTAAAGGAAAAAAGTCAAATAAAAAAAACTAATATTCATTTATGGAAAGATATAATTGTCTAGCTGTTGAAAAAAAATGGCAGCAAAAATTTTCCAAGGAAACTTTAAAAAGAGAAAAAAGTAAAAAAAAGTTTTATTGTTTAGAGATGTTTCCTTATCCATCAGGGAATATTCACATGGGGCACGTAAGAAACTATACAATAGGTGATGTAATTGCGAGATACAAATACTTAAATGGTTTTGATGTTTTACATCCAATGGGTTGGGACGCTTTTGGATTGCCTGCAGAAAATGCCTCAAAACAAAATAACTCTCACCCTAAAGATTGGACAAATGAAAATATCAAAACAATGAAAAAACAGTTGCAAATGCTAGGTTTGAGTATCGATTGGAGTCTTGAAATTTCAACATGCGATAAAAATTATTATAAATTTCAACAAGAAATATTTATAGATTTCTTCAAAAACGGCTTAGTCTCAAGAAGAGAAACATATGTAAATTGGGATCCAGTAGAAAAGACAGTTTTAGCTAACGAACAAGTTATAGATGGTCGAGGATGGAGATCAAATGCAATCGTTGAAAGGAAAAAGTTATCACAATGGTTTTTTAATATAACTAAATTTTCTGAAGATCTTTTAACCGATCTAGAGAAACTTGAAGGTTGGCCAGATAAAGTAAAACTAATGCAAAAAAACTGGATTGGGAAATCTTTAGGTTGCGAAATTGACTTTGAAATTTCTAATAAAAAAGAAAAAATTAAGATATTCACTACTAGACCTGACACTATTTATGGAGCGAGTTTTATTGCACTTTCTACAGATCATCCTTTAAGTGAGAATTTTAAAAATTTAAAAGATTTTAAAGATTTCAAAATTAATTGTGATAAAACAGGAACAACAGAGGAAGCTTTAGCTAATGCTGAGAAAATTGGCTATAAAAGTAATTTAACCGCTAATCACCCTTTTATACCCGGAAAAAAAATACCAATATATTTTGCAAATTTTGTACTTATGGACTACGGAAGTGGTGCAATATTTGGGTGTCCTGCTCACGATCAAAGAGATTTTGAATTTGCAAAAAAATATGATTTAGAAATTATTCAAGTAGTTGATAATGAAGTTAAAAATGAAACTTTAAAAGAAGCCTTTACGGGAGAAGGGAAAATTATTAATTCAAATTTTCTTAATGGTTTAAATATTTCTGATGCTAAAATTAAAATTATTAATGAAATTGAGAAAAAAGGTATTGGTAAGAAAAAAACTCAATATCGTCTTAAAGACTGGGGCATTTCAAGACAAAGATATTGGGGCTGTCCAATACCAATGATTTATTTAGATGATGGCAAAGTTGTACCAGTCGACAAAAGCGAGTTACCAGTTGAACTTCCTAATGACATAGATTTAAATTCAAATGGAAATCCTTTAGCTAATCATCCAAATTGGAAAAACACGACTCAAAAATCTACCGGAAAGAAAGCAATTAGAGAAACGGATACTTTAGATACTTTTGTGGATTCATCTTGGTATTTTTTAAGATTTTGCTCCCCAAAACACGAAACTTCTCCTTTTGACTTAAAAAAAGTTAAATATTGGATGCCAGTTGATCAATACATTGGAGGGGTTGAACATGCAATTCTACATTTGCTTTATTCTCGTTTTTTTACAAAGGCTATAAACAAATGTAATAAAAATTTTGAAATAAATGAGCCTTTTAAGAATCTTTTTACTCAAGGAATGGTTTGTCACGAGTCTTACAAAGACTTAAATGGTAATTGGTTGTATCCCCATGAAATAGAAAAAATTGACACAAAGAATGCAATTAAAAAATCTGATAAAAGTAAAGTTGTTGTTGGTTCCCCTGAGTCAATGTCAAAGTCAAAAAAAAATACTATAGATCCTGAACATATGATCAAAAATCATGGAGCTGACGCTGTCAGATGGTTTATTCTCTCTGATAGTCCTCCAGAAAAAGATATTCAATGGTCTGAGATAGGTGTTTCATCAGCTCATAAATTTTTGCAAAAAATTTGGAATCTAAATTTTATGGTTATTAACTTTAAAAATTCAAAAGTAGATGAAGAAGCAGAAATTAAATTCATCTCTGAGATGAATAATTTTATATACAAGATTGACAACTCTATAAAAAAATTTCGTTTTAACGTTTGCGTCGCAAATTTTTACGAAATATACAATTTTTTTAAAAACAGTCTTGAAAAAGGCATTAGTCAAAAAATTTTAAAAGAATTTATGGTAAAAGTTATGCAATTAATGATTCCTTTTACTCCCCACATAGCACATGAATGTTTATCTGCTTTAAATTCAGAGTCTACGCAGGAATGGCCAAAAATTAATGAGGGAGTAAACTTAAAGCAAGTTAAATTGGCTGTTCAAGTTAACGGGAAAACAAGAGATGTTCTTATAGTGAATACAGATTTAAAAGAAAGCGATGTTACTAAAATTATTACTGATAATTCAAAAGCTAAAAAATTCATTCAAGGTAAAAAGATAGCTAGAACTATTTTTGTTAAAAATAAAATAATCAACTATATAATCGCGGAAAAATGAAAAATTTTCTCATACCTTTTTTTCTTGTATTATTTTTCACTACAGGCTGCGGTTATAAAGTTATAGATAGATCTAAATTTGGAAATTTTGGCATAGCCGAAATGAACACCTCAGGAGAAACAAGAATTAATTATAAAATTAAAAATAAGCTTTTTTTCAATACAGAAAAAAATAACAACAATCTAATAATTTTAGATTTAGAAAGCAAAAAAACAAAAAAAATTGAAGAAAAAAATGATAAAAATGAAATTACCAAATATAGGTTATTTATAAAAGTGGACGTTAGTTTCAAAAAAATAACTGATACTGAAACTTTAAGCTTTATTGTAAAAAAAACTGGAATTTATAATGTTGGTAATAGATATTCACAGACTCTAAGCAATGAAAAAAAACTTACAGACATTTTAACAAATGATGTTGTAGATGAAATTTTTGATGAACTATCAATAAAGCTTAATGATATTTAAAACTTATTTAATAGAAAAAAATATAGATCAAATAAATAAAAAATTCTTTTTATTTTATGGAGAAAATATTGGACTAAAGAAAGAATTAAAAAGTAAAATCAAAAATAAATTTAAAAATGCAGAAATTATTTCATACGATCAAAGTGAAATTTTACAAAATAATCAAGTTCTTTTTAGGGAACTTGAAAACTTATCACTTTTTGAAAAAGAGAAAATTTTTTTTATAGAAAATACTAATGATAAAATTCTTAGTCTTATTAGAGATATTGTAGATAAATTTAACTCTACAAGAGTCATATTATTTGCAGATATATTAGAAAAAAAATCCAAATTAAGAATTTTTTTCGAAAAAGATCATAACTGTGGTATTGCAGCTTGTTATCCTGATAACGAAATAACAATAAAAAAAATTATTCAAGAGAGATTAGCTGATTTGTCAGGACTTAATACTTCAATTATAAATTTGATTGCAGACAAGTGCAATTTAGATAGAGCTAAAGTGCAAAACGAAATAACTAAAATAGAAACTTTCTTTCAAAATAAAAAAATTGATATCGACAAATTAGAGAACTTACTTGACTTGAAAACTAATGAGAATTTCGACTTACTTAAAAATGAAGCATTTAAAGGTGAAAAAGCTAAAACAAACAAACTATTAAGTGAGACTATTTTTGAAGATGAAAAAAATGTACTTTATTTAAACCTTTTAAATCAAAGACTACACAAACTTTGTGAAATTAAACAGGACAAAAACAAAAACCTTGAAATTGCAATAAACAATTTAAAGCCTCCAATTTTTTGGAAAGAAAAAGACGCGTTTATTCAACAGGCTAAAAAATGGGATATTATAAAACTAAGAAAAGTATTAGAAAAAACTTATTCGGTAGAAAAAGAAATAAAATCTAATTCAGTAGTAAATAAAAAAGTATTAATGAAAAATTTAATTGTAGAAATCTGTTGTCTTGCTAACTCTTAGTGAGTAATTCTGATATAAGTTCAAACTGATCAAGATCTTTATATTCAATTGTAATTTTGCCTGAATTGTTTTTCTTATTTAAAATATTTACTTTCAAACCCAGTATTTTTTCTATCCTTTCTTGTGTTTTTATTATATTAGGATCTGTTTTTTGTTTATTTTTGTTATCATTTTTTTTATTTCTAATTAAATATTCTACTTTCCTTGCACTGTAATTTTTGGCAACGATTTCTTCGGCTATTGAAGATGCGTTACTTATTCCTATTAAAGGCCTAGCTTGACCTGACGAAAGAGAACCCTCTTCAAGCATTGCAATTACATCTTTGGGTAAAGTTAATAGTCTTAATGTATTACTTATATGACTTCTGCTTTTAGACATTAATTTTGAAATACTTTCATGATCGTATTTAAATTCTTCGTTCAATCTTTTATAGCCTTTAGCTTCTTCAATGGGATTTAAATCATCTCTTTGAATATTTTCTACTATTGCAACTTCAAGTGACTCTACATCACTTAAATCTAAAACATTTACCGGTATTTCATGTAAGCCAGCTTTTTGTGCAGCTAGCCACCTTCTCTCACCTGCTACTATCTCAAATTTACCGACACTTGACTTGATAGGACGCACAGCGATAGGCTGAATTATACCGTTTTTCCTTATAGAATTAGCTAATTCCTCAAGTTTTTCCTCACTAAATCTTTGCCTTGGTTGATAGGGATTCCTACTTAAATCGCTTATCGAAATATTGTTTGATAAGTTAGCTTCTTTCGATCTTTCTTCTGATGCTTGATCGCCAAACAATGCTGAAAGACCTCGTCCTAAACCCTTTTTTTTTCCAACCATCAGGCGGCACTTTCTATTGTATTATTTTTAATAAATTCTTCAGCTAGTTTAAAATATGATTTGCTACCAACACAATTTTTGTCATACACAACACAGGGTAAACCATGTGATGGAGCCTCTGATAACCTTACGTTCCTTTGAATTACGGTTTGATAAACTTTATCTTTAAAATAATTCCTTGCTTCTTTGTCTACCTCTGATGAGAGTTTATTTCTTTTATCAAACATAGTTAACAATATTCCTCTGATCTTAAGATTAGGATTTAAGTTTTCTTTAATTCTGTCTATTGTTTTTACGAGTTGTGTAATACCTTCCAGAGCAAAGAATTCGGTTTGAAGCGGAACTAGAAGTTCATCTGATGCCACGAGAGCCATTATAGTCAAAAGGCTTAATGACGGCGGACAATCGATAAAAATATTATCATACTTTTCAAGCAAGCCGACCTTTTCAGCTTCAATAATTTTTTTTAATACAAATGCTCTGTTAGAGTCATTAGCTGTTTCAACTTCAAGCCCAGATAAATTTACGTGAGATCCAATTAAATCTAAATTTTTAATTTCTGTTTTTTGAATTGTATCCCTAATATTAATTTTTTTAATAAGAAGATTATAAATATTTCTTTCCTCGTCACTATTGCTTTTTCCAAAACCAGTTGTTGCATTTCCTTGTGGATCCAAATCAATCACTAAATTATTTTGACCCATTATGGACAATGAAGCTGCTAAATTAATTACTGTAGTTGTTTTACCTACTCCGCCCTTTTGATTTATCACTGCTAGTATTGTTGGCTTTGTCATTTTAATCAATTTCCATCAAAATTATTTTTGATTTATCGTTTGTAATACTATTAACTAATTTATAAGAATATTTTTTTGTTTTAAAAGTTTTATTTATCTCTTCCTGTGCATTTTGACCCTTTAAAATCATTAATTTATGTGGCTTTTTGGCTATTTCACGTGAAACTTGTATTATTTGGTCTAATTTTTTAAAAGCCCTACAGATTATGATCTCAGAATCTATAACTTCTTCTCTAACATCTCCTAAAACCTCTGCATTTAGACTTAATTCCCTAATTACACTCATTAAAAACCTTCTTTTTACTGGTGATTTTTCATATAATTTCACGTGAAAAGCCTTATTTTTATTGAAAATTTCTACTACGAGACCCGGGAATCCAGCGCCAGTGCCTAGGTCAGCCATGGAACTAGCGTTAAAATCAATAAACTTTACCAATTGAGCTGAGTCAAGTATATGTCTATGCCAAATTTGATTCTCTGTGCTATTAGCAATTAAATTATAATTTTGATTCTCTTTTAATACTAGATTTGCAAACTTTTTAAGCTTTTCAATTGAATGATCGCTAAATTTAAGACTATTCTTGAGAATATTTATGACTTCAAGCTGCTGCATCAAGCAGTGGCTTTATATCTAAGTTTTTTAATATGTGAAAGAAGAATAATTATAGCTGCAGGCGTAACGCCATCAATACGTATAGCTTGACCTAGTGTTTTAGGCTTCACTTGAAGCAGCTTGCTCTTAATCTCGTTAGATAGACCACTCAGTTTTTCATAATCTATACCCTCAGGTATGACAACGGACTCGTCCTTCTTAAAAGATTCTATATCTCTATTTTGTCTGTCCAGGTAGCCCATGTAATGAGCATCTGTTACAACTTGATTTTCAATAGGCCTTGGAAAACTAGGGATATCGGGAAAAACTTGCCTTATTTTTGCCATATTTACTTTTCGCTGGCCCATAATCTCTAGGCAAGATCTTTTTACTCCATCCATAGCGATTTTAATGTCATATTTCTTAGCTTGATTAGGTGATAAATAATTATTCTTTAAAATTGAATTAAGAACCAAAATATTTTTTTTCTTTTCATTATATGTTTTTTTTCTTTCAGACTTAACTAAATTTAAATTAATACCAAGGTCGGTTAATCTTTGATCGGCATTATCGGCTCTTAAAGTTAATCTATATTCGGCTCTAGATGTAAACATTCTATAAGGTTCTGTAACTCCTTTAGTAATAAGGTCATCAATCATGACACCAATATAAGAAGTTGATCTATCTAAAATAAACTCTTCTTGATTTTGAATTTTTAAAGCCGCATTAATCCCAGCTATCAAACCTTGAGCTGCAGCTTCTTCATAACCTGTAGTTCCATTAATTTGTCCAGCAAGAAATAAAGAGTTAATTTTTTTGGTTTCTAAGGTTGCTTTTAACTCCCTTGGATCCACATAATCATACTCAATTGCGTATCCAGCCCTCTTCATCTTAACATGCTCTAAACCCTTGATTTTAGCCAATAATTTAAGCTGTATCTCCTCTGGAAGGGATGTTGATATACCATTTGGGTAAATAGTATTGTCCTTTAATCCTTCTGGCTCTAAGAAAATTTGATGTTTCTCTTTTTCTTTAAATTTAACGATCTTATCCTCTATTGATGGACAGTATCTTGGTCCTACACCTTTTATGTTGCCTGAATACATAGCACTTCTGGAAATGTTATCACTTATAATTTGATGAACTTGATTATTTGTGTAGGTCATCCCACATTTGATCTGTTTGTTTTCAATTTTGTTTGTTAAGAAAGAAAAATAGTAATGATCTTCATCTGCTGGCTGCATTTCTAAGTCGTCATAATTAATTGTACTACCATCAAGTCTGGGAGGAGTTCCTGTTTTTAATCTTCCAATCTGCATTTTGTATTTTAATAATTGTTCGCTCAAACCAGTAGAAGGTTTTTCATCGTACCGACCTGCAGGAATTTGTTTTTCGCCTATATGTATCAAACCATTTAAAAAAGTTCCCGTAGTCAGTATTAATTCTTTAGTCCTCACTTCTTTGCCACTCTGACAAATAAATCCTATGATTTTATTATTCCCAAACAAAAATTTAACAACAGGATCGGCAATGACTTCTAAATTTTCGTAATTGAGTAAAATTTTTTGCATATGCTCCTTATAAAGAGCCCTGTCTGATTGCGTTCTTGGTCCTTGCACGGCTGGCCCACGACTTCTATTCAATAATCTAAATTGAATGCCTGATTTATCGGCTACAACACCCATTACACCATCCAAAGCATCGATTTCTCTCACAAGATGCCCTTTCCCAAGCCCCCCAATAGCGGGATTGCATGACATTTCGCCAATAGTCTCTATTTTATGAGTGAAAAGAGCAGTATTTACACCCATTCTAGCGGAAGCTGCTGCTGCCTCACAACCAGCATGTCCTCCACCTATAACTACTACATCATAGCTTTGTTTTATCATGCTGTGAATGTAAACGTCTAAATTAAGAATACAAGAAGTATTTTATTTACCGATACAGAAATCTTTAAATATAGATCCAAGTATTTCCTCCACATCTACCTTACCAACGATGCTACCGAGATGTCGTGTGGCCATTCTTAGATCTTCAGCTGCTAATTCAAGATCTTTGCTTTGGTCCTTTTTTAGGAACTTGTTAATTTCTTTTAAGCAATCGTTAAGCTTAATTCTATGCCTTTCTCTGGTAATTATAGCACTATTATTAGATGTGAATTTTTTGCTTAACTTAGTTTTTACTAAATTTATTAATTTATCTATATTTTTGTTATTTTTTACTGAAGCTAAAACAGTTTCTACATCAAATTTATGATTTTGTTTATCTGATACATCTGATTTATTTAAAAATATTATTGTATCTTTATTAATCATATTCTGAATTTTTTGATTAATTTTTTTTGATGAATTATCAATTACAATAATATTCAAATCTGCTTCTTTTGATTTTCCTAACGCTAAAGATATACCTTTTTTTTCAACTTCATTTTTAGCATCTCTTATACCTGCGGTATCTGCAAGAATTACTGGATAGCCATCTAAATTCAAATAAGTTTCTATAACATCTCTAGTTGTGCCAGCTTCATCTGAAACAATAGCTACCTCTCTTTTTGAAATTAAATTTAATAATGATGATTTGCCTGCGTTAACTTCTCCTGTAATGGAAACCCTAAAACCTTCTCTAATTTTTTCTCCAACTTTATTATCCTCAATAATTTTAGTAATTTCTGAATGAATTTCTTTGATTGATTTGTGGGCATCTTTTAGTACTTTTTCAGGAAGATCTTCCTCTGCAAAATCAATTTTTGCTTCTATAAAAGCAAGAGATTTTATTATTTTTTCCCTCAGATCATTATAATAATTTGATGCGTTACCCTGAACTAATTTTATTGCTTGCTGTCTTTGTAGTTCTGTTTCGGAATGGATAAGGTCTCCTATGCTTTCTGCTTTAAGTAAGTCAATTTTATCATTTTGAAAAGCAATTTTAGTAAACTCACCTGGTTCAGCTAATCTGCAGTTTTTTTGCTCGGAAAGAACTCTTAATAAGGCGTTTATTATTGCGTTACTTCCATGAATTTGTAATTCTGCTAAATCCTCACCAGTATAGCTATTTGGGCCGGGAAACCACAATAATAGAGCCTCGGGATCTATTACATTATCACTTTTAGGGTCATAAAATTTACAAAAATTAACTTCGTTTGACTTAATATCTTTAGACTTAGTCAAATTTTGACAAATTTTAAGCGTTTCACTACCTGATATTCTAACAATAGCTATTCCAGAGGGTCCTCTACCCGAAGATAAAGCATAAATGTTCATTGAGTTATAATGATAAACCTCGATTAGAGATTATTTTACTGAATTTTTTTAATGTCTCGTTGTTCTTAATATTTTTTACAATTATTTCTTTGAATGGATCTAAATATTTATTTTGTTTAAAAAAACTATGAGTAGCATCAACGCCTAAACTCATAATAGTATTTTCGGGTTTTCTACTATTATAAAAATCATTTAATGCATAGCTATTTTTAATAGAAATACCTAAACCCACATAATATTTAGTTATTTCTTTTAATTTTTTGATATCTCTAAGAACAAGATTAAAACCTTGTCCTGCTACAGGATGAATAGTGTGCAAACCCTCTCCAAGAATTAATATATTTTTTTGATAATACTGTCGTCTTAAACTTAGAGAAATAGGATACGATTGAATATTACTAATAGTGATATCTTGTTTATTCTTCAACATTTCTACGATTCTGTTTTTAACTAAAAATGTAATTTTTTTGGAATTATTTTCGAAAAAATTTTTTTTTACACTCCAAACAAAAGAAAAACGATTTTTTGAAAAAGGAAGTATAGCTAATGGCCCTTCCTTTAAGAAGAATTGACTTGCATTGAGAGTCTTAAAATTATGTTTTACATAACCTGTAATGGCTACTTCTTTATAATCTTTCTTAATAGATCTTATTTTTGTTATGTCATTGTAAATTTGAGATTGGCCACCCATACAAAGAATAACTAAATCATAATTTTTAAATTCTTCTAAATTTTTTACATCTTTTCTAATTAAATTAATTTTATTTTTTGAAATTTCTTTTAATAATACACTTTTAATTTTCTCGTTTTCGAAAACATACATAAGATTAGAGTTCGCTTCGTTTAGATTTAAAAAATTTATTTTTCCCTTAGAAGTTTCATAAAACAGTTCGATTGTTTTTGAAGGCCAGAAAAACTTTTGCCTTAAGCTGATAATATTTTGATTAATAAACTTGAGGTTAGTATCCGAAATGGCAGTAGTCCTATTATCTTTAATTTTTGTGCCTTTTTTAGCTATTAAATTCACCTCTATACCTGGCAACTTAGCTAAAACTACAGCTGTCATTAAGCCTGAAAGACCGTCTCCAACAATGCATATTCTCTGTTTTGTCATATTACAATTTTTAACACTTTCATAAAAATGGTAAAAAGTACGTAATCGATTCGTAATGAATACAAACTTTTTAGATAGTGTAACAAATTTTTTGAAAAAGCGAACCTTTGAATTGCTAGGTTTAATCTTAGTTTTATCAAGTGTCGCACTTGCAATCGCCTTTACAACATATTCTCCTGAAGATCCTTCGTTTGTTTATGGAGATAGGAGCTTCGAGATTCAAAATTTTTTTGGGATTTATGGAAGTAGCGTTGCAGATTTTTTATTACAAAGTTTTGGTTTGGCCTCTTTTTTATTATTACTTAATTTTTTATTTTGGGGATTAGATTTAATAATAAAGAAAGAATTAAGAAGAATAATTTTAAAATTATTTTTAGTTGTAGCCTATTTAACTGTTGGAACAGTTTTTATCTATTTAACATTCGATAATTCTTTTTGGTTAATTGATAATGGTAATTCAGGTTTTGTTGGAAAAATAACATATAACTTTATTAATACTTGGGCTCCGTGGATTGATAATACATATTCAATTTATGGACTACTTTTATTAACTATAATATTTTTTTCATTTTCAGCTGATATAAATTATAAGAAAGTATTCTCGGTAATTTTATCTCTTTTTAAGAGAAAGCCTGCTGAAAATATTGAACCAGATTTTAGTAAAATTAATATTGAAGATCAGCCACAAAATTTAGAAAAACCACAGCAATCTTTTTCATTTGATACTGATATAGGTTCTCAAATAGAGCAAGTTACTACAAAAAATAAATATAAATTACCAGATATAAATTATTTAGAAAAAAATTTATCTAAAATTAGTTCTGATGGAAATAAAAATCGTCCTGATGCTGGTTTTATGGAAAAAATATTATTAGATTTTGGTATAAGCGGAAATATTAAAGCAATTAATAATGGTCCTGTAGTTAGCCTTTATGAATTTGAACCAGCACCCGGTGTAAAAGTGTCAAAAATAATTAATTTATCAGAAGATTTAGCAAGAAATACTAGTTCAACATCTACAAGAGTTTCGGTAATCCCAGGAAAAAACACTGTTGGTATCGAAATTCCAAACGAAGAAAGGGAGGGCGTGTCACTAAGAGAAATTATTTCTTATGATAAATTTCAAAAGAAGGATGTGAGACTTCCTATAGCATTAGGTAAAAGTATTTCTGGCGTGCCAATTGTTGGTGATTTAACCTCAATGCCTCACCTTTTAATTGCAGGTACCACTGGCTCAGGTAAGTCTGTTTGTATTAATACTATAATCGTGTCACTGCTTTACAAACTAAGTCCAGATCTTTGTAAATTTATTTTAATTGATCCAAAAATGTTAGAGCTATCTACTTACGAAGGAATACCTCACCTATTAACTCCAGTTATTACTGATGCTAAAAAAGCTACATCAGCTTTATCTTGGACAGTCAAAGAAATGAACAGCAGGTATAAATTAATGAGTAAGGTAGGAGTGAGAAACATTGATGGCTATAATGCTAAACATAAACTTAAAATGCCTTACATCGTTGTAGTCGTTGACGAGATGTCAGACTTAATGCTTGTAGCTGGAAAAGAAATTGAAAACTACATTCAAAAATTATCACAAATGGCAAGAGCTGCAGGTATTCATATCATCATGGCTACACAGAGACCAAGTGTCGACGTTATAACTGGTACAATAAAAGCGAATTTCCCAACCAGAATATCTTTTCAAGTAAGTTCCAAAATTGATAGTAGAACAATTTTAGGGGAGCAGGGTGCTGAGCAATTGCTTGGTAAAGGAGATATGTTGTTTATGTCGTCTGCAAACAGAATAGTTAGAATTCACGGTCCATATGTTTCTGAGCAGGAAATAGAGAAAATTACTAATTCATTAAGAGCTCAAGGAGAGCCGGATTACATGGAAGAGATTACTTCACAAGAAACTACGGAAAGCTCATTAACGTCTGGAAATGATGGTGATGAAGATGAATTATTCAATCAGGCTGTAGAAATTATAAAAGCTGAAGGAAAGGCCTCTACAAGCTTCTTACAGAGAAAATTACAGATCGGATACAATAGAGCTGCAAGAATTATTGATATGATGGAAGAAAAAGGTATTGTTAGTAAGGCAAATCATGTTGGTAAACGTGAAGTTCTTTAAAGAAAAATTTTTAATCTCGTTTTTTCTATTAATAACAACGAGTTTATTAGCTAATGAAAAAGATCAAATAATTGCTCAATTAAATAACTTAAATTCATTAGAATTTACATTTGATCAAATGATTAATGAAAAAACAGAAAGGGGTAGTTGTATTTTAGAGTTTCCTGGAAAATTAAAATGCAATTACTTTGACGATAAGGAAAAAGAATTAGTTATTAATAATAAGAGGCTGGCAATAACCCAGAAAAGATATAATAAAACTTATCATTATCCTATTTCGAAATCTCCATTCCTAAGTATATTATATAAAGATAAACTTTTAGAAATTGTGCAATCAGGGGAATTAGAATTAACTGATAAAGTAGTTAAGCTTATTTATTTTGGTGATAACGAAATTACAATTTTTTTTAACAAAAAAGATCTAAATTTGAAAGGTTGGGAGATTAAAGATCAATACAATAATAATATAAATTTCTCCCTAAACATAGTTGCTAAAAATGATGTTTTTAAAAAAGGTACCTTTAAAGTGCCTGAAATAAACTAAGCTACAAAATCAATTTCTTCTTCTTTGAAAATTTCAAAGCCTTTGGATTTATAATTTTGTAATGCATGTTTGTGGTCTAAACTACAAGTATGAACCCACATTCTACTAGGATTTTTTCTTGATGCACTTGCAATAGCATGATTTACAAGTGTTGAGCCAAGCTTCAAACCTCTAAATTCTTTTAATACTCCTAAATTGATAAGCTCTACTTCATTTGATCCAGGATGATATTCTTGTTCGTAATATCCTACTAAATCTTGGCCATTTTTAAGAATATGCGTTTCTAAATTTTTATTCGTAACATACTTTACCCACTCACTATCAGACCAAAGCAATCTGTCTCTCCAATAGTGATCTACGCCTATTTGTTTATAGAAAAATCTGTTTAAGTGGAAATTATCTTTATCATCCAAAATAATTTGAAAGCTTTCTGGAAGATTTAAATCAACAGTTTTTGAAAAATCTTTTATTTCTAAGAAATATCTTTTTACTCTTGAAACCATCAGCTAACCATCTTTCCGATCTTTTCACCTGCAAATATATGAAAGTGTAGATGAGGAACCTCCTGACCGCCATCACTTCCAATATTAGTTAAAGCTCGATATCCTTTATCTTTTGCGCCAACTAAGTTTGCGACATGCGTTACTGCTTTGTTTAACTCTACAATCTCTTTATCTGAAGCTTTGTTGTTGAAATCATTAAGATCTACGTATTCACCTTTAGGAATAACTAAAACATGAACTTTCTTTTGAGGATTAATATCATGAAAAGCTAAAACATGATCATTTTCATAAACTTTTTTACACGGAATTTCTCCTCTTAAAATTTTAGCAAATATATTATTTTTATCGTAACTCATTTCTGTCTTTTCTTAAGTTCGCTCATCACATCTTCAATTTTAATGTTGTTAGCTTCCAAGTAAACCATCAAATGATAAACCACATCAGCAGCTTCGTGTATCTTATTTGAATTTTTTTCCACAGATTCTATTAATTCACCTATTTCCTCTTTTACTTTTGAAACACTTAGGTTTTTGTCGTTCAAAAGTTTATTAGTATAAGACTTATCTGGAGAAGAATTTTTTCTCTCTCTGATTGTTTTAATTAACTGTTCTAAGTTTTCAAACATTTTATAACCTTACCGAAACATTTTTAGAATTCAAATATTCTTTGGCATCTTTGATTTTAAATTCACCATAATGAAAAATAGAAGCAGCTAAAACTGCACTTGCTCCACCTTTAACTATACCATCATATAAATGATCTAGAGTTCCAACTCCACCGGATGCTATTACAGGAATATTGGTGTTATTTGTAATTGTTTTTAATAAATCAACATCGTAACCAGATTTAGTTCCATCTTTATCCATTGAAGTTAATAAAATTTCTCCGGCTCCATTTTCCTCAACTTTTTTAGCAAAATCCACTACATCGATACCAGTTTTATTTCTTCCACCGTGTGTAAACACTTCCCATTTATTTTCTGAAACTTTTTTTGCGTCAATCGCAACAACAATGCATTGAGATCCAAATTTTTTTGAAGATTCCTTAACAAGGTCAATATTTTTTACAGCGGCAGTATTAATAGAGACTTTATCTGCACCGGCCAACAATAAATCGGTAATATTTTGAATAGTTCTTACTCCACCTCCAACGGTTAAAGGAACGAAACATTCTTTTGCAGTTTTTTTAACAATATCAATGATCGTTTCTCTGTTTTCATTTGAAGCGGTAATATCAAGAAAACAGATCTCGTCAGCCCCACCGTCACTATAAATTTTAGCTTGTTCTACTGGATCACCGGCATCTTTTAATTCAACAAAGTTAATACCTTTAACAACTCTTCCATCTTTAACATCAAGGCAAGGTATAATTCTATTTTTAAGCATTAATCTCCTTTGCTAACTCATCAAGCTTAATATCACCATCGTAAATAGCTTTACCAACAATAATACCTTCAATTTTTTTATTATTTAACTCCTTAGCCTTCTTAATGTCATTAATTGAAGAAACGCCTCCTGAAATAACAACAGGACAATTAGAAAGCCCTGCAATTTTCACACTCTCGTCTAAGTTGGGGCTAGTTTTCATTCCATCTCTATTTATGTCTGTAAAAATAATTCTGCTAATGCCAAAGTCATTTACTTCTTTTAAAAAATCTGTGGTTTTAATTTCTAGATTTTCTCTCCAGCCTGATACAGAAAGGTTGCCATCTTTTGCATCTAAACCCAAAGCAATTTGACCTTTAAATTTTACACAAGACTCTTTTAAAAATTCTTTATTTTTAATAGCACCACTTCCTAAAATTACTTTCTCAACACCAGTATCGACGTATTGTTTGATACTATCGAGAGATCTAACACCGCCACCTATTTCGATTTTCAAATCGTATTTACTCACTATTTCTTTTATAATATCTAAATTGACTGTTTTGCCCGTCAAAGCTCCGTCTAGATCAACAATGTGTAAATTTTTAAAGCCATGATCTTTAAATTTCGCTGCTTGCTCAATAGGTGAAGTTTTATATTCAGTTTTATTTTCGAAGTCACCTTTGATTAATCTTACGCATTTCTTATCTTTTATATCTATTGCAGGAAATATTTTCATTATAAATTTAAAAAGTTATCAATTACTTTTAATCCGATTTTATCGCTCTTCTCAGGGTGAAACTGTGTTCCAAATAAATTATCTCTCTCGACAGCACAGACAATTTTTGATGAGTAATTTGTTGTCGCTGAAATGATTGAATTATCTTCAGGAATAAATTCGTAACTATGGACAAAATACATATGAGATTTATTTTTTATATCCTTAAACATTTTACTTTCCTTTTGAATTTCAATTTCGTTCCAACCAATATGTGGAAGTTTAAATTTTCCATTTTGATTATCTATTTTAGAAACTTTGCCAGAGATCCAACCTAATCCTTTTGTTTCTGCTTCTTCATACCCTATATCTGCAAACATTTGTAAGCCTACACAAATTCCTAATAAAGGTTTCTTATTTGTGATTGCAAAATCTTTTAGTGTTTCTACTAATCCAGAAATTTTATTTAAAGAGTCTACACAGCTTTTAAATGATCCTTGTCCTGGTAAAACAATCTTGTCACAAGACTTAATTTTATTAATTTCTGAAGTTACCTCTATTTTAACTTTACCTTTAGCTACCTCTGTAAAAGAATTTATGACAGAGCTTATATTGCCCGATTGGTAGTCAACAATAGTGACGTTCATCAAATTAAATAGAGCCTTTTGTCGAAGGTATTGAGTTTTTAATTCTTTTATCAATCGCTAAAGCATCTTTTAATGATCTAGCTAAACCCTTATAACATGACTCAATCTTGTGGTGACTATTTTCACCGTAAATATTTTCTATGTGTAAAGTAACCCCAGCTGATTGTGAGAATGCTTGGAACCACTCTTTAAATAATTCTGTGTCCATCTCGCCAAGTTTCTCAACCGGCAGGTTTACTTTCCAGATTAAGTAAGGTCTATTCGATACATCTATTGAAACTCGGCTTAAAGTTTCATCCATAGGTATCATTGTTGATGCATATCTTGTAATTCCTTTTCGATTACCTGCTGCTTTTTTTATAGCTTCTCCGATAGCTATACCTGTATCTTCAGTAGTGTGGTGTAAATCTATATGTGTGTCACCCTTTGCTTTTACTTCTAAGTCTATTAATGAGTGCTTAGATAATTGCTCAAGCATGTGGTCTAAAAAACCTATTCCAGTTTTAATTTTATACTTTCCCTTACCGTCTAGATTGACCGCGACAGAAATACTAGTCTCTTTTGTTTTTCTTGTAATTTTCGCTTTTCTAATCATAAGCTTTACCTAATTAACCTTTGATATATATTTAAATGTTCATTTTATCAATAAATCACTATTGAAGATCTCAAAATAATCTCCACATATAACTTCATGAATACAGCTGAAAAATGGCACGGCACTACAATTGTCCTTCTTCGAAAGGGCGGGGAGACCATTGTAGCAGGTGACGGTCAAGTCAGTCTTGGCAACACAGTTTTAAAAAGTAAGGCTAAAAAAGTTAGAAAAATTGAAAACAGAGGAGTAATCGCAGGATTTGCCGGCTCAACTGCGGATGCTTTAACTTTATTTGAAAGGCTTGAAGCGAAATTAGAAAAGCATGCGGGAAACTTGCAAAGAGCAGCTGTTGAGTTAGCAAAAGATTGGAGAAGTGATAAGTTTTTGAGAAGACTGGAGGCTTTGATGGCAGTAGCAGATAAAAATCACAGCTTCATAATTTCTGGGACTGGTGATGTATTAGAACCAGAAGATGGGATAATTGGAATTGGATCTGGAGGAAACTACGCTCTTGCAGCTGCAAAGGTACTAATCGAAACTGATATGAAAGTAGAGGAGATAGCAAGAAAAGCTTTGAAAGTTGCATCGGATATCTGTGTATTTACAAATAATAACGTAACAATAGAAAAAATTTAAATGTCTAAATCTAAAAAGGAAACAAATTTAAAACTTGTAAAAGGATCTAAGACTGATAGCTCAAAAGTCAGCGCTCTTTCACCAAGAGAAATAGTTTCTGAGTTAGATAGATTTGTAATCGGTCAAAAAGAAGCAAAAAAAGCTGTAGCAGTAGCATTAAGAAATAGATGGAGAAGGCAAGCTCTTACCGATGAAATGAGGGATGAAGTATTACCGAAAAATATTCTAATGATTGGCCCAACAGGTGTAGGTAAAACAGAGATTTCTAGAAGACTTTCTAGACTAGCTGAAGCACCATTTATAAAGGTGGAAGCGACAAGGTTTACTGAGGTAGGTTACGTTGGCAGAGACGTAGAGCAAATCATAAGGGATTTAATAGAAATAGCTATAGCAATGGAAAGAGAAAGAAAAAGAAAAGAAGTAAAAGCCAAAGCCGAATTAAAGGCAGAGGAAAAAGTATTAGATGCACTAGTTGGTAATAAAGCAAGTGTTGCAACAAGAGAAAGTTTTAGAAAAAGGCTTAGAAACGGTGATCTTGACAATAACGAGATAGAAATAGAAGTTCAGGACTCTTCATCTGGAATTCAGGGCTTTGAAATACCTGGAATGCCTGGTGGAAATGTTGGTATGGTTAACCTAGGAGATATTTTAGGTAAATCAATGGGAGGAAAAAAAGGTAAAAAGAAAAAAATGTCTGTAAAAGAGTCCCACGCAATTTTAGTAGCGCAAGAATCTGATAAAATGATTGAGGAAGATAAGATCATTAAAGAGGCTAAAAAAGCTACTGAAGAGAATGGAATAGTTTTTTTAGATGAAATCGATAAAGTTTCAGCAAGAAGTGACAGGGTAGGAGGTGATGTTTCTAGAGAAGGAGTACAAAGGGACTTATTACCATTAATTGAAGGAACTACAGTAAGCACTAAACATGGTCCTATAAAAACTGATCATATTTTATTTATTGCATCAGGAGCTTTCCAATTAGCTAAACCGTCTGACCTATTACCAGAGTTACAAGGAAGATTACCAATAAGAGTAGAGTTGAATGCTTTAAATGAGGAAGATTTCAAAAGAATCCTTAAAGAACCTGATAATAGTTTAATAAAACAATACAAAGCACTTTTAAAAACTGAGGATGTTAATCTTGAGTTTTCAGATGATGGAATTGATATGCTTGCAAAAATATCTGCAGAAGTTAACTCCTCTGTTGAGAATATTGGAGCAAGAAGACTTCACACTATTATTGAAAAAGTATTAGATGATATCAGTTTTAACGCTACCGATAAAGCTGGGGAAACAATTACAGTAGATAAAAAGTTTGTTAAAGATAATTTAGGCAATCTAGTTAAAGATACAGATCTATCAAAATTTATATTATAAATTTTTTAATTTTATTAAAATTGCTCCTTCTCCACCATCTTTAACTTCGGCTTCATTGATAGAAATGATTAATCTATTAAGCTCAATATCAGATTTAATAAAATCTGGGACAGAATATTTTAATTTTCCAAGGTCTTTAGAAATATAAGCGTCTTTATCACTTGTAGAATGTAGTCCCTTACCCGTAATCAATAACAATTCTTTATACTTTTTCTCGACGCAAAAAAGTAGTATTTGTCTTACTTTCTTATTTGCATCATCTAAAGTAAAACCGTGTAAATCAAATTTAAATCTTTCTTTCCTAATTACTTTTCGATTATTTGTATCTTTATCGTAAATGTCTGATGGATCTTTTATATAATCTTCCCAGGTTTTTTTATCCTCTTGGGAAAGATCTTTTTTTTTTATCACTAGCTGATGATTTCAGATAAATACCAGTTTGGACTTTTGTTATTAATATTTTTTGTAAATTTCCAATTATCAGTAACAAATTTTATTTTATCAGGGTTGCCCTCAATTATTTTATTATCTTTATCTCTTTTTACAGAAATTACCTCAGCAACAAATTTTACTGTAGCAAATAGATTGTCTTTAATCTTTTCATATTTTTCAACTGAGGACTCCTTTACTCCGATAAATGTAAATTCAGATTTTATATTTTCTTTATTTCTTGTTTTAATAGCTTCGGAAAAATTTGAAAACATATTAGACCCAAGCAAAGCTTTTAATTTTATTAAATCCCCGTTAGCAAAAGAAGTTAAAATACTTTCATATGCTATTTCGGCACCCTTTAAGAATTCTTTTTTATCTTTTCCCTCTAGAATTTCTAAATTTTTCTTAATTGGTTGCACATCCTTTTGTGGCATACTGAATTCTTTTTCAGCAAAATTTGGATAGATTTTTGACTCATGCCCAGTTTTTCTTCCTAGGATGCTTCTCAATCTCAAGATTATAAATCCTGCGATCATTCCAAGTAAAATTATATCTAAATAACCAAAACTATTACTCATAATTTGATAAATATACATGAATAATATAATTTTGTATCAGACAAATGAACACATTTTTTTTACTTTTTATTGGTATACCTGCGTTAGAAATATTTCTAATGATTAAAATTGGGGGTGAAATAGGAGCTTTGAACACTGTTGCCCTTATATTTTTAACCGCAATTATTGGTGTTTATTATGCCAGAATTCAAGGGCTTCAGACCTTAAGATCGGGTATAATAAACCTTTATCAAAATAAAGTTCCTGTTTACGAATTAATTTCTGGAGCATCAATAGCAATAGCTGCGTTATTATTAATTATTCCGGGTTTTTTTACAGATACATTAGGGTTCATTCTATTATTCCCTTTTACTAGAAATATGCTTTTTAAATTAGCTTTTAAGAATAAAACAACTATTGGCAAAAAAAAGAAGAACGATAGAACTATAGACGGTGAAATAATCGACAAAGGTAAAGATGAGTTATAAGATTATTGGAAAATACATAAAAGAATTAAACTTTAGTATACCTAATTCTAAAACTTTTTTTTTACTTTCTAAAGATATTTCTAAATACAAAATTAATATAGATATTAAGAGTAATCAAATACGTCAGAATTTAATTGAAGTTTTGACGTCGTTGAATTTAAAACCTGTAGAGGACAATTTTGAAATGATTAATACAAGAATTGTTTATTCAGCTATAATTGAACTTTCAAAAGATAATATAGAAAAAAAAGAAGTCGAAAAAATTGTATTAGTTGAAGTACCGTCAAATATTTATTCTGAGCTAAGAGGAATCTTTGTAAATTTGTTTGAAAATTCAGGTTTCAAAGATATAAAAATTAGCGAAAAAGTAGATTTTGAAAAACTTTATCAAATGAAAAAAATTCAGTAAAAATTTTTTTTCAATTCTTTTTTTATAAACTCTTTGTGTAATTTAATTTCTTCCTCTGGAATGCTCAGAACTTCTTTATTATAGTTTTTGTTCTTAAAAAAATTATCCTCTAATGTATTGGATGGTAAATTAAATTTTGGTTCTTTTACATCTAATAAATTTATATAAACTTCTCTTAATAATTCACAATCTAATAAGGCATTATGTTTAGTTCTTTTTGATAGGTCAATGTTAAATTTTTTACATAACGCATCTAATGAATTTGATGACCCAGGAAACTTATTTCTTGCAACTTCAAGTGAATCTACTACCATTTTTTCGTCAATTTTATCTTTAATACCAATTTTATTTATTTCTCCTTTTAAAAAACTTAAATCAAATGAAGCATTGTGAATTATAATTTTTTTTCCTTTTATAAAATCCAAAAACTGGTCAGCTATCATCTTAAATGTTTCTTTATCTTTTAAAAAATCACTTGAAAAACCATGTATTCTAAAGGCTGATTCAGGAACATCTCTCTCAGGATTTATTATCTTGTGAAACACCTTTCCTGTGGCAATGAGATCTTGGGTTTCAATGCAGGCAATTTCTACAATTCTATGGCCTTCATTAAATGATAAGCCAGTAGTTTCTGTGTCAAGAAATATCTCTTTCATAATACTTAAATATATCTAATAATCTTTTTTTTAAAAACTTTAAAGTTTTTTCATTAACAACCACGTGATGACATTGTTCTGATTTTTTTTTATCACTTAATTGCTTTTTATTGAGAATCTCAAATAGTTTTTTGTCACCTCCACTTGCCCTAAATCTTCGAAGTCTAGTACTCTTTTTGGCTTTGATGAAAAAAATTAGATCAAATATTTTCATTAATTTGCTTTCTACCAATAGTGGTATCTCGAAAAAGACAAATCTTTTATGAGAATTTTTTTTTATAAAATTGTGCATTTCCCTTCTTACTAAAGGATGAATAATTTTTTCTAATTTATTTATAGTAGACCTATCTTTTGTAATTTTTTTTTTTAATTCTCTTTTGATATTTTGATTTTTTTTGATTCTGAATTTTTTTGAAATCAATCTTTTAAAAGCTTTTCTTTTATATAATTTTAAAACTTCTTTATCAGCGCTAAAAAGTGGTCCTCTATTATGGGATAAAATTTTACTGGATGAGGTTTTGCCAGATGCTAAAGAACCTGTAATGCCTATTTTTCTCATTTTAATTTTGATAATAATAATTCTACTAATTTTTGGTCAATTTCAGGATTAATTTTATTCCACAGATAAAAAGATTTTTGCCCTTGATAAATGAACATTTCAAGTCCATTAAAAACTTTTATGTCTTTTTCTTTTAAATATTTTAGGGTCTTTGTTTCTAATGGATTGTAGATAGTGTCTATATAAATCAAATCTTGTTTTACATTTTTAAAATCAAATTCAAAATCTTGATAATTTTTTAATCCTAAGCTGGTTGCATTTACGATAATATCGAAATTTTTCAAATTTTGTTCTAAATCAGTCCAAGAAAGAATCTCTAAATTATTAAATTTTTTCTTTAAGAAAATACATTTTTCTTTGGTTCTATTCGTAATCGAAATGCTTTTTACCCCTGATTTATTTAGAGATAATATTACTGATGGCGAGACTCCTCCGGCTCCAATAATTAAAGCTTTCTTATTAGGTATGTTTTCCACCTCTTTTAAATAAGCGGCCTGCAAACCATATACATCCGTGTTTTCACCAATAACGGTTCTATCATTTCCAAGATATACAGTATTAACAGAACTAGTGATTTCCGCGTCGTTTACAATTATGTCTAAACTAGATACAATTTTTTGTTTATAAGGCAATGTGATGTTGATGCCACTTAGCTCTTTATCTTTAATTTTTTTAATGACGCCAACTAATTCGTTTTCTTCAACCTTTATTATAGAGTAAGTTGCGTCGATTTTATACTTTTTGAACCAATAGTTGTGAAGAATAGGAGACAAGGAATGCTCTATGGGATTTCCGATTATACCAAATTTTTTAGTCATTTTTATATTGATTAATATAATTGATTATATGTTTTATAGGCAAACCCATAATTGAATTATGATCGCCTTTTACGTATTCGAATAGCTCCAATCCGTTAGCTTCTACTTGATAAACGCCATAAGCTAATAAAGTTTCTGTGCTTATTTTTTTTAAATAATTTTCTAGTTGATCATTGGAAAGGTTTTTCATTTTAAGTTCTGATGAGTCTGTATAATTCCAAATCATCGATCCATTTTTTGAGATACATACTGAACTTATAAGATAGTGTTTTGAATTATTTAGTTTTTTAAGAATCTCTAAAGCTTCATCTCTTGATCTTGGTTTATTAATTATTTCATTATTGAGTGATATAACGCTGTCGGCTCCTAAAACAAGTTGATTTGGATTTCTATTACTAACTTTAATAGATTTTATTTCAGCGAGATTTTTAGAAATTAAAGCTGGATCAGCTCCTTCAGCAAGTAGCGAAAATTTTACCTCGTCTTCATCTACGTTTGAAACTACAACTTCACAATCAATATTATAATTATCAAGAATTTGTTTTCTTACGCCACTTTTTGATGCCAAAATTAATTTCATTTGAGTTTCTTTATTTCAATTATTTTCAAGATTGAGGCTGCGGTTTCTTCTACTGATCGTCTAGTGACATCAATTGTAGGCCAATTATTTTTTTTGAACAAATTTTTGGAATCAAATATCTCTTTTTTGATAAATTCAATATCTGTGTATTCTTTTAGGTTGTGATCTTTCATGATAGCAACTCTGTTTCTTCTGATATCAGCCAATCTTTCTGGATCAGCAATCAGACCAATAATACATGCTTTTTTATTAAAATTTAGTCCCTCTGGTAATTTTTGATCTAATACTAGAGGTATGTTGATTGTTTTGAAACCTCTATTAGCCAAATAAATAGATGTTGGGGTTTTACTTGTTCTGCTCACACCTAGTAAAATTACATCAGCTTCATTAATATCATCAACTTTCTTTCCGTCATCGTGAGACATCGTAAATTGTATGGCCTCTATTCTTTTATAGTAATCGTCATCTAGGACGTGTTGTGCGCTTGGTTTGTGTATGGCCTTTTGGTTCAAAAGCTTTGAAAAGCTTAATATTAAGTTTCCTAAAATTCCGAAACATGGCACATTATTTTTCCCACTTTCCTTTGCTATGTATTTTGCTAACTTTGTTTCAACAATTGTGTAAAGAATAATAGAGTTTTCTAAATCGTTACATTCTTTAATGATCTTATCAATTTGTTGCTCGGTTCTAATGAAAGCAAACTCTTTTTTGTTGTACGTGAAATTGGCAAATTGTGATTTTAAGGAAAGAAATATTCTATCAAGAGTTTCACCAGTTGAGTCAGACACAAGATATACATTGTATTTTTCGTTCATAAATTTGTTAATAAATTGATAATAAACTATCTTTTTCCACTGCTAACAAAAAAAAATATAGAAAAACTAACATTAATTAACAAAATTTTAACATTTTATTAAGTGTTAATAATGTTGTTTTACTAATGTTTATAAAATTAATACAATCTACAAAATTAAGCAGTTTTGAAAAAAATTATTAACTTATGTATGTATAAAATATGTATAAAAAGTTATACGAACATTTAACAGGACAATAAACTACTACAACCTATAAAAAAAATTAATATATATGATTAATCTTAGCAAAATACTCCATGATAAAATTTCTTGTAAATCCCTTTGGTTTATGAGACAAGCAGGTAGATATTTACCTGAATTTAGAGAAATAAGATCTAAAAATCAAAATTTTATTAATCTTTGTTTAAACAGTGAATTGAGCTCTGAAATCACTTTACAACCAATAAAAAGATTCGACTTAGATTCAGCTATAATTTTTTCTGATATTTTAATGGTTCCTTATGCGTTAGGACAGGAAGTCAATTTTATAAAAAATGAAGGTCCAGTTCTAGGAAATTTAAATATGGATAATATTTTAAAAGCTAATAAAGAAAGCTTTTCTAAAAAATTATCTCCAGTTTATAGAGCAATAGATATTACGAGAAAAAAATTACCAAAAGAGAAATCACTTATTTCATTTATTGGTGCTCCGTGGACATTATTAGTTTACATGCTAGGCATAAAAAAAGCCGATAACAATTTAAATCTAAAAAAATTAAACAATAAAGATTTAAAGTTGAGTGATTTAATTAGTGAACTTATTAGAATTTTAAATATTCATATTCAAAACCAAGTAGACGCTGGAGCAGATGTTGTACAAATATTCGACTCTTGGGCGGGATTAATTCCGTCAGCAAATATTCAAGACTTTTGCTATATACCTAATGCCAAAATTGTAGAATTTTGTAAAAAGAAAAAAATTTCTAATATTTGTTTCCCAAAAGGGATCAAACTAAAATATCAAGAATTCAATAACTTCGTTAAACCGGATGGTATCAATATAGATTATGAAATCGACCCCGAGTGGGCAAAAAACAATCTTACAGATGTAGTTATACAAGGGGGTCTTGATCCAAAAGTTTTGCTTAAGCCAGAAGATGAAATGATTAAAGTAGCGACGAAATATATTAAAATTTTTCAGGATAGACCTTATGTTTTTAACTTAGGTCACGGTTTACTTCCAGAAACGGATCCTGATAAACTAGCAAGATTAATTAAATTTTATAGGAATTATTAATGGATAAAGAACATCCTAAAATCAAATTTGGAAAAACCGGCGTCCTTATAATTAATTTAGGGACACCAGACTCAACAAATTGGTGGGACATTAGAAGGTATCTAAAAGAATTTCTTTCAGACAGAAGAGTTATTGAAGTAAATCCCATAATTTGGCAATTAATCCTGAATTTATTTATCTTAACTTTTAGACCTTCAAAAACAGCTCACGCATATAAGAAAATTTGGAGGAAAGATACAAATGAATCACCGTTGTTATTCTTTACTAGAAGTCAAGCGGCAAAGCTTAGTGATAAAATTGGAAATGAAAAAGTTATTGTAGATTTTGCAATGAGATATGGAAATCCAAGTATTAACTCACGCCTTATCAAACTTAAAGAGGAGGGATGTGAGCACTTAGTGGTACTACCTTTATATCCCCAATACGCTGCAGCAACAACAGCTACGGTTTGCGATGAAGTATATCGATCGTTAATGAATATGAGATGGCAACCGAGCCTTCAAATAATACCTCACTACGAAAGTGAACCAAAATACATTGATGCATTAGTTGGGAGTATTGAGAAAAAAATTAAACAAATTAAATGGAAACCAGACCTTATTATCTCCTCGTACCATGGAATACCAAAATCTTATTTTGATAAAGGGGATCCATACCAATGTTATTGTCAGAAAACCACTAGGTTAATTAGTGAAAAATTTAGTAAAATTGTAATTAAGACTACATTTCAATCAAGGTTTGGACCGCAAGAATGGCTAAAGCCATACACAGATAAAACGCTTGAAAGATTGCCTAAAGAAGGAATTAAAAATTTATTAATAATTTGCCCTGGGTTTGCATCCGACTGTGTAGAAACGTTGGAAGAAATAAATATGGCTGGAAGAGAAACTTTTATAAACAGCGGAGGAGAAAATTTTGATCTTATACCTTGTCTTAACGATAGCTCTCAACACATAGAATTGTTCCAACACTTAATTAAAAGATATGTTTATTAGAAAAAGATGAATTCTTTAATAATATATTCAACTACAGACGGTCAAACTAAAAAGATTTGTGAGTCAATTAAGAACAACTCTATCAACAAAAACTCTTATGAAATTACTTCTTTAGAGGAAGCTTTTAATAAAGAAATAGATAAATACGATCAAGTAATAATTGGTGCAAGTATTAGGTATGGAAGACATAGTCCGAATATTTATAAATTTATTAAAAATAATAAGGATATTTTAGAAAAAAAAAAAAGCGCTTTTTTTTCAGTTAATGTTGTCGCTCGCAAGCCAGAAAAAAATTCTCCCGAAACAAATCCTTACATAATTAAGTTTTTAAAAAAATCTAACTGGCGTCCAAATAAATTAGGAGTGTTTGCCGGTAAAATCGATTACCCTAAATTAGGTTTTATTAATAAAAATATAATAAGGCTAATAATGCTTATTACTAAGGGACCCACAAATACAAACAATGTTTATGAGTTTACAGACTGGCATAGTGTAAAAAAATTTATAAGTGAATTTGACAGATTGTAGACTTCAAATATCTGCTAAAATTGAGATAATTTCCTCAATTTTAATAAAAAAAATAATAATATTGCCTAAATTGAATCCAAAAAGCTTAATTTTCCACCTTTTTTATTGATTAAAAGGAATCTCGGGCTTGAATTTTTTTTAAAAAAACTTATATTTTTAATACATTCCTTTTAATCAAAAACAATCACATGAATTTACAAGAATTAAAGCAAAAAAACCCTGCAGAGCTTATCAGTGAAGCTGAAAAATTAGGCATTGAAAACCCAAGTACTTTAAGGAAGCAAGAAATACTTTTTGCAATACTAAAAAAACTGGCCGAGAAAAATGAACAAATTACTGCTACCGGGGTATTAGAAGTATTACAAGATGGTTTTGGTTTCTTGCGTGCAATAGAGTCAAATTATCTTCCCGGTCCAGACGATATTTATGTAAGTCCCAGTCAAATAAGAAGATTTGGTTTAAGAACCGGGGACTCGGTTGAGGGAGAAATAAGAGGACCTAAAGATGCGGAGAGGTATTTTGCATTGCTTAAGGTTAACAATATTAATTTTGACAACCCTGAAAAAGGAAAAAATAAAATTGCTTTTGACAACCTTACTCCTCTTTATCCTAACGAAAGAATTAAATTAGAAGTCGAAAGCGTAAAAATTGAAAAAAAACCAGATAACACAGCAAGATTGATTGACTTAGTAAGTCCGATTGGAAAAGGGCAGAGATCTTTAATCGTGTCCCCACCAAGGGCCGGCAAAACAATAATTCTTCAAAATATTGCACAATCTATTACTGCAAACCACCCAGAGTGCTATTTAATGGTACTTTTAATTGACGAAAGGCCCGAGGAAGTTACCGACATGCAAAGATCAGTCAAAGGAGAGGTAGTAGCATCAACTTTTGACGAACCGGCTTCAAGACATGTTGCGGTAGCTGAAATGGTCATAGAGAAAGCAAAAAGATTAGTCGAACACAAGAAAGATGTAGTAATACTTTTAGACTCCATAACTAGGTTGGGAAGGGCGTATAATGCAGTTATTCCAAGTTCAGGTAAAGTTCTTACAGGAGGTGTTGATGCAAATGCACTTCAAAGACCAAAAAGATTTTTTGGTGCAGCAAGAAATGTTGAGGAGGGAGGATCGTTAACGATAATTTCCACTGCTTTAATTGATACAGGAAGTAGAATGGATGAAGTAATTTTTGAAGAATTTAAGGGAACTGGTAATTCTGAATTGATTTTAGATAGAAAAGTTGCAGATAAGAGAATTTACCCAGCTCTAGATATAACAAGATCTGGCACTAGAAGAGAAGAGTTGTTATTTGCAAAAGACGAGCTATCAAAGATGAACGTGCTTAGAAGAATTATAAGCCCGATGGGAACAATGGATGGTATTGAGTTTTTAATTTCAAAACTAAAAAATACAAAAAACAATTCAGACTTTTTTGACTCTATGAACAAGTCTGCAAACTAATTTCTATTGAATTGTTTTATTATTGTAACTTACTTGATGCGAGTAGAAACTTATAATTTCCTCAAGAATTTTTGCTCTATCTTTATTAGTCACGGTTTCTAAAAGTTTTTGTTTTTCCTCATTAGTTACGGGTGATATCATCGAAAGAGTATTTACTTTTTGTATTTCATCAAGTTTTTCAAATTCTCGCCAGTTAAGTAGCAAGCCATTCTTTCTAAAAAAAATTTTAGCTTTATCCATAATGCTTTGTATATTTTCAACTTCTAGAGAGCCACCTACATCCGATTCAAAATGTTTGTAATCAACTTTAAATTCTCTATAAATTTTATTATTATTTACTTCCTCTAATATCTTAAATCTTGTAATTCCGGTAAGATTAATTAAAATTCTACCATCTCTAATCTTTTGAAAATCACTTATTCTTCCTAGACACCCAATTTTATAAATATCGCTTCCTTCTCTATTTGATTGTACCATACCCATCAGTTTGTTTTTCTTGTAAGTATCATTGACAAGCTCTAGATATCTTTCCTCAAAAATATTTAAAGGTAAATTAGTTTTTGGGAAGTAAATTACGCCGCTAAGAGGGAACACCGGAATTACTTTAGGAAGATTTTTCATAAAAACATCATATTAAAATTTTTACTTCATCGATAGTGACATTTTATTAGTATTGACCGCTCTAGAGGCCTTATATTATACTTATAATATTGCGGGCATAGCTCAGTGGTAGAGCGTCTCGTTGCCAACGAGAAGGTCGAGGGTTCAAGTCCCTTTGCCCGCTCCATTAAAATGAGTGATTTAGCTGATAAAAAATGTATCCCTTGCGAAGGAAATATTCCTCCGTTTGATAAGAGTGAGATTCATAAATATTTGAAAAAAGTTGACGGATGGAATGTTAAGAGTAATAAAGATGAAAATTATTATTTAACTAAGGAATTTTCATTTAAAAACTTTAAGGAAAGCCAAAAATTTATTAATAAAGTCGGAGATATAGCTGAAAAAGAGAATCATCACCCTGACATAACATTTGGATGGGGATATTGTAGAGTGAAAATATTTACACATGCCATAAAAGGATTAGCTGAAAGCGATTTTATCTTGGCCGCAAAGATAGATAAAATTTAGTTAATGGTTAAAGTGTCTTATGCCTGTGAAAAGCATTTTGATTTTTGACTTATTTGCCTCATTAATGACTTCCTGGTCTTTGATAGAGCCTCCAGGTTGAACAATAATTTTTACACCTGCATTTATCAAAATTTTAATCCCATCAGGAAATGGAAAAAAAGCATCAGAGGCTGCTACGCAGTTCTTAATTTTTTTTGATTGAAATCGTTTTGCTTTTTGTATTGCTATTTTACAACTATCCAATCTACTTGGTTGGCCACCTCCAATTCCAATTGTAGAAAAATTATTACTGAGCACTATAGCATTTGATTTTACGTATTTACAAACGTTAAAAGCAAATCTTATCTCATTCAAGTCTTTTTTGTTAGGTTTAAGCTTAGTAACACATTTTAATTTTTTATTGTCTAAAATAATTTGATCTTTATTTTGTATTATAAATGATCCATCAAAATTTTTTATTTTAGAAATATTTTTTTCTTTGAATTTAGATATGTCCAATATTCTTAGGTTTTTTTTTCTCTTTAATATTTTTAAAGCTTCAACGTCGAAACCTTTTGCGAGGATAACCTCAAGAAAATTTTTAGTAATTTCTAAAGCAATTTTTTTATTTATCTTATAGTTGCATGCGATTACACCTCCGAAAGCACTTAACGGATCACATGCATATGCATTTTTGAAGGAGGTCAATGGGTCTTTATTTTGTGAAACTCCACATGGGTTGGCGTGTTTTATAATAACTGTGCCGGACTTGCCTTTAATTGACATTAGGAGATCTAGTGAAGCAAATATATCATTGTAATTATTATAGCTTAATTCTCTTCCATTTAGCTGCGTAAAACCAAGCTCACGATCATTATAATCACTGATGTAGATAGAACTTTCTTGGTGTGGATTTTCTCCATATCTCAGCTCCTTAAATTTTCTTCCAAACAAAGTCTTTCTTTCTGGAAACTTAATATTTAATTTTTTGTTAAACCAATTGGCAATCATAGAGTCGTAATAAGCAGTCAAGCCAAAAGCTTTTGACGACATAAATTCTCTAAACTTAAGACTTGTTCCACCTCTATTTTTTTTAATTTCTTTAATTAATGATTGATAATCGTTTTTATTTGTAATTATTGCTACGTTTTTAAAGTTTTTTGCTGCTGCCCTTACCATTGTAGGGCCTCCAATATCAATATTTTCAATTATATTTTTTGAGTTTTTGGAGTGTCTTACTACGTTTTGAAAAGGATAGAAGTTTACTACAATTAAATCTAAAGAGGGAAATTTTTGCTTGTCCATTTCATTTTTATGAATTTTATTTTGTCTATCATGTAATATTCCAGCGTGAATTTTCGGATGTAATGTCTTTACTCTGCCATCGAGCATTTCTTTAAATCCAGTATATTTAGATATTTCAATACAATTATAACCTAATTTCTTGATCTTCTTGAAAGTGCCACCTGAACTAATAATTTTTATATTATATTTCTTAAAAATTTTTAAAAGAGAACTTATATTTTCTTTATCAGAAACAGAAATTAAAGCATTTTTGATTTTAAGATTCATCTCTAAATTTTTTTCTTAATTTCCCAATTAAAAGATTTATTTTTATTAACTAAATTACCAGAAATAGTTATACAAGTACTATCTAATATTTTTTTCCCTCCGAGATATATGCTTTTCTCAATATTGATACTCTCATTATTTACTCTAAATAATAAGGATTTATTCTTTGATATTTGTATCAGAGCACTGTTTCCACTCATTGTTTTGACAGCTGCTAATTCTGGATTTAAATAAAATCTAAAAATATATCTTATAGGTATTCCATCACTTTTTTTTAAGATATGGTCTACACCTCTTAAATAATTGTTCTTATGATCTAAATAAATTTCTCTTTTGTGAGTGCAACTAAAATTTTTTTCATAACCATTATGTGAGACTAAACAACCAATGTAATTTTCATTATTTTTAAATTCAAGTTCTTGAATCTTAAAAGTATTTTTAATGGAATTACCAAAGACTCTATTTATTAATTTGCTTCTCTCAAATTTAGTAATACTCGTGTCATTTACAGTCAAAGTAGATTGACTAGCTGTTAATCTACTTATTAATTCTGCTTTAGTTGAAATGTTATTTCCAAAACCTGAATTTGAAATTATTTTTATGCCATCTAAATAATACTCAAAAGATAAAGGGCCGGATTGATAATTTCTTGAAAAATTTTTTTCCGGAGGAGAACCAATATCGAAATATAAAATTTGATTTTTCGATTTTGCAAAAAAAATTCCACCTACAGTATTTTTTTTATCTTTCTTACTTAATTTAAATTTTTCCAAGTATTTTTCTAAATGATTAATACTATTTTCAGAGCTGCCATTGAATAGGGGTAATTTATCATCTGGTGTTTTGAAAAGCTTAATACATAACAAATTCTTTTTTATGATTTCACCAAGAAACTCAGGAACAAATTCTTGCGCTTCACTAATGTTTTCATGACAAAGTATGAGATATTGAGTAAACAAAATTAAATCATTCGGATTTCTAGTTAATGGAAAGCCATCACTATCAAAATAATGCTTTACAAATTTTTCAAGTTCTTTAATCCCTACTTCGTAATTAGATCTGTATTCTTTGAATACAATACCCGATAATATCAAAGCTGAAAGTACTTGAATCCTTTTTGCCGGGTTCTTTTCGTATTTTATATTTTTTCTCAAATGGTTGCATTGGTAAATAATATTTTGAAATACTTTTTTTTTAAAATCAAATGTTCCATTGTTAATTATAATATCAATGTTAAGCATCCAACTAATTACTCTAGAACTTAAAATAGCATTCTCCCAAATTTTATTTTTGAAATTTGAATATTTTAGAATCCAAAGATAAATGATTCTCTGAATATTTTTACCATCAATTTTTCTGTCCAAAAGATTTAACCATAAAAAATTGTGATGTTTTTTGATTTTAGACTTTTTATTTTCTAACCAAAAATCATTTGGATTTATATCATTAATTTTAAAAGAGCTTTTTTTATATGGAGAAATTAAGGATAGTAAAAATGGATTGGGGCTAAAGTAAACTTGTGTTGGTATTTTTGATTTGAGAGAATTGTTGTAACGGTTTGTCGAGAAATATATTTTTTTAAAAAACTTAATAAAAGTTACTTGAAGAGCAATCAAATAAAAATAGGCACCTTTTAAGCCAAACATCTATTAATTTTTTCTAAGAATTTCTATATTTTTTTTTAGATCGCCCTTATTTTCTTTAAAGATTGTTGATCCTGAAACAAGAATGTTTGCCCCAGCCTGTTTGGCCAAAGTACAATTTTCAAAATTAATACCTCCATCAATTTCTATGTCTATATTTAATTTTTTATTTTTAATAATTTCTTTAAGCCTCTCCGTTTTTTCCAAAACTTCAGGCATAAATTTTTGGCCACCAAAACCTGGCTCAACACTCATAATTAAAACTAAATCGATATCATCTAAATATTTTTCGATTAAATCTAATTTAGATTTTGGTTTAAGTGAAATTCCTACTTTTTTTCTTTCTTTTCTAATAAGATCTATTGTTTTTGCAGTATCTTTGGTGGCTTCTGGGTGGAAAGTAATAATATCAGCCCCAGCATCAGCAAAATCTTTTATAAAATTATCTACTGGCGATATCATTAAATGTACGTCAAATATTTTTTTTGTTAGAGGTCTAAGTTTTTTTATTACTTCAGGACCTATAGTTAAATTTGGAACGAAATGTCCGTCCATGACGTCAATATGGATATAATCTGCTCCAGCTTTTTCCAACGAGATCACTTCACTACCTAATTTACTAAAATCTGCAGATAATATAGATGGTGAAATTTTGATAGTATTAGTCATACCTTAGTTATATTTTAATAGTTAACTTTGTCAAAAAATAAGCTTAATTAAACAGTTGATATAATTGTCTTGAAAAATCGCTTTCTAATGGAAAAGCTAGCATCCCCCATACATCATAACCAAGTATGTAAGGCATTGCGTAGAATCTGAAGAGATAGAAGAACCAAGCTACATAAAGAGCAATAAATGGCCCAAAAAGAAAACTTGGAGTTATGAACTTAAACAAATTAATAATTGGATTTGTGTATTTTACAAAGACTCTCATAAAAAAAAAAGTCGAATCTTCTCTTTGAAAAATATTCATGAAAGCTCTGCCAATTAGTGTCCACATTATGGTACCTAATATATAATCTAATACAATTGCCCAAGTTGGTATCATACTTTTAAAATATCATGATTTAGGTAAAAAAAAAGGGGCGAATAAATCGCCCCTTTAAGTTTTAAATAATTGTTAATTAGTGTTGCTTACCAAGAATAGCCTTACCTGTTGGTATTCTTGTGTCGTCTACTAATTTTTGTGTAGCTGGACTTGGTTCTTTAGTCATTAAGCTGACTACCACCATTACAACTAAACAAATTGGTGCTCCAATTAAACCAAATCTTAAGTGATCAATACCTAAGAATGGAGTATTTACACCGCCCCATATTGGAACTGAGAATTTAGGGAACACCCACGTTAAGTAAACTGTTCCTGAAATAATTCCCGCCATTATACCAGCGATTGCACCTTCTCTAGTAGCTCTCTTCCACCATACACCAAGTACAAGTGGGAAGAATAAACCTGACATTGCAAAGTCGAATGCCCAAGCAACCGAACCTAAGATACTTGTTAGCCTGAAAGAGGCTATGTAAGCACCAGCAGCTCCGATTATTACTAGAAGTGTACGAGCAACTAATAGTCTTTTAGCAGTTTCCGCTTTTGGATTGATGATCTTGTAATAAATGTCGTGTGATAACGCATTTGAGATCGCAAGAACTAATCCATCGGCAGTTGACATGGCAGCAGCCATACCTCCAGCAAACACAAGTCCTGAGATTACGAACGGTAGACCCGCTACTTCTGGAGTAGCTAATACTACAACGTCACCTCTCATGAACCATTCGTTTAACTGAAGTATTCCGTCACCATTAAAGTCTGCGATAAATACTTGTTTAACTTCAGACCATCTTTGCACCCATTCTATTGACTGAACTTCAGAAATAGATTTTCCGATAATTCCAGTTGGTAGATTTGGATCCATCAATGCTAATTTAGACAATGTCGCTAACATAGGCGCTGAAGAGTAAAGTAAGAAAATAAAGAATAGCGACCAAGCTACTGATTTTCTTGCTGCTCTTACTGTAGGAGTTGTAAAGTATCTCATTAAGATATGAGGTAACGATGCAGTTCCTACCATCATACAAATCGCTAACGATAAGTATTTCCAGACAGCCATACCACCTTCAGGTACTCCAGAGTGAGATCCAGAGATGTATTTCAATCCTCCTGGTACCCCAGCTGCTTTCATATCTGCGGCGCTGTTTTTAACTAGTCCAAATTGTTGTTCAAGTTCGCCAAGTCTTGCAACTTCATCACCTAGCATTAAGTGAGGGAAAATTCCTCCACCTACGTTAGAACTAATCCAGAATACTGGTATTAAGTATGCGATGATTAATACAATGTACTGAGCAACCTGTGTCCAAGTTACGGCTCTCATTCCCCCAAGCATTGAACAGATAAGGATACTTATTAATCCTACCCATACACCTGCTTCGAACGGAATTCCAAGAGCTCTTGAAGCAATTGTTCCCGTAGCATTAATTTGTGCTGTTACATAAGTAAATGATGCTATGAAAAGCACGAATACAGAGCAAGCTCTTACGAGGTTACCACCGTATCGTGTTCCGATAAAATCAGGAACTGTGTAACATCCAAACTTTCTTAGGTACGGAGCCATTAAAGTTGCAACAAGTACGTATCCACCTGTCCAACCTACTAAGAAGGCCATGTAAGTATAGCCACCAAAGTAAACTCCACCCGCTAAAGCTACGAATGATGCACCTGACATCCAGTCAGCTGCTGTTGCCATCCCGTTAAATACGGTTGGCACTTGTCTTCCTGCAACATAGTAGGCATCTACTTGAACGGTTCTTGATAAATAACCAATTAAGGCATAAATCAATACCGTGAAAGCTACGAACATCACTCCGATGTTTTTAGCTGACACACCTGCTTGCTCTGCTAATGCCATCAAAATGATGAACACTAAAAAGCCACCAGTGTAGGTACCATATATTTTAGGAAGGTTTTGTATAAAATCTCCTTTAAACATTAGTCATCCTCTCTTTCTGAGAAACCATGTTCTTCGTCGATTTTTTCTTGTTTATTTGCAGTCCAAAACAAAATTATCACAAAGGCAAGAAGTGAACCTTGCGCAGTCATGTAATATGCTAGTGGATAGCCAAGAAAAGACATCGTGTTCAGTTCTGAACCAAACATGAAGATCACTAATGAGAAGAAAGCCCAAAGAACCAATGTTACTATCATATGGTTTTTGGTCTTATTCCAATATGCGTCTTTATTTGACATATTTCCCCCTATTTATTTTTTAACTTTTTACGTAAAAAGTACTCTTATTGCTGGGGAGCATACTCATTATGAGTTGAATTAAAAGAGAAAAAAGGACCCCAAAACCAAATTGAAATGCTATAAGACAAGTAAATAAAGGGTTTTTAATATACAACGTGAAATTGAATCTAGATAAATTGAGAAACACTCTTAGAACTACTCTAAAAGACATTTGGGAGTACGTAATCCCTATTTGGAAAATTTCAGGACTATTTAAAAGCATTAAATCAAAAAAAGACTTAGAAAACTTTATTCAAGAGAGATCTGCTCATGTTTCTCAAACAACTTTATACGGTTATTTAAAAACAAGAATTGGAGTTAAGTATATTGCCATGATGGAGGATGAAGTTTTTTTAAAATCTATCAATATTGCAAAATGGAATATCTATGTGGTTGCTTTAGCAGATTGTTCTTTTTATGTATTCTCTTATCTTATTTCTGAGAAACGTTTGAAAGAAAATGATTGCAAAGAAATTTTTCTAAATATCTTAGAAAAGGAAAAAAAAAATGGATTAAGCGACGAAATTTTTGATAGAGGTAAAAAAAACTTTTTAGAAAGATTAGATAAAGTGAATTTTTCAAACTACCATTTAAATGACCCCTTTCAAGAGAGTGGCCAAGCTTTATATTATTGGTCACCAATTGCAGATGAATTAAAATCACTTGATAAAAAAATCGTTTTAAACTCTATACATTTAAAATGGGGTTTGATGAAGGACGAATTTAAAAAATTAACTAAGAATTTAAAATTTAATTAACCTTTATTTTGTCTATTTTCTACAAGAGATGTTACAACACTAGGATCCGCCAATGTTGTTGTATCTCCTAAATTATCTGGCTCATTAGCAGCAATTTTTCTTAAAATTCTTCTCATAATTTTTCCAGATCTTGTTTTTGGTAATCCTGGTGCAAATTGAATAACATCTGGTGTTGCTATTGGGCCTATTTGTTTTCTAACCCAAAGTTTAAGATCTCTCTCTAAATCTCCAGTAGGGTTTTCACCAGCATTTAAAGTAACGTAACAATATAATCCGTTACCTTTTATGCTATGTGGAAATCCAACCACAGCAGCTTCAGCTACTTTAGGATGAGCTACAAATGCGCTTTCAATTTCGGCTGTCCCTAGGTTATGGCCTGATACAATGATCACATCATCTACCCTTCCTGTAATCCAATAATAACCATCTTTATCTCTTCGGCATCCATCCCCAGTAAAATATTTTCCATCAAATTGAGAGAAATAAGTGTCTATAAATCTTTGATGGTCTCCGTAAACCGTTCGCATT
Organism: uncultured Pelagibacteraceae bacterium; assembly: GCA_902630665.1. Lineage (GTDB taxonomy): Bacteria > Pseudomonadota > Alphaproteobacteria > Pelagibacterales > Pelagibacteraceae > Pelagilacustribacter. The sequence continues at coordinate 83,420 of CACOVP010000002.1, forward strand.
TGACCTGGCCAGGATGAAGCCATACAAAGTCTTCCTTTGCCTTCTCCTTTTATTGTTTTTCCATCTTTATCAACTAATACTGGTTTGATGCCATAAAAAGGTTTAGTTGCTGACCCTGGCTTTAAATCTATGGCGCCAGGTTGAGGCGCTATCAAAATTCCTCCAGTTTCCGTCTGCCACCAGGTATCTACAATCGGACATCTAGAGTCACCTACTGTTTTGTAATACCACATCCAAGCCTCTGGATTTATGGGTTCTCCGACAGTTCCTAATAATTTCAGTGTTTTTCTACTTGTTTTTTTTACAGGTTTATCACCCTCTCGCATCAATGCTCTTATCGCTGTAGGAGCGGTATAAAAAATATTTACTTTATATTTATCTACTATCTGCCACCATCTAGAACTATCTGGATAATTTGGAACTCCCTCAAACATAATAGTCGTCGCTCCATTTGAGAGCGGTCCGTAAATAATATAACTATGACCTGTTACCCAACCAATGTCAGCCGTACACCAATAAATATCATTAGCTTTATAGTCAAAAATATACTGATGGGTCATCGAAGCATAAACCATGTATCCACCCGTAGTGTGTAAAACACCTTTCGGCTTCCCGGTAGAACCAGACGTGTATAAAATAAACAGCGGGTCTTCTGCGCCCATTTCCTCAGGCTCGCATTTTGATGGAGCAGATGAAATTAGCTCTTTATAAGAAACATCTCTTTCATTGTTCCAATCAACTTGATTTCCAGTTCTTTCAACAACTACACATTTTTTTACTCCAGGACATTGATCTAAGGCCTCATCAGCAATTTTTTTCAACGGAATTATTTTTCCACCTCTAACTCCTTCATCTGCAGTTATTAAGTATTCAGACTCGCAATCTGTAATCCTAGTAGCTATTGAATCAGGTGAAAAACCTCCAAAAATAATTGAATGGACAGCACCTATTCTCGCACAAGCTAACATTATGTAAGCTAATTCGGGGATCATAGTCAGATAAATTGTTACTCTATCTCCCTTTTGTATACCTAAACTTTTTAAACCGTTTGCAGCTTTACAAACGTTTTGATGAAGTTCTTTGTAAGAAATTTTTTTCGTATCAGACGGATCATCTCCAACCCAAATGATTGCAGTTTTGCTTGGATTTTTCTTTAAATGTCTATCAATACAATTTGCTGAGGCATTTAATGTTCCATCATAAAACCATTTAATCTTTACTTCCTCTTTACTGTATTTAACATCTTTAATTTTAGTATATTTTTTTATCCATGAAATTCTTTTTCCCTCTTTAGCCCAAAATTTATCATTCTCTTTAATCGAAAGTTTATATTTTTTTTTGTATTTAGAGTCATTCACGTAGGCTTGATTCGCCCAACTATCCGAAACTTTAATTACTGAATTACCGTCACTATCTTTTGAATATGTAGGAGCTTTAAAAATAATTCGTCTTGCTTTTCTAGCTTTTTTTCTGTTTTTTTTCTTTTTTTTATTTTTTCTAGTTTTCTTTCTAGGCCTGCTAATTTTTCTAGATTTTTTTATTTTTCTAGATTTTTTCCTAGACTTTTTTACTTTTGATTTTTTCTTTTTTTTCCTTTTAGCCACAAATACCCCTAAATTTTTTATATTTTACCCATGTTACAAATAATTTTCCAGCTTTTATAATCTATAGGCATTACTGACAACCTGCTTTGTTTTATCAACGGTAAATGAGAAATATTCTTGTTTTTTTTAATTTTTCCTAAAGAAATAGCCCTTTTAAATTTACTTACAAACCTAACTTGAACGGCCACAAATCTCTTTTTCTTATCAGTTTTATCCATAAACGCTGATTTAATTACTTTTACTATTCCAACAATCTCTTTTCCAATATTTGAATGATAGAAAAAACATAAATCACCATTTTTCATTTTTCTCAAATTGTTTGCAGCTTGATAATTTCTAACTCCATCCCAGGTAGCGCCTTTTATACCAGCTTTTATTTGCTGCTCAATCGACCAAACATCGGGCTCAGACTTAAGTAACCAATATTTCATTATAACTTCAAACCTGGCCCTTTCATGTAGGGAGCATTTTCATCTAAAGGCCATCTAGATTTAGCTTCAACATCTATATTACTTAATAAATTTTTTTTAAATCTTTTTATTCCCGCCCAAGCAATCATAGCAGCATTATCACCACAAAATTTTAAATCAGGATAAACAGTTTTAAATCCCATTTCTCTTGAAAGTTTTTTTAAATTTTCCCTTATCGAAATATTAGCAGCCACACCTCCAGCTACAACTAAATTAATATTTCTCGTATTAATTTTCTTCTTAAACATTTCGACCGCAATTTTTGTTTTTTTATAAAGAATTTTATTTATAGTATTTTGAAAAGATGCTGCAAGATTAAATTTTAATTTATCATTTCCATTTACTTTTTTTGACTCTCTTAAAACTGCGGTCTTAAGACCAGCAAATGATAAATTACATCCCGCTTTATTTATTATTGGTTCAGGAAGTTTATAAAAATTTTTATCTCCCAGTCTTGAAGCTTTCTCAACACTTGGTCCACCTGGATAACCAAGGTTAAGCATTTTTGCAGTTTTATCAAAAGCTTCACCTAAAGCATCATCTATCGTAGTCCCTAATTGTTCATAATCATTAACATCTTTCACAATTAAATATTGTGAGTGACCTCCAGAGATTAATAAAAGTAAATAAGGGAATGGGATATTATTTTCTAGTCCTGGACTTAGAGCATGACCCTCTAAATGATTCACTGCAACGAATGGTTTATTTGAAAATGCAGCAATTGATTTACTTATGTTTAATCCGACTGTTAAGCATACAATTAAACCTGGACCCGCAGTAGCAGCAATTCCGTCTATCTTACTTAAGGAGACTTTACTTTCCTCTAAAGCCGTTTCAATTATATAGTCGATATTTTCTAAATGTGCTCTAGCTGCTAATTCAGGTACTACTCCTCCAAATTTTTTGTGCTCTGAAATCTGACTTGAGACGATATTTGATAAAATGTCTGCAGTGCCTTTATCATTTTCTCTAATTACAGAGGCTGCAGTTTCATCACAACTTGTTTCAATTCCTAAAAATGTAATCTTTTTTGTCATCTCTCTAAAAAATTAAAATAGTATAAAATACTTCTTTCAAATATATAATCAATTAATGACAAAAATTACAATTGGAGCTCGAGGCAGTAAACTTTCTTTAGCCTATGTGGCAAAAGTAAAGGAGCTATTAATAAAAAACAATAATGACCTTAGAGAGGAAAATATTCATTTTAAAGCTATTAAAACTTCGGGTGATTTAAATTTAAACAAAAAGATCTCAAAAATAGGTGGAAAAAATTTATTTTGTAAAGAAATTGAGGAAAGCTTATTAAAAAAGGAGATAGATATTGCGGTACATTCTCTAAAAGATATGGAGGGAAATGAAAATGAGAACCTTTTGATAGGAGCATATTTAAAAAGAAACGATTATCGAGATGTAATAATTAGTGAAAGAATTAAAAGTGTTTCTGATTTAAGAGATGGAGTGAAAATTGGCTCAAGTTCAAAAAGGAGGAAACTTCAATTAAAAAAAATTAACAACAAAATTTCTGTAATCGATATTCGGGGAAATATTGATACTAGAATAAATAAAATCAACGAGAGCAACTTAGACGGAATCATTCTTGCTGCCGCCGGAGTAAAATCACTTAAACTTGATAAAAAGATCAGCTTTACTTTTAATCGTGAACATATTTTACCAGCAGTAGGACAAGGAATAATTGCTGTACAATGTAGGAAGGAAGATGAAATTAGAAATTTAATAAAAAAAATTAACGATAACGAAACCAGTCTTTGCGCGACAGCTGAAAGAAAAATGCTTCAAACTATTGGTGGCGATTGCGATACTGCGCTAGGTGGGTTGGCTGAAATTGAAAATCATAATTTGAAACTTAAAGGTCAGCTTTTCTCAGATAGCGGCCAGGATAGTTTTGAATATGAACTTACAGGAAGAGAGATCGATGCTTCTTTTATTGGAAAAAGTGTTGGGGAAAAATTATTAGATCTAGCTGGAGAAAAATTTAAGAAAAAATGAATATTATAATAACAAGACCTTTAATAGACTCTGAGGATTTAATGGGAAAATTATTTTCTTTAGGTCATAAAATTATTAACGTACCTACTTTAAAAATCTCTAAAGCAAAACTTGATCCTATTAATCCTGAGAAATACAACGCATTTATATTTACAAGTGCTAATGCAATAAGGAGTCTAAACTTATTAAAACCAGATAGAAATAAACTTTGTTTCTGCGTTGGAGCAATTACAGAAAAGATTGTAAGACAACAAGGTTATAACAATACTATTTCAGCTGGCGGGACTATAAATGCTCTAAAAAATATTATTGTTAATTCAGGTGACTTAGATAAAAAAAAAGTCTTAGCATATATATGTGGAGATAATATTACCTCAGACTTAGATCTAGAGCTGCAAAAAGAAGGTTTTCAAATAGATAAAATTATCAACTATACTTCAGAAAAAATTAGAGAATTGAACCAAGATACTAATAATTTAATCAAGGATCATCCTCCTGACATAATTTTTGTTTACTCAAAAAGGAGCGCAGAAAGCTTTATTGATTTAGCAAAAAAGTACTCACTCAATGGATTGATGACAGGCTCAAGAGTTATGTGTATAAGTGAAAAAGTTAAAAATGTTTTCAAAGATGCTGGATGGAAAAATTTAGAAACCTTCGAAGCTGGAGATGAAATTATAAAAATTGGTAATTAGATGGAAGTATTGCAAAATTTTAAGATATTATTTTTAGATGTTTGGAATAAAGGTATTTCAGGAGTTAATATTTCAGAAATTATTATTGCTTTAATAATTTTTTTATTTTTTCTTTTTTTAAGAGGAATATTTTCAAAATTCGTAATTAAAAGATTGGAGAATTACGTATCAAAAACTTCAAATAACTTTGATAATACTCTTGTAAAGTCCATGGAAGGGCCAGCTAAGTTTTTTCCGATTGTACTAGGTTTTTTTGTAGCTACTAGTTATTTAACTATTGAAACTCAAGCTGCAGATTTTTTAGAAACTATTAATCGTTCTTTAATTACAATTCTTATATTCTGGACCTTTCACCAAATTATTGGACCCTTTTCAACCGTTGTAAAATCAGTCAGTGATTTACTCTCAAGGGATTTAGTTAATTGGATTATCAAAGCCCTAAAAATTTTGATAATAATCCTGGGATTAGCGGCTGTTTTAGAACTCTGGGGAATTAAAATTGGACCAATTATAGCCGGACTAGGACTATTTGGTGTTGCCGTTGCACTTGGAGCGCAAGATTTATTTAAAAATTTAATTTCAGGTATATTAGTTTTAGTCGAGAAAAGATTTAAAGTTGGAGATTGGATATATGTTGAAGATGTTATTGAAGGCACAGTAGAGTCAATAGGTTTTAGATCTACAGTTGTTAGAAGATTTGACAAATCTCTTGCAACAATCCCTAATTTTCAGTTTGCAGAAAAAGCAGTAATAAATAATTCTTTAATTACGAACAGGAGGATTAATTGGATTATAGGCCTAGAGTATAGAACAACAAGCAAACAATTAATTGATATCAAACAACAGATAGAGAATTATATAAAAAATAGTGAATTATTTTCAAAATCAGAAAATACAATGCTATCAGTGAAAATCGATCAATTTGCTGCAAGTTCAATAGATATTAAACTAATATGTTTTACTAAAACCGCAAAATACTTAGAGTGGATGAAGGTAAAAGATCTTTTAGCCCTTGAAATAAAAAATATAGTAGAAAAAAATAATGCTTCTTTTGCTTTTCCAAGTACATCAGTTTATGTGGAGAAAAATTAATGAAGTCGATATTAATTCTTTTCGACAATATAGTTAGCCTTTACATTTGGATATTAATTATCCACGTAATATTTAGTTGGCTGGTTGCTTTTAACGTTTTAAATACAAGCAATCGTTTTGTTTATTCTGTATTAGACATCTCTTACAAATTGACAGCACCACCTCTTGATTTTATCAGAAGATTTTTACCTAACTTAGGATCTATAGATATCTCTCCAGTGATACTTATTTTAGGATTAATGTTTTTTAGAAATTTAGTTTTTGAAATGTTTGCTCCAGGATTATTTTTAAGATGATTATTGATGGAAAAAAAGAAGCAGAGATTATTAGAAATGAAATTAAAAAAGAGATTTCAGATTTAAAGAAAAAAAGCGGTAAAACACCTAGTCTTACAGTTATCTTGATCGGAGATTTTGCGCCCAGTTTGATATACGTAAAGAATAAAGAAAAAAGTGCTAGAGAAGTTGGAATTAACTCTGAAATAATTAGATATCCAAAAAATGTAGGCGAAAAAGATATTTTAAAAAAAATTGAAGAACTGAATAAAAATGATGAAATTTCTGGCATCTTAGTTCAGCTTCCTTTGCCCAGCCAGATTAGTAAGGAGAAAATTATAAATGCAATTAACCCATCCAAAGACGTAGACGGTTTTAATCCAATAAATGTTGGCAATCTCTCATCAGGTTATGACTCAATCGTTCCTTGCACCCCTTTGGGATGTCTTTTATTGATTAAAAAGATAGAGCCAAATTTAGCAGGCAAACACGCTGTTATAATAGGAAGATCTAATTTAAATGGTAAACCAATGGCTCAATTATTATTAAAGGAAAATTGCACCGTAACTATAGTTCACTCAAAAACAAATGATTTACAAAATGAGTGCCTCAAAGCAGATATTTTAGTAGCAGCTGTCGGAGTTCCAAATTTAATCAAAAAAGATTGGGTAAAAAAAAATGCGATTGTTATAGATGTTGGCATTAATAAAGTAGGAGAGAAAATAGTAGGAGATGTTAATTTTGATGCATTAAAAGATAATGTTAAAGCAATAACTCCTGTTCCTGGAGGCGTAGGACCAATGACAATTGCATGTTTATTAAAGAATACTTTAACGTGTTTTAAAGCTCGCTTGACCTAGACTTTTCAATTTTTAAGTACCTACTATTTCTAAATCTTATAATAACTGTAGCAATCGCAACTATTAAAATAGCTAAAGAAATATAAATCAAGTTTGCAGGGTCACTCTCTTTATCTTGTAATATTATGAACCGAGCTAGCGCTGTAATAGCTATGATTAAAGGATATGTTATTCTTACGGATTGAGTTTCCCAATAAGATCTAACTAAACCAATTACTTCGATATAAATGAACATTAAAAGCAAATCAGCTAATGTAATGTCTTTGTTGTCGTACATTTCTTTCATTTCTAAAAAGAAAGCAATAATAGTTGATACAAGAACAACTATAACTGCAACTAACTGAATATTTCGAATCGAACTGTTCATTTAATATTAATCTATCAAAAATTTAGGCTTTATTTAACTGTTTAGAGTGAAATTTTATGAAATTTTCAACTTTTCTTTTATTAAAGGATTTATTCTCCTCAAAAGAAACTTTTTTCATTGAATAAGCTTTATTTTTTGTCCTTCTTGATAAAATAGTTACGTTTCCCTTACATAAACTTAAAACAATATCACCAGATACTTTGTTTCTTTTTTTATCAATTAGTTTTTGTAATTTAAGTCTTTTTTTTGAAAACCAATAGCCGTTATACACTAACTCAGCATATTCTGGCATTATTCTCTCTTTTTTATGAGCGGTCTCTTTATCAAGAGTTACAGACTCTATAGCTCTATGTGCAGTATATAACACAGTACCACCTGGAGTTTCGTAAATACCTCTGGATTTAATTCCAATAAATCTATTTTCAACCAGATCAACTCTACCTATTCCATTTTTTCCAGCTAGAATATTTAATTTACTTAAAAGCTTTTCAGGACTTAATTTTTTTCCATTTATTGCAATTGGATCACTGTTTTTAAAAGTAATTTTTACTTTTGTAGGTTTGTTAGGAGCTTTCTGTGGAGAAACTGTTCTCTGATAAATAAATTCTGGAGCAGAGTTTTTTGGGTTCTCTAAAACCTTACCTTCAGTAGATGTATGAAAAATATTGTCATCTACAGAAAATGGAGGTGCACCTTTTTTATCTTTAGGAATTGGTATATTATTTCTTTTAGCGTATTTAATTAAATCTGCTCTTGATTGCAATTTCCATTCTCTCCACGGTGCTATAGTTTGAATTTTATTTTTTCCAAAATATGCGTAACCAAGCTCAAATCTTACTTGATCGTTACCTTTTCCAGTTGCACCATGAGAAACTGCAAAAGCTTTAAATTTTTTTGCAATTTCAATCTGTCTTTTTGCAATTAACGGTCTAGCAATAGACGTACCTAATAAATATACTCCTTCATAAACTGCATGAGCTCTTATCATAGGAAAAACATAATCTTTCACAAAGATATTTTTTAGATTTTCAATAATTATTTTTTTTACGCCTAATCTTTTAGCGTTCTTAATAATTTTTTTTTTATTCAAAACTTGTCCAATATCAGAGGTGTAAGCTATTATCTCAGCTTTATAATTTTCTTGTAACCATCTCAAAATTATAGATGTATCCAAACCGCCTGAGTAGGCTAAAACAATTTTTTTCATTTAGCTGCAAGTTTTTTTTGCCGTGTTATATGCTTTTGTGAATCCCATCATAGAATAGTGATCAGTGGTCTCAGCTCCTTTTGTAGTTCTTGCTTTTACTATTATGTCTGTTGCTCTTTTCATTAATTGAATGAATTTTTTCTCTTCCTGATCATCCAACAACCAAGCAAAATCTTTTTGTGAAAAAAAAGAATATCTTCTTTTCCCAGAGCTAGCGGTTACACTTGATGTTTTATAATCATGGCCACTTGTTAAACTTACTTCATCTTTGATTTCTTCAGAAGGCCTGAAAGTTACAAATAACTTTGATTTATTTCTTTTTACGGCAGCTGGCGCTCTTTTCGTTGGAACAGTTTGAGCAAAGCAAATTTTTCCCTTATCAGTTTCCGCTATAAAGCTTTCCCAGTTTTTATATTTTCCAGTTGATCTTGGCGTAACAGCAAAAGTATTAACAGAAAATAAACATAGGATTAGTATTATAAAAATTTTTTTAACCGACATATTTTATTTTTATACTAAAAATTATCTATTTCAATGCTTTGTATTAAGGAGATGGATTTGGGTTATTATTATGGATAACATCAATCTTATTTAAAATTTCATCGGACAGTTCAATATTTACACTATCTATATTTTCCTTTAATTGCTCCATTGTTGTTGCCCCGATTATATTACTCGTAACAAAAGGTCTGGTATTTACAAAAGCCTGTGCTAACTGAGCCATTGTCATGTCATTTTCTTTAGCTAGTTTATAATATTCCTCGTATGCTTTCATAGCTAAAGGATTAAGATGTCTTTCCCAACCTTTGAACAAAGCTTGCCTAGAATTTTTTGGCATTTGACCATTTCTATATTTTCCAGATAGCGCACCGGTAGCAAGAGGGTAATAAACTAGAAGTCCACATCTTTCTCTTATTGAAATTTCAGACATTCCGATTTCATAAGTTCTATTAACTAAATTGTAAGGGTTTTGTACTGACATCATCCTAGGTAATTTTTTATTTTTAGATAATTCAATATATCTCGATAGACCGTATGGAGTTTCATTTGACATACCAATGTACCTAATCTTTCCGCTCTGAATAAATTTTTCTAGAGCCTCTAGAACGCTTTCAAAGCTATTCCACTCTCCTTCATCACTATCAATAGTATAATCTCTTTTGCCGAAGTAATTGGTTGATCTTTCGGGCCAATGCAATTGGTATAAATCTATATAATCTGTTTTTAATCTTTTTAAACTCCCATCGATTGCTTTTCCAATTGTTTTTTCATCAAAATTATTTCCCCCACCTCTAATCCAACTACATCCTGGACCTGCAACTTTTGAAGCTAAAATTATTTTTTCTCTATTTTTTCTTTTTTCAAACCAATTTCCAATCATAACTTCGGTTTTGCCATAAGAGTCGGAGTTAGGCGGCACCGAGTAAAGCTCTGCGGTGTCAAAAAAGTTAACCCCCTCACTTAAGGAGTAATCCATTTGTTCAAAAGCATCTTTCTCAGTATTCTGTGTACCCCACGTCATAGTTCCGAGACATATTAAACTCACGTCCAAGTCCGTAGTGCCTAATTTTTTAAATTTCATAAAATTGTAATAATTATAGTAGTTTTTTAGGTCAATTTTTGCCTATTGAAAAGTATTTAAAAAAACTTATATATCTACTGATGGAAATTAATAAACAAAGATCAACTGTTCGTTCATCAGCGACCGAAGCTGTTATAGATCAAGGCTTAAGATCTTACATGCTTAAGGTCTATAATTATATGGCTTCCGGTGTTCTTTTAACTGGGTTCGTTGCTTTATTATTTTTCAAAATGGCAGTTGTTACCTCAGCAGAAGGTCAAATAGTTGGTTTAACTAGTTTCGGTAATTCGATATACGCCTCAGGTTTAAAATGGATAATAATGCTAGCTCCGCTTGCAATTGTTTTTTACATGAGCTTTGGAATAGCGAAAATGTCAGCAGCTAAAGCGCAAACTACCTTCTGGGTTTTTGCAGCTTTGATGGGTGCATCGCTTTCATCAATTTTTTTAATTTATACCGGCGCAAGTATTACAAGAGTATTCTTTATTACGGCTGGTACTTTTGGAGCAATGAGTATTTACGGTTACACGACAAAACGAGATCTTACTAAACTCGGTTCATTTCTAATGATGGGCCTATTTGGAATTATTATTGCTTCATTAGTAAATATTTTTATGAAATCTTCTATGATGTATTTTGTAATTTCAATCATTGGTGTACTAGTGTTTGTGGGCTTAACAGCTTATGACACTCAAAAAATTAAAAATATGTATTTAGTAAGTGATAGTGGTGAGCTGATGGGAAAGAAAGCTGTTATGGGCGCTTTAACACTTTACCTTGATTTCATAAATCTTTTCATAATGCTTTTAAGACTTTTCGGTCAAAGAAGATAATTATTTTATAAGTTTTAATCTATTCCAGCTAGTTCTATCTAATAGAAAATTTAGACTTTCTGACTTCTTAATTACCTTTCCATCCTTATCTTTAATTAAATATTTTTCGTTAAAATAATTTGGCTTTAAGTTTTTTGTAATTCTTAAAACGGGTTTTTCAGATGCTCTTTGATAAACATCAAATGAAACTTCCTTTAAGCCAGTTGAAAAAGAGTAATCTTTCCAGGACCCATTAGATACCATTCTTGCATAAAGATTTAAAATACTTTGAAGCTCTTTCTTGATAAAAAATTTCTGCTTTTCATTTTTCTTAAAATCATTATTTATAATTAATCTAATTTTATTCATATTTTATACTTGTTAATTAATGGTACCTGAAAAGCCGTAAATATAAAAGTAATTGGTAGAATGCCCCACACCTTAAAGTTTACCCAAGTGGTTTCAGGTTGTGTTCTCCAAACAATTTCATTTAATATTGCTAAAAATATAAAAAAATAAGCCCATCTAAAATTTAATTTATTCCAACCCGTGTCATTTAATTGAAAAGCCGTTTGTAAAAAAAACTTAAGAAAGTTTCTTTGAAAAAAAACTTTACTAGTAATCAATATCCCAGCAAAAATTAAATTAACAATAGTAGGCTTCATATAAATAAAAATTGGGTTGTTAAAATAAAGAGTAAGGCCACCAAATAATGTAATAACTATACCCCCTACTAATGGCACATATGGTATTTTTTTTTCGACAAAGTACATGATTACAACAGCTATAACGGTAGCTATAATTAAAGGAGGAATAGCAACTGTGAGATTGTTTCCGCTTTTATAATAGATTATAAAGAAAATTAATAAGGGCCCAAAGTCAGTTATAAATTTTAAAAATGACTTATTCACATTAAATAGACTAACATAAAATTAAATTTTAACAAATTAGATATTGATTTTATCAAAAAAATTATTAACTATTAGTTATGGCATCAAGTAACAATGCAAAATTTTCAATCGGTGAAGTAGTTAAACATCGTCACTTTGATTTTAGGGGAGTTATTTACGACGTAGATTTTGAATTTAATAATTCAGAGGAATGGTATCAGTCTATTCCTAAAGAAGTTCGACCGAGAAAAGACCAGCCATTTTATCATTTATTGGCTGAGAGTAATGAGGTGACATATGAAGCTTACGTTTCAGAACAAAACTTACTTTTAGATAACTCAAAAAAACCAGTCAAACATCCTCTGATTGATGAAATTTTTTCTGGTAAAAAAGGGTCCAGTTACTTCAAAATTTCTAACTAAAAAATCTCGCCTAAAATTTAACATTATTTACTCAAATCTAGGACACACAGAGAATGTACTTTTTTAATGTTTTAGCCTAATTGAGAATATACTTCTTATAATTACTCCCTCCAATTCTCAATTGGGCTTATAAAATAACTTCACAAAAAAAAATTATTATAGTAGTTAAGGCATATGTTTAGCCTTTTTTACAACAGTAATATTTTTATTTGGATTGAAAGAATAATCAAATTCATTAATTCAATATTCTTCATATTTCTTTTAATAGGTCTTTCCTTTGCTTTAATTTTTTCTCCACCTGATTATTTGCAAGGCGACAGTGTTAGGATAATGTATGTTCATGTACCGGCAGCTTGGATAGGTCTGTCTTCATTTTCATTGATAGCCTTATTATCTATCTTACATTTTATTTTCAAAATTAAAAATTTACCATTGATAACAAAAAGTGTTGCACCGATTGGTTTGATGTTTACATGCATTGCAATTGTCACAGGATCTATTTGGGGTCAACCTACTTGGGGAACCTTTTGGGCATGGGACGCAAGAATAACTTCAATGGTTATCTTAGCTCTTTTTTATTTTATCTTGATATTAACTCATAAATTTATTTCTGACGAGAATAAAGCAAACAAAATTGCTTGCGTAGTTGCAGTTTTGGGATCAATAAATATCCCTATAATTAAATATTCAGTTGAATGGTGGAGCACACTTCATCAACCTGCTAGTATTAAGATAACCGGCACTAGCACAATACACCCTTCAATGTTAATGCCGTTATTGTTCATGTTTTTTGTATTAATTTTGTATTGTGCGCTAATTTTTCTGATGAAATATAAGACAGAAATCATTAGAATTAAGAAAAAAAATTTAAAAAGATATGATTAAAGATTTTATTTTGATGAATGGGTATGGAATATTTGTCTGGACCTCTTTTGTAATCACTTTTTTAGTTTGCGCAATCTTTTACTATAAAACACTAAAAACTCTTAAAAAGTACGAAAGAGAATTTGTAAAAGAAATCGAGGAATTATCAAATGAACAAAAAAAAATTGTTCTTTCCAACTCAGAAATTGCTTCTAGAATTATATCGTCTCAGAATAAAACGATCTAAAGCATTTAATGCTTCCTATTAAAGTAAAAAAAAGAGCATCTCTCTTAGCAGTTTTTTTAACAGTATCTGTTATAGGAATTTTTTTAATATTAAGCGCTCTTAATAAAAATATTTTATATTTTAATTCACCTACTGATATTAAGTTTAAACAAGATATCGATTTCAATAAAAAAATAAGAATTGGCGGTATGGTAAAAAAAAATACTTTAGATATTAATAATCAAGAAATAATATTTACAGTCACGGATTTTAAAAATGAGATTAAGGTAAGTTTTAGAGGAACGATACCAAATTTATTTGCGGAAGGTAAGGGAGTAGTAGCAGAAGGTAAGCTTAAAGATAAAAAATTTTTTATAGCTGATAGAATTTTAGCAAAACACGATGAAAATTACATGCCTCCAGAATTAAAAAACATTATAGAGGAAAATGCTAAGTAATATTGGAAATTCTTTATTATTTTTAAATATTTTTTTTGGTTTCTTAGTCATTCACTACTCTATAAATTTTTTAAAAAACTCAAACACTACTATTCCCAAAAAAATTTATCACCTGAGCTTATTGCAAAGTACTTCAATTTTAATTTGTTTTTGTACACTAGTAGCTGCCTTTCTAGTCTCTGATTTTTCTTTGATAACGGTTTATCAAAATTCTCACACGTTGAAGCCAATTTTCTATAAAATTTCTGGAACATGGGGAAATCACGAGGGGAGCTTATTGCTCTGGGCAATAATTTTAACAATCTTCTCGTTTTTATTTTTGATCTATAACAAAAATCACCCAAAAAATTTTAGATTGCACACTTTAATAATTCAAAATTTACTCATCCTAGGTTTTTTATTTTTTATACTTTTTAACTCAAATCCTTTTAGTGTTATAAATCCTATTCCTAAAGAGGGTTTGGGATTAAACCCAATTTTGCAAGACCCTGCTTTAGCAATTCATCCTCCTTTGTTATATGTTGGCTTCGTTGGTTCTTCTATATATTTTTCTGCTGCAATGGCATCAATGATTACAAATTATTCCGACAGCCTTTTTGCAAAGTCGATTAAAAGTTGGGTGGTTATTTCTTGGACTTTTCAAACATTAGGTATTTTAGTTGGATCTATCTGGGCATACTATGAACTAGGTTGGGGTGGCTTTTGGTTTTGGGACCCAGTTGAAAATGCGTCACTACTACCTTGGTTCGCAATGACTGCTCTTCTTCACTCTTTGATAGTATTAGAAAAAAGAAACATACTTTACTTTTGGTCAATTATTCTTTGCTTGTTAACATTTATCTTAAGCGTTACCGGAACATTTTTGGTGAGATCTGGAATACTTAATTCAGTTCACACCTTTGCAAACGATCCATCGAGAGGTATCTACATTCTAATATTTTTAAGTTTGATGATTATAGCTTCAATATACTTCTTATTTTCTAAATATAAACCTTCTAATAATTATCTTAATTCTAATAGCAAAGAAACTTTTGTTTTAATAAATAATTGGTTTATGATGTTTTATCTTATTACAGTTTTGTTAGGAACATTATATCCAATTTTTACAGACGCATTGTTTAA
>CACOVP010000003.1 GCA_902630665.1 uncultured Pelagibacteraceae bacterium
AGTCTGAAGTTTAGTATCCCAATTGACTAATTTTTTATCCTTGTAAATTAGCTTGTTTTTATAAAGATCAACAAAAACTTTAATTACAGCTTTAGAGAGATCCTTATCCATGGTGAACCTAGTTCTTGACCAATCGCACGAACAACCTAATTTCTTTAGTTGATCTAAAATTATTCCACCAGACTCCTCCTTCCAATCCCATATCTTTTTAATAAATTTTTCTCTTCCCAAATCATTTTTTTTAATTCCCTTTTTTAACAGATTATTTTCAACAACTGCTTGTGTTGCAATTCCAGCATGGTCCGTTCCTGGTTGCCATAGGGTTTCAAGACCTTTCATTCTATTAAATCTAACTAGAAGATCTTGAAGGCTATTATTTAAAGCATGGCCCATATGTAATCTTCCCGTTACATTAGGAGGTGGGATTACTATAGAAAAATTTTTCTTTAATTTAGTTTTTTTTGGTTTGAACAATCCATTTTTTATCCAAAAATCTGAGATTTTCTTTTCCTCTTTTATGTGGTTGTATTTTTTAAATTCCATTTTATTTGATAAATTTAATAATTACTTTATATCAGAAGAGCAAAAACCTTAAATAGTTAGATTTTGCTTTATTAAAATTAATAAATGATTTAAATAAATCAGAATATGGCCACGTGGCGGAATGGTTACGCAGAGGATTGCAAATCCTTTTATCCCAGTTCGATTCTGGGCGTGGCCTCCAAAAAAATGAGTTGTTTTAAGTTATTAAAAAAAGTATGTTCCTTTTTATTCCTCGGTAGCTCAGTTGGTAGAGCAGTTGACTGTTAATCAATTGGTCGCAGGTTCGAGTCCTGCCCGAGGAGCCAACTAACCAACTTTTTCAAACTTAGAAGTATTGTTCAATATTTGTAAAATTTTTTCTTTTTGTGGTTTGGATAGTGATGAAAATGTTCTACTTAAAAAAGAATAATTTAAATCCACATGAATATTTTCTCCTGAACTTACATCCTTAAATTCTTTAAAATCTTCAAAAAAGTAAATAATCGGTACTTTTAAAAATTGAGACAATTGCATTAATCTGTTTGAGCTGACACCGTTAGTGCCTTTTTCATATTTTTGTATTTGTTGAAAAGTGACATTTATAGCTTGTGCCACTTTGGTTTGAGTAAGTCCTAATGAAAGTCTCCGCATTCTTAATTTTCTTCCTAAATGAATATTGAAATTTTCTTCCATTGAACTCCCTAAATTTTCAATTATAAAACCTCAAAATGAACTAATTGGCAATACATAAAATTTTTTTTTTAGGGGGTCTAAAATGCAAAAAAATCATATATTTAGTATTGACTAAACCAAAAAAATGAAGTTTCAAAATTTACTTATTTTACTTTTTTGAGCCTATATTCCCAGTAACCAGTTTTATCAAAAGCGGCTTTTACCCAAAGATATGTTTCCTCTTCATACCATATATCAGTGTTAAGTTTTTTATCTTTGGAAAGACTTGGATCGGAAGAGCTAAAATTAAAACGTAAAGTTTTATAAACTTTATCATCTATTTTTATTTCTTCTTTACCTTTAAATTCAACTTTTTGCTCAATTATTCTTCCTGAAACAGCACTAATTTGTGCTTTTTTTTGTACAATTTCATGGTTCCACCAAGTCCCAATTATCATGTCTTTATCGACTTTTCCTTTAAAAGATGACCCGTCAATAATCAAGTTTTTATCATTTGGATCAACTTCTATGTTTACGTATTTTTCTTTTTTGTTTTGATTGGTTTCAGAATTAAATCCCGTAAAAACTCCTTTTTCATATTTTTCTACACCTTTGGCGCTGTATTTATATAGATCAACACCAAACTTTCTTATTTTGAAAAAAACTTCATTATTTATAGTTAAATTATCCCCTTTTCTCTTAAATTCGTACTTATGGTAACCAATAGACTTATTGTTTCTAAATAATTCATATTCTAAATAATCATATTTAGAATAATGGTCTACGTGCGCGTAATTTTCTTGAATTAAGAATAAAATTAAAGCAATTGAAAGTAAAAATTTTTTCATATATTTAATGTTATGGATACTAATTCTGTTATATCGCAAATTGGAAATACACCATTAGTAAGATTAAAACAAGCCTCAGAATTAACAGGTTGCAATATTTATGGAAAAGCAGAGTACTTTAATCCTGGTGAGTCTGTTAAAGACCGAGCTGCACTGTATATAGTACAAGATGCTCTTAAAAAAAAATTGATTACTAAAGGTGGCACGATAGTTGAAGGAACTGCTGGGAATACTGGTATAGGTTTAGCGGTAGTTTGTAAACAATATGAAATTAATTTAAAAATAGTAATTCCCAATACGCAGTCAACTGAAAAAAAAGAAACTTTAAAAAAACTTGGAGCAGAATTAATCGAAGTAGATGCTGTGCCTTATTCTAATCCTAAAAACTATATCAAACAATCAAAACAAATCGCGGAAGAATTAGGTAAAAAAAATAAAAATGGTGTATTTTGGGCAAATCAATTTGATAATATAATTAATACCGAAGCTCATATTAAAACTACTGCAGAGGAAATATGGAGTCAAACTGCTGGTTCAGTGGACGCTTTTACCTGTGCAGTAGGAACTGGAGGTACTCTAGCAGGTGTTTCGATAGGCCTCAAAAATAAAAATAAAAATATTAAAATAGCTTTATCTGATCCTATGGGTTCATCTTTATATTCTTATATTCATTCAAACAAATTACAGAGTGATGGAAATTCTATAACTGAAGGAATTGGAACAGCAAGAATAACAAAGAATTTTGAAAAAGCATTAGTAGATGATGCATTTCAAACTAATGATACTGAGGCTTTAAATATTGTATTTGATTTAATAGAAAAACAAAAAATTGTTTTAGGTGGATCTTCTGGAATAAATATTGCCGGAGCTATCAAACTTGCAAAAAAAATGGGCCCCGGAAAAACAATTGTAACAATTTTATGCGATCATGGTAAAAGATATGCTAGTAAAATTTTTAATAAAAGTTTTTTAAAAAGTAAAAATTTACCTATTCCTAAATGGCTATAAAATCTGACTTAAAAATAATTTAGTTCTCTCAGATTTCGGACTTTCAAAGAATTCTTTTGTTTTAGCTCTTTCTACTATTTTGCCTTCATCCATAAAAATCATATAGTCAGCAACTTCTTTTGCAAATCCCATTTCGTGAGTTACAACTATCATTGTCATTCCACCTTTTGCTAAATCAACCATTACGTCTAAAACTTCTTTAATCATCTCTGGATCTAAAGCTGACGTAGGTTCATCAAATAACATTATTTTTGGCTCCATGCAAAGTGCTCTAGCTATTGCAGCTCTTTGTTGTTGACCTCCAGAAAGTTGACCAGGAAATTTTAATGCTTGATCATCTATTTGTACTCTAGTTAAATTTTTCATTGCTATTTCTTCGGCTTGCTTTTTTGGAAGTTTTTTTACCCAAATTGGTGCAAGTGTACAATTATCTAAAATTGATAAATGTGGAAATAGATTGAATTGTTGAAAAACCATCCCCACTTCAGCTCTAATTTTCTCAATATTTTTTGTGCTTTCAGAAAGCTCGGTACCGTCAACAACAATGTTTCCGTCTTGATGTTCCTCAAGTCTATTAATACATCTGATTAAGGTAGACTTTCCTGATCCAGAAGGTCCACAAATTACAATTTTTTCTTGAGGAGCAACCTCAAGATCTATGTCTTTTAAAACTTGAAATTTATCAAACCATTTATTTACTTTTTTGAGCTCTATAATTTTTCCCATTTTATCTCTCTGTGCTAAGTTTTTTCTCCAAATTTTGACTATATCTACTCATTGCATAACATATTATCCAAAAAACTAAACCTGCAAAAACGTATCCTTCCATTGCCATTCCAAGCCATTTTGGATTTGTCTTTGCTAAGCCTATCATACCTGCTAATTCCATCAACCCTACAACAAAAATTAAAGGTGTGTCTTTTACAAGTGCTAATAGTGTATTTGCTATACCAGGTATGACTAATTTTAAAGCCTGAGGAAGTATAATTAAAAAATTCATTTTCCAATATCCCATCCCTAAGGATCTAGCAGCTTCATATTGACCTTTTGGCAATGCCTGTAAACCTCCCCTAACGACTTCAGCCATATATGCCGCCTCAAATAAAGTAATAGCTATTAAAACTCTTATTAATTTATCTATGAATGTTCCATCAGGTAAAAACATAGGAAACATTACTGCTGACATGAATAGAACTGTTATCAAAGGGACTCCTCTCCAAAGTTCAATAAAACCAATCGAAATATATTTGATTGCTGGTAAAGAAGATCTTCTACCGAGGGCCAGTATTACACCTATTGGGAAACAAAAAAGTATTGCAAAAGCAGAAATAATAAAAGTTAATGAAAGACCTCCCCAAGCTGCACTTTCAACATATTCTAGCCCGAAACTTCCACCTGAAATAAGTTTTATCCCTAAAAAAGGGAAAACAAATATTAGAAACAAAATAAAATACTTTTTAAGTTTTTCAGATACGAAAAATGAAGCCCCTACAATAACAAATAAGATTAAAAAAGCTGTATTTATTCTCCATTGTTCTGCATCTGGATAAAGACCATACATAAACCTATTAAACCAAACTTTTATAAAAACCCAACAAGCACCGTTTCCTGTACAATCTTCTTTTGAATTACCTATAAAATTAGCCTCTAAAATAAACCAGTCCAACATTGGAGGGATAGATTTTATGATAATAAAAATTGTTAAAAGTGTTAATAAAGCATTAAAATTATTGGAATTTATGTTTTTATTTAAGATATCTAAATAATGAATACCGCTTAATTCAATTCTAATAAGGTAAAAACCAATAAAGCCTAGTAATAAAGGCAAAAAATAACTTAGTTGAGAAGGCAAAAAAATCATTAGGTTATAGTCAAAAAAAGCGTTAACAAAAACGTCTAAAAAACTTAAAGAGACAAGAGACAAACCAATAGGAACATAAGTTTTAATATTATTTTTTGAAGGCTTTGCAATTAAATTCATTATTTTTCCTTTATCGCCATTTTTTTATTGTACCAATTCATAAATATTGAAATTGAAATACTTAAAGTTAAATAAGTAAGCATGGTAATAGAAATTATTTCAATAGCCCTACCTGTTTGCATTAAAGCGGTTCCTGCAAAAACTAATACAATATCCGGATAAGCGATAGCAGCCGCCAATGAGGAATTTTTTGTTAAATTCAAATACTGATTTGTAGTTGGTGGAATAATAATCCTTAATGCTTGAGGCATTACTACAAGTTTTAAAATTTGATTTTTGTTTAATCCAATACTTGCCGCGGCTTCTTTTTGGCCCTTACTAACTCCCAAAATACCGGCTCTAACATTTTCAGCTATAAATGTTGCTGTGTACATTGATAAAGCTAAAGCTAGTGCGATTAATTCTGGAATAATACTAACACCGCCTTCATAGGTAAAGACTGTTGGAGAAAGTTGCTTTAAAACAGGATATTCAAAAGTAAGAGACACACCAAAGACAAGAAATGTAATTAGTGGTAATAAAATTAATAATGCTAGAGAAATGATTGTTGTGGGCAATTGTTTTCCAAATTGTTCTCTTTGTTTAGTTGCATAAGAGTTAATAAAGTAAATTGATATAAATGCAGCTATTATAGACAAAAGGAAAATATTAAAATTTATCCATAAAAATTTTGGAACATACCAACCTTTAATTGTTAAAAACGAAATATCATAAAAATTTATACCATTTTCAGGTAAAGGCAGTGCCCTTAAAGCTGCAAAGTACCAAAAAAATATTTGCAAAATTAAAGGAATGTTTCTAAAGATTTCTACATACCACTCAGCTACTTTTGCAATCAGATAGTTATCTGATAATCTGGATATACCCACAATCACTCCTATGATTGTTGCAAAAAATATTCCAATAACAGAAACTAAAATTGTATTTAACAAACCTACTAAAAATGCTCTTCCGTACGAGTGCGAGCCATCATATTCGATCATCGAAAAAGTAATATCAAATGACGCCTCTTGATTTAAAAAACCAAAACCAAAAGATATTCCCCTGTTGCCCATGTTAATTTGAGCATTTGATGCAAAATAAATTATTACAGAGACTAAAGCTAAAACAGTTAATGCTTGAGGAATTAAGTCTCTAATTTTTTTATTTTCAATATTTAGTTTTTTTAGATTCATTTAAGATGTGAGATTAAAAAAAAGGGCCAGATAAATCCAGCCCTTTTTAATTTTATTAGCAATTATCTTGCCGGTGGTACATAAAGAATTCCACCTTTTGTCCATAATTGATTTGGACCTCTATTAGGTAAAATTCCGGTATCGGCTATATGTTTTTTATAGCTTTCACCATAATTACCAACTTGCTCGATAATTCTTAAGCTCCAGTCATTATCTAAACCGAAAGCAGCACCTAATTCACCTTCAGCTCCAACTAATCTTTTGATAGCTGGGTTTTCTGAGTCTTTTAGGCTAGAAGCATTAGATGAGTTAACGCCATATTCTTCAGCTTCAATCATAGTATTTAGAGACCATCTAACGATATCTTCCCATACTGCATCCCCTTGTCTTACAACAGGACCTAATGGTTCTTTAGAAATCGTTTCAGGTAATACTTTGTGCTCATCTGGGTTAGACATCTTAGTTCTTTGTGCAGCTAAACCAGATTTATCTGTAGTATAAGTATCACATCTTCCAGCATCATAAGCTTGTACTACTTCATCAGCTTTTTCAAAAGCAATTGGTTCGTAGCTTATGTTTTTAGAATTGAAGAAGTCTCTCATGTTAAGCTCGGTAGTTGTACCTGTGTTTGTACAAGCAGAAATACCGTTTTTGAAATCATTCACGGAATTAATTCCAGAATTTTTTCTTACCATGAAACCTTGTCCATCATAAAAATTAACGCCAACAAAGGTTAAACCAATGTCTGCATCTCTTGATAATGTCCAAGTTGTGTTACGTGCTAACACGTCAATTTCACCCGATGTTAAAGCGGTGAATCTTTCTTTTGCACTTAAAGGTGTATATTTAACTTTATCAGCATCTCCTAAAACAGCTGCTGCAACAGCTCTACATACATCTACGTCAATACCTGACCAGTTTCCTGATTCATCGGCATTTGAAAAACCAGGAAGACCTTGTGAAACTCCACATTTCACAAAACCAGCTTTCTTGGTATTCTCTAGTGTTTTAGATTTTTTTGAACCTGCTCCACCTCCGCCTTGACCGCAAGCAACCAAAAGCAAAGAAGCAAATCCAATTAAAATCCAAGTCTTAATTGATTTGATCATAATTATGATTTCCTCTTGTTCATATTGTTAACAATATTTTTGAAATAAGAATTTCAAAACGTTGTGCATTATGTTTCAATTAATCTTCAAATTCAACTCGTATAGCCACTATATTTAGTTAATTGAAACAATATTAACTAAATGTGCTCAATTACAACCTGATAATATATGCTATCAATTTTTTATTCCTTTATAATTAATTTATGCCAACCTACAGGTTAGAATATTCTAATTTCAAATTAAGTATTAGAAAAAAAGAAATTTTAGCTAAAGAAATTACTAAAGTTCATAGCAGAGTTACTGGAGCAAATTTATATTTTGCACAAGTTTTATTTCATGAAAATAAAAAATATAATCATTTTATGGGCGGTAAAATTATTAAAGAAAAACAAATTTTCTTACATGGGCAGATTAGGTCTGGACGAACCCCAAATATAAAAAAGAATTTGATTTTAAAATTAAGAGATACAGTGAAGAAATATTTAAAATTGAAACAAGATAATATATGGGTTTATATAGTTGAATTGAAACCCGAGCAAATGATTGAATATGGTGAAATATTACCTAGATCAGGCGGGGAAAAAAGGTGGTTTAAAAAACTAAACAAAAATTTAAAAAAAAAATTAAAAGAATTGGATGAGAATTAAATTTGCATATCTGGCGATGTTAACTCATACAATCTACTCAGAGTTCTTTTGAAAGGTGCTATTAATTTTTTTGAACTTCCAATATTACTAAGGCTTGTTTCTAAAGATATTAATAACGGTATTTTATTTTCATAAATAATATCAATTAAATTTATAAATCTATTTTGTTGATTTGAATTATACTCGGTGAATTTAGGAATATTTTCGATAAATATAAATTTACATTTTTTTACTACTTCAAGATAATCTTCGCTGCCTACATTTTTGTCACAAAGATTTTTAAAATCAAATCTAGCAATACCTTCGAAAAATTCTTTGATTACAAAAACTCTTCCTTTTATTTTAATCTTAATAATTTGTTTTTTTTTATTTTTAGTCAATTCTCTAAAATACTTATTACATTTAAATGATGTTTTTTCGTTAATTGGGTGGAACAATCTTTTCAATTTTTTTGACCCTAATTTTCTAAAATCTCTTTGTAAATTTAATTCCTCAACTATTGAATTTTTTTTTAAAATTTCAATAAAAGGAATAAATTGCTCTCTTTGTAAGCCGTCTTTATATAAATCATCAATTGTCGTATTACTTGATGCAAAAACTAATATTTTTTGTTTAAATATTTCTTTGAAGAGTCTTCCTAAAATCATTGCATCCACAATGTTAGTTACTTGAAATTCATCTAAATAAATAAGATCATATTTTTTTAATTTATTAACAAAGCCTAAGATTGGGTCTTTTTTATCTTTATTTTGATGATTGAAATCATGAAAATTAATCATAAATTGATTAAAATGTGTTCTTTTTTTTTTTAAAATTAAAGATTCAAAAACAAAATCCATTATCATTGTTTTTCCCACGCCCACTCCTCCGAAGAGATAAAAACATTTCCTTTTAGACTTATTGAATAAACCTAAAAAAGATTTATTTTTTTTTAAAAAATTATCAATTGATTTTACTAGGTTTATTTGATTTGTATTTTTTTCAAATTTATTTTTTTCACAAAAAATTTGAAATTTATTAACAAGTGATTTTTTTAAAGCTTCTTTTCCCAATTTATACAACTCTTAACCATTTTACTCAAATTATTATACTTAGGTTTCCATTTTATAGATTTTCTCAATTTAGTTGTGTCAGCAATAATTTTGCTCATATCTCCTTTTCTTTTTTTTAAAATTTTAACTCTTACATCATGTTTGGAGTTTCTTATAAATTGATTGATTACTTTTTTAACTGATATTCCTCTAGAATAACCACAGTTAAGAGTAAGAGATTTATTTTTTTTATCAATTTTTTCGAGAACTTTTGAATGAATTTCCGCAATATCTAAAACATGAATATAATCTCTAACACAAGTTCCATCCTTTGTGTAATAATTATCTCCATAAATTTTAAACAGTGGGTTTCTTTTAACAATTTCAATTGAAAGATTTTTAAATAATTGATCACTGTATTTATTTATTTGACCAATTTTTCCTGAAGGACTTGCACCTACTACATTAAAAAATCTTAAGATCCCATAGTTTAATTTATTTTTTTTGCAATATTTCATTATAATTCTTTCAGCTAATAATTTTGTTTTTCCATAAACACTTTTAGGCCTCAGAATCGTCTTTTCTGTTACTTTTTGATAACCATCTTTGTAAACTGAGCAAGAAGAGGAAAAAATAAAATTTTTAACATTAGTGTTTTTTAAGCTTTTTAAAAGCATAGATGTTCCAGTTACATTATTCTTAAAATATTTTTTTGGTTTTTTTTCACTCTCACCAACAGATAAAACTGCAGCTAAGTGAATTACACACTCAATATTATTTTTTTCTATAAATTTTCTAACTTTTTTAATATTTTTTATATCGGCTAGCAAAAATTTAGCTTTTCTATTTATTAGCCGTCTGTGACCAGTTGATAGATTATCTATAATAAATATTTTTTTTTTCTTATTAATGAGTAATTCAGCAATATGAGAACCTATATATCCAGCCCCACCAGTGATAAGTATATTTTTTATCATAAAATTGAAATCTGGCGCGCCCTGAAGGATTCGAACCTACGACCCTCGGTTTAGAAAACCGATGCTCTATCCAGCTGAGCTAAGGGCGCTAAATATAAGTATATTTACTTAAAAACATACTAGGTGGTCAATATAAATCGGAGACTTAATACCAAATTGTTCTGACTTCTCGTGTTGATGAATATGATGAGAGTGAACAAATACGGGTAAATGCTCACCTTTTTTAGTTCTCAGAGTATATATAAAATTTGTCCCTTTAAATTTTCTATCAACCACTTCTAATTTTAATTTACTTTGATCGTCATGAATTAAGTCTTCTGGTTGCAAAAGAAGTTTTACTTTAGAACCTGATGGAAAATTGTTAGATAGTTTTCCTCGTATTTCGCCTAGTTCATCATGATTAAGCCTATGAACTGCACACTCACTATCAACAACTTGAACATCGATAAAAATTCCTTTGTTTAAAAAATTCGCAACATCAATTGAATTTGGCTCATGATGTACATTATATGGTATATCGTATTGCTTTAATTCTTGGTCGAGAATTATTCCACATTTATCAGCCATCGAAAAAGCTTCGTATGAGTCGTGGGTTACTATAATAGTTGTCAAATTTATTCTTTTTAAAAGTTTCTTAACTGATACTTGGATTTCCTCTTTTAAGCTTTGATCTATGTTTGAGAATGGCTCATCTAATAATAATAAATCAGGTTTAGACATTAAAGATCTAGCCAATGAGACTCGTTGAGCCTCTCCAGCACTTATTTGATGAGGGTATTTTTTTAATATAGGTTCAATTCTTAGTAATTTTACTATTTCTTTAACATCTATTTTCGATCCATGACCATTAGATCTTTTTTCTCCAAAATTTATATTATCAATTACTTTGTAATTAGGAAAAAGGGAATTATCTTGAAAAGAGAGAGCTACATTTCTTTTTTCTGGCTCAATATGAATTTCGTCAGAGGCTAAGATTGTATCTCTAAGTTTAATCTTACCTCCGCTAAGTTTTTGTAAACCGGCAATTGTTCTTAGAATAGTGGTTTTGCCTATTCCAGAAGGACCCAACAAAGAAATAATCATGCCCTGTTTTTCTATTACTAGATTTACGTTATTAACTTTATTTTTTTCACTTGCAGTAAAATTACCATTTTGAATCTCAAAAAAATTATTAATCATTTAATCGATTATATTAATTTTTTTTTGAAAGTATATATCTAGATGAGAGAAGTATTAAGATTGTAGACCAAAATATTAAAAAAAGAGAGGGCAATGCAGCCGCTTCGAGTAAATCCTGAGATGCATATATATAAGCCTGAGTGGCAAAAGTTTCAAAATTAAAAGGCCTCAATATCATAGTCATGGGTAATTCTTTAATTATCTCTAAAGATATTAATAAAACCACTAAGATTATATTAGTGCTTAAATAAGGCACATGTATTTTTAAAAATGTATTAACCTTGGAATAGCCAAGAAGATAGGCGCTTTCATCTATGGAATTATTAATTTTTTCATAACTTGATTTTATTCCATTAAAAGATAACGAGAAAAATCTTATAAAATAAGCTAATAGTAATCCAAAAATAGATCCTATGAACAAGCTTTTCGAACTTTTAAAATCAAAATTATTAGTTAAAAAGTCACTTAAATTTGAAAAGAAAGTAATAAAAGCTACAGCTAAAATGACACCAGGTATTGCATAACCAGAAATTGAAAAAGTTGTAATGTAGTTTAAAATTCTACTTTTTGATATTCTACTTCCATAATTAATAAATAAAGAAATAGTTACAATAAAGGCGCTTGCCAAACCTACTAACATTAAAGTATTTAAGTTTATCCTAAAAATATCTATATCTTGAATATATTTTGGAAACTTCACTGTCCAATAAATCATCTGGGAAACTGGAAAAATAAAACTCAATAGAAAAATTAATGAGCAAATTAAAACTGGAAATAAAGTCTTTCCTCCAGTTAATTTAATTTTAGTTATTGGCTTAAAACCTCTACCTGGCTGATGATACCTTGCCTCTTTTCTTGAATAAATTTCTAACGAAAAAAGCAAAAGAATAAAGAACAATAATATAAAAGATATCTGATTTGCGGTATTTAAGTCATCAAAAGAAAGCCAAGAGTTATAAATCCCAGTAGTCAGAGTATTAACGCTAAAAAATGATACAGTGCCAAAGTCTGATAAACATTCCATTGATACTAAGGCTAACCCTGCAATTATTGCTGGTCTTGCAGATGGCAAAACTATCCTAAAAAAAGTTTCATTAGACGAAAGTCCCAGATTTTTTCCTACTTCGATGTAGTTATTCGATTGATAATAAAAAGATGCTCTCGTTAATACATAAACGTATGGAAATAGAGAAAAAGATATAGATATTATGGCTCCAAATAATCCATCTATTTTAGGTATGATTAGATTATAATTA
The DNA here is from genome assembly GCA_902630665.1 of uncultured Pelagibacteraceae bacterium. Classification (GTDB taxonomy): domain Bacteria; phylum Pseudomonadota; class Alphaproteobacteria; order Pelagibacterales; family Pelagibacteraceae; genus Pelagilacustribacter. The sequence continues at coordinate 12,406 of CACOVP010000003.1, forward strand.
CTTTCACCGAAAAGAAATGTTAAGAGTGAAAAAGCTGTTCCGTAATTTTCGAAAAAGGCAATTATTGAAAATGCATAAATATAGCCAGGAACTGCAAATGATAAGATTAACGCCCAACTAAAAAAACTGGATAACGGAAAATCATAAAAAGATACAAAATATGCAGAAAAAATTCCTAAAATGAGTGTAAAAAAAATAACAAAAAATAAGATTGTTATAGAGTTAAAAATATACTCGAATAAAAATGTGTCTTTTAACAGGTAATAATATTCACTTGTCTCACTAAAAAAACTAAAAAAAACCGTAATAATAGGCATTGCTACTATCGAGGCTACCATCAGTGAACCGAAAAACCATATATTATACTTTGTCATTATAATAAGAACTTAATTTTAGTTTTTCTAAAAATTTAATACTCCACTCATAAGTTCCTTCTGTATCACCATCACATTCTAAATTTTGTATAACCTTTATACATTTAAGTTCATCCAATTTTTTTGAAATTGCTCTACCAGCTCCACAAAATATTTCATGGGATTTATCCCCTAAAGCAATTAATCCATATCTTAAATTTACCATTTCATCTTTTGATGATTTTAGCTCTTCCCAAAAATCAATTCCCATTTCAGGTACTTCACCGTTTCCATAAGTTGAAGTCACTATTGCAACATTTCTTAATATCTTAAATGTATGAATGTTATGATAATTCATCTCAACTAAATTAACATTAAATCCTTGATTTTTTGCTAACAGTTGAAGTTTTTTTGCTACTGTTTCTGCGTTTCCAGTCTGCGTAGCATATAAAATATCTAGTATCATAAGTTTAAATTAAGTTCTCTGGCTAAAGCGGCTTGAGTGTAGAATATAGCTAGCATTTAAAGCCAGAGAAATTGACGTCAAATCTTTAATCTTTTTTAAACATTGAGGATACAATTACTTTTACTTCCTCAATTTTAATTTCAGAAATCTTTCTGTTGGAGATTTTCTGCTCCATTTTTTTAGCTTCTGACATACAAGGCGAACAACCTGTTTTTAACTTATTCAAGTTAATTTCTTTTTTTATTGTTCGCCTCATACAATTAACAACTACTTCCAGCCTGCTGCTGTCATTACTTCTAAAGCATCTGCTTGTCTTTTTCCGTAATTGACAACTTTTGTTTTTAGATCTTGTTTAAAATCTAATCCCATATTCACAACAAGTGGATGTGGAGACACACCTTTTATCATTGGATACTCAAAAGTATTATTTACAATATGATTTTGAGCTTCCTCACTTAATAGGAACTCAACTAATTTTATTGCATTAGCTTTATTAGGTGCACCTTTAACAAGTCCAGCACCGCTAATGTTCATGTGAGTTCCTCTTCCGTCTTGATTAGGAAAGAAAGGTTTTACTTTTTTAGCAGCCGCTTGTTGTTCTGGTCCTTTTTTTCCAGAAAGCATAAGTGCTAAGTAATAAGTATTAGCTACTGCTATATCAGCTTCTCCTGCTGCGACTGCAAGTATCTGAGCTCTATCATTTCCCTTTGGAGATCTAGCCATATTTGAAACCATGCCTTTTGACCAATCAGCTATTTTACCTTTTCCATTATTTTTAATTAATGAAGCAACTAATGACTGGTTATAAATATTGTTTGAAGCTCTTATCACAAGTCTGCCTTTCCATTTTGGATCAGCTAAACTTTCATAAGTTAAACCAGCTAATTCTGCACCACTTACTCTTTCTGGAGCAAAATATACAATTCTGGCTCTCTTCGCTATTCCAGTCCATTTTGACGTTCTAAAGTTACTAGGCACAGCTGATTTGATAGCTGCGCTTGAGAGTCCACCTTGAAGATTAGCTTCGAAAGCTCCAAGTCTTCCAGCGTCTGCAGTGATGTATAGATCTGCTTGGCTATCAGCTCCCTCTTCTATTATCCTTTTTTCTAAAGCACCTGACTTTCCCGATACCACATTTACTTTAATTCCTGTTTTAGCAGTGAATTTTTCATAAAGTTGAACATCAGAGTCATAATGTCTTGCGCTAAATATATTGACTTCATTTGCAAATAAGCTTCCCGCAAATGCAGCTAAAAATAGATAGCTCGCTATTATTATTTTTTTCATTTCACCTCGTTTGTTGATAATGATTATCACTTACATTATAGTGCGAATGATTATCATTAGCATAAATGACGCACTTAAAAGTAGTAGTATCTGGGGATAACTTTTGGTATTTTAATGAATGCTTCAAATAAATCCAAAAAAATTCAAGCATATAAAGAATAAAAGCATACCTTCCCCTATGAGGCCAAAATTTAGAAACAGAGAAGAAACAAACATTTACTTTTTGTCACAAAGAAAAGTTCAAAGTGAAAAAAAAGCACAAATAATAAAAAAAACAAAAATAATTGCTACTATAGCAATCATAGGAGTCGGTGGATATTTTCTATCTAACTAATTTTAGTTTTAACGGATCCCAATTTTTCAATCTTACCTTTATAAATACCTTTGCTTAATATTGGAACAACACCTACTGATGAACCAGTAAAAACATAAAAATCTTTATTATGTATTATTTTATCTTTTTGAAGTTTTTTTAAAACAAATAATAAAGAATTCATTGGATTTATATAAACAGTATTGGTATTTCCATTTACAGATTGGTTAATCTTTGAATTAAAAATATTTGTTTTTAAGTTTTTTACGTTATTATTTTTAAATTTCTTTCTTGGACCAATTATAAATTTAATGTTAGCTCCAAAATCAGAACATAAATCCCCAAAACTTTTAATTCCTTTTTTCTTTTGCCTATATCCAACTACTTCAATACAAGGAGCTATATAACTTATAAATTTTTTCATATTATTTTTTGAGATTCTTTTTTTAAAATCAAAAAAACTTTTTTTAAGGAGATAACAGACTTCAAGTTCAATCCCTAAAGTATATTGGTTTATTTTTACAGATTTATTATTTTTAAGTACGTTATGCTTATATACCGATGCATAGAAAGGTTCTTTTTCTTTCAATTTTTTGATAACAGGAATGCCTGTGCCGCCTGCTTTAAAACCAACAATTGGTCTTTTAATTTTGCTTTCGCACAATTTTCTAAAAGCATTCGCTTTTGAAAGTTTTTTTGTATACCTAGTAGGTATAGGTGAAATTAACTTATTTTGCAAAAAAGCGCTGGTAAGTTTTTTCGCATAAAAATTTATATTCATAAAAATTAAATGTTAATCACTATGTTCCTACTTTGTAAAGTCTTATCATATTCGTCATGCCAGCATTTCCAAAAGGCAGACCTGCTGTAATAATTACAAAATCGTTCTTTTTTATAAATTTCAATTTTTTTATTATCTCTTTAGAAATAGACATCATATCTTTCCATCCATTTGCGTCACGACTATTTATAGCTTTCACACCCCAAATTAAAGATACTTGTCTACACACGTTTATATTAGGTGAAATTGTAACTATTTTTGCTGCAGGTCTCATCGCGGAAACCAATTTTGCTGATTTTCCAGAATTTGAAAATACTATTATTGCTTTTACATTTGGATTATAAGCAATATCTTTTACTGATAAGAGAATTGATTTTACTGAATCTTTATTAGTAATTATAGAATTTTTGAAATCTTCTATATGCTCTCTTTTATATTTTTCAGTTGAAAGAATTGTTTTAGTCATAGTTGATACAGCCTGTGAAGGAAATTTACCAATAGCGGCCTCAGCTGATAACATAACTGTGTCTGCACCTTGAAAAATTGCTGTAGCGATATCATTAATTTCAGCACGTGTAGCAGTATTATTTTCGATCATACTTTCTAGCATTTGAGTTGCAACGATTACTGACTTAGATAATTCTGAGCATTTTTTTATCAAACTTAACTGGACCTTTGGTACTTCACTATGACCTATGTCAATTGCTAAGTCGCCCCTAGCTATCATAATAGAATCTGTGGCTTGAATTATTTTTTCAATATTTTTTAAAGCATGTTTATTTTCAATTTTAGAAATAATCCCCATGTCTTTTTTAATTAATTTTCTCGCCTCAATAATTAACTTTTCATTTTGCAAATATGATAAAGCAATCCAATTGCATCCAAGTTTTACAGCTGATTTTATATCCTTTTTATCTTTTAATGTAAGTTTATTAAATGTGATGTCTAAATTTGGGACATGTAAACTTTTATTGCTTTTTAAAATACAATTATTACTTTTGCACTTTGTGATTAACATATTGCTTTTTACCTTTATTACCTTAAACAGAAATTTTCCGTCATCCACTAAAACTCTGCTTCCTTTTCGTACTTTTTTTAAAATATTAGGATAAGGGAAATTAACTCTATTAAAATCGCCTTCTGTTTTTTTTAAATCAAATATAAACTTTTGATTAAAACTTATTTTTTGATTTTCTTTCTTTAATTTACCTATTCTAAGTTTCACTCCTTGTAAATCTGCAATTAAGGATAATTTTTTACCTTTTAATTTTTCAACCTTTCTAATTCTTGATACTATTTTATTTATGCCATTTGTATTATGGCTAAAATTTATCCTAAACGCATCAACACCAAGATCAACCAAATTTTTCAATTTGGTTTCGCTATATATTGCTGGACCCAAGGTAGCTATAATTTTTGCTTTTTTTTCCATTAAGAGATTTTTATGTTATAACACCACTTCTAATAAAAAAAAATGTTAAAGAATTAGTTATCTTAATGATAAATATTATAAAATTTTACAACGAAGGCTTAGTGTGGAAAATAAATATAGTATAGAGGAAATTTTAAAGGCAGTTGATGATATTCAAGAATTAAAAAAAGAAAAATATACCAAAAATTTGAAAAAAAAAGGAAATATAAACGAATATTCAAATATACCTAAAAATACTTTAAGGTTAATTGAGGAGGCAGAAAAATCAAAAAATTAAATTAAACCGGCTATTTGTATTGCTGTATCACACATCCTATTGGAAAAACCCCATTCATTATCGTACCATGAAAGCACTCTACTAAATTTTCCTTTTATTACTTGGGTTTGAGTAATATCAAATATTGAACTATGAGGATTGTGATTAAAATCTTTTGACACTAAAGGTTTTTGGTTTACATCCAATATACCTTTTAGCTCTCCTTTTGCAGCCTTTATCATAGCTTCATTAATACTTTCAGGTGTTGTTTCTTTAGCAGTAACTAGTGTTAGATCAATTAATGAAACATTTGGCGTAGGAACTCTTATAGCTGTTCCATCTAGCTTTCCCTTTAAACTGGGCAAAACTAAACTCATTGCTTTGGCTGCTCCTGTTGAAGTAGGTATCATTGATCCTTCAGTAGAGCGCGCTCTTCTTAAATCTTTATGTAATGTATCTAAGAGTTTTTGATCACCTGTATAACTGTGAATTGTAGTCATATAGCCATAGCTAATTCCAAAAGTTTTTTCTAAAACCATTGCAACAGGCGCTAAACAGTTTGTAGTGCATGACCCGTTAGAAATAATATTGTGCTCTTTTTTTAACTCTTTGCTATTAACACCTTGAACAATTGTAAAATCTACTTCTTTACCAGGTGCAGAAATTATTACTTTTTTTGCACCACCTTTTATGTGTTTTTCTGCTGATGGCTTGTCTAAAAAAATACCTGTACATTCTAACACTACATCAGCACCTACTTTTCCCCAAGGGATATTAGCTGGATCCTTTTCTGCAAAAACTTTTATATCTTGATTACCTATTTTAAATCCATTTTTTGAAGTTTGAATTTCCTCATTGATAATTCCATGTGTACTATCGTACTTAATCAAATGAGCGTTAGTTTCAATAGACCCTAAATCATTTATTGCAACTACATTAATTTTGTTTTTATAATTTTCTAAAATTGCTCTTAATATTAGTCTTCCTATTCTTCCAAATCCGTTTATACCAACTTTAACCATTTAATCTCCTAAACATATCTGAACACAGCGACTGCGTAACCTACGCAGATAATTGTTGCTACCCATAGCACACTTCCAACTAAAGCCAACCAAAAAAGATGTATAAAGGCACTGCCTAATAAAGATATAAACAGCCTATCACCTCTTGTTGTGTCTAAACCTAAAATTCCTTTTCTAGGACTGCCCCCTGGAGATTTTTTTTCCCAAATTACCATTGCAGTTAAGCATAAAGCTATAAATATAAAAAAAGCAGCTGTCTGCCAAGTCCAAGCCATCCATGTAATAAACTCAAATTCAAAGAAACCTTTCTCTTTTTCTTTGGCCATATCACCCCATGTTGCAGCATTTAAAATATTAAACATAATTATACTCTTCCTAACGCAAATCCTTTCGCGATATAATTTCTTACAAAGTAAATAACTATAGCGCCTGGTATGATTGTTAAACTACCTGCTGCAGCAAGTAATCCAAGTTCATATCCCGATGTACTGGCGGTTCTAGTCATCGTAGCCGCTATAGGCTTAGCTGCTACAGCAGTAAGCGTTTTAGCTAATAATAATTCTACCCAAGAAAACATAAAACAGAAAAACATAGTTATTCCAATTCCAGCAGTTATTGTTGGTATAAATATTTTAAAGAAAAATCTCCAGAATGAATAACCATCTACATAAGCTGTTTCGTCTAACTCTTTAGGAACTGCTGACATAAATCCCTCTAAGATCCATACAGCTAAAGGAATATTAAATAAACAATGTGAAAGAGCTACAGCCACATGAGTATCGAATAAATTTACGGAAGAATAAAACTGAAAAAATGGTAGAGCAAATACAGCAGGAGGAGCCATTCTGTTTGTTAATAACCAGAAAAATAAGTGCTTATCTCCTAAAAATTTATATCTGGAAAAGGCATAAGCAGCAGGAAGTGCTGCAGCAACAGAAATAACTGTATTCATTACTACGTAATAAATTGAATTAAGATAACCAGTATACCAAGTACTATCTGTAAAAATTGTTTTATAATTTTCTAAAGTGAATTCTTGAGGCCATAAAGTATAAGTATTTATGATCTCAGTAGTTGTTTTAAAAGACATATTTAACAACCAATAAATCGGTAACATTAAAAAAATAATGTAAACTGTTGGTACTATCCATTTAGCTTTTTTCATTGATTACCCTCGTTTCTCATCATCAAAGTGTAAAAAACCCAACAGACTAATAGCACAATAAAGAAATATATTAGTGACATTGCTGCTGCTGGCCCTAAATCAAATTGACCTAAAGCCATTTTTACAAGATCAATAGATAAAAATGCTGTAGCGTTTCCTGGACCTCCACCAGTTAAAACGAATGGCTCAGTGTAAATCATAAAACTATCCATAAATCTTAAAAGTATCGCGATAGTTAAAACTTTTTTCATTTTTGGTAACTCTATTTTTGTAAATACAGCCCATCGACTTGCCCCATCAATTTCTGCAGCTTGGTAATAAGCAGGCTGAATAGATTGCAAGCCAGCATAAGATAATAAAACAACTAATGAAGTCCAATGCCATACGTCCATTAAGATTGTCGTAAACCATGCGTCTCCAATTTGTTGAGTAAAATTATAGTCAAATCCTAATGCATTTAATGAATGTCCTAAAAAACCAATATCTGGTAATGCAAAAATATTCCACATTGCTCCAACAACATTCCATGGAATTAAAAGAGGCATAGACATCAAAACTAAACAAACAGGAACTCCTATTCCCTCTTTTGGCATAGTAAGTGCTATAGCTATTCCTAAAGGTATTTGGATGAATAAAATTATAAATGTAAATAAAAATTGTCTGCCTAACGATGCATGAAATCTTTCAGATAACATGATTTGTTTAAACCATCTTGTACCTTCCCACATAAAAACATTGTTTCCAAAAGTTTCTTGGAAAGCATAATTCACTACTGTCATTAATGGTATGATTGCATTGAATGCTACCAGTACAAATACTGGAATAACAAAAAACCAAGCTTTCTGATTTATTGTTTTGTTCATTCTATAATCCAATCATCCCCGTAAACATAAGTATATTCCTTTTTAAAGTTTAAGAATGCTGATCCTGAGGGAATATTTTCATTCGGTTTTGCTATCATTTTAATTTTTCCACTTTCACTTTGAGTATCTACAATTTTATGTCTTCCCGTATTACTTACCGATAAAACTTTTACAGGAATACCTTCAGAGCCAAAATTTATAAATTCAGGTCTCACACCAATTTCTGTTTTACTAAAACTGTTTGATTTTACTTTTTTATGAGTTTCAATTTTCTTACCATTAAGAATTACTTCCCCTCCTTTAAATTCACATGGAAGCAAATTCATACCTGGGGATCCTATAAAGTAACCAACAAATGTATGTTTTGGTTTTTCAAAAAGATCAACTGGAGTACCAGTTTGTACTATTTGTCCTTCATGCATCACGACTACTTGATCAGCAAATGTTAAGGCCTCGGTTTGATCGTGTGTCACATAAATCATAGTTCTATTTATTTTTTGATGAAGTTCTTTTAGCTTAGATCTTAAAATCCACTTTAAATGAGGATCAATAACAGTGAGTGGCTCATCAAACATTATTGCATTTACATCGGATCTAACTAGTCCTCTTCCTAAAGAAATTTTTTGTTTTCCATCAGCTGTTAAACCCGAGGCTCTATTATTTAGTGTAGAGGAAAGTTCTAGCATTTCTGCTATTTCATGAACTTTTGATTTAATCTTTTCTTCTTCAATTTCCCTATTTCTCAATGGGAAGGCTAAATTATCATACACAGTCATAGTGTCATAAATTACTGGAAACTGAAAAATTTGAGCTATATTTCTCTGAACTGGGTTTAAATTAGAAACCATTTTATCATCAAATAAAATGTCTCCTTTGGTAGGGTTAATTAAACCTGAAATTATATTTAGGAGCGTTGTTTTTCCGCAGCCTGACGGTCCCAATAATGCATAAGCACCACCATCATTCCAATCAATATTAACATTTCTTACAGCCCAATCGGTATCGGAAGATTGAGTCTTTAAGTAACTATGACTTAAATCTTTTAAGGTAATCTTAGCCATTTGTTACAAGCCTTTCATTTTCGTCAAAATAAATAAATTCATCTGCATTCATATACAAATTCATTTCATCACCAACATTTTTTTGAAAAATTCCATTTGATAGAGAAACCCAACTCAAATCTCCTTTTGTAAAATGAATCAAGCTCTCTGAACCACTAAGTTCTGAAATTAAAACTTTCCCTTTTATTTCTAGAGAGTTATTACCTTCTTTGTATGTAGTTATATTGTGAGGTCTGATACCTACTTTATATTCCCCATCTTTAATATTTATTTTACTCTTCCAGTTTACTGAATTATCTAGAAATGAGCAACTATCTCCAACCTTTTTAATTTTTGTAATATTCATTGGAGGATCACTGAATACTTGTGCTGATAATAAAGAATTAGGCTTATTATAGACATCTAAAGTTTTACCATACTGAATTACTTTTCCCTCTTGCAACGTCGCAGTGTTCCCTCCAAGCAGTAAGGCCTCAGAAGGCTCTGTAGTTGCATATACAACAATACAATCTCTATCTTCAAATAATCTTGGAAGTTCCTCTCTTAATTCCTCACGAAGTTTAAAGTCTAAATTTGCTAAAGGTTCATCAAGTAATATTAGATCCGAGTCTTTTACTAATGCTCTAGCTAAAGCAGTTCTTTGTTGCTGACCGCCTGAAAGTTCATTAGGTTTTTTATTAAGCATACCTGACAATTTTAATAATTCAGCTACTTTTCCAACTCTTTGTTTTGTTTCATCTGAACTAACACCAGTAATTTTTAAAGGAGATGCAATATTTTCATAGACTGTGAAATTTGGATAATTGATAAATTGTTGGTAAACCATTGAAACATTTCTTTTTTGAACCTTCATCCCTGTTACATTTTTATCGTTAAACCAAATTTCTCCCATTGAAGGTTTATCTAGACCGGCCATAATTTGCATTAAAGTAGTCTTTCCAGAAAGTGTTGGGCCTAGAAGGATGTTAATTGTATTTTTTTCTAGTTTTAAATCTGTTGTATAAATATGAGTGTCTAATCCTATTTTTTTTTCCACATTTTTTAATTCTAGGCTCATATTTTTTGAATTCCGTTTTAAAAAAAGGGGGCTGTTAAGCCCCCTTTAAATTTAGATTAAACCTAAATTACTTCCAAGCTCTTTCGAATGGAACTGTTTTACCTTTAGGTTTCTCATTACGTTTTGCTTTTGGTGATCCTGGTTGTTTTAACCAATAAGCTGCACCTTTCGGTTTAGCTAATCTTGGACCACATCCACCGTATGTATTGTTTGCTTTATCAGCAGCTTCCATACGAGACATAACTAAGTTCATCTCTTCTGCAAGACGATCCATAGCTTGTTGTGGAGTAAACGCACCTGAGTTTACATCTCCAATTTGCTGCCACCAGATTTGTGCAAGTTTCGGATAATCCGGAACGTTGATACCTGTTGGTGACCACAATACTCTGTTTTTAGATCTGTAGAATTCTACAAGTCCACCAAGTTTTGGAGCTCTTTTAGTAAAGTGTTTGTGATTAATTGTACTATCTCTAATGATAGTTAAACCAACATCACTTTTCTTAAGATCAACAGTTTTTGATACTACAAACTGAGCGTATAACCATGCAGCTTTTCTTCTGTCAACTGGAGTAGACTTAAATAAAGTCCATGATCCAGCATCTTGATAACCAAGCTTCATACCTTCATCCCAGTAAGGACCTTTTGGTGATGGTCCCATTCTCCATAAAGGATTACCGTTATCGTCAACTGTTTTGTTTCCAGAACTCTTTGGAGCAACCATTGATGCCGTGAACGCTGTATACCAGAAAATTTGCTGAGCAACGTTTCCTGATGATAAAGCTGGCAGAGACTGATAGAAGTCCATCGCCGCTGCACCTGGAGGCGCATAAGCTCTTAACCACTCGTCCCATTTTCTGATTGCATATACGGCAGCAGGACCATTAGCAGCCCCACCTCTTGCTACGTCAGCACCAACTGGGTTACAAGATCCTTTTTCCATTCTTATTCCCCACTCATCAACTGGTACACCATTAGGTTTACCAACAGATCCTGCACCAGCCATTGATAACCACGCGTCAGTCATTCTCCATCCTAAGTCTGGAGCTCTCTTACCGTAGTCCATGTGACCGTATACTCTAACACCGTCTATATTCTTTACATCTTTCGTAAAGTATTCAGCGATATCTTCGTAAGCAGACCAGTTAACTGGTACACCTAAATCGTATCCGTATTTAGCTTTGAAACCTTTTTTGATTTCAGGTCTGTCAAACCAATCTTTTCTAAACCAATAAAGGTTAGCAAATTGTTGGTCAGGTAATTGGTATAAATCACCGTCTGGACCTGTAGTAAATGATTTACCGATGAAATCATCGATATCTAATGTTGGTAAAGTTACATCTTTACCTTCACCTTTCATCCACTTTGTTAAGTTTACTGCTAACTGAAGTCTTGAATGTGTACCAATCAAATCTGAGTCATTGATATAGGCATCATACAAGTTTCTTCCAGTTTGCATCTGAGTCTGTACTGCTTGTACTACTTCTCCTTCTCCCAATAACTGGTGATTTACTTTTATACCAGTTATCTCTTCAAAAGCTTTAGTTAAAGTTTTTGATTCGTATACGTGAGTTGGAATAGTTTCTGACAATACGTTAATTTCCATTCCTTTGAATGGTTTTGCAGCATCGTAGAACCATTGTAGTTCTTTCTCTCTTTCTTTTGCAGAAATTGTTGAAAGACTAAACTCACCATTTGACCATTTCTTAATTGCAGCCATATGTCCGTCAGCTACAGCGTTTGAAATAGTTATAAGAGAAATTGAAACAGCAACAGCTAAAATATTCTTTAATGTTTTTAACATAGATTATTTCCCTCGTTGTTGTTGTTTTTTGATTTCTTATTGAACCAAAATAAAACTTAAAAGTACAGTACAGAAAGTTTTCAAATTACAACTCTGAGGTGTGTATTAGTTGATTAAGGCACGCTTAACAGCTTTTTCCCAGCCATTAATTAGGATGTTTCTCGATGAATTTTTCATTTTTGAGGAAAACTTTTTATCCAATTGCCAGTTTTTAGAAATATCTTTTAAGGATTTGTAAACTCCAATATGAAGACCAGCCATAAAAGCTGCACCTAAAGCAGTTGTTTCTTGAACTTTAGGTCTTAATACTTTTACGTTCACTATGTCAGATAAAAATTGTGAAAACCAATTATTCATTACCATCCCACCATCAACTTTTACAATTTTAGGTCTCAAACCATCATGTTTCATAGCTTCAAAAAGATCGTGAGTTTGATAAGCAACTGCCTCGATCGTGGCTCTGACTATTTCTTTAGGACTTGTATCTCTAGTAATGCCGCTTAAAACTCCTCTAGCGTTAGCGTCCCAATACGGAGCTCCTAATCCAGTGAATGCTGGAACTAAATAAATATCATTGTTATTTTGAAGTGATTTGACTATTTTTTCTGTTTCGGGCGCTTTCTTAAAAAATTTCATTCGATCTCTTAACCATTGCACACCAGCACCAGCTATAAAAATAGATCCCTCCATTGCGTATGTTGTCTTTCCATTAATTCTGTATGCAATAGTAGTTAATAGTCTATTTTTTGAGTAAATTTTTTTAGAACCGGTATTTAATAATACAAAAGCTCCAGTTCCGTAAGTGCTTTTTAATGAGCCAGGTTCAAAACAACATTGGCCAATGGTTGCTGATTGTTGATCACCTACTACTCCATTAATCGGAATTGGTTTACCAGTTACAGAAGGATGGGTTTGACCATAATCATCTGCACAATCTTTCACTTCTGGTAAAATATGTTTTTTAATCTTCAAGAGATTTAATATTGTATCATCCCATTTATTTGAGGAAATATTATAAATCATTGTTCTACTTGCGTTAGTTGCATCTGTTGCATGAACTTTTCCCTTTGTAAGTCTCCAAATCAAAAAGCTGTCAATTGTTCCAAATAATAGCTGTTTCTTGCTCATTAACTGCCGTGCTTTAGGGACATTGTCTAAAATCCATTTAATTTTTGTTCCAGAAAAATATGAGTCAATTAAAAGGCCAGTTTTATTAAAAACCATCGTATCCTTGTTTTGCTTTCTCAGCTTTTTACAAAATTCTTCAGTTCTTCTGTCTTGCCAAACAATAGCCTTATAAACAGGTTTTCCAGTTTTTTTATCCCACAGAACAGTAGTCTCTCTTTGGTTGGTAATTCCAATGCTTAAAATTTTACCTTTTAAGCGTTTAGCTTTTTGTATTACATCTTTTAAAGTTTTTATTGTTGTTTTCCAAATTTCATCTGGATTATGTTCTACCCAACCACTTTTGGGGAAGTATTGAGTGAATTCTTTTTGAGAGGAAAAAATAGGTTTACCTTTAAGGTCAAATAAAATTGATCTATTAGATGTCGTACCAGCATCAATTGAAATTAAAAATTTTTTCATTTAAGTATTTTTCTCTTTGCTTTTTCAAATTCTTCTTGAGTAATTGCTCCTGATTTGTAAAGTTCATTTATTTTGATTAATTCATTTGCAACATTTTTTTCTAAATTTAGATTTTTTGAATTTTTATTGATATCGTAATTTAAGATATTGCTCAGATTAATTTTTTGTGATTTTCTTGCTTTTTGAAAATTTTCCCACTCTTTATGAAAATTTGCACTTTCTATGAGCCAATTTTCCATTATTTTAATTGCTTTTGGAAAATTTTTTATATTATTTGGGTGAAAATCTGATTGATCTCGCTGAGAATTCTTTGGGATGTAATTAGCAAATTCTTCTGGTGTGACTCCATAACTAATACTAAACCATTCGTCTCTTACTGCCATTGAAAAAAAGCTAGCAGAATAACTTAGATAATTTTTTGGAATATCAATTTTTTCTCTTTCTATCCACCTTCTTATTCCACCTCTAAATATAGAGTCTGGATCATATTCGGTTGGATACAACAATTTATTTATATCCACAAATTCAACTATCATGCAGTTATGAGCGTTTCCTCTTTTATAAAAATTCAAATAATTATAATGTTGTCTTTTTTTACACCCACCTGTCTTTGATTGAAAAACTGCACTTTCAATAAAACTTGTGAGATAAGCTTGCCATTTTGAGAGGCCTGTTGCTCTTCCTATCTCTAAAAATTTTATAGGTACATTATTCTTCATATTTACAAAAGTAAGTTCTTCTACTGCAATTCCCCATCCAACGGTTTCACCATACTTTTCTATCAATAACCATTCACCATCGGGTAAAGGTAAACGCATTTTATTACTACTTTTAAATTCTCCTCGAATTACTTCACCAGGTTTGGTTCTCCAGTCATTAGCTTTCCAAGCTCTATCTGCATAGGAGTTTGTATTCATTAATATTAAAAAATAAAATATGATAAGCTTTTTCATCTAAAAGCCCCCCAGTTAAGTTTTAATTTCTTATCCTGCACAATGGCATTAATCATAGCAAGCATAAGAGGTAATTTTTTTTCACTAAAGTCTTCATTAACTTTTTTTGCAATTTCCTTAGCTAGATCTGCGCCTTCAACAGTCACTTTACTCATTTTAGTTTTTTTAGCTTCTGAAAAAGTTAATCCTTCACCAATGTAAGCGCCCATTTTTGCATTTCTTCCGCCTCCTGAACTTACATAAAGATCTCCAAGTCCAGCAAGTCCCCTTACTGTCTCTTTTTTCCCTTTTAAGTGTTCCACAAATATTTCCATCTCATGTATTGATTGTTTAATTAATGCCGAAGCAGTGTTCAAATAATTTTTTTCTCTAATTTCATCTGAGATATCAGAGCTACATAAACCTTTAGCTGCCCCTACAGCCATAGAAAAAATATTTTTGATAGCAGCAGATACTTCTACTCCATTTAAATCATCAGAATAAGACGTGTGATAATAATCAGTATTAAGCATATCAGCTATTTCTTTTGCGGTTTTTAATTTCTTATTTGCTATTACCACACTACTATGAACTTTATTAGCTAAACCAGTTGCTAAACATGGTCCACCCACTGCTGAAATGTTTAATTTTGAGCTTCCCCTCTCTATTAATAATCTCTCAAGTTTATCTACTAATAGTTCGTATTGATTTTTGTAAATGCTTAAACCTTTTGTGAGCATTAATAATTTTGGAACTGTTTTACCTTTAAATATTCTACTTAATTGGTCTGCTACCCATTCTATACCTTTCGAGCTTATTCCAAGTACAATTAAATCTACATTTGACATTAAAAGCTCATCAAATTTTTCATACTTAAATATTTTTACTTTGTCAGGCATTTCTATGCCTAAACTTGAGTGTGAATTTTTATTCTTTTTTAAATTATCAATGAATTCATTTTCTAGATGTGTCCCAACTATACTTGTATCATGGTTATTGTCTAAACATGGCAAAGAGAAAGCCGAACCCATTGCACCTGCACCTATAATTATTATCTTTGACATCAATCTTTAAATAGTAATTTTTTGAAAATTAAAAAAATAGATATTAACTCAATTTTCCCTATAATCATAAAAATAATTAAACTTATTTTTGACGATAATAACAAGTTATTAAATTCTAATTTCCCTAAACCATACATCTCAGAATTTACAGTATTAGTTAAAGTCAAAATAGATAATTTAAAAGACCTTTCAAAACCAATTTCATCTAAAACTAAAAAGCTTGATAAAATAAACAAACTTATGAAAAAGGATATAAATATTAAAAAAGATATTTTGACACTTTCGTCTGTTATTTTGTTTTCTGAATTAAATATTGTTTTATTTATTACACTATTTGGGCTTATTAGTTTAAATATTTCAGAAGATGTTATTTTTAAAAGTATATAAAATCTACTAAATTTAATTCCAGAGGAATTTGAAACTAAAGATCCACCTATTATTGTTATTAAGAGAAAATATAAACCTAAATTATTATTTCCTTCCAGTAAGGTTATACCTGAGTTAGCAAAACTACTCATGACGCTTATAATAATATCAAAAGCATCAAAACTGTTAAAATAAACCATTAATATAAATAATAGAGATATTCCAATTAAATAAAGGTCCTCGTTATGATTTTTAAGGAGTATTTTTTTATTATAAATATTAAATATCAAATAAAAATTTAACATTGATAAAAGTAAAGAAAAAATTAATACGATTTTCTGTAGATTTGTAGATATAATTTCATTTAAATTATTTGAAGGTAAAAATCCTCCGTTTGATATTAATGACATTGTTAGATTTAAAGAATTAAAAAGTCTAACACCTGAAATATTCAAAAGAGTTATTAATATTAAACTTGAAACACAATATATTATAAATATTTTTAAAATATTGTTTTGAATATTTTCCCTAGACTTTAAATTGCTATCACCACAATAAGTTAAATTTGTCATTTTATAATTAAACCCTGAATTAGAAAAAACCAAAATTAAAAAAAATAGAAAATATAATCCTCCAATCCATTGAGATGAGGATCTCCAAAGAATTAGTGTTGGATCAAGATATTTTATATTGTTAAATATTGAGAATCCTGTACCAGTCAATCCTGAAATGGATTCAAAAAATGCATTTGCAAAAGTAATTTTAAAATTACTCAAATAAAACGGTATAGAAACTAAAAAACCTAGAATTAAATATAAAGCTATAACCAAAACTAGTTGATCAATAAAATTTATTTTTTTATTTGATTTCCTGCCAATTAAGTAAAATCCAGAGCTAAAAATTATAGATAATAATAAAGTTAAAAAGTAAGAGTTAATACTCAAAAAATAATCAAAATAAGAGGCATATAGAATATTAATAAAAGCTAATAGACTTAACGGTATACAAAAAAGCCCTAAATAAAAGCTGATACTTTTTAAATTCATTAAATTTAAATAGAACCTAAACTAAAGATACTTTCAACGGCTTTAAGTTGCTCTCTTTTCGCTAAAAAAACAACTAAGTCATCTTTTTCGAAAATAAAATTTGACCTTGGAATGATTACTTTATCTTTTCTAACGATTGCTCCAATTCTAATATCTTCCGGTAAATTCGAGTCTCTAATTTGTTTATTAAGCAACTCAGATTTTTCTAGTATTTTTGCTTCGATGAACTCGTATTCACCGTCCAAAACTGAGTAAACTGTACCAATTGTACCTCGGTGAACGTGTTCCATTATTCTTGAAACTGTGGTCATTCTTGGATCAACTAAATCATCTATGTTTAATGAGTCTTGCAGAAGATTGTAGTTAGATTTGTTAACTATGGCTATTGTCCGCTTTTTTAATCCTGATTTTTCTGCTAAAACGCACGCCATCATATTATTTTCATCATCATTAGTTAAAGCTAGAACTGTCTCTGATCCTTCAAGATTTGCCTCCTTGAGTATTTCTTCATCCAAACCATCGCCATTTAGAACAATTGAAGAAGATAATTCGTTCGCTAATTCTTCTGCTCTTTTTTTATCCTTTTCTATTATTTTTATTCTTATATCTTCGAAATTTTTTTCTAACATTTTTGCTAAGTTTAATCCTATATTTCCACCGCCAATAATTAAAACATTTTTGGAGATTTTCTCATCGTGACCAAAAGCTTTAAGGATAGCATTAAGCTGATCGCTGCTTACTACTAAGTATACATTATCATTTTCAAGCATTTGATCATTTTTTTTTAAGTATATAAATTTATCTTTTCTAAGGGCTCCAACTATGTTTGCTTTAAAATCTGGATATTTTTCAGTTAATTTTTTTAAAGGAATATTTTTTATAGGGCAGTTTTTTTCTATGGAAATTTCGAGCATTTTAACTTTATTTTTTCCAAAAGGGACATTATCAAGAGCGCCCGGTGCCTCTAATCTTCTATACAAGGACTTTGCAACTTCTATTTCTGGAGAAATTATTACGTCAATAGGAATATTAGATTTGTTGTATAATTTTCCCCATTTTCCATCTAAAAATTCTTTAGTCCTAATTCTGGCAATTTTTTTAGAAACATTAAATAATGAACTAGCTAATTGACAAACAATCATATTTGTTTCATCGTTTTTAGTTACAGCTATGATCATATCCGCTTTCTCTGCACCAGCATTTTCTAAAACATTCGGTAACGTAGCTCTACCTACTATACCTTTAACATCTTGGGTATCGTTAATTTTTTTTATATCTTCAGAAGATTGATCTACCACTGTTACTGAATGACCTTGGGAAGATAATTGTTTACTTATTGAAAAGCCGACCTTGCCAGCCCCACATATGATTATATTCATTTTAATTTATTCCTTTAATTCCTAAAGATTTTAGTTTTCTGTGAAGAGCAGATCTCTCCATTCCAATAAAATCAGCTGTTTTAGAGATATTGCCGTGATTTTTTTTTAGTTGAGTTATAAGATATTCTTTTTCAAAATGCTCTCTAGCCTCTTTCAATGGTGATGTTAAAGATCTTTCTAGTAAATTTTTATTTGTCAATGATCTAGATGAAGGATTTAAAATATCGTCTATTAATTTATTAATATTTTCTTTAGACTCATTTCCTGATAAAATTGTAATTCTTTCAACTAAATTACGTAACTCCCGAACATTTCCGGGCCAATTATAAGTAAACAAACTATCATTATTAATATCTATTTTTGGTTGTTGCACTCCATTAATTTCTGATAATTTTTCTTTAAAATATTTGATTAGTAAAGGAATATCTTCTGTTCTTGAATTCAATGGTGTTAATTCAATTGGCATAACATTTAATCTATGAAATAAGTCCTCTCTAAATTTCTTTACTTCAACTAGATCATTTAAGTCTTTTGATGTTGATGATATAAGCCTAATATTTACGTTTATATCTTTTTTGCCATTTAACCTTTTGAATTTTTGATCTATCAAAACTCTCAATATGTTCGCTTGTGTATCAAAAGGTATCTCAGAAACTTCATCGATCAATAATGTTCCTTTGTTTGCTCTTTCTAAGGCACCAAATGAAATATTTCCATCTTCAAATTCTTCACCAAAAAGCTCTTTTTCATAGGTATTTTCTTTGAGTAAAGCAGCATTAATAATTACAAAAGGTTCAGATGATCTTGAAGAGTTTTTATGTATTTTTCTCGCGACTAATTCTTTTCCGCTACCTGTTGGTCCAGAAATTAATACCCTACTTTCTGAAGAAGAGAGTTTATCTATAATTTTCTTTACTTTAAGTATGGCTGGACTATTTCCAATTAATTCAAATGAATGAAATAGTTTGTTTTCAATAATATTTTTTTCTTTTTTGAGTTCGAAAGACTCGAAGGCTCTATTTATATAATTTAATAATTTATCTAAGGAAAATGAAGCACCTTTTTCCATGAATTCATATGCGCCTAACCTTAATGACTCTAAAGCTATTTGAACTGTCGCATGTCCCGAAATCATTATTACTGGCAACAATTTGTTTTTTTTCATAATCATTTTTAACAAATCTATTCCATCTTTATCTGGTTTATCTAATTTAATATCTATAATTGCTAAATCAGGTAATTTTTTTTGTATCTCATAAGTTGCTTGATCATAATTAGCAGCAGATCTTATCTCAAAATTTTTCTCTTTTAAGATGTTGCAAATTAAATTTCTTATATCTGGATTGTCGTCAATTACTAATATCTCTTTTTGCATCAGCTTTAGGTAGTGAAATACTAATTATTACTCCTCTTTCCTTTTTATTATTTTTAATTGAAAAATTACCCGAATGCTCGTTAATTATTTTTGATACTATCGGCAATCCTAAACCCGTTCCAGTTTTTTTTGTTGTAAAATAAGGGGTCATTGCTTTTCTTGCGTCTGATATACCTGGTCCATTGTCTGTCAATCTACAGACTATATAGTCGTTATTGCTATTAATTTCTATGTCAATATTACCTTTAAAATTAAGGTTTTTTTTATTTATATCCTTGAAAGCTTCTTCTGAATTTTTAATAAGATTAATAAAAACTCTATTAAGCTGATCTTCATCTCCGAAAATAAATTGCTGTTTAGTTTTTAAAGTGAGGGTTATAGAGTTCTTAGATGTCATTTTAATAAATTCTAAAGATTTTTTGACAATTTCAATTATATCAATTTTCTTTAGTATTGGTCTTGGCATTCTGGCAAAATTAGAAAACTCATTAACAAGTTTTTCTATATCTTTAATTTGGCGATTTATTGTTTCCAAATATTTTTCAAATTCTTGTTCATAATTATTTAATTTCCCTTTATATTTTTCTCTCAAACTATCTATTGACAGTTGAATTGGCGTAAGAGGATTTTTAATTTCATGAGCTAATTTTCTTGCCACAGTTTCCCAGGCTTCGTGTCTTTCGTTAATCAATAATTTATCTTGTTGTTCTTTTAATCTTTCAATCATTGAGTTAAAGTTTTTATTCAATTGTTTAAATTCCTCATCAGTTTCAAGTTCAGGCACCTTTACATCTAACGCGCCTTTACTAATCGAGTCTGAGGCACCGATTAAATTTACTATCGGTTTAGTAAGTCTGGACGCAAATGTAATTGCAATTGACGTTGATAGAAATAATAATAATGTAACAACTATTATATAAATAATAGCAAAAGTGACCTTTATGCCTGTTTGACTATTTTCTACTGAATAATAAAAACTTACAGCTTGTTCAGTTTCATTCAAATAACGTAAAATTTCACTATCTATGTTACGTGAAATATAAAGATAGGTATCGACTAAAGAATTTAATTTAGTCATTGCAGTTGTTTTGTTTTCTAAATTGTTTGAAATAAAAACTGGTTTACCTTCTAAGACCTGCTCATAATCTTCATCTGAAGGAACAACAAACTCTTCGGTAATATCTCTCACGTCCGAGAGCAAAATATTACCCAAACTATCGATTAAATATACATCATCTATTCTTCTTAAAATTTTCTCTGACCTCATAATATTTTTAAATCGATTTGGATTAGAAAAATAAAAATTTGATGCTCTATTTAAACCAACGCTCATTAAAATGACATCAGACAATACGTTTTCTTTACTTTCATCTAAATAATTTTTTGCTACGTCATAAGAATTATTTACAGCTTTAGTGATTTGCTTATCAAAATAATTCTGAATTCCAAAATTAAAAATGAATAAAGAAAATATAGCTACTACAAGTGAAGGTATAACCGTAAATAAAGAAAAGACAGAAATATATTTTAAGTTGGTTTGAGCCCCTTTTTTATTTTTCTTTCCAGTATAATAAAATCTATAAAAATTTTTGAAAATAAGGCTAAAAAATATTAAAAGTAAAAAAATATCGATTATGAGTAAAGTTTGTAGGTTTTCATCTGTTAAAGGAACAAAACCCTCATTAATAAATGTTAAAAAAGTTACTATCCCCATAAAAATACATAAAAATGAGGATAAAATTATCCAGTTAAAATTTTTAATAATTTTAAACATCTGAAATAAGCATTAAATATTTATATAAATATAATATAAGTTTATACCATGAGTTTATCTTTAATTATTCTTGCTGCAGGTAATAGCAAAAGATTTAGGTCCAAAATTGGCAAACCCTACCAAAAAATAGGAGGCAAATCATTAATTGAAATAAATGTCATAAAAGCTCGAAAATTCGATCAAATTAAAAAAATTGTTCTTGTTTATAACAAAAGAGACTTAAGTCGTGTCAAATCAATAAAGCTAAAAAATGTTCAGTTATTAACTGGAGGAAAAAATAGGCAACAATCTACCTTTAAAGCCCTAAGATATCTAACTAAAAGTAAAGGAATTACAAAAGTTTTAATTCATGATGTTGCAAGACCAAACTTTTCTGAAAAACTTCTTAGGTCAATTCTTAAAAATATCAAAATTTCGAAAGCAGTTGTACCTGTAGTTAATATTCAAGATGCATTAAAGCAAAAAATTGAATCAAGCAAGGAAGAGTACATTATTGGGAAAAATAGAGATCATTTTTTCTTAACGCAAACTCCCCAGGCATTTAATTTAAAAGAAATTTATCATCTACATAAAAATAATTTAGGCAAGTACAAAGATGATGATATTTCTTTATATATGGATTTGAATAAAGTTAAGTTTATAGAAGGAGAAAAAAATAACTTTAAAATTACAGATTGGGCAGATTTTGAAAATCTAAAGAATATTTATAAATCTAAGCAGAGTGTTGGTATTGGATTTGATGTTCACAGATTAGTTCCTAAAAGAAAACTTTTTTTAGCTGGCTTAAAAATAAAGTCTAAACTAGGAACACTAGGACATTCTGATGGTGATCCTGTTTTGCATTCAGTAACTGATGCAATTTTTGGAGCTTGTAAAATGGGAGATATTGGAGAAATGTTTTCTGATAAAAACAAAAAATTTAAAAACATAAGATCAACTATTTTGCTTCAGCAAGTAATTGATATGATAAAGTTAAAAGGCTTCTTTGTTAATAACATCGATATCAATATTATTACTCAAACACCAAAAATTAAAAATATTAAAGATAAAATGATTAATAATATTTCTAAATTATGTGAAATTTCAAAAAATCAAATAAATATTAAAGGAAAGACAACTGAAAAGTTAGGTTTAATAGGAAAAGAAAAGGCCATTGCTTGCGAAACAATTTGTTCGGTTATAAAATATGATTAAAACTTTAAATTATTTAATTGTTACATGTTTTGGAATTGGATCAATTAGATTTGCACCGGGGACAATAACATCTCTAATAACAACTGTTTTTTTATATAGCTTATTTCATATAATAAATCTATCGAACAACACCATTCTAATAATTTTATTATTTGTTTTTATTTATTCTTTTTATGCAGTATCTGAATATATAAAACTTAGTGAAAATAAAGACCCTAAAGAAGTTGTTATAGATGAATTTATTGGACAATCTATTCCTATTTATCTTTATGAGATCTCACATAGAACAGTAAAAGATCCTCAAGAAGCAATGTTATTTTATTTGTATATTTTTATTCTATTTAGATATTTTGATATTAAAAAACCCTTCCCGATCAATTTTTTTGATAAAAAATTTAAAAATAGTTTTGGAGTAATAATAGACGATGTAGTGGCTGGTTTATATGTAGTTCTAACATTGATAATCTTTATGATAATTAAATCTACGTTTTTGTAATGAGTTTAAATAAAAAAATAGTTTTGTTGCTCAAAAGAAAAAGACTGAACATTGCTTTTGCTGAGTCATGTACTGGTGGAATGCTTTCTAGTTCTATTACGTCAGTAAGTGGATCATCAAAGGTATTTACGATGGGATTAGTCACCTACGCAAATCAAGCCAAAACGAGTTTATTAAAAATTCATCCAAAAATAATAAAAAGATATGGAGCTGTAAGTGTTCAATGTTGTTTGGCTATGGTTAAGAACCTTAGTAAAATTAGCAAATCAAAAGTCTGTGTTTCAATAACGGGTATTGCTGGTCCTAAAGGAGGATCTAAACAAAAACCAGTTGGTTTGGTTTATATTGGGATAAAGGTCGGAAAAAAGGTTCTTGTAAATAAATGTAATTTTAAGAATAAAGGAAGAATTTTTATTCAAAAACAAACTGTAAAAAAAACTTTAAATCTATTAGTTCAATTGATTAAACGGGGTAGCTAAACTCTGGGTTTACAATTACATCTAGAAGATGTGCAGTAAAACTGTTAAGCAATAAAAAAATTCCAAAAGCAGTTAAATAGAGTATAAAAACTAAAAAATTTCTAGCCCGTTTTCTTTGTAATAGTTGCTTATCTTCGGGAATCCATTCTTTAGTTTTAGACTTAAAATCATATGAAAACATCCAATAAGTAAGGTTAGTTTCGTTAGGGTCTCCTGTTCTAATTGTTTTAATATATGAAGATAAGAATTTAAAAGTTAAAATAAATAGAATTAATAAAGATGATATTGTAAACATTATTTATATAATTTAATTGCTCTTTCTTCAAAAGCCTTGGCAATTTTATTCAAACCAAGCTCAAAAGATTTTTTCATTATCCCATTCAAAATTGGATTTTTCAATTCAAAATCAATAAAAAACTCTAACTGTGTCGAATTGTTTACTTCCTTAAATTTCCACTCATTTTTTAAATGTTTTAATGGTCCATCAAGATTAGTTACTATAATCGTATCTTTTTCTTTATAATAAGACACATGACTTGAGAATGTTTCGTTGAGAATACTTTTCCCTACTTTTAAATCTCCATTAAACGTAATTAAATCTGCGCTTTCGTTTCTATCAAACACTTTACCTTCAATACACCAAGGAACAAATTCTGGATATTTTTCAATATCAAGAACCATTTCAACTAATTGCTCTTTTTTACAGGGAATAATTTTTTTTATTGATGCGGAAGACATTCAAGCTGTTTATTTCTTGCATCTTGTAATTTTTTAAAATCTTCATCTGCATGATAAGAAGATCTAGTAAGAGGTGATGAAGAAACAAGTAAAAACCCTTTCGTTTTTGCTATTTGCTCGAAATCTTTAAATTCATCTGGATGGTAGTAACGATTTAGTGGATGATGTTTTGGAGAAGGTTGCAAGTATTGGCCTATAGTAATAAAATCGACCTCAGCAGACCTGAGGTCATCCATAACTTGGGTTACTTCATCTTTATTTTCACCTAAGCCAACCATAATTCCAGATTTTGTAAAAACTTTTTTGTTAAATTTTTTTGCATTTTTTAAAAGTTCTAATGATGCAAAATATCGTGCCCCTGGTCTAACTGATGTGTAAAGTCTTGGCACTGTTTCTATATTATGATTAAAAACGTCGAGGTCAGCCTCTAAAACTTTTTTATAGGCCTCACCTTTTCTTAAAAAATCTGGAGTTAAAACTTCTATTGACGTTTTTGGATTTTTTTCTCTTGTCGCTTTCACTACTTTGTAAAAATGATCAGATCCACCATCTTCTAGGTCATCTCTATCTACAGAAGTAATTACCACATGTTTTAGATTTAAATTTTTAACAGCTTTAGCAATTTTAGCTGGCTCAAAAATATCCAGATCGCCTGGCTTACCAGTTTTAACATCACAAAAAGCGCAAGCTCTGGTACAAGTATCTCCCATAATCATAAATGTTGCATGTTTTTTGCTCCAACACTCAGTGATATTAGGGCAGTTTGCTTCCTGACATACTGTAACTAAATTATTTTGATTAACAACTTTTTTGGTTTGAAAGAAAATTTGAGAGTCTACTATTTTTGATCTAATCCATTCAGGCTTCTTTTTAATTGGATTAATGGGCTTGTTTACTTTTTCTGGATGTCTAGGTTTTTGACTCATTTTAACTTAATAATAATTTCATCTTTTGTACCGTATCTAAATTTTTCTCTATAAAGCATATCTAAATAATCAAGGTCATTATTTTTAATTAGTGATATTTTGTGTTCGAAATCTTTTAATTCGCTAGTAAGCACTTTATTCTTAATCTCAAGCTCTTCATAAATTCTCTTTTTATCAAAATAAGAGAATAGGCCTCTTTCACCTCCAATTAAGTTTATACTTATATAAAGGGTAAAAAAGATATTAAATAATATAAATTTATTTGTCTTTAAACTTTCAATAAGTCGCATAAGTTAGATTCTAGCCATTTTGGCCTGATTTCCAAGTTCTTCTTCTATGCGTAATAACCTGTTATATTTAGCTACTCTTTCAGATCTCGCCAGAGATCCAGTTTTAATTTGAGAAGACATGGTTGCGGATGCCAAATCAGCGATAAATGTATCTTCGGTATCCCCAGATCTATGAGAAATGATAGTATTAAAATCTGCGGCTTTTGCCATAGAAATTACCTCTAAAGTTTCAGTTAAAGTGCCTATTTGATTAGGTTTTACTAAAATACAATTTGCTGATTTTTCATTTATTCCTTTACTTAAACGTTTCGCATTTGTAACGAATAAATCATCTCCTACAATTTGAACACTTTTCCCTATTTTGTTTGTAATTTTTTTCCATGACTCCCAGTCTTCTTCGGCAAAAGGATCCTCTATTGATTTTATTGGATAGCTTGATGTTAGTTTTTTATAATAATTAATATTATCTTCGACTGATGTATAATTTTTAGACTGAATTGAATACTCCCCTTTCTCATTAATTAATTCATTAGCTGCTACATCTAAGCAAATAACTATATCTTTTCCTGGTTTTAAATTTGACTTTTCTATTGCATTTACAATTAACTCTAAAGCTTGCTCATTAGTATTAATTGATGGAGCAAATCCACCTTCATCTCCTACATTTGTAAGCATTTTGTTAGATTTTAGTAATTTCTTCAAACTTTGAATAACAACATAACATTTTTCAATAGCATCCATAAAATTTTTAGCTGAGTCAGGTCTAATCATAAATTCTTGAATATTTAAGTCATTGTCGGCATGAGCACCGCCATTAATAATATTCATTAATGGTATAGGTAATGAAAAAGTGTCTCCAAGATATTTAAATAATGATTTTTTGTTTGTTAAAGCTGAACATTTCGAATTAGCTAGTGAAACTGCTAAAGTAGCATTTGCTCCCAAATTTGTTTTATTTTCACTTCCATCTAAATCTAATAAAGCTCTATCAATTTTTTTTTGGTCGTCTGAATCTAAACCTTTAAGTTTATTTGAAATTTTATTATTTATATTTTCAACTGCAATATTTACACTTTTGCCTAAAAAATTATTCTTATCCTTATCTCTTAATTCGTGTGCTTCAAATGCACCAGTTGATGCACCTGATGGAGAAATTGCAGTGGCAGAAATATTATTTTCTAAAAAAACTTCTGCTTCAACTGTTGGATTTCCTCTGCTATCAAAGACCTGTCTGCCTTTTATACTTTTAATTTTTGCCATTCTTATTTTACTATCTTGTCAATCTCGGTAAGTTTTTTTAATAAAGTTTTTACTTCATTTAATGGAACCATGTTTGGACCATCTGATGGAGCGTTATCTGGATCCTCATGTGTTTCTATGAAGATTGCCCCTACTCCAACAGCGATAGCTGCACGAGCTAAATAAGGAACGAACTCTCTCTGCCCGCCACTTTTCTCTCCCATGCCACCTGGTTGTTGTACTGAATGAGTTGCGTCAAAAACAATTGGAAATCCATATTTAGACATTATAGGTAAGGCTCTCATATCTGAAACTAAAGTATTATAACCAAAACTCGCCCCTCTTTCTGTAATTAAAATATTTTTATTCCCTGAGTCTTCAATTTTTTTTATTACATTAGCCATATCCCACGGAGCTAAAAATTGCCCTTTCTTGACATTAATTATTTTGCCAGTTTTCGCTGCAGCGATTAATAAATCAGTTTGTCTACATAAGAAAGCTGGAATTTGCAAAACATCTACATGATTGGAAACTATAGAGCATTGTTCGGAAGTATGAACATCGGTTAAGACTGGAACACCAATATCTTTTCTGATTTTATCAAAAATCGGAAGTGATTTTTCTAAACCCAAACCTCTTTTTCCTTTCAAACTTGTTCTGTTAGCTTTGTCAAAAGAAGTTTTGTAAATTAGATTAATACCTATTTCGCTTGTAATTTTTTTAAGTTCGGCTGAGATCTTAATTGCATGCTCTTCACTCTCAAGCTGACAAGGTCCTGCAATTAAAGTGAAGGGTTTGTTGTTAGCGATTTCAAAATTAGAGCATTTTACTTTATGATTATTCATTTTTTCGAATTGATTTTTGCAGCCTCAATAAATGATGAGAATAAAGGATGTGGTGCTAAAGGTCTAGATTTAAATTCAGGATGAAACTGAACACCAATAAACCAAGGATGGTTTTCCAATTCTATAATTTCTGGCAATTTATTGTCCGGAGATAAGCCTGAAAAAATCATTCCTCTATTTTCAAAATCTTTTTTATAGTTGATGTTAACTTCATACCTATGACGATGTCTTTCATTTATTTTCAATGCATTATAAATTTTACTTATTTTTGTGTCTTTTTTAAGTCTTGCTTCATAACTACCCAAACGCATTGTTCCGCCTAAATTTTTGTCAGTGCCCTTCATTAATTTCCCATTTTTGGTCCATTCACTCATAAGTCCAACGACTGAAGCTTTTGATTGTCCAAATTCACTTGATGTTGCTTTTTTAATATTTAATTTATTCCTAGCGAATTCAATCACAGCCATTTGCATGCCAAAGCATATGCCTAGAAAAGGGATTTTGTTTAATCTTGCATAATTAATAGCTGCTATTTTTCCTTCTGTTCCTCTTTTGCCAAATCCCCCTGGTATTAAAATTCCAGATACTCCTTTAAGTTTATTTTTTATTTCACTAGGTTTTAAAAAGTCAGATTCAATTCTAATTAAATTTACTTTTAAATTATTTGCTATTCCACCGTGGGTTAAGGCCTCGTCTAATGATTTATAAGCATCTTTAAGTTCAACATATTTTCCAATTATTGCTATGTTAACTTTATTTTTTGTTTTTAAAACTAATTTTGTAATTTTTTTCCAAGGCGAAAGATTTACTTTTTTCTTAGATCTAATTTTAAAAAATCTTAAAACTCTTTCGTCTAATTTTTCTTTATTAAAACTAATCGGAGCTTCATAAATTGTTTTTACATCTACAGTTTCTATGACATCTTCTATTGTAACGTTGCAAAACAATGAAATTTTCTTCCTTTGGTCTAAAGGTATAGACCTTTCAGATCTGCAGATAATAATATCTGGTTGAATACCTATGCTCCTTAATTCTTTAACTGAATGTTGGGTTGGTTTTGTTTTTATCTCATCAGATGCCTTCATGTAAGGAACTAAAGTTAGGTGAATGAATAATGTATTTTTTTTACCAATTTCATTTGAAAATTGTCTTATTGCTTCTAGAAAAGGTAAACTTTCGATATCCCCGACGGTGCCTCCTATCTCGCAAATAACAAAATCTTCTTTAGCAACATCATTTTTAATAAATTCTTTTATTCTATTTGTTATATGAGGGATAACTTGCACGGTTTTCCCTAAATATTTTCCCTGTCGTTCCCTTTTTAAAACATCGCTATAAATTTTACCTGTAGTGATATTATCTGACTTTTTTGCTAAAATTCCTGAAAATCTCTCATAGTGTCCCAAGTCTAAATCTGTTTCAGCCCCATCATCAGTAACAAAAACTTCACCGTGTTGAAATGGGCTCATAGTTCCAGGATCTACATTTAGATATGGATCAAGTTTTCTAATTCTTACTTTATATCCTCGAGATTGTAATAAATATGCAAGTGATGCAGATGATAATCCTTTTCCTAAAGAAGAAACCACGCCGCCAGTAACGAATATGTATCGCGCCATGGAAGTATGTTATACTTTAAAAATTGAAAATTATAAAGTCTTAATTATTTAGATTGAGGTACTTGAGGAAGATTAGAATTTTCCTCTTCTTCTTTTTCTAAAACAGATTGTGTTTCACGCAACTCATCTCTGGAAATCGCTACAATTGCAATACTACAGATAATAAATAATGCTGCTATTATTGAGGTAAACTTAGTCAAGAAAGTTCCAACCGACCTAGAAGATGTGAAATTATCTTGTGAAACACCTAGGCCCAAGGCTCCACCTTCAGATCTTTGCAATAAAACTACAATAATTAATATTACTGCCAGAATGATATTAATTAAAATAAGTAAACTTTCCATGGGGCTTATCTATAGTAATTTTTTATTATATCAATAAATTTTTTTGAAGATTTTGATGCTCCACCAATCAAAAAACCGTCAATAGCATTAATTTCTTTGAAAATTTTAACGTTTTTACCATCAACTGATCCACCATAAAGGACTGCGGGACTTTTTTTTTTAAAAATTTCTTTTAAAACTTTTTTGATTTTAAGTACTGTTTTCTCTAGATCTAATTTAGTTGGTATTTTACCTGTTCCTATCGACCATATTGGTTCATATGCAACAATTATATTATTACTATTAAAATTTTTTTCTAAAACTTTTGTAATTTGGTTTTTTAAAATAAATGAAGTTTTATTGTTTTTTTTTTCTTTGTCGTTTTCACCGATACAAAAAACTACTTTTAAATTATTTTTTAATGCATATTTAACTTTATTTTTTAACATCTCATTTGTATCTCCCTCTTTTCTATTGTCTGAGTGACCTACTAACGTATATTTAGCCCCAACTCTTTTAAGCATATAGGGACTTACGGCAGCAGTATCTGATGAAAATAGATCTTTTTGATAGCAGTTTTGTGATCCAATAAAAATGTTCTTTTTTTTAAAGTATTTAGAATAAGTCTCTATTAGGGTGTAAGGAGGAGTAACAATAACTCTATATTTTTTACGATTTTTATCTTTTGAGTAAAAATAATTAATTTTATTGAGTATATTTATCGATTTTGGAACACCAAACATTTTCCAATTTCCAATAAAATACTTCATTATTTGCCTTAATATAAAATTTAATCTATAGGTGTATAATTTTAAACTTAATAATGTATTATAATGTTAACTGCAATAGGTAAATTTTCTAAATCTTTTTTTATTAAACTTTTAGTAGGGATAATTATTCTTCCATTTATATTTTGGGGTATGGGCGATGTATTCAGAGGCGGAAACCAAAACGTAATCGCCTCGATAGGTTCAGAAAAAATAAATACACAAGAATTTGTTAGTTATATGAGAAAATTAAATTTGAATGAGCAACAAATTAAAAATTTACCTAATACAGATTTAGTTGAAAAAATTTTATCTGAATTTATTGGTAAAAAAGTAATGGCATTAGAGATTGAAAAACTTGGTATCTCTATTAATGACAGCGCTTTAAGAAATATTATCAAAAATGATAAAATATTTTTTAAAGATGAAAAATTTTCCAGAATTGAATATGAAAAATTCTTATTAAAAAGTGGAGTTAGTGCTCCAATTTTTGAAGCAAATATAATTGAACAAGAGAAGAGAAGGCAATTCTTGAGCTCATTATCTGGAGGTATAGTTATTCCTGAAGTTCTTATTAATCAAGAATTTAGGAAAGAAAATCAAATAAAATCTATTAAGTATATTGATTTAAACGTTTATCATTCTAAAAACAAACCTTCTGAAACTGATAAAGAAGAACTTTATGAAAAAAATAAAAATATTTTTATTACAAAATTTAAAAATTTAAGATTTGCTGAAATTACGCCTCAAAAAATTAGTGGGAATAAAGAATATGATGAACGTTTCTTTAAACAATTAGATATTATTGAAAATAATGTCTTAGATGGACAATCTTTTGATGAAACAGCTCAAGGTGACAATTTAGAGATAATAGATATTAAAAAAATAAATGCTAATAAAGAGGATGAAAACAAAAATAAAATTACTAATTTATCTAATGATTTATTTAAAAAGATCTATAACCTGAACTCTGCTAACAAACCTGAGATTATTAATATAAATAATAAGTATTATATTGCTGAAGTTTCAAAAATTGAGGATGAAGCGAGAACTTTTGACGATCCAGATGTTCAAAAAGCTTTAAATGCACAACTTAATTTTAAAAATAAAATTGAAAGTAATACCTCTATATTAAAGGATATAAGTATGGGAGCTTTAGATAAAACTAAATTTGATGAATTTGCATCAAAAAATAAATTAGATATCAAAAATTATACTCTTAAAAGCTTAAAACAAAATGAAATATTTTCCGAAAGTATTATTAGAAGAATTTTTTTAACAAAAGATGGTGAAATTGATTTAGTAACCAACAATACTCTTACAAAAAACTTTTTAATATATGTTACCAACACAAAGCACAAAGATTTAAAAAAAGGCAGTAATGAATATGAGCAATATGAGGCTAAAGCTCGTTTAAATCTAATAAATAGAATTTATCAATCTCATGATAATAATCTCAACGAAAAATATGAAGTTGAATTAAATCAAAGAACAATTGAAAGAATTAAAAATTCATTTTAATGCCAATAAACTTAAGTTTAAAAGACTTTAAAAAAAATCATCTTAAAAAAAAACACCAGATTTTATTTAACTCTAAGAATTGTAAAAATTATAGTCAAATTGAAAACCTTTATAAGTTTCTTTTAGCAGAAAAAAATAGTTTTATTTTTGAGTCAGTTGAAAAAGGGACAATAAGAGGAAGGTATACAATAATTGGACTAAACCCTGATAAAATTTGGGATATTAATAATAATTCAATTATTTTACAAAGAGAAGGAAAGAAAATTTCAATTAGATCAAATCCACTGAAATATTTAAACAAGCTCATTAATGAGTTTGATATAAAAATACCAAAAGGACTACCTTCAATGGCCTCGATGTTAGTGGGTTATTTTTCTTACGATATAATTCGCTATATCGAAAAGATACCAAATAAATGTAAGGATGATTTAAAAATTCCTGATGTAAGACTTTCTAGGCCAAAAAATTTGGTGATTTATGATAATGTAAAAAAAAAAATTTATTACATCCAAAATATTTATGCTGATACTAAGATTAAAAATTATCAGCAAGAATATGAGTCTATAATTAAGAAATTTGAATTATACAAAAATTTTGGCAATATAAAATTACCTGATCGATTAACATTTAAATCTAATAAAAATATAATTAAGTCTAATATTTCTAGAAAAAAATTTGAGACACAAGTACAAAAAGCAAAATCTTATATTAAAAAAGGAGATATTTTTCAGGTAGTTTTAAGTCAAAGATTTGAAAGAAAAATTACAAAAAAACCAATAGAGATATATAATCATCTAAGAAAATCTAATCCATCTCCTTTTATGTTTTATTTTAATTACAAAGACTTTAGTGTTCTAGGTAGTAGTCCAGAAATTTTAGTCAGACTTAGAGATAATAAAGTTACAATTAGACCTATTGCTGGTACCAGGCCGAGGGGAAGAAATAAAAAAGAAGATAAAAAATATCAGTTTGATTTATTAAAAGATAAAAAAGAGTTAGCAGAACATCTAATGTTGTTAGACCTTGGGAGAAATGATGTAGGCAAAGTTTCAAAAATAAACTCGGTAAAAGTAACTGAAAAATTTAAAGTAGAAAAATATTCCCATGTAATGCATATCGTTTCTAATGTTGAAGGAAAATTTAATAAGGAGTTTTCTTTATTTGAAACACTTTTATCAGGATTTCCGGCAGGTACAGTTAGTGGAGCACCAAAAATTAGAGCTATGGAAATTATCGATGAGCTTGAAAAAAATAAAAGAAAATTATATGCAGGTGGTATAGGATATTTTACGCCTAATAAAGAATTTGATACCTGTATTGCTTTAAGAACTGCTCTGATCAAAAATAATAAATTTTATGTTCAAGCTGGTGCGGGAGTGGTTGCTGATAGCAAGCCAAAAAAAGAATACGCAGAAACTGTTAACAAAGCTAAAGCACTGATGAAAGCTGTAGACTAAATGAAGATTTTGCTAATAGATAACTACGATAGCTTCACATATAATTTATATCATTATATTTCTAAATTTAAAAAAAATGTTAAAGTAATTAGAAATGATAAAATCGATAGTAAAAAGATTTTCAAACAAAAATTTGATAAAATAGTAATTTCACCAGGTCCAGGTAACCCCAATCAAGCTGGTAATTGTCTAAACATTGTTAGAGAGGTTCACAAAAAAATACCTATTCTTGGTGTATGTTTAGGCCATCAAATCATTGGACAAGTATTTGGTGGTAAAATTATAAGTGCAAAAAACTTGATGCATGGAAAAACGAGTATCATTCGCCATTTTAAAAATGGACTTTTTAAAAATATTCAAAATAATTTTAAGGCAACACGGTACCATAGTTTAGTAGTTGATCGTAAAAAATTCCCACAAAAACTAGTAATAACTGCTGAAACAAAAAATGGGACTATTATGGGGTTAATGCATAAAGACTTCAATATTCATGGGTTCCAATTTCATCCTGAGAGTATAAGTACTAAAGTAGGTATGAAGTTAATTAAAAATTTTATTAATAATTAATATGTCTAGGATAACAGATAATTTAAAAAAAGGTCAGAATCTTTCTTTCGAGGAAAGCAAAGTTTTGTTTAATGAACTTATGGAGGGTAAATATAATGAAAGTTCGATTATAGAAATTTTAGAGTCGCTTATTAAAAAAGGTGAAACCAAAGAAGAGTTAGCAGGAGGAATTTTCGTTTTAAGAGAAAAAGCTACTAAAGTTAAAGCTGATATAAACACCATAGATACATGCGGAACAGGAGGAGACGGGCAAAATTCTCTTAATATTTCTACTGCGGCAGCCATAGTTTTAGCCAGTATGGGTGTCAAAGTAGCTAAACATGGTAATAAAGCTGTTTCATCTAACTGCGGGTCTGCAGATGTATTAGAAGCTTTAAAAATAAATATTAATTTGAAACCAAATGAAGCAGAGGAAAGTATAAAAAAATTTAATTTTGCTTTTATGTTTGCACCTAATTATCATTCAGCAATGAAACATGTGGGGCCTGCTAGAAAAAAAATGGGAAAAAAAACAATTTTTAATTTAATTGGTCCTTTAAGTAGTCCCGCGCAAGTAAAAAGACAAGTTATAGGAGTATTTGATAAAAAATGGATGAAACCTTTTGCTGAGGCAATTAAAGAAAATGGGGTCGTTCATGCTTTTATTGTTCATAGCGAAGATGGGATGGATGAAATATCGCCATTTGCAAAAACAAATGTAGTTGAGCTAAAAGATAATATTATTAAAGAATTTCAAATTGATCCAAAAACTTTAGGCATCGACTGTTCAATTAAGGAAAATTTAAAAGGAAAAAATGCTGAATATAATGCCGAAAAAATAATAGAAATATTTAAAGGCCAAAAAAATGAATTTTCTCAATCTGTCGCTCTCAATGTAGCAGCAGGGTTAATTGTTTCAGGTAAAGAAAATGATTTTAAATTATCATTTGAAAAGGCTTCAAAACATTTAAATTCAGGAAATGTGTTTCATCATTTAGTAAAAATTCAATCAAATTAATGACAAATATTTTAGAAAAAATTATTACGGATAAAAAAAACTCTTTAGAACTTATTAAAAAAGAAAAGTCTTTAGGCACTTTAGAAAAAAATATAAAAGATCAAATTTTTTTAAATTTTAAAGAAGTAATTCAAAAAAATAATAGTGTATCTTTAATAGCAGAAATTAAAAAAGCTAGCCCTTCTGCTGGTGTTCTTATAAATAATTTTAATCATTTAGA
Organism: uncultured Pelagibacteraceae bacterium; assembly: GCA_902630665.1. GTDB lineage: Bacteria > Pseudomonadota > Alphaproteobacteria > Pelagibacterales > Pelagibacteraceae > Pelagilacustribacter. The sequence goes on from CACOVP010000003.1 coordinate 47,464, forward strand.
TATTGCAAAAATGTATATAGATAATGGTGCCACATGCCTTTCAGTTTTGACAGAGGAAAAGTATTTTTTAGGAAAATTGGATTATATTCATGATATAAAAAAACAATTTAAAATACCAATTCTAGCTAAAGATTTTTTTATAGATCCTTATCAAATTGCTTTATCTAAAAGCTATGGTTGCGATTGTGTTTTGGTAATAATTGCAGCACTTGATGGAACCCAAGCAGATGAAATTTATTCCGAGGCATTAAAACATAAGCTATCAGTCATAGTTGAAGTGCATAATCAAAAAGAGGCTGAAATGGCCTTAAAATTTGATCAAGCATTAATTGGAATAAATAATAGGAATTTGAAAACACTTGAGGTTTCTTTAAATAATACCATTTCAATTTTTGAAGTTATTAAATCACATAAAGGCCCTATTATTTCTGAAAGCGGAATTAAAACCGCAAATGACGCAAAATATATTTACGAAAAAACCGGTATTAAAAATTTTCTTATTGGAGAATCACTTTTAAAATCTGACAATCCTAGTGAATTAATGAAAAAATTAATTCAAATTAGTCAATAAATTAGCTATTTATTTGAAGTTGTAATTTAAAAAGAACTTTTATAGAACATAAATGTACGAGGTTTGTTCTATGCTTACAAAAAAACAAAAAAACTTATTAATATTTATCAATAAGAAGATTAGATCTTCAGGTATTTCTCCGTCTTACGAAGAAATGAAAAATTCACTCAACCTTAAGTCGAAATCAGGAATACATAGATTAATTTCTGCATTAGAAGAAAGAGGTTTTGTTAAGCGTTTGGCACATAAAGCAAGAGCATTAGAGGTAGTAAAATTACCAGAAAACGCTAGCGCAAATGATATATTTAACACATTTACACCAAGCGTTATCAAAGGCGGATTAGACAAGAATGATAATAAATCTACTGATGTTTCAGTATTAGGAAGTATTGCAGCTGGTACACCGATTGAAGCTATTCAACAAGAAGTTGATAGAGTTGCCTTACCAGAAGATCTTCAAAATAATGGTGAGCATTATGGCCTTAAAGTAAAAGGTGACTCAATGATTGAAGCAGGTATTGCTGACGGTGATACTGTTATTATAAAAAAAGTTTCAAATGTAGATAATGGTCAGATTGCTGTAGTCTTAATAGACGACCAAGAAGCTACTTTAAAAAGAGTAAGAAAAAAAGGGAACACTATCGCTCTTGAAGCAGCAAATCGAAATTATGGAACTAAAATTTACGCTGCGAATAGAATAAAAATACAAGGTAAACTTGTTTCTTTGTATAGAAACTTCCATTAAAATAGTCTAATTAATAAAAATGTCTTTTAATTGTAGGTTTGCGCCCTCTCCTACTGGGCCTCTTCATATTGGCGGAGTACGAACAGCCTTATTCAATTGGCTTTTAGCTAAAAAAAATAACGGTAAATATTTTCTTAGGATAGAGGATACTGATAAAGAAAGATCTAAAAATGAATTCAAAAAACAGATTATTACATCTTTGGCTTGGCTTGGTATTGAACACGATGGAGATGAGTATATTCAATCTAAAAATATATCTAAACACGTTGCAGTTGCAGAAGAATTGTTAAAAAAAGGTTTTGCTTACAAATGTTATTGCTCTGAAGAAGAAATTAATGAGCAAAAAGAAAAATGCAAAAAACAAGGAATACCCTATGTTTATAATAGAAAATGGAGAGACGCCAAAGATTTAAAAATTCCAGAAGGAGTAAAACCGGTATTAAGATTCAAAAGTAAAATATCAGGAAATACAATTATAAAAGATTTAGTTCAAGGCGAAAGAAATATTTCAAATTCCACTATTGAAGATTTTGTAATTTTAAGAAAAGATAATACTCCAACATACCAGCTTTCGGCCACGGTTGATGATCATGAAATGAAGATAACTCATGTTATTAGAGGAGATGATCACATGATCAATTCTTTTAAACAGAGACAGATTTATGAAGCAATGGCTTGGGAAGTCCCAAACTTTGCACACATACCTTTAATTCATAGCGAACAAGGAAAAAAGTTGTCAAAAAGGGATAATGCTTCCACTCTTGAAGATTATATTAAAATAGGGGTTATATCAGACGCTTTAAGAAATTATTTATTAAGATTAGGATGGTCTTACAAAGATAAAGAAATTTTTACAAAGCAAGAAAGTATTGATTTATTTGACTTAAGTGGTGTTGGTAAATCTCCTTCAAAATTAGATATGAATAGAATTTATTCAATTAATGAAACGTACATAAAATCTATTGATGAAAAAGATCTTTTTAATTTCTTCAAGGAATATGTTTCAAAATACAAACAACCTTTAAATCAATCAAAAGAGAGTATTCTTTTAAAATCTATGGGTTTTTTAAAAAATAAAGCAAAAACCCTAGAGGATATTTGGAATAACGCCCAGTATATTATTAATGATAAAATCGAGATTAGCACAGATGATAAAAAATTAATTGATGACTTTTCAAAAAAAATAATAAATGAATTTATTAATGAATATGAGAAACTTTCTTCATTATCTAAAGAAACTTTAGAACCTTTAATAAAGTCACTAATTGATAAACATAAAACTAATTTTAAAGGTGTAGGACAACCTTTAAGGATAGCGCTAGTCGGCTCTAGATTTGGACCTGGTCTTTATGATGTTATTCTCTCATTAGATAAGGCTGAAGTACTTAAAAGACTAAAACAAATTTAATGAAAGACGCTGTATCTTTCAGAACAAGAAAAACTTCTATTTACGATAAAAAATCTAATACTCCTTTTAAAATTAGTAGGTCTAAATTTTTCAACTTTATGAGCTGTAAAAGGTGCTTTTATTTAGATCGTGTAAAAGGACTAAAAGAACCCTCAATGCCTGGATGGGCTCTAAACGTTGCGGTCGATGAGTTATTAAAGAAAGAATTTGATCATTATAGAAAAGAACAAAAACCCCATCCAGTTATGGTTAAACATCAACTCAACTTTGTTCCTTATAAGCACAAAGATTTAGATCTGTGGAGAAATTCTTTAAAAGGTGGCATTTCATATTTGGATGAAAATACAAACCTTATAATTCACGGAGGTATTGATGATATTTGGTTTGATTTGACTGAAAAAAAATTAGTTGTTGTAGATTATAAAGCCCAGTCGTCTACTTATCCCGTAACAGTTTCTTCTTATCTCGATGCTGAATGGCATCTTAGTTATAAATTACAGATGGATATTTATGTTCATATCTTAAGGAAAATGAATTTTAAGGTTTCAGACCGAACTTTTTTTTATGTTTGTAATGGGGAGAAAACAAATAATAAATTTGATAATAAGATAGATTTTAAAACTACACTAATCCCATACCAAGTAAATACTGATTGGATAGAGAAAAAAATAATTGAAATGAAAGATGTTCTAAACTTAGATGAACCACCTAAAATTGAAAAAACTTGTGAAAAGTGTGCTTATCTTGAAGGTGGAAAGAAATTTTAATTTATTTGTTATTATTTTCATCATCATTATTAGATGATTGATCTGTAGATGATTGATCTGTAGATGATTGATCTGTATTTTCTGATTGAGTTTCTTCTTGAGTAGTTTCTGTTGGTGTTTCCTCTTGAACTGGCTGTTCAGGTTCTGGCTGCGGTCTAGCTGTTGATTCCTGTGATTGAGCTCTTGCAATATCTGCTGCACTTTGTGGAGATGGATCTCTTCTCATAAAGAAATATATTCCAGCAGCAATAACTGCAATAGCACCTAGTATGTACAACATGATATTTACAATACTTAATCCCTCTTTTTCTTCTTCAATTGGTGTTTCTTCTGTAACTGGTTTCACTTCCTCTTCTTCAGGTTTAGCGTCTTGTTCTTGGTTTGCCTCAGCGTTAACTTCTTCTTTTGGCTCTTCAGTTTGAGGAGATGGCTCAGGTTCTGGTTCTGGCTCCGGTTCTTTAGCTGGTTCTGGTTCCGGCTCTGGTTCTGGTTCCGGCTCTGGTTCTGGTTCTGGTTCTGGCTCAGGTTCCTTTTTAGGCTCAGGAGCGGGCGTTGAAACTTCAGTTTTAGGAGCTTGGGCTACGTCTTCTTTATTCTTAATTAGAGGATCTAATGCCCCTGTTACGACAAGAATTATGCCAGCAGCTATAACTATAAATGGATCCATGAGTCGGATTCTAAACTTTTGGTTTATTAAATCACCTTTTTATGTGAACGATTTGGGTGCTGTGTGAATAAAAAAATACGAAAATATTGAGTTTTTAGCGATAAAATTTCCTTAAAATTTGATAATATCCAATAATGAATTCAATTTTTCTATTTTTTTTGACGGCATATATTATTTATTATCTTTTTAGACCTGTAACAAAAAAAGAAATCGAGAAATTTGAAAATCCTGATAACTGGTCAAATATGGGTCTTTAACCCTTTAAGGTGCTCAATAATACTTTCAGATAAAGCTTGAAGATCATAACCACCTTCCAAAAAAGAAATTACCCTTCCTTTAGAATGAATATTAGCAATTTCAGTTATTTTTTTTGTAATCGTAAAAAAATCACTAGACTCTAAGTTTATATTTGCTAGAGGGTCTCTTTTGTGGGCATCAAAACCAGCAGAAATTAAAATAACTTCTGGCTTAAACTTTTCTATAGGAGTTAAAACTTTTTTTTCAAAAATTTCATGAAATTCTTCACCTATTATGCCAGCTTTTAAAGTGGCGTTATAAATATTACCTACGCCAGTTTCATTTTCAGCTCCAGTTCCTGGAAATAATGGAAATTCATGAGAGGATCCATAAGCAACAGACTTATCTTTATAAAATATTTCTTGGGTTCCGTTACCATGATGAACATCAAAATCAATAATAGCTACTTTTCCTATATTGTATTTTTTTTGTAAATATCTTGCTGCAACTGCAATATTATTAATAAAACAAAAACCATTAGCTCGAACAGTTTCTGCATGATGTCCTGGGGGTCTGACCGCACAAAAAACTCGCTCATTATTTTTAATTAGATCATTACAAGCAGCAATACCTGAACCACAGGATCTTAAAATTGCATTTTCACTATTAGGACATAATATTGTATCTGCGTACGGCTCTTTCTCAACACCGATAATTCCTTCTTTTGGAATATTAGCAAATATCTGTTCAATATGTTTCTTAGGATGCACTAATGAAACTATTTCTAAATCCACCTTGGGAGCCTCTTTAAACTCTACTTTTAAATCGGATGATTTAATAGATTTTAGAATGCTATCTAATCTTTCTTTTCTCTCTGGGTGACCTTGTCCATTAAATTTAAGTAAACAATCTGGATGACTATAAACAATCATCTTAAATTTTTAATTTTTCCACCGTCTATTGAAAGGTTTTTAAAATTTGAATTTTTATCTTTAATCAGTTTATAAACTAAATTTGCGACTTCTTCAGGTTTTGTAGGTCTTTTTATTTTCTCAATTTTGCACCTTTGTTTTAAGATTTGTTTAACACTTCTTTTAAATATTTTTGCGTCTGTTTGTACAAGTTTTTCTAGTCTGGTTGTTAAAGTCATGCCTGGATGAACTATCGATACAGAAACTTTATCAATTTTACCTTGCATAGCTAAAGCTTTTGAGAAATTATTTAACGCTGAATTAACAGCGCCGCCTATCATAAATGTATTTGAAGGATTTCTAGCGGCTCCTCCTCCAATATTAATAACTTTTCCTTTGCTTCTTTTAAGGGCAGGCCAAAAAGCTCTGCTCAGTCTTACTGCAGCTTTAAATTTTAAATTAAATCCATCTTCCCAGATATTGTCATTCAAACTTAAAAATTTTCCTCCCCTTGTTGCCCCTGCTACATTTATGAGGTAATCCAATTTTTTTATTTTTTTAGCAATTGAATTGCATGCAGATAATGATCTCAAGTCTTTAGAAATGATTAAAGAATTTTTAGGAAATTTTAAATTCTTTTGAAAACTTTTTAATTTACTTTTTGATCTTGAAACTAAAATAACTTTAATTTTTTTATCATTAAGCTTATCAGCTATTGCTGCTCCGATGCCTTGGCTAGCCCCTGTGATTAATGTTGTTTTCATAAGATCTTAATATTAATATCTCTTAAATTTTCGTAAGTCACAATAATTTTGTCTTTCATATTAATTTTGTATGGTTGAGTTAAAGAACCACAAAGTAGATAATCTCCTTTTTTAAAGCTTATATTTTTAGCTTTAAACTCATCCACAAAAGCTTTTAATGAGTCTCTAGGATCTATTCTCTTTGTTCCAGTGAAATAGGGTTCAGTAACTTTGTCGTTGATTTTTAATCTAATCTTAATTTTATTAATATCTGTAGTTTGCCAATTCCTTATCTCTTCTCCTATAATAATCTTACCTCCATTTCCATGGTCAGAAATTCCAAGATACATTTGAACTAGTTTATCAAATTTATTTTTTGAACTTTGTACATACCTTGAAGACGTAATATCAATAGCTGTATATAATTTAAAATTATTTATTTTGTTTAGTAACTCATCATCAATTTTTACATTTTGATCGATTTTAAACGCATACTCGCATTCTAAGTTAGAAGAAGGAATTTCTGAATATTCTATTTTACAGTTGGATTTTATAATAGATTCCTCAAAAATTTTACCTGGCACAGGTCCATCGAATCCTTCTTCTTTTTGAACCTCTTTAGCAACTGCTCCTATTTTCCAACCTACTGTCTTTTTTTCCAATTCTTTATAAAATATATTTAAAGCTCTGTATGCTTCATCTCGATTTTTTGGAATTTCATTTTTGCTGAACCCATTTAGATCAACTAAAGTTTTCTTCATCCATGCATTAGCTAGTTCTGTGCCCAACTTCTTCATAATAAAAAATTATATTTAATTGATAAACTTCTTTAAATGATATTAATAGATTATGGAATTAACAATCGAAAAAGCCAAGTTTCATCAAATTTCCTTAAAACAAGTAAGGGAAGCTTTAAAAAAAGGTTTATCTAAAAACTATATTGAGGTTGATGTCTCAATTGTTGAATGCCCTGATCTTAGAAAATGGGATTGCCCTGCTGAAGGTATAAGTGGAAACCAAAGAATTATTGATGTTGGAGGGGAACCATACATGCACGATAAAAGGTTCATAGGTACAGAATTTGATTATGAAGAAATAGCAAAACGAATAGGCTCTGAAAAATCATATGCTTTAGGTGCAGGTTCAGGAGCTATGTCGTGTTTAGAAGGTCGCTGTGGAGAACTTATCATTAATGAGAATTTAATAACTAATGAGTCAAAATCAATAATTGCTCAAGTAGATGAAAATAATAAATGTAAATCAACTTCTTACAATCACCGAAAGCATGGCGGGCTAGGAAATATCTATTACTCCGAAGGGAAAAAAGGAGATGTTATAAAAATTAAGATTAAAGGAAGGTCAGGTAAGCAAGGCTCTTTACCTCAATCTATGAGAACTGCACTAATTGAAAATTTACAAACAAACTTAAGTGTTGCGCTGGGTGGTGTGTTTAGAATCCTAAATGGTAAGATTAAATCCCATGTTCAACCAGACTATGATGATATAAAACACGAATATTACGATCCAAAAAAAATGAAATGTGTTAAAGATTTTTTACAGTTTTACGAGCCTATAGGACCACATTTTCAATGCTACTCAGTTTTATGGACTAATGATCCTTCTGGAGGAAAATTAGATTTAAGAGAGTCAGGAGAACACACTCATTTTCATTCTTATAAAGGTACTCAAGATGCCGGCCACTATCATTTCGATGTAACACCTGATCAAATTGAATATGAATGTTATTTTAATATTGCAGAGGAAGTTCACAGAGTTAATAATATATATAAAGAATTGAGATAAAAATTAATCTTTTTTAATTGGTATAGTTGGGTGTCTCGCAGTAGATGTAACAATATTTTTCTTTAGCTTCATTTCTCTCATAACTATGTATAGTCCAGCTGCAATTATTATTGCATTTCCTACATAATTATTAATAGTGGGAATTTCGCCAAACACTATGTAACCTATCAACACTCCTGCGAATATCTGAACATAAATAATCGATCCAAAAATAGCGCCAGGAAGATGTCTTGCTGCATTAATTACTAAAATCATCGCTGTTCCTCTAAAAATGCCAGAGATACCGTTTAAAACTAAATCATTGAAATTCATGGTTTTAAAGGAAAAGATTACAAATATGCCTGAAAATACAATCATAAATATTTTTCCATATATAATAAATGAGAAAATACTTTCCTGATATCCGTATTTTCTAACAATGAGGTAGCTAGCTGCTGCGCAAAGTGGGCACAATAAAGCTACAAATACATATGCATCAATTTTTGAGCCAAATGGATCAATTGAGATTAAAGTCCCCACTAATCCAAAGATAATTGCAGTAAACCTTTTCCATCTCACCACCTCATTTAAAAAAAATACTGAACCAATCGTTATGAGTAATGGTGTTAAAAAAACAATGCTGTACATTGTTACCATTGGCATTAAATAAAATCCTGTGTAAGCAAAGAAAACTGCTAGTGCCATTGTTAAGGACCTAAAAAAGTGTACTTTAAAGTTTGCGCCCTTTAATTTATTCCATCCATCTAAGGTTTGTGTGTAAAGTATTACAGGTATTAATGCGAACCAAGAATTAACAAAAATAATTTGAGTAATTTTATAATCTTCTGCAATATATTTAACTATTGCATCTTGAGAAACGAACAAAAAATAACCTAAACAGGCGAGAAAAAACTCGGGGAGATAATTTTTCTCCGATGTTGATGAACTCATTAAATAATATTCGTTATATCTCTTTTTGAACCTTTGAAGGTTGGAAGTGGATATTTATATGTCCATTTTCTCTTTAAACATTTATTTTTAGATTTTTCCCACAAGGTGATCCACTGTTTGTAAGTATTTACTTTAATATTTTTTTTATTTTTACTTTTCACTACAAAACTTGGAAGTGGATCTCTCCCTGAGTGTTGCCCACTTTTATTAAATCTTAAATCCATGCTTATTCTAAAGTTTTTTGATTTGTTTGGTAAAGAACAATGAATTAAATATTTATTAAGTAAAATTATATCCCCAACATCGGCTTCAAGAGGTATTGTCTGTAAATTATCTATGCTTTTTATACCTTTAATCTCAACTTGTCCTTTGCTTCCAGTATCATGATTTACAAGACCCAGCTTATGACTATTTTTTACTGCCAACATGCACCCATTTTCTATTCTAGTTTTAGTAAATGGTATCCAGCAAGTTACTAATTCTGTTCCTTTTTGACCTTTTTTATTCATAACGCCAGCATCTTGATGCCAAGGCGTTCTTCCGACAAGTCCGTCATGTAAATTCTTTTTCGCAACACCTTTTTCAGGTTGTTTAATTCTCGAATTTTGACAAGGATTAGAAGAAATCTCTGTACCTAAAATTTTCGAGACTTTTTCAATTATTTTTTTATTTTTTATTAATGTAAAAATTGACTGACTTGCAAAAAAGTCGCTATCAACTGTAATATTGTTTTGAGGAAGTCTTATATTAAAGTATTGATCTAATTCAGGAATACCTAATCTTACCAAATATGAATATTTTTTTTTAAAATTTAAATTTAAAACTTTTTTTTTCTCTTTTTTTGAAACAAATCTATGAACTAATCTGTTCATGATAAAAGCCATATCGTTTAAGATAGGTTCTAAATCTAATTTATAATCTAATACTTTTTTTATTCTTACAAACCCATTTTTATCGAATTTTTGCTTGATATTTTTATACATTTGGTAATGGTCGTTTAATAAACCTTATCAAATTTGATTTAGACCGCAAGGGCTTTTCTCATTTCCTCGTCATTCATCTTCTTGCCTAAATAAGCCTCTATTACAGCATTATCGTCTTTAACTTGACTAGGTGTTCCCTCGGCAATTTTTTGTCCATGATCAAGAACTGTTACAGTATTACAAGTATCCATAACTACTTTTAATATGTGCTCTATAATAATAAGTGTTAATCCATACTTGTCTTTTAATTGCATAATTATCTTCATAAGATTATCAACGTTAACTGGAGATAGTCCTGCTGCAGGTTCATCTAACATCAATAATTTTGGTTTCATGGCTATTGCTCTAGCTAAAACTAACAAACGTCTTTGGCCTCCGGATAACTCACTTGCATTTAATTCTGCATAATCGGCGAGACCTACAAAAGATAATAGTTCCATCATCTCATCTTTGATTTCTTTTTCTTGATCCCATATTTTTTTTCTTCCAATTACAGCATCAAAAAATTTATATTTTACTCTAGTGTGATAGCCAGACATTACATTATTTATCACTGACATATCTTGGTAAAGTCTCAGAAGTTGGAAAGTTCTAGATAAACCTAATGCTCCAATTTTATGTGGTGGTTCATTAGTAATATCGTGACCATTAAATTCAATGTAACTACCTGGATCAGGATCATAAACCCCAGATACTAAATTAAAAAAAGTGCTTTTTCCTGAACCATTCGGACCGATTATGCCTCTGATTTCTCCAGCTGGTAACTCAAAATCAACTTTATCAATAGCTTTTAAACCACCAAATGCTTTCATCAAATTTTTTGTTTTAAGTAACATTACTTACCTTCCTCAACTTTCTTTTTTTTAAATCTTTTATCTATGAATATCTTATCAATAAATCCGCCAATTCCTTTTGGCATGAATAAAATTGTTAAAACGATTGTTAAGCCAAATATAAATAATTGATACTCATAAAGAGGACGAGTTAAATCATAAACAATTGTAATTATTATTGCTCCTATTATTCCTCCCCAAATGTGACCTAGGCCCCCGAAAACAACCATTGCTAAAAAAGTAACCATCTCAATTACTGTATAGTTATTTGGATGAATATATCCTGGTGGAAGATGTGCGTAGACAGCTCCGGCAGCTCCAGCAAACATTGCACTTAATATAAATGCTAAAATTTTATATTTTTTTATATCTATTCCGGATGCAGCTGCTGATATTGGATCTTCTCTTACTGACATAAATGCTCGTCCAATAGAAGATTTTAAAATACTGTAAGAAAAGTAAACTGCAATTAACATAACTGGCATAGAGATATAATAGTATTTATCAGGGGTATCAAAAGGTACTCCAAAAATCACAGGCTGAGAAATACTTGAAATTCCATACGTCGAACCAAAAAATTCTCCATTCTCTATAAATAATCTTATTGCTTCTCCCCCTCCTAATGTGGCCAAGGCTAAGTAAGGACCCTCAAGTCTAAAAGACGGAATTCCAAAAGCTATTCCAAATAACCCTGTTACTATGATCGCTGCTGGTAAAGTCATCCATAAGTCAGAACCTAAATACATAAACATACATCCAGCTGTGTAAGAACCCACTGCATATAGACCAACATGTCCAACGGTAACTTGACCACAATAGCCTTTAACAATGTTTAGTCCCGCAGCAACAATTATATTTATAAATATTAAGCTTGATAAATGTGATTGATATAAGTCTGTAAAAAAAATTGTTGGAACACATAAAAGAACTAGATAAGCAATGATAAATCCAAGAAAAGGATACTGGCTGATTATTTTTTTAAATTTTTCCATTTTCTTGCTCTTTTTATTATTAAATTTCTCTTAAGAATATAAATGAGCGGTGCTTTATACACCGCTCATCAATTTTTAGAAATTATAGACCGTCACTTGGGTTGAATGTAACTGTACCAGCAACTGCTGTTTTCCAGTTTTTTCCACCTCTTGAGTATTTGATCATAACTGGTGTTTTGTTACCATCTCTACACTCTGGTGAACCATTCGCACAAAAACTAATTGGTCCTGAAGCTAATCCAGTAAAATTAGTTATGCCAGCAATAGCATCTCTCACAGCAAGTCTATCAGCAGCTAAATCACCTGTGAATTTAGCAGAAGCTTTTGTCAATGCTGGTTTAAGCATATCTAAAAGATCTTGCATTTGTGAAAAGTCGTGACCCGGTGTTACACCGTAGGTGTCTTTGATCTTCTTCACAAATTTTTTAGCGATTGGTCTTGTGTCTGAAGCAGCGAAAGCAGCTGAGTAAACAACTCCAACTGCAGCTTTACCTGCGTTTGTTGGCACTTCTACTTTTGAAGCTACCGAGTTTGCTACTCTGTGCACACTTTTTGGTATTCCAACTTCATATGATTGAACAAGCATACGAACTGTTTCATCAACTAGACCAGATAAAACTATTACATCTGGGTTAGTAGCTTTAGCTTTCATTAAGTAAGATCTAAAGTCAGTTTCTTTTTCACCGGCTTGAACTGCATAAGTTGGTTCAACTCCGTACTCGTCTTTCATAAATTGTATCATCTCTTTAGCAAATACCATGCTGGCCTGGTCAGGCACATAGATATACGCTATCTTCTTACCTTGTTGCTCAGCAGTGAATTTACCTTGTACAAGTTTATAAAATCTAGAAGATACTGGTACTCTGAATATATATTCACTTCCCTGCATAGTGATTTTAGAACTTGTAGAGTGAGGTATAATTTGCGGAACTTTTGCTTTAGTTATAACTGGAACCATTGGTAAAGTTACAGAACTACAGCTTGATCCGATTATTACGTGAACTTTGTCTTGGTAGGCAAGTTTTGTAGCATTCGCTACTCCTTTTTCTGATTTACACTCATCGTTATATAGAGTTAAATCAATTTTTCTACCATTGATACCGCCTTCTTTATTCCACATCTCTACAGTATCAGTTATTAATTCACCGTGCTTATATCCAACATCTGATAACATTCTAAATGAAACACCAATTTTGATGTCATTTGCTTGTGCTATTGATGATAGGGCTAATCCAGCAGTGAACACTAGTGTCGAAAAAATAACTTTTAATTTTTTCATATTTCCCTCTTTCTATTTTTATTTTAATCTTCGGCGTTTTTTATTGACGTCAAAGATCAAATTTAATTAAATGCATTTAATTAAATATAGAATTTTAAATCAAGTGTTATATGCTTAAAATAGATGGTCTAATTTCTGGCTATGGGTCAGTTCAAATTTTAAATGGTGCAAACATGAAAGTAGATGCACAATCTATAGTTGCATTACTGGGTGGAAATGGCACAGGCAAATCTACAATTTTAAAAGCATGTTCAGGACTAATTAGATCTTGGAGTGGAAGTATAAATTTTGACGGAGAAGATATTCATAATAACCCTCCACATAAAATTGTTGAAAGAGGATTAGTGCAAGTTACTCAAGGAAAAGATGTTTTTCCAGCCATGTCTGTAATTGAAAATTTAAGATTAGGTGGATTTGTTTTAAATTCAAAACAAAAATTAGAAGATAATTTAGAAAAGGTGTTTGATTACTTTCCTAGATTAAATGAAAGAAAAAATCAATTAGCAGCAACACTATCAGGCGGTGAATTGCAAATGCTTTGTATTGGTAGAGGGCTAATGTCTAATCCAAAGATGATAATGTTAGATGAACCAAGTGCAGCGTTAGCTCCTCAAATAGTTTTGGATATTTTTAAAAATATAAATCGAATTAGAAAAGACGGCCTTACAGTATTAGTTGTTGAACAAAATGTAAGAATGGCATTATTGTTGGCTGATTATGGTTACGTAATCAAAGATGGTGTTATAAAAGTTGAGGGTGAGTCTAAAAAACTAATGTACGATGATACTGTAAAAGACTCTTATCTAGGAGGCGGAGGAACTACTGCAAATGTTTAAAACATTTAAATTTACAAGAAAAGTCGAAAATACTTTAATGTTAATATTTACGGCTATCTTCTTAATTTATATCAGCTTAAGTCCTGACATGAGCATTGACTCCTTAAAAGGAGTTTTAGTCATTGGTGTTACTGTTGGAATTATCTACGGCTTAGTAGCAGTAGGTATATCTCTAATTTATACCGGTTTAGATGTTGTTAATTTCTCTCACGGAGAATTTTTTATGATAGGTGCCTTTACTGGTTTAACAGTTTACAACTTTCTTGTAGATGGTGAGTTAATATATGCAATTTTTCCTGAAGCTTATGGTGTCGTTGGTTATGTAATAGGATTGTTTTTTGCCTTTGTATTAATGGGTCTTTTTGGTGTTTTAATAGAGAGAATATTTTTAAGACCTTTAACAAAAAAAGGTGGTGGATATACAGTAGCTGGAATGGGAATAATCATATGTGGTTTTGGTTTATCAGTAATACTTCAAAATGTTGCGTATATAATTTGGAATCCAACAGCACACCCTTTTCATGCTGACTTAGGTTTACCTATAAATATAGCCGGAATTACATTGCCAATGACTTACTTATGGATGTTAGTAACAGGTTTCGTTGTTGCTGGTGCACTATATTTTTTTCTAAACAAAACAAAAATGGGACTGGGAGTTAGAGCTGTTGCTTTTTCTAAAGATATATCAAATTTGGTTGGTATAAATGTTCCACTTTATATCTCAATAATTTTTGGAATAGCTTGCGCACTAGCTGGTATTGCAGGAACTTTAGTTGGTCCAACTTATCAAGTTGTGGTTTACATGGGTTATATCATTCTTCTAAAGGCATTTGCATCAGCAGTAGTAGGTGGATTTGGAAGTTTACCTGGAGCTATTGTTGGAGGTTTTACAGTTGGATTATTTGAGACAGCTTGCTCATTTTTCATTTCAGGTAGTCACAAAGACGCTTATGCCTTTTTGTTAATGGTTGTCGTATTACTAATTAAACCAACTGGTTTTTTTGGTGTTCAGGTTAAAATGAAAGCTTAATGGTAAAAAAAGATACAAAAGTTGCAGTATTAGGTGCTGGAGCGATGGGATGCCTTTTTGGTGGTCTCTTAGCTGAAAAAGGTCTGGATGTAGTTTTAATTGATGTTTGGAAAGAGCATATCGATGCAATAAATTCTAAAGGTTTAAAAATGGATGGCCATGGAGGTGACAGGTTTATAAAGATTAAAGCAACAACCGATCCTTCTATATTAAAACCAGTCGATGCGATTATAATTATGTGTAAGGCAACTGCACTTGAGAAAGCTTTAAATAATTCAAAAAATATAATTGGTAAAAACACTATGTTAATGTCTTTTCAAAATGGTATTGGTCATGAAGTAATAATGCAAAAAATAGCAGGTAAAGATAAAGTTTTAGGGGGAACTACTACTCAAGCTTCAAACATTTTAGGGCCTGGTCACATCAAAAATCATGCAGCTCTTCCTTCTTGGATCGGTGAATACGAAGGTGGGATGTCCGACAGAGTTAAAGATATAGCAGAAACATTTACTGCACATAATCTTGAAACAATAGCTGCACCAGATATAAAAAAAAGAAAGTGGATGAAATTATTTGCTTTAACTGCAATTGGACCTCTTTCATCTATTTTTAATCTTCATCATACAGATTTATATATTAGTAACAAAAATCAAGAAGTATCAAGAGAACTTGGTAAAAAGATAATACTTGAAACGAGAGAAGTTGCAAAAGCGGATGGTGTAGATGTAAGTGAAGATGAATGTTTGGAAATGTTTAATAAAATAATAGATTCTAAACAAACGAATAAATCATCAATGTGTTTTGATATTCTCAACAAAAGAAAAACAGAAATTGAATTTATAAACGGAGCTGTTTCTAAAATAGGTAAAAGTCATGGTGTAAAAACTCCAATGAATGATTTAATGTATAAGATGATAATGGTAAAAGAAGGAATGTATCTATAAGCCAAATGTCTAAACCTTTCATCTGGAATCCTCCAGATAAATTAAAAAAAGACTGCAAATTAACAAAATTTATAAAACATTGTAAAGTTTCTAACTACGATGAACTTGAAAATAAGAGTTTTTCTGAACCAGGTTGGTTATGGGATAATGTTATTAAATTTGCAGATTTAAAATTTTTTAAACCTTATTCAAAAATATTAGATGAATCAAAAGGTGTTCCTTGGACAAAATGGTGTGTAAATGGCAAAACCAATATTGTTCTTAATTGTATAGATAGACATAAACATAAGGATTTTTTTAAAAAAACTTTTATTTTTTCAGAAAGAGAAGATGGAAAAGAAAGTTCAATCACTTATGAACAGTTTGATAAACAAATTTCAAAAGTTGGAAATGCTCTAAAAATAAATGGATTTAAAAAAGGCGATGTGATCGCACTATACATGCCTCAATTAATAGAAACTTACATTGCTTACTTTGCTATTTTGAAAATTGGATGCATAGTACTTCCCTTATTTTCTGGTTATGGGACTAAGGCTGTGATTGAAAGATTAAATATTGCAAAAGCAAAAGGTATTTTCACGGTAGATAAAACATTTAGAAAAGCAAAAGAAATCAGATTATTTGACTTAATAAAAAAAGACTTTGATCAGATTAAGTCTCTTGAAAAAGTATTTTTGCTTGGAAAAGATAAAGGAAAAAAAATATTTAATTGGGAAAATTTTCAAAATGTTTCTGATAAGTTAAAAACTGAGGAAACTAATGCGGAAGATCCAGCAATTATTCATTTTACTTCCGGAACAACTGGTAAACCAAAAGGCTGCGTTTACACCCATATTGGTTTAGTAGCAAAGATGTCTTTTGATGAGGGAATTTTAGCAGATTTTAAACAAACAGATATTCATTTATGTATGGCCGATATGGGGTGGATGGTCGGTTCAAAGTCTGCAACGATTGCTTCATCACATGGTGCACAAATGGTAATAGCAGAAGGTGTTCCTGATTTTCCAGATGAAGTACGTTTTTGGAAACTTATAGAAAAATATAAAGTATCTTGGACTGAACTCTCTCCTGCCCTAATAAGATCACAAATGATTAAAGATGAAAAGCTTTTTAAAGATATTAACCTAAGTTCATTAAGAATGATTTGCACTGGTGGAGAACCTTGGACTGAAAAACCATGGAAGTGGTTGTTTGAATTTATCGGTAAATCAAAAGTTCCTATTATGAATTCAGCAGGTGGGACAGAGGTATCAGGATCAATTTTGCATTGTTGCTTACATCGTCCATTTAAAGTTGGTTCTTTTAATGCTCCAATACCTGGGATGAGTGCTGATATTTTAAATTTAGAGGGATCAAAGGTTTCTACAGATGAGATGGGAGAATTGGTAATGAGAAAATCGTCAATTGGGTTAACTAAGAGTCTTTGGAAAGATGATAAGCGTTATATTGATAATTACTGGAGCGTTATTAAAAATTTTTGGGTCCATGGAGATTTAGCTAGCAGAGATAAAGATGGACATTGGTATTTACATGGTAGATCTGATGACACCATTAAGGTTTCTGGCAAAAGAATAGGACCATCAGAACTTGAGAGCGTAATCGCTAAAAGTGGTAAAGCTAAAGAGGTCGCTGCTGTAGGAATACCTGATGAAAAGAGAGGTTCTAAGATTATTCTATCGATAGTTCCATTGGAAAATAATGACCAAAAAGAAAGTTTTTTTGAAGATTTAGTTATAAAAGATTTAGGGAAATCATTTAAGCCTGATAAAGTAATTTTTGTAAAAGATTTGCCTAAAACAAGAAATATGAAAATTATGAGAAGAGTTATAAAATCATGTTTAGCAAACCAAGATCCAGGTGATTTATCAACGCTACTAAATCCAGAGTCTGTAGAGGAGATTAGATCTCATGCGATTTAAAGATATATTATATGAAGTTAAAGGCGATTACGCTCATGTCACTATTAATAGACCTAAAGTATTAAATGCTTTTACACCAGTAACTCTTCAAGAACTTAAGGCAGCTCTTGACGCTGCAGAGAAAGATAAAGAAGTTGGAGTAATAGTTTTATCAGGTGCTGGAGGTAAAGCTTTTTGTTCAGGTGGAGATATGAATTGGGAAAGCTCTAAAGAATTTCAAGATCATGAATACGAATTTCATATTCACTTAACAAAATGTAGTAAACCAATCATAGCTAAAGTTGATGGATATGCGATTGGTGGCGGAAATCATATGGCTTACTTTTGTGATTTAACTATAGCAAGTGAGAATTCTATATTTGGACAAAATGGTCCCAGAGTTGGCTCTCCAGCAGGAGGAGCTATCGTTGCCCACTCTGCAAATATTTTGGGACACAAGCGTGCAAGAGAAATGTGGATGACTTGTAAAAGGTACTCGGCGAAAGAGATGGTGAATTGGGGCTTGGTAAATTCAGTGGTAAAAAAAGATAAATTAGACGAGGAAGTTAAAAAGTATGGCGATGAAATATTAAAAGCTGCACCTACATGTTTAAAAATATTAAAGGCCAGTTTTCGAAAACAGTTTGACGAAATTTTAAAAATTACACAAAAAAGTATGGTTGAAGAAGTTGCTCCTGATTATTTTAAAACTGGAGAACAGGCTGAAGGTGCAAAGGCCTTTCTGGAAAAAAGGAAGCCAAATTTCAAAAAATTTAGATAATGAAAATTAAATCAATCAAAGCAATCACTTTGAGTATGCCATTTAGCCATGGAGGAAAAAAGGTAATTTTTCATGGAAAAGAATGGAAAAGTTTAGAATTTAACTTAGTAAAAATTGAAACTGATAAAGGTATCACTGGTTGGGGTGAAGCCTTTGGTTATACTAGTTGGAAAGCGGTTAAAATTGCAATTGAAGAAATGGTGGCTCCTTTACTCGTTGGAAAAGATATGAGTAATATACCGGAACTTCTTTTAACTCTTCAAAAATCTTTGCACTTATTTGGTAGATACGGAGTAACAATGTTTGCAATTTCTGGTGTTGAGATTGCATTATGGGATGCTTTAGGAAAAGAAAGAAATAAGCCAATTCACGAATTATTAGGAAAAAAAAATAAAGATTTATTTAAAGCTTATTCAAGTCTTTTTAGATATGGAGATCCAAAAATTATAGAACAAAAATGTAAGCAATCTTTAGATGATGGTTACCAAGCTATAAAACTTCATGAAATAGAAAATGATTGCATTGAAGCTGGAAGAAAAGGAACAGGTAATCTTCCTTTAATGTTAGATACTAATTGTCCTTGGACATATGAAGAAACACTATCAAAAAAAGATTTTTTAAAAAGCATGAAACTCACTTGGTTAGAAGAACCTATTTACCCACCAGAAGATTATGAAACTCTCGCAAAATTAAATAAAGAACTAGGGATACCTATAGCTTGTGGAGAGAATGCATGTACAGAATTCGAGTTTAAATCAATGATTAAACAAAAAGCAGTTACTTTTGTTCAACCATCAGTAATAAAAGTTGGTGGTATTTACGAGATGTTCAAAATAATTCAACATGCAGAAAAAAATGATATATCTGTAATGCCTCATACTGCCTATTTTGGACCAGGTTTTTTAGCTACACTTCAATTAGCTTCATTAATGGAAAAGGATACCTATATTGAAAGATTCTATTTAGATATCGATCAAGAATTTTACCCTAATTTTAAAAGAGCATTAAATGGGAAATATAAATTGCCTTCAGGACCAGGTCTTGGCATTGACCTGGATTATAATAAATTAAGTAAATATGAAATATAGATCCGTTTTATTCGTTCCAGGACATGAAGAAAGAAAAATTAAAAAAGCATACACATTAAATTCAGATTTAATAGTTATTGACCTAGAGTCAACCGTTCCTAAGGATCAGAAAGAACATGCAAAAAAAATAATTAAAGAATGCAATGTTAATAAAGATAAAACCTATATAAGAATAGATAAAAATTCTGATTTAGAATTTGTAACATCTGAAAAATTTCCCGGTATATTCTTGCCTTTTACAGAGACAAAAAACCAGTTAGTTGAGATAGATAAATTATTAAAAAAAACAGAAAGATTGAAAACCGATGTAATACCAATATTAGAAAGTATAAATGGACTTGCTAATCTTGAAGAAATTTGCTCTTTTTCAGAAAGAATTAAAATTATATCTTTTGGTTCTCACGATTTAGCTAAATCGATAAATCTGAAAGTTTCGGAAAATGAAAAAGAAATTTTAGAATTTAGAAAAAATATAGTTGATAAATCTAAAAACATTCAAAAACCAATAGATACATCTTATCTAAATTTTAAGAATTTGAATGGATTTGAAGTCTCATGTAATTTAGTAAAAAAATTAGGTTTTGGTGGTAAAGCATGTATTCATCCAGATCAAATTGATATATCAAATAAAATATTTTAATGAAAAACAAAGTTAAAATAGCAGTTGTAGGAATTGGGCTAATGGGGAGCCAACATTTAAAAGCTTTAAATTTATCTAAAAAAGCTAAATTACACTCAATAGTCGATTTAAATAAAAAATCAGAAATTCATGCCAAAAAATTTAAAGTTCCATTTCATAGATCGTCAAAAGAGTTATTAAAAAATGATAAACCAGATGCTGTGATTGTAGCTACCCCTAATCAGTTTCATGAAAAACATACAATCAGTTTCTTAAATGCTAAAATACCAGTCTTATTAGAGAAACCAATTTCAGATAATATTTTAAAGGCAAAAAAAATAATTCAAAGTTCAAAAAGAAATAAAACTCACCTTCTTATTGGTTATCACAGAAGACACAATACTATTGTAACAAAAGTAAAAAAAAAGATTGATAGCGGGAATTTAGGAAAAATAGTGGCAGCAAATGTTATGTGTTGGTTATATAAAAATGATGATTGGTATAAAGAGAAATGGCGTATTAAAAAAGGCGGTGGACCTTTAGGTATTAACCTTGTTCATGATATAGATTTAATATCTTATTTATTGGGTCCAGTCACACACGTTCAAGCTACAGCTTCTAATAAAATTAGAAAGTATGAGGTCGAAGATACTGCAATCGTAAATTTTACATTTAAAAGTGGAACTTTATGCACGTTAAGTGTTTCTGACGCTATTGTAGCTCCATATAGTTACGAATTAACAGCCGGAGAAAATCCAGCTTATCCAATTACAAACCAGTCTGCTTATTATATTGGCGGGACTAAAGGATCGATACAATTTCCTAACTTAAAACATTGGTATAACAAAGGTGAGAGAAGTTGGTGGAAGCCAATTTATCATAAAGATTTTAATATTCGACTAAGTAGATTTACTCTAATAAATCAAGTAGATCATTTATGTGACGTTGTGCTGGGTAAAGCTAAACCTAAAGTAAGTGGAAATGATGGCTTGCAATCACTTAAAATTTTTGATGCCATAATTCGAAGTAATAAAACTGGAAAAAAAGTTAGAGTTAATTGATGAAAAAATTAAGACTTGGAATTATCGGTGGAGGACCTGGTTCTTGGATTGGTCATGTGCATAGAATAGCTTCAAGATTTGATGATAAATATGAGATTGTAGCAGGTGTTTTTACAAGAAATTATAAAATTAACCAATCATTTGGGACAAGCATAGGAATAAAAAAAAATAGATGTTACAAAAATTATAAAGACCTCTGCTTTTTTGAAAAAAAGATCAAAAAAGGAATCCAAGTGGTTGCAATTATGACTCCTCCTGGAAGCCATCAAGAAATAGCGGAATTATTTATTAAAAATAATATTCATGTGATATCTGATAAACCTTTTGCAGGATCTCTATCTCAAGCTAAAAAACTTTTTAAAACAATTAAGAAAAATGAAAAAATAATTTATGGACTAACTCATAATTACTCAGCTTACCCTATGGTTAGACACGCAAAAAAATTAATTGAAGATAGAAAAATTGGAAATGTTGAGTATATTAATGTCGAATATGTTCAAGACTGGTCAAATGGAAAAAAAATTACTCCTGGTAATGCTAAAAAAGTATTCAAATGGAAATTAGATAAAAAGATAGCTGGGGTTTCTACGGTATTAAATGAAATTGGATCTCATGCGTATCACCTATGTAATTATATGACCGGTCTTAAAGGAAAAAGTTTATTTGCTGATATAAAGCAATACTCAAAAAAGATTAAATTTGATACTAATGCTCAAGTTTTTATAAATTACGAAAATGGGGCAAAAGGATTATTTTGGGCTTCTACAACTGCTAAAGGTGGAGTTTACGGATTACGAATAAGAATTTTTGGTTCTAAAGGAAGTTTAGAATGGGTACAAAATAAACCTGGATATTTAAAATATAACGCTGCCAACGGCGCTACTAAAATTCTTGAAAGAGGGTTTAATGAGAGTAGTTTTTCAAAAAAATTTTCAAGAATTAAATATGGACATCCAGAAGGATATTTAAGTGCTTTTTCTAATTTATATAAAGAAATTGCTTCAAAAATTAATTCTAATAAAAGTAAAAGAAGGTTTTATTTTCCAACTGCTTACGAAGGTTTGCTTACAGCAAAATTTATTGATGGATGCGTTAAGTCATCAGCTAGAAAAAAATGGGTAACATTTTAAATGATAAAATCCTGCGTAATAGGATTATCAACTATAGGTCAAATTCACTGTGAAAGTTTATTAAAATTAAAAAAAACTTCGTTAAGCTACGTCTTTGATAAAAATTATAAGCTGAGCAGAAAGATTTCAAAAAAGTTTAAATGCAAAACCTCAAATAACTTTAATATGATATTAAAAAAAAAGGATATTGATCTTTTTGTAATTGCATCTCCAACTTCTACACACGATTTTTATATTATGAAATTGATCAAATCCAAAAAAATAATTTATTGTGAAAAACCCATTACCATGAATAATAAAAATCTTGATAAAATAAAAAAATTGATTAAAAAAAATAAAATTAAGTTCGGGGTAGGTTTAAATCGAAGATTTGCTAAAGAGTATATTTCCTTAAAAAATAAAATTAAAAAAAGGAAAGTAGAAACTATTCAAATAATATCTAAGTCCGCAAATCATAACTTAAATCTATCAATCAGGAATGGAGGGCTTTTTTTTGATAAAGGTTACCATTTTTTTGATTTAGCTTGTTGGTTAAGTAACTCCTTACCCAAAAAAATGATTGTGATTTCAAAATCAATTAGTAAGGATAAATTTTTAAATAAAAGAGACTTTTCAGATGCAATAATTAATATGAAATTCAAGAATGGGACTAATGTTGAATTTTTATTTAGCAGAAAATGTGCAGTAGGAAATATAGAAGTAGTTAAAATTTATGGAAAAGGTTTTTTTTATAACTCTGACAATTATGCAGTTAAAAAAACGTTATCTATGGATTTTTCTATAAGACACAAAGAGTCTTACTTAAAATGTCTAAAAGAGTTTTTAGAAAAAAAAAGACCTTTTTTACTGAGTCAAAGTTTAATAGCTCAAAAAATTTGTGCTAAAGTATTAAAAAAAGCTACGGTTGAATAGATTATAAAAATTTACTCAATGCTTTGCTTGCAAGTTCTACAGAAGGAGTGCTTGTTTTAAATTGATTTAAAATTGATTGAGTTTTGTTGACTTGATCTTTAATTTTATTCGGATCGTCTATAAATGAGCTTACTTGTTTAAATAAATTTTTTGGATTACAATTTGACTGGAGTAATTCAGGAATAATCTCTTTGCCAGCTGCGATGTTAATTATATTAGCAAATTTTACTTTAACTAAAGATTTTACAATTAAATAATTTAATAAATTCATTTTATATAAAATAATTGAAGGTATTTTACATTTACAAATTTCTAACGAAACAGTCCCTGACTTGGCAATGGCAAACACAGATTTTTTAAGAGTATGTGCTTTTATCTTATCGTCGCTAATTATTTCACAATTTTTATAATCTTTCGTTTTAATGAAAGAATTGATCAATTTATTATGATCCTTTGTTGCATGAAAAATAAAAACAAAATCCTCATAATTTTTATTCATCAAATTTATAAATTCTAACAATATAGGCATTAAGATATTTATTTCTGAGGACCTGCTGCCTGGAAAAACTGATATTAAAGCTTTATTCTTATCTAAAATTTGATTTATATCAATTGCACTCTCTTTGGAGTCATCTAAAAGTGGATGGCCAACAAATTCATTACTCATGTTCTCTTTGTCAAAATAAGGTTTTTCAAAATTAAAAAGTAATAAGATATGATCAATGAACTTTTTTATTTTTTTTACTCTTCCTTCTCTCCAAACCCATACTTGGGGTGCAACATAATGAATTGTTTTTACTTTTGAGTTTATTTTTTTAACTCTTTCAGCAACTCTTAAAGTAAAGTCTGGACTATCTACTGAAAAAAGAATGTCTGGATTAAATTTAATTATTTCTTCAACAGTTTGATCAATTTTTTTTTTAATCTTAAAAATATTTAATATGACGTTTGTAAAACCAATGTAAGTTACTTCTTTTAAATTACAAACTGATTTAATTCCTAGAGATTTTAAACCTTCTCCTCCAACTGATAAAAAATCAAGATTAGAATTTTGTTTTTTCAATTCTCCGATTACTTTAGATGCAAGTCTATCTCCCGATGGTTCTCCAGTTAAGATAAATATTTTTTTCATTTATACATCCGCCAAAGTCCACCATCATCAGATAACAAATATAAATCTCCGGTTTGATGTATTTTGATATCTCTTATTCTACCTATGCTGCTTTTAAAAATTATTTCTTCATTAATAAATTTTTTTTCATCAAATTCAATTTTACGCAATGACTGGTCTTTAAGTGAAGTGATTAATGCGTCTCCATCCCACTCGCTAAATGTGTTTCCTTTGTAGATGACCATAGCGCTTACAGCAATTGATGGCACCCAATATTTTATAGCTTTAGTAAAACCAGGCTTCCATTTAGGTCCAATTTTGGTACCAGAATAATTAGTTCCTCCCCATCCTAAGATTTTCCAACCATAGTTTTCACCTTTATTAGCTGTACCAAACCAATCACCTCCTCTTGCTCCATGATTGGTCAAATATATCTTTTTATCAAAAGGCGAAAGACTCATGCCTTGAGGATTTCTTACCCCAATTTGATAAATCTCAGGCAACCAATCTTGTTTATCAATGAATTTAGGATTATCTTTAGGAATAGAACCATCTAAATTTATTCTTACAATACTGCCAGGATGTTTGGTTGGATCTTGTGCAATCATTCCTTTTCCTCTTTCTCCAACAGTCACATACAGATTTTTATTTTTAATTGTTAATCTTGAACCAAAATGGTAACCAGAATTAATTGGAGGTTCTGCTTGAAAAATATTAATAAATTTCATTTTAGTTTTGTCAAAATTAGCTTTAGCCACTGAAGTACTAGACATTCCATTTCCTCTATCTTCAGAATAAGATATAAAAACTGATTCATTTTTAAATAAAACATCTAAAAGCCCTCCTTGCCCATCTTCTAAAATTTTTAAATTATGCAAAATTTTATTAACTTTTTTTTCTTTAATATTAATGAGTTTTATATTTCCAGGTTTTTCAGTTACGAGGAGAGATTTATCATTTACAAAAGCCAAACTCCAGGGTTTTTCAAATCCAGAAGCTATTTTTTCTAATTTAAATTCTTCAGCATTCAAATTTGTAAAAAGAATTAAAGTAAAAAATATAATTTTTTTCATTTTATTAAAATAAACATTTTATTTTTATTAGCGAATTGAACACATTGTCTTTTTTCTAAAAAAATATGTGATTTATGCTTGAGTACTATCCCTTTAAGACCTGAAAGTTTACACTGCTTTAAAGTCGCTAAACCTACAGTTGGAAGATCAATTCTTAAATCCTGTCTGGGCTTAGGAAATTTTACCAAAACACCAATTTGTTTTTGCTGCATTTTTTTCACTTTTTTTATCATTTTTTGAGTCCCGCTATCTGTTTCAATGGATATTACTTTATTGTTTCTTGAAATAGCTCCTTGAATATTAGAAAATTTACCTGTTTTTTTTAAGGCTTTAATAGCATTGGAGATATCTGACTTATCAATTTTATTAGGTTTAATTTTAGTATAATTCCCTTTGGTTAAACTTAATTCGGGATTGAATTGATTTGATTTAAGGGTTCGAATATTTTCTTTTTTTAAGATTTTAATTATTTGTTTAAGTATAGCTGCATCACCTAATTTTGAACTTTTAATAATTTTAGGTATGTAGTAAAGACCTTTGAAATCTAATTTTAGAGATTTAAATTTTGGTTTATTAACTTTGCCAGCAAATAAAACTTTATTACATTTTTTTGATTTTAGAATTGAAATGATCTTACCAAATTGACCGACGGACACAGAATAAGAATTTTTATCTTTTTTAAAAATTTTTTTTTTGGTTAAATCTATAATTAAATATTTGTACTTTTTTTTTACTTTATTTAAAATATATTTTGGAAAACTTGTTTCACCGAAAATTAGACCGATCATAAATTTTTTAGTTTTGTGGTGAACAAATTGGTCTTTTTTTATCTTTTTCGATAAATTTAATTACTTCACTCACGAGTTCATTATCTTTATATACACCATTAATTTTAGCTAAATTTTCATGTAAGTTTGCGGACGAAAAAATATCTTTATATGCTTTGTCTAATCCAATTATTTTTTGATTATTATATTTTTGTCTTCTTAAACCAATTAAATTTAATCCCTCTAAATAGTTCCTATTACCAATTGAAAGTCCAAAAGGTATAACGTCTTTTAATACTCCTGTCATTCCACCAATCATCGCTAATCTTCCAATTCTAGTAAATTGTTGTACGGCAGAGTTTCCTCCGATAACAACGGAATCTTCTATAGTAACATGTCCGCCAAGTGGAACGTTGTTTGCAATTATTACACTATTACCTATTTTACAATCGTGAGCTATATGAGAAGAAATCATAAATAAACAATTGTTGCCAATTGATGTTATTGATCCACCGCCGGAAGTTCCTGGATTTATGGTTACATACTCTCTGATTATATTTTTCTCACCAATTTCAAGGGAATTTTTTTCTCCTTTAAATTTTAAATCTTGTGGTTGAGTTCCAATACTTGCAAATGGAAAAATCCTAGTACCTCTGCCAATTTTTGTATTTCCTTCTATATGAACATTTGATATTAATTCTACATCTTCCTCTAAAATAACATCTGGGCCAACATAACAAAAAGGTCCAATTTTTACATTTTTTGATATTTTAGCTTTAGAACTTATTTCTGATGATTTATGAATCATTTTTTCTATCTACTATTGTTGCCGACCATTCTGCATCCGCCATTCTTTTTCCACCGACTTTCGCAATACCTTTATATTTCCAAACCCGACCGTGAGATCTGATTGCTTCTATATCAAGATGCAACTCACAATCTGGTATCACGGGATTTCTAAATCTAGCTTTATCCACACTCATTAAATAAACTAATTTATTTTTATATTCTTCAGGATCTATACCATAGGCCGTTAATGCAGCAGCAGCCTGACCGAAAGCTTCAACTATTAAAACACCCGGCATAACGGGTTGACCAGGAAAGTGCCCTTGCACATAAAATCCATTTTTTTTTACATACATTATTGCTGTAGCTGATTTCAAATGAACAATATTTGTTAATTTGTCTATTAGCAGCATGGGCTCTCTATGAGGAAGCAAACTTTGAATTTTATTTTTATCTATTTCCATAATTTTATTTGTTATTTTTTAGAAAATTTTTAATTGGTACTGCTGGATAACCCATTATCACCTGATTGTCCTCTACATCTTTTACAACACCGCTACCACCACCTATTTTTACATTATTTCCAATTCTCAAGTGACCGGACACGCCAGCCTGACCACCTATAGAAACATTATTTCCGATTTTAGAGCTTCCTGCAAATCCAACTTGACCAGCAATCATGCAATTTGCTCCTATTTTAACATTATGAGCAATATGCACTTGGTTATCGATGTAGGTATTCTGTCCGATCGATGTATCATCCACAGATCCTCGATCTATTGTGCATGAGGAAGCTAATTCAACATCATCGCTTATTAAAACTCTGCCTATGTGTGGAAATTTTAAATTTTTATTTTTTAAAGGTATAAATCCAAATCCTTTTTGTCCTAATTTACATCCATCTTGAATAATCACTCTATCTCCAATAATTGAATTTTTGATCACAACACTATTTCCAATAACACAATCAGAACCTATCACAACATCATGTTCTATTATTGTATTAGCACCAATAATAGTGTTTTTTCCAATTTTTACTGATTTGCCAATTAAAGAATTATTTCCAAATTTAACAGATTTAAAATTTTTACCTAAAGGCTTCTTAAGTGTTAAATCTGGATAATCTCTATCAGCATTAATATAAATCTTATTTAGGATATTTGCTAATTCGAATAAAACGTTTTTTACCAATATTTTTCTGGTTTTTTTAGGTAAAAATTTTTCTAAATTATTTGTAGTCAAACATAGTCCAGCTTTAGTTTTATTTGCATTTAATTTATATTTGAGAGAGTCAAAAAAAGTAAGATCATTTGATCCAGATCTCTCTAAGGTTTGAACACCTTTAATAATAAAATCTTTTTCAATCGATAATTTTGGAAATAATTTACTAATCTTATAATTTTTCTTTTTAAAAAAAAGACTCATTAATTAAATTTAATCTAATTTAATTTTTTTCAGTTTATCATTAAGTTTAGATATTATGTCTTTTGTTATATCTAAATTGCTATCACCTAAAAGAATGCTTTTTTTGTCAATAACCATTTTTATTTGTTTTTCTTTCATATAATCTTTCATAATTGGTTGAAGATTTTTCAAAAGTTCTGCCTTGGCTTTAGCTCTTTGTTGCGCAACACTTTCAAGCAGGGAACTTCTCTCTTTTTGTAAGTCGTTCACTTTTTTTCTTAATTCAGTAACTTTTTGTTTATATTCATCTGCAGAAATCAATTTTTTCTGTTGAATTATTTTTTTTTCTTCTTCTTGTATTTTTTTTTCTTTTTGTTGAATGTTTTTAAAACCTTTATCTAGTCTACTTTTTAAGAATGATTGAGCTTTTTTCCCAGCCTCACTCTGATTTAAAACATATTTAAAATCTAAATAATAAGTTGAGTCTGCTTGAGATTTTGAAATTGAAAATAGAATTACAATAATTGTAGTAAGAAGTAATTTTATATTACTTTTCATTAAAAAGTTGTTCCTAAGTTAAAATTAAAAGATTCCGTCTCATCAGAATCTGCTTTTGATATGTTCTGTGATAATGTGAAAGTCATTGGACCTATTGGAGATAACCAACTCGCTGCGATCCCTGTACTAGACCTTATTTTATTACTTTCATCAATACTATCATCATAATCTACTCCCCAAACATTTCCAAAATCAAGGAATAATGAGACATCTGTGTTGGATTTCTCCGGTAATAAATTTGGTAAGTTTGCTTCAAAATTTAATGATGCAACATAATTACCACCTATATGGTCTGTGCCGTCTCTTGGTCCAATTTTGTTTTTTTCAAAACCTCTAAGTCTTCTAGATGAAAGACCTTTTCTTTTACTTAGTCTTACATCATCATCGTTTAAACCATTAATCGAGCTAAAATAAAATTTAGTTGCTCCAACTATATCTGAAGTAAACGATTTATAACCGCTTGCAGAAAACGTATTACTTAAATAAGTTCGATCTGCAATGAAGGGATAGGCCTGTCCAAAAGAAACAACTGAGCCGCTTGTTGGCATAAATGCTCTGTTTCTACTATCAAAAGTAAAAGCATAGTTACCTGCAATTTCAGAAAAGGTTCCACTTTGTTTTTTGAGTGATGAAGATGCTGAGTTATCAGTTCTTAAATCATCGTACGCTGCAGATAATCCTAGTGTAGCAAAGACATCTTTAAATTGCTCAAAAGAAGTGCTTAGTCTAAATGATTGAATAGAATTTTCATAACCTTGATCCGGTTTGTCGTTTTCCTCACTTGAAAGCCTATAACTTATTGAATTACCTAAAAAATCATAGTTTGGATCTGAATAACTAATAGTTCCTAAAATAGACTCATTATCTACTTCAAATTCAACACCAACTTGCTTGCCTTCCCCTAGCCAGTTGTTTTCCTTAACACTTATTAAAAAAGTACCACCATTTGTTCCTACACCAGCACCTGCACTAATTTCTCCAGTTGGTTTCTCTTCAATTGATATATCAATTTTTTTAAGATTTTTTTCATTACCTTCAGAAACTTTGTAATCTACTTTTCCAAAAATATTACGAGCTTTAATTTCTGCTATTGATTTTTCTAAAGCTAAATTAGTAAAAGGATCGCCTTCATCAAGTAAAAGTTCACCTCTTATTACATCTTCAT
Organism: uncultured Pelagibacteraceae bacterium; assembly: GCA_902630665.1. Lineage (GTDB taxonomy): Bacteria > Pseudomonadota > Alphaproteobacteria > Pelagibacterales > Pelagibacteraceae > Pelagilacustribacter. The sequence goes on from CACOVP010000003.1 coordinate 77,496, forward strand.
TTGTGATTGTATTTCCAGAAATATCAATTCTCTCTACTAAAAATTTTTCTCCCTCAAATATGTTAAATATTATATTAACATTTTTACCTTCTAAACTTTCTTCAACGTTATGCTCGACAAACTGAAGATTATTTTTATCTATAATTTCATCTATCTCCTCTAAGATTTTTTTTATTTTAAAAGGTGAATAGAAATCTCCTATATACTTTTGATAAATATTTTCTAAGGGTAAAAATATTTTTTTATCAAAAGTTGTGTCTAAATTTGTTGAGATTTTTTGAATTGAGTATCTTTGGCCAGCTTCTATTGAATAAACTAAGTCAACGTTTCCCTCTTTATTAATGCTTGCTAAATTAGATTCAATTTGAACATCTTTAAATCCAAGAGATTTATAATAATTTGAGAGCAATCTTAAATCTAGATTTATTAAATTCTCACTAAATTTTGTATTTCTCGAAATTATCTTCCAAAACTTGGCCTCTTCACTTGCAATAATCGAGCGTAGACGATTGCTTTTAATTTTTTTATCTCCAATAAAATTTATTGAGGAAATTTTTGTTTCTTTTCCTTTCTCAATTAGAAAAATTAAATCTAAATTTGAGTTATCAATTCTGTTAACTTTTGTCTCTACTTTAATAAAATTAAATCCTATCGAAGCATATAGTTTTTTAATTCTCTCTACATCTTCAGCTAAATTTGATTTAATAAAAGATTTTTTTTCCTTCAAATTTATCAATTTTTTTATTTCTTCTTTATATTTTTTATTTTTTTCTCCAACAATTATTAATTGATTTACGACAGGGAACTCTCTGACTGTAACTTTTAAAGTATTATTTGTTAAATCAACACTCACATCTTCAAAAAATTCTGTTTCGTATAAATTTTTTAATATTCTATCTAAATCTTGAGACGTATAATCTTTACCTATATCTATTTCACCATAAAGTTGGATAGTTTGTTTAGAAACTCTCTGGTTTCCCTCGACTAAAATATTTTTTACTTCCTCGGCATTAGCTAATAAAGAAAAGAGTAAAAATATATTTATTATGAGAAATTTTTTAAACATGCTTTTTGGTAATTTTTTCCATAGTTTTATTTCTAGTCCAACGGTCAATCTCAATAATTTCATTAATATTTTTAGGCCTTCTTATAGCATACTTTTTATAATTTCTATCTTTGAGAATGCTCATTATGATTTTATAAATACTTAAAAAAGGTATCTTTTTACTTAGAAACTGATCAACTAATATTTCATTAGCCGCATTGATTATAATTGAGGTTGAAAAATATTCATTTGCTCTATCTTTAAGCAATATCGACGGAAAAATTCTTGGATCTACTTCCTTAAAAAATAGATTCTCGAAAGGAAATTTTTTTTTATATCTTTTCTTTTTTTTGTAAAAATCAATTATTTTTAAATCTCCATCAAAAATTGCGTTTGAAAGAGGAATTATCATAGAAGTTTCATGATAAATGAACTTATTAAGACCATTTTTAAATTTAATTATTGCGTGAACTAGCGAGTTGGGGTGAATTATAATCTCTAGTTTTTTTGCAGGTATGTTAAAGATTTTTTGGGCCTCAATAAGTTCTAAAATTTTATTCATTAAAGTAGCAGAATCTATGGAAATTTTTTTTCCCATTTTCCATGTTGGATGTCTTAATGCTTCTAATGGTTTAATTTTTCTCATTTTTTCTAACTTATAATTTAAAAAAGGACCGCCTGAGGCTGTGATATATATTTTATCAATTCTTTTTATTTTTTGATTTTCAAGTAATTTCATTATAGAAAAATGTTCAGAGTCAACTGGCACTATAGTTGTTTTATTTTTTTTGGCCTCCTTTTGGATTAGGTTCCAACCACAAATAATTGACTCTTTATTAGCTATAAGAATTTTCTTACTCAACTTTACCATGGTTAGTGTTGGTTCCAAACCAGCAATACCTGGAACTCCAGAAATTGTAATATCAGACACTTTTCTAACTATTGATTGATCTAAATTGTTTAATATTTTAGTTTTTCTTTTTTTGAATTTTTTTAAAACTCTATTAAATGTTCTTTGATCAGAAACTATAAAATATTTTGGATTATATTTTTTTATTTGATGGCAAATAACTTTATAGTTTTTATTTGCAAGTAATAAGTAAACTTCAAACAATTTTTTTTTTTTGTCAATAATATTCAAAGTTGAAATGCCTATTGAGCCAGTGGAGCCAAGAATTGAAATTTTTCTTTTCATTTAATTACATATATTAAAGTAAAAAAACCTGCAGGTATGCCTAAGAATATACCATCAAGTCTATCTAGTATACCTCCATGACCTGGAAGAAAATTTCCAGAGTCTTTTATTTTAGCTCTTCTTTTTAAAAAAGAAAAAAATAAATCACCAATTTGACAAAATATCGAAGTTACTATTCCTATCAAAATAATTTTGTAGGAAAAGTTTGCTGTAAACAGATATATCGCTAGTGAAAAAAATAATAATGAAAATATAATAGATCCAATCGCTCCTGATATGGTTTTATTTGGACTTATCTTAGTTAATTTAGGCCCTTTGATGAGGTTACCTATAGTATAACCACCGATATCTGATGAGATACAACACAATAACAATGAAAAAAGTATCATCTTTAATTGAATAAAGTTCGAAAAAAGGAAAAATAAGATACAAAAACTAAAAACGTAAATTGTAAAAGAAACATTTATTAAAATATTTAAATATTTGTTATAAGATACTTTTTTTGTTAAAGCATAAAATTCTATCAATGACAGTGGTCCAAATATCAATAAAGTAAATACAAGAAGATAATTTGATTCAAAAATACCGAATAACAAGAGAAATAAAATTAAAGAAGTGACAAGTCTTTTATTTAAATTGGCTATCATTAAATTTTACCAAAGTTTCTAATACTTTTTTTATATTTAACTATTATTTTTTTTAGGTCTGTCTGATTAAAATCTGGCCATAATTTTTTTAAAAAAAAAAGTTCTGCGTAAGCCAATTGCCATAACATAAAATTGCTCAGTCTTTGATGTCCGCCAGTTCTAATCAAAATATCAGGATTAGGTAAAGTGCGAGTATATAAATTTGTTTCAAAATTATTTAAATTGATCTTATTTTTTATTTTCTTTGCCGCATTTAAAATTTCATTTTTTGATCCATAATTTATTGCAAGATTAACAATTATCTTTTTATTATTCCTTGTTAAATAAACTGCTTTTTTAAGCGTGTTTTTAATGTCTTTTGATAGTTTATTCAATTCTCCTATTATATTTACTTTTATTCCTTGAGAAATGACGCTCTCAATTTCTTGAGTAAAGTATCTATTGATCAGCTTAAATAAAAACTTAATTTCAGTTTTCGGTCTCTTCCAGTTTTCTGATGAAAAAACATAAAATGTCACTATTGGTATTTTAAGTTTAGCTGAAGCTGAAACTATTTTTTTTACTGTTTCAACACCTTTAAGATGTCCAAAATTTCTACCTTTTTTCTTCTTTTGTCCCCATCTACCATTTCCATCCATTATGAACGCAATATGGTTAAGTCTATTCATATTTGACTTATCTCTTTTTCTTTGTCTGTCAATATTTTTTCAATTTCTTCGATACTTTTATCAGTTAAATTTTGAATGTTTTTTTCATAATTTTTACTTTGATCCTCTGAAATAAATTTTTGTTTAAGATTATTTTTTAATTCTTCATTTGCTTCTCTTCTGATATTTCTTATTGAAATTTTGGACTTTTCGCCCATATTTTTTAAAATTTTAATCAATTCTTTTCTTCTCTCCTCTGTGAGATCTGGAATTCTTAGTCGAATGATCTGTCCATCTATTTGAGGATTGATACCTAATTCTGATTTTTGAATTGCGGAGTCTATGATGCTTACATTTCCTTTATCCCAGACTTGAATAGAGATTAAGCGAGCTTCCGGAACACTAACAGTTGCAAGCTGATCTATTGGCATTAACTGTCCATAAACATCAACTTTGATAGTATCAAGCATGTTAATATTAGCCCTTCCAGTTCTCAATGTGGATATATCTTTTTTAAAAGATTGTATACTTTTGTTCATTTTTGCGGAGTAATGTTTTTCATTAAATTCGCTACTCATAATTAAACTCCCTCACCTACTTTAAATCTGACAAATTTCAATACTTTAATTTTTTTGTCATTTGAATTTTCTTTAAGAACATCTGAAACTTTTTTTTTTGGGTCCATGATCCAAATCTGATTTAATAAGGAATTGTCGTCTAAAAACTTTGATATTTTTCCTTTAGATATTTTATCGACTATATTGGAAGGTTTTCCTGAGTTAAGTATTTCAGCTTTGATGATTTCTTTTTCTTTCTCAACTAAACTCTTGTCTATCCCATCTGGTTCAATAGCTAACGGACTTGAAGCAGTAATA
>CACOVP010000004.1 GCA_902630665.1 uncultured Pelagibacteraceae bacterium
ATCCAAAGAATATAAAGATATTTCGCATTTAAAAAATTTAGGACCTGAACCATTATCAAAATATTGGAATTTAAAATATTTCCAAAAATATATTTTGAATCGTAATAGGAATATCAAGAGTATTTTAATGGATCAAAAGTTCATTTCTGGACTGGGAAACATTTATGTTAATGAAATTCTTTTTTTAAGTAGGATTATGCCTAATAGAAAAATAAAGACACTTGAAAATTTTGAAATAATTAAAATTGTAAAAAATACAAAGAAAGTCCTCAAAAACTCAATAAAAATGGGCGGTTCATCTATTAAAGATTTTTCTAGTGACAATGGCAAAATGGGAGAATTTCAGCAACGTTTCAAAGTTTATGGTCGTAAGGGAGAAAAGTGTTCTAACGTAGATTGCAATGGAAGTATTTTAAAGACTTTTATAACTAATAGAGCCACTTTTTTTTGTAAAAGATGTCAAAAATAATAAAGTTGACCACTATAATTCACCAATATATATAGTTTTTTAAAATGCCAAATACAAAATCAGCCATCAGAAGAGTTAGAAGAGTAAGAAAACAAACTCAAATTAATAGGATTAGAAAAAGTAAATATAAAAACGCTATAAAAAGTATGGATACGTTCATCCAATCTAAGGAAAAGGATAAAGCAAAAAAATACTTCCCAAAGTTTCAATCAATTCTAATGCAGGTTGCTAAATCTGGCGTAATTAATAAAAAAACTGCTGCAAGAAAAATTTCTAAAATTTCTAAAAAAGTTCAGTCCTAACAATTGATAGTTGATTAAATATCATTAATCCTACATTTAGAATTTTAATTACAAAATGTTGTTTCATTTTAGAGTTGAAATTTTTTTTCCATCTCAACGATAACTCTACAACCGGATTGTTTATTTTTTTTTGATTACAACCTCTACTTAGTTGCAAAAGAAACTTAAAAAGCGTTTAAAGGAATTTCTTAAAAAAATTCATGGACAAGAATATAAAAAAACATAACGTTTACATTTCTGAAGAAGAAAAAACATTGAATTGGGAAGAAATACAAACATCATTTAAAAAAACTTTTGGAAACGAGATTTATAATAGCTGGCTACAGAAGATTTCTTTAATCAAAGAATTTAATGATTACTTGATATTAGGTGTGCCTACTAGATTTTTCAGAGATTGGATAGTTTCTAGATATTTGGATAAAATATTAGAACAAGTAAAAAGTTTCAAATTAAGCTTAAACAGAATTGAGTTTAAGATAATAGAAGAGAACAAGCAGAATTCAGAATATATAAAAATTGATCAATTAAACAAGGTAACTGAAATTAAGGACTCACTTTTAAATTATAACAGATTAAACACAAATTTAAATTTTGATAATTTTATAGAAGGAAAAAGCAATGATATTGCATTGTCTTATTCAAAAAAAGTTTGTGAGCATATTTCACGTTATAATCCCTTATATATATGTGGAGGAGTCGGTCTCGGAAAAACTCACCTTCTAAACGCAATAGGGTTAGAGCTTCAAAATGAAAACAACGTTATGTACATTTCAGCAGAACGATTTATGTATCATTTTATCAAGTCTATTAAAAAAAATGATATGGTTAATTTTAAGGATTTTTTTCGAAAGTCATCTGTATTTATTATTGATGATATACAATTTATCAGCGGCAAAGAAAGTCTTCAAGAAGAGTTTTTTCATACCTTCAATAGTTTAATAGATAAAGGTTCTCAAATAATTATTTCAGCAGATAGAGACCCTTTAAAACTTGACAGAGTTCAGGAAAGAATTAAATCCAGGCTGGCTGGAGGCCTGGTGGTAAGTATCGACACACCAGACGTTGAGTTAAAAAAAAAGATAGTTAAAAAAAAGATAGAAGAGATTCAAAATCAATTTAAAGAAAATATTAATTTAAATGATGAAGTGATAAATTTTATTGCTAATGAGAGTAAAACAAATATCAGAGAATTAATTGGGGTTTTAAATAGAGTCGTAGCATTTGGAAGAGTTCATAATAAAGATTTGACAATAAACGATTGTAAAAATATTTTGAAAGATATTTTTAACCAAATAAGAGTAATTACAGTCGATAAAATTCAAAATGTAGTATCAAATTATTTCAACATCGGCTTGAGTGAAATGTTATCGCAAAGACGCTCAAGACCTCTCGCAAGACCACGGCAAGTCGCTATGTATCTGGCAAAAAAATTGACAACAAGATCATTACCTGAAATTGGTAGGCGTTTTGCAAATCGAGATCACACAACAGTCATACACGCTGTAAAAACTATAACAAGATTATCTGAGCAGGATGACGAAATGAAAAAAAATATAAATCAAATAAAAAGTATTTTGTTAGAGCAGTGATAAAATGCAATTTGTAATCAAAAGAGATATTCTTCTTAAATCTTTAAATTTTGTTCAAGGAATAGTAGAAAAAAAAAATACTTTACCGATACTTTCAAATGTTCTTCTTCAATTAAAAGATAAAAAACTTTCAATAGTTGCTACTGATCTAGATATAATTTTCTACGATGAAATTTCTAATGTAAAAGTTATTAATGAAGGCAGCACGACGACATCTGCAGCTATTTTGTATGATATTTTAAGAAAAATACCATCTAATTCTGAGCTTAATTTTGATCTAAAATCAGAAAATAAGTTGTCTTTAAAAAGTGAAAATTTTGATTTTAATCTTTTATGTCTTCCTGTTGATAATTTTCCAACTTTTAATGATGATTTTGACAGCCCAGAGATTAAACTTAAAAATGAAAAATTTCTCAAACTCTTGAATAAAACTAAAATCTCAATATCAAATGATGATACAAGACATTATTTAAATGGTATTTTTATTCACTTAACAGAGGCTCACGGAAGAAACTTTTTGACTGGAGTTGCTACTGATAGCCACAGATTATCTTCTAGTAGTTTAGAGATTGAAAAAGTGGATAGCTTCACTTCGATTATATTACCAAGAAAAACTGTTTATCAATTAACCTCGCTTTTAAGCGAGTCAAATGACCAACTAATCTTTCAATCCAATGAAAACAAAATTAAATTCTCACTGGGTAAAACAAAGCTAATATCTAAGGTAATTGACGGAAAATTTCCAGATTATTCCAAAGTTATCCCAAAAAACAATGATAAAATATTAAGTGTATCTTCAAAGGATTTTATTAATTCAATAGAGAGAGTTGCAAGTGTCTCTATTGATGGAAAAGAAGGTGTCAAATTATTGATCAGTAAAGACAATGTTCAATTGACAGTAAACAGTGCAAACTCAGGAGAGGGAAATGAGAAAATAGTTGCAGATTTTAATTCAGAAAATATGAATATTAGTTTTAATTCAAAATATTTAATTGATATTGCATCAGAAGTTGAAGATAAAAAATTGAAAATGAATTTAAAAGACTCAGTTTCCCCTGTGCTTGTGGAAGATTCATCTGATAAAAATAGTTTTTATGTAATTATGCCAATGAAAATCTAGAATTGCTTACTTTTAGAATTTTTTTTAATTTTAGCCTTAGAATCGTTGATATAGAATACTTTTAGAACTATCTCTCTCTCAGCGGTTTTCTATTATCTACAAAGAATGATATATTCAATTATTCTTAAAAAAAAATAAATGTCAAAAAAAACTGAACTAAATACCAAATCGTCTTATGGCGCGGACTCAATAAAAGTTCTTAAAGGTCTCGACGCAGTTAGAAAAAGACCAGGAATGTATATCGGGGACACTGATGATGGCACAGGTTTACATCACATGGTTTTTGAAGTCATAGATAATTCAATTGATGAGGCGTTAGCAGGGCACTGTAAAAATATAAATGTTTCAATAAACGGAGATAATACTATAACTGTAGAAGATGATGGCAGAGGGATTCCTGTAGACCTTCATAAAAGTGAAAAAATTTCAGCAGCTGAGGTAATAATGACGCAATTACACGCTGGAGGGAAATTTGATCACGAGTCTTATAAAGTTTCGGGCGGTTTGCATGGAGTAGGTGTCTCAGTTGTAAACGCACTATCAGAAAAATTAGAATTAAAAATTTTTAGAGACGGTGTTGAGTATGAAATTAATTTTAAAGATGGAAATTCATTAAAACCATTAAAAAGGTCAGGAAAAACAAAAAAAAGGGGCACTAAAATAACCTTTTTACCATCGAAAGAAATTTTCTCCTCAATAAAATTTAGCTCTTCTATTCTTGATAAAAGAATTAAAGAACTTGCCTTCCTGAACAGAGGAATATCTATAAGTTTAATTGATAATAGCTTAAAAAAAGCAAAAACGAATGTTCATAAATATGATGGGGGAATATCTGAGTTTGTTAAATATATCAACACAAAAAAACCAATTTTAGTTAATAAAAATGAAAAAGAGGTTTTTAAAAAACCTGTATATGTTACATCTACAAAAAATAATGTAATTGTAGAGTGTTCATTTGAATGGAACGCTGGATATTCAGAAGAAGTTTTACCTTTTACGAATAATATTCCTCAAAAAGATGGAGGCACTCATTTATTAGGTTTCAGAAGTGCTTTAACTCGAGTAATAAATAAATATTCAAATGATAGAAATAATAAGAAAAACAAATTAAATTTATCTGGTGAGGATATTAAAGAGGGATTAACAGCTGTTTTATCAATTAAAATGCCAGATCCAAAATTTTCTTCACAAACAAAAGATAAATTAGTTTCTTCAGAAATTAGAAATATTGTCGAACATATCATCGCAGAAAAAGTCTCAACATGGTTTGATCAAAATCCTGCAATAGCCAAAACTGTCATTGAAAAAATTACACAAGCAGCTATGGCAAGAGATGTTGCTAGAAAGGCTCGAGATAGTGTCAGACGTAAAGGTACATTTGAACTATCGGGATTACCAGGAAAACTTGCAGACTGTCAAATACAAAAGAGAGAGGGAACAGAACTATTTATAGTAGAGGGAGACTCTGCGGGCGGATCAGCTAAACAAGGAAGAGTTAGGGAATATCAAGCAGTTCTACCTTTAAGAGGAAAAATTTTAAATACTTTTGTAAATGGCAAAAAAAACGGAGAGGATCAATCAACGAAAGCTCTTTCTAAAATGATGTCTTCTAGTGAAATAGTTACACTTATTAATGCACTTGGGACTGGATCCAAAGATTTTAATATTGAAAATCTTAGGTACGATAAAATTATAATTATGACCGATGCAGATGTAGATGGATCACACATAAGAACCTTACTGCTAACCTTTTTCAACAACTATCCTTTTAACCAACTAATTGAAAATGGACATATATATTTGGCTCAGCCACCTTTATTTAAAATCACTAAGTCCAATAAAAGTGTTTATATAAAAGACGAAAAAACTCTTGAGGATTACATTTTAAAATCCGAAAAGATTGGCTCAAAAATCAAAAAAGGTTCCTCTGAATACAAAAAATTCATACAAGAAAAAAGAGAAAAATTATCAATTCAAAGATTTAAAGGACTGGGAGAAATGAATCCTGAAGAATTGTGGGAAACTACTCTGAATCCTGATAATAGGACAATGCTTAAAGTTCAGTATACCAGAGGCACAAAGGATAAGTCTAAGGAAGATCAAAAAATGATCGAAGTGCTTATGGGAGATGAGGTGGCACCAAGGAAAGACTTCATTACTAATAATGCATTAGATGTTGTTAATCTTGACATTTAATAAATATGGACTTTTCTACTCTCTTTAGAACCAAAGAGAATTTAAACTTAGACAAAAATACATTAACAATTTTAAGATATATCGCTATTTTTGGGCAATTTTTAGCAATTGGTACTGTTTATTATTATTTGAATTTACCGTTTCCAATTATAGAGAGTTATTTAATTATTTCATTAGGACTGATTACAAACTTATATCTGCAATTCGGTGTTAAAATTAATCAACTTAAAGATTTTTATGCTGCACCTTTCCTATTATTCGATTTGATACAGTTAAGCGCTCTGCTTTATTTGACAGGGGGAATTTTCAATCCTTTCTCCTTTCTATTAGTAATCCCAGCTATAGTTTCCTCAACATTTTTAAGCATGGGAACAACAATTATTTTAGGTCTAATAACATCTATACTTTTATTAACTATATCTTTTTTTCATTTGCCTTTACCAGGTGAGGATATGAACTTGTTACATTTTCCAAATTTTTATAAAATTGGAATTATAATTTCTGTATTGATTGGTTTGATATTTTTAAGTTATTTCGGCATTCGGTTTGCTGGAGAAAAAAAAAAAACAGAGGAAGCTTTTAAAAAACTTCAAGAGGTGATTTACAAAGAATATGAATTAGAGTCTTTAGGAGGTCAAGCGGCAGCGGCAGCTCATTCTCTAGGAACTCCTCTAGCTACAATAAGTGTGGTAGCTAAAGAATTAAAAAAAGAAATCGGAGATAATAATGAGTTATCCAAAGATATTGATTTATTAATTAGCCAATCTAAAAGATGTAGTGAAATTCTAAAAAGAATTTCAAAAAAACAGATAGAGGAAGACAAATTTTTTAGCTCAACAAAATTAGAAAATTTACTTGAGGAAATTATAAATTCTTTCAAAGAAACTTCTTCGAAGGAAATTGTTTTAGTATCTAATAATGATAAAAATAAAATCAATATCCAAAGGTCTGCAGAAATGATCTATGGTTTGCGAAATTTTATTGGTAATGCTATAAAATTTTCAAAAAGTAAAGTTAATATTTTTCTTGTAAGCGACGATAAAGAAATTAAAATCATTGTTAACGATGATGGACCAGGATTTCCTAAAGATATTATTTCTAAATTGGGAGAACCATATATCAAGTCAAGATCGTTGGAATTAAATTCAAACTCAGGCTTAGGTCTTGGAACTTTCTTAGGTAAAACTTTATTAGAAAGACAAAACGCAAAACTGTTATTTAAAGACGATAAAAATCTGGGAGGCGCCTCAGTAGTTATAAGTTGGTCACCAAAAAATATTTTACTTAACGTTTAAACTCAAAAGAGTATGAAAGGATCTTATAAGCTAATTTTGCCACTAAAAAGTTATATGAGTTAAATTTTTTTATCGGCGCAAGTTCATTAATATCTGCTCCAACAATATTTGATATTTGGCAGACCCTCCTTAATATCGGCAAAATTTCATCCCAAAACAAACCGCCCGGTTCTGGAGTTCCGGTTGCCGGCATAATACTTGAATCAAAACTATCGACATCAAAAGTTATATAAACTTGCTTGTTTTTAAATAAATTATTCAATTTTTTCAGATCCCATTTTTTTTTATCTCTAGCCCAAAAAATTTCTATTCTATTTTTATTTATATTATAAAAATCCATTTCAGATTTTGAAAGATTTCTGATTCCAAAAGATACAACTTTTAAATTTTTAAAATCAAGGCATCTTTTAATTGCAGAAGCATGAGAAAATTTTTCTCCTTGATAACTTTCTCTTAAATCAGCATGAGCATCAAAATGAAGGATGATTAATTCTTTATATTTTTTAGCAAAAGGTTTTATTGATCCTGGAGTAATAGAGTGTTCACCGCCTAAGACTAATGGAAATTTTTTTTCAGATAGTATCTTTTCATTAATTCCTGATAATTGATTTAGAGCCTCTTTTAATTTACTTTTTATTTTAAAAGGTTTTAAAGTTTGAATGCCGATCTCTTTGTATGGCTCTTTGTTCAACTCTTCATCAAACAACTCAACTTGATGAGAGGCTTTAATTATCTCTTTTGGTCCATTCTTAGTTCCGCTACCATAGCTAACAGTTTTTTCTAAACCGAATGGCACTACAACCACTTTTGATTTAAATTTGTGATTTACATCAACTCCCAAAAAACCTTTTTTCTGGTTTAAGTAATTCATTTAAGACCTAAATATTTGTGAAAAATTTCTTTTTGATCTCTTTTTCCAATTAGCTCTATGATATGCATCGCTTGCAATTAATGGCAATACACTAGTAGCCTCAGCAAATACCATCTGTTCTTTTGTAATATCAACTTTACCCCATGAGCTAGCTTCTTTTAATGTAGAGCTACTGCAAGCTCCATCTCTCGTATCAGCAACGGTAATTTGTATTGCATACTTATGCATATCAACCTTTTTGCCTAATAACTCTGCACAAACTACCGTATCTTGAATGAAATTTTTAGGCACTCCCCCCCCAACCATTAAAAGCCCTGATTGCTTTGATTGAAGTTTAATTTCAGTTAACTCTCTAAACTCCCTTATAGAGTCGATTGTAATATGTCTATCAGGATTTTTTTCTTGATGCATTACAAGTCCAAATCCTGCTGAGCTATCAGTGAAAGCCGGGCAAAAAATTGGAACATTATTATCGTACGCAGTCTCTATCAAAGAACCTTTTTTTTTAGAATTAGATTTAAGATATTTTCCTAATTCTAGTATGAATTCCCTTGAGGTATATGTTTTAGGTTTTAATTTGTTAGCAATATCACAAATAGTTTGGTCACAAGCTTGTAGCTCTTCCTCATCAATATAGGTATCATAAATTCTATCTATATAATTATTTCTTAATTCAGTATCATCTTGAAATTGAGATCCTTGATAATGTTTGAAACCCAAGGCTTCAAAAAAATCCATATCGATAATAGAGGCCCCAGTAGCCACAATAGCGTCGACCATATTATGTTTTACCAAATCAGTGTACAGATCCATACATCCGCCAGCCGAAGTTGAACCTGCTAAAGTTAAAAAAATTGAACAATCCTTGTCTGCAAGCATTTCATTATAAATAGCTGCTGCTCTGGCTGTATCTCTAGAAGTGAAAGACATTTTATTCATTCCATCAATAATTTTACGAGCATCAAAAGATTTGATATCGATATGTTCGACTGGGGAATTAAGTAGAGATTTTTTATTGTGTCCGATGTTTGGACTATTTTTTTTATTCATTAAGCTACTAAAGAACCAACTTTATCATTTGTATTATCGTACATAGACATAATTGGTTTGTCACTTAATTCATGAATTTCATTTGAATAAAAACCGTTGAAGTTTGTTCTGAAAGTAAGGCTGTAAGCACCTAGTTGACCTAACTCTATATAGTCGCCCTCTTTAATATTATTTGGTAACAAAAAAGGACCCTTCATATAATCTAACCCATCGCAAGTAGGACCAAAAAAACTAAAAGCAGTAAGTTTTTTAGACTGAACTCTTCCATCGGTAATCATTTTTGACGGCAAAACAAAATTTGGTGCACCAGCGTCAAATAAAGATCCATATGTTCCATCATTGATATACAAGCTATTTTTTTTTCTTAAAATAACTCTAACAATTGAAGAACCACTCTCTGCTACAAGGGATCTACCCGGCTCACAAATTACCTCAGGTAATTTATTGAGTTTTAAATTATTTAGCTCTCTTTTAATTTCATCCATATAATTTATTAATGGTTCGGGATTAAGGTCTGGGTAGATAGAGGGGAAACCGCCACCTACATTGATGGTGTCTGGAACTATCTTCGTCTTTTTCATAATGTTTCCTATTTCACGTATACCTTTGGAGTAAGAAATCTTATGCATGCATTGAGAACCGACATGAAAGCTTATTCCAAGTTTTTTGGAATGATCTTTGCACAATCTTACTAAGCCTAATGCTTCGGATGGTAGAGCACCAAATTTTCTAGATAAATCAATTTCTGCATGTTCATTTGAAATTGCAATCCTTACGAATAGTTCTAAATCTTTTGCTTGGTTGGTTGCATCCAAAATTTTTCTTAATTCATCTTTACTATCCAGAGAGAAACTTTTAATGCCGTAGTCGAAGTAAGCTGAAGAAATACTTTCTTTACTTTTAATTGTATGCATGAAGTGTAACTTTGAGTCTGATTTGATTTTTTTTATAAGTTTAATTTCGTTTAAAGAGGCAACATCAAATTCATTGATGCCGTTATTAATGATTTGTTTAATAATTTTTTCGTTTGGATTTGTTTTAACAGCGTAGAGTATTCTTCCAGGAAAATTATCTTTAAAAAATTTTACGGATTTCTTAATCTCGTTAAGCCGTATACAATATACGGGGTAATCTGGTTGTAATGAGTTAACTAATTCGTTAACTGTTTTAAATTTTCCCATTTCATGTGTCCCTCGTTAAATTACACAAAGATTTTTTAAAAAATTTAATAAAAAAAACCTTATTTATTTCGCGTTTAAGGTTTTTTTGGCACTATGTAAAGAAAAAAAGACATTTTTGTCGTGTTGAAATTTTGTCAACAGCGCCCATATAGAGTCTCATGAGATCACAAAAAAACATACCTGAGCAGCTAAATTTAGCAGACTTTGCTGATAAATCGCTATTAATCCTTGATGATGACGATCCCTTAAGGGGCAGGCTTGCAAGAGCCATGGAGAGGAAAGGATTTCAAGTTAAAGAGGCTAAATCAGTAGCTGAGGGTCTTAATATTGCTAAAACAGCTCCTACAGCCTTTGCTGTAATTGATCTTAGGCTTGAAGATGGCAATGGATTGGATGTTGTTAAAGAACTCTCAAAAAATAAAAAAGATAGCAGAATTGTAATGTTAACGGGATACGGGAATCTACCTACGGCTGTAGCTGCAGTGAAAGAAGGCGCAATCGATTATATAGCTAAACCAGTTGATGCGGATGATGTTGAGTCGGCTTTATTGGCTTCTCCAGAATCAAAGGCAAAACCGCCAGAAAATCCTATGTCTGCAGACAGAGTAAAGTGGGAACACATCCACAGAGTATTTGAGTTATGCAATAGAAATGTTTCCGAAACAGCTCGAAGACTTAAGATGCACAGAAGAACACTGCAAAGAATTCTCTCTAAAAGATCTCCAAGATAACTTAAATAAATTTTCTAAATTTTTTAATTTGATTTATTGCCAAGGTTGCAATTAAAATTTTTAACAACTCCGCTAACAAGAAAGGTTGAGCTCCCAATTCGAATATTGGTTTATCCCAACCTATTAAAGTACCTAGCCATAACATCCCTAATACATAAATAAAGCTAGTGGCAAAAACTAATTTAAAAAAATTCTTAAAATAATTATTATCGTAAACAAATTTTCCTGCTACAAAACCAGCCACCACAAAACCTATCAAATAACCCATTGTTGGTCCTGTGAAGTATACTATTCCCATACCTTTTTCTGGAGTTCCTGAAAACACTGGCAAACCAATTATACCTTCGAATAAATATAAAGAAATAGTTGCCACACCAAGTTTCCATCCAAAACATATTCCTATTAACAAGACAACTAAAGTTTGCATTGTCATAGGGACTGGGTAAAATGGTATTTTTACTTTTGACGATATTGCTAAAAGAATTGAACCTAATAAGGCGATAAATATATATTTAATTATTTTTGGTTGTTTTAAACTTTTTACAAATTCCATTTAATTAATTTAACTTTTTTTTTATTAAAATCTAGTGTTTTGTTAATTTAACAAAAACATCTTCTAAATCACCATCTTCAGTAGAAATATCCTCAATTTTGACGTTATTTTTATTCAAATAATTTATTATTTCTCCAAAATCAGTTGAATTTTTTTCATAAGTAACCAATATTGAATTTTTAGAGTTAATTTTAAAATTTATATTTTTCATAATTAAATTTTTATTCAATTCAATATTTTTGACTTTAAATTTAATTTTTTTAGTTTTTATTCTTTCTAATAATTTTTCAGTGGTGTCTAATGCAACCAAATTTCCCTTGTCAATTATAGCAATTCGATCACACATTTCCTGAGCTTCAATAAAGTAGTGAGTAGTTAATATTATTGTTACTCCTTCTTTGTTTAGTGCTTTAACATTTTCCCAAAGTTTATTTCTAAGCTCTACATCTACACCAGCTGTGGGTTCATCTAATATTAAAATCGGAGGCTGATGTACCATAGCTTTTGCTATAAGTAATCTTCTTTTCATTCCACCTGATAAGCTTCTGGAGTATGCATTAGCCTTATCTTCGAGTGAAACCATATTTAATATCAAATCTGTTATTCGGTTTTCTTTAGTAATTCCATAAAGTCCGGCCTGGAGTTCAAGGAGTTTTTTAGGACTAAAAAAAGCATCTAAGTTTACTTCCTGGGGGACTATCCCCACGGACGCTCTAACTTGACGAGGATTTTGATCTAAATCAAAACCCCATACATTTACTTTTCCACTAGTTTTAATAACTGTGCCTCCTAGAATACTTAAAAAAGTTGTCTTGCCCGCTCCATTAGGTCCTAATAATCCAAATATCTCACCTTGTCTGACTTCAAAACTTAATTCGTTTAAAGCTTTATTATGTTTTTCGGTTTTAGGACTAGAATAAACCTTTGTTAGATTTTCAACAGCTAGGGCAAATTTATTCATACTTTTTTATAATTCGTCAAGATTTCAATGTAATATGTATATATGAGTTCAATAAAAAAAACAGATCATTTTTATTTGGTAGATGGATCTGGATATATTTTTCGCGCTTATTATGCTCTACCTCCTCTTTCAAGAAAAAGTGACGGTCTTCCAACTGGAGCGGTTAGTGGTTTCTGTTCTATGCTTTTTAAATTATTAGAAGATGCTAGATCAGACGACTCTAAAAATAAACCAACTCATTTTGCAGTAATATTCGACTCTGCAAGAAAAAATTTTAGAAATGAAATTTATAGCGAATATAAAGCTAATCGTGCCGAAGCACCAGATGACTTAGCTCCTCAATTTGAATATATAAGAAAATCAGTCGAAGCTTTTAATCTACCGTCTATAGAACTTATTAATTATGAGGCAGATGATTTGATAGCTACCTACGCAAAAAAAATTATTGAGTCTGGAGCAAAAGTTACAGTAATTTCATCTGATAAAGACTTAATGCAACTAGTCTCCACTAAGATAAGATTATTCGATCCAATGAAAAGTAAAGTTATTGGAGAAAAAGAAGTTTTTGAAAAATTTGGGGTTAAACCTAATCAAGTGATAGATGTTCAATCTTTGGCCGGAGACTCTTCTGACAATATTCCAGGAGTGCCAGGAATAGGAGTCAAAACTGCTGCAGAGCTAATCAATAAATACAAAAACTTAGAAACCCTTCTTAAAAAAGCTTCCGAAATCAAACAAAATAAAAGAAGAGAAACACTTATCACTAATAAGGATAAAGCATTTTTGAGCAAACAACTAGTAACTTTAAAAGACGATGTCCCAATCAAAAATAAACCAAACGAGTTTTTAATCAAAAAAATCAATAAAGATAAACTTTATAACTTTTTAAGAGAGATGGAATTTAATAGATTATTAAGTCAAGCTATAAGTTTTTATGGCGAACCTGGAGAAAAAAATTTTAGCCAGGACAAAAAATCAGAACCGTCAAAAATAAATACAAAACAATATCAAAAAATTATAAAAGAAAACGATTTGGATAAGCTAATAATCGATTTAAATAAAAAAAGCATTATTTCTGTTGATACCGAAACTTCTTCTCTTGATCCTCAAGAGGCAGAATTAATTGGTATTTCATTAAGTTATGCTAAAAATATTTCTTTTTACATTCCCGTCGCTCATGAAGATACAAATAGTTTGTCCAAAAATTTTGTTATAGAAAAACTTAAACCAATTTTGGAAGATCCAAGTATAAAAAAAGTTGGTCAAAACATTAAATATGATTTCATAATATTTAAAAAATACGGAATAGAATTAAACCCTGTTGAAGATACAATGTTACTCTCTTACACTTTAGATGCAGGAAATAATCGTCACAATATGGATACTTTATCGGAAATACATCTCAACCATAAAACAATTTCTTACAAAGATCTGGTTGGTTCTGGAAAAAAACAATTAAAATTTTCAGAAGTAGATATAGATAAAGCCACAGAATATGCTGCAGAAGACGCTGACGTAACTTTAAGATTATATGAAATTTTATCACAAAGGGTTTCAGACGAAAAGCTTAATCAAATTTATGAAGCTTTTGAAAAACCAATGATAAAGATTTTGTCCAAACTAGAGACTTATGGAGTAAAAGTAGATAACAATTATTTAAAAGAACTATCAAAAAAATTTGAAAAAAGATTAAAAAAAATAGAGAAAGAAATTTATCAAATTTCAGGAAAGGAATTTAATATTGGGTCCCCTAAACAACTTGGAGAAATAATTTATAACGACTTAAAAATAGCAAAATTAAAAAAAACTAAAAAGGGCAGTCTAGCTACTAGTGCTAAAATATTAGAGGATCTTGCATTAACTGGTCAAAAATTTCCTAATTTAATATTAGAATGGAGACAAGTATCTAAACTTAAAAGTACCTATACTGATGCCCTTCAAGACCATATTAATAAAGATACCAAAAGAGTTCATACATCATTTCTTTTAGCAGCGACTAACACTGGTAGATTAGCCTCAAGTGATCCAAACTTACAAAATATACCAATTAAAACTTCAGACGGAAAAGAAATTAGAAAAGCTTTTATAGCTGAAAAAAATAATGTTCTTATTTCTGCTGATTACAATCAAATAGAGATGAGGATACTTGCTGATATGGCTGATGTTAAAGAGCTAAAAAAAGCATTCAAACAAAATCAAGACATTCACAAACTTACTGCAAGCCAAGTTTTTGGTGTGCCTATTAATAAAATTTCCGAAGATCAAAGAAGGAAAGCAAAGGCAATAAACTTTGGTATCATATACGGTATAACTCAATATGGATTAGCTAAGCAAATATCAGTTTCAAATGAAGAGGCTCAAGAATTTATCAATTCTTATTTTAAAAAATTTCCTGAAATAAAGGATTATATGAACTCTACAATTAAAAGCTGCAGAAAACTTGGATACGTATCAAACATTTTTGGTAGAAGAATTCATTTGAGAGGTATAAATGATAAAAATTTTAGTGTAAGAAGTTTTCAAGAAAGAGCAGCAATTAATGCTCCTATCCAAGGGTCCGCCGCTGATATAATTAGATTAGCAATGATTAAAATTGATAATATTCTGGAAGAAAAAAAAATAGCTAAAATGTTACTTCAAATACACGATGAACTAATATTTGAATGTTTAAAAAAAGATGAAAATAATGTTAAGAAATTAATTCAAAATGCTATGGTTTCAGTATCAAGCTCTGAATATCATAAATTCTCAATACCCTTAGAGGTAGGAGTAAACTCAGGTAATAATTGGGGAGAGGCTCATTAACGCCTAAATTTTGACATTAAGATTATGAATATAAAATTATGGCTCATAC
This sequence comes from uncultured Pelagibacteraceae bacterium, assembly GCA_902630665.1. Classification (GTDB taxonomy): domain Bacteria; phylum Pseudomonadota; class Alphaproteobacteria; order Pelagibacterales; family Pelagibacteraceae; genus Pelagilacustribacter. Next base: position 15,173 of record CACOVP010000004.1, read on the forward strand.
AATTGCATTAGTAGATGACGATAGAAATATTCTGACCGGAATAAGTATGGCACTTGAACGAGAAGGCTTCAAAGTACAAACTTACATAGACGGAGAGTCTGCTTTAATTGGTTTGACAAGAAATCCTCCCGACCTAGCTGTTTTAGATATTAAAATGCCAAGAATGGATGGAGAAGAGCTTTTAAAAAAATTAAAAAAGAAAATGTCTATACCTATAATATTTTTAACGTCAAAAGATGAGGAAGTAGACGAATTACTCGGGTTAAAACTTGGAGCAGACGATTTTGTGAAAAAATCTGGAGGATTTTCTACTAAGGTGCTTATTGAAAGAATTAGAGTACAACTTAGAAAAAAATCTAATGTTGTAGATGATACAAAAAATATTATCAGCCATGGAAAGCTAAAGCTAGATCCAGCTCAGCTAGAATGCGAATGGAATGGTAAGCCTTTACCGGATAAACTGACAACAACAGAATTTCTTATTGTTAAGGAATTGGCAAAAAGACCAGGTGTTATTAAAGAACGAGCTCATTTAATGGATATTGCATATAAGGAAAATACAGAAATAGAAGATAGAACTATTGATAGTCACGTAAAAAGAATAAGGAAAAAATTTAAAAAAGTAGACGAAAAATTTTCAGCAATTGAAACTAGATATGGAAGCGGGTATAGATGGAATGTTAGTTAATGAATCGAAAAAAAACAGCATCTATATTAAAAAAATTTCTATTATTTAATTTAATAGTCTTCTCAGTATTAGGTCTTTTTACAATTATTTATCTAGAGGCAATTCAGCCAAATTTAGTAAAAGAAAGAGCACTCAATCATAAAATAATTATTAAAAATACAGTTGATCACATCGAAAGATTAAACATTAATTATACCAAGGAGGGTGTAAGAACTTTTTTGCTATCAACTAGATTTTTATTCCAAAGTTTAGACAGAGTAAGGTTTTACGATTTATCGGGTCAGTTAGTAGGTGATACTAATATTTTAGATCTTGAACCTGGTGTTTTTTCCAGATCAGATATAATCATTGAGGAGCCAATTTCAGGAGAAACTAATTTAGCTAAATCTAAAAAAAATACTGAGACAAAAAAAACAGATAAAATAAAAGATATTATTATTAATAGTTATACCGGTGAGGTAATGACAATGTCGGATACTAATAATAATAATTTTTTTGTTAACACTCTTTCAAAAATAAGTGTTCAAAATAATGAAATAGGATTCATCTTGGTTTCTGAGCAGGCCAACGATATTTTAACAGCAGTCAAAGAAAGAAAGGCCTTTATAATTCGGACTATGCTAGCGGTTGCTCTTGTGATTTTAATTTTTTCATTATTTTTAAACAAATATATTCTAAAACCTATAGGACTTCTTGTGAATTTTAGTGACTCAATTAAAAACAAGTCTGATCAAAGTATAGATATTAAAAAGATATTTATTAGAAATGATGAGATTGGAAAACTGACAAAGTCAATCGATGAGATGACAAAAGAATTACAACAAAGAACTAATAGAGCTGAAACATTTTCTAATGACTTATCCCATGAAATTAGGAATCCATTAGCCTCACTTAAAAGTGCATCAGAACTTCTTGATAAAACTACTCAAAAAAATGAAAGTGAAAAGTTACTTAAAATTATAAATCATGATGTTGAAAGAATTGAGAGGTTAATAACAGACTATTCTCAAATGTTAAAAGATGAAGCATCTCTATCAAGAGAAAAAATGAGTAAAATAAATTTAATAGATATTATAACTAATGTTGTAGAGGACTTTAAGCAAGATCTTGAAAATCAAAATAAAAATATTGAGATAAAGATTATTCTAAAAATAATTTCAGAAAATGGTGAATTTATTTTAGGTATTGAAAATCGTTTGGAGCAAGTTATTGCCAATTTGCTAGATAATTCTATTTCTTTCAGCAAAGAGAATCAAATTATTGAAATCGAAGTCGAGGAAACCTCAAAAAACTTAGTTATAACGATCAAAGATCAAGGGCCAGGATTTTCAGAGACATCACCTCAAAAAATATTTAAACGATTTTATAGCAATAGGCCTAAAAGTTTTGGTCAACATTCAGGTTTAGGCTTAAATATTGTTAAAAATATTGTAGAATTACATAAAGGAACAGTGGCAGCTTCAAATCGAATTAATTCTAAGGGAGCTCAAGTAAAGGTATTACTACCTAAATATTCCTAGCAATGTTTCTTGCCATGAATAGTTTATGTTGATATTAAAGTTTCAAAATGTCTCAAGATTATAAAGTAAAAGATTTAAATTTAGCAGATTTCGGGAGAAAAGAAATTTCACTTGCCGAGACAGAGATGCCAGGGCTTATGGCTTTAAGAAAAGAATATAAAGACAAAAAACCACTCAAAGGTGCTAGAATTTTAGGTTGTCTCCATATGACTATCCAAACAGCTGTATTGATAGAAACTTTAGTAGAGCTAGGTGCAGAAGTAAGATGGTCTTCTTGTAACATATTTTCAACTCAGGACCATGCAGCAGCAGCAATAGCTAAAGCGGGTATCCCTGTCTTTGCCTGGAAAGGTGAAACAGAGAAAGAGTATTGGTGGTGTGTAAAGCAAACTATTGAAGGAAAAAAGGATTGGAAACCGAATATGATATTAGATGATGGTGGAGATCTTACAGGATTAATGCATAAAGAATATAAGAACCTTTTAAAAGATGTAAAAGGTGTATCTGAAGAGACAACTACTGGAGTTTTAGCACTTAAAAAAATGGAGGAAAAGAAACAACTTCTTATACCAGCATTTAACGTCAATGATTCAGTGACTAAATCTAAATTTGATAATTTGTATGGATGCAGAGAAAGTTTAGTAGATGGGATTAAAAGAGCGACTGATGTAATGATGTCAGGAAAAGTTGCAATAGTTGCAGGTTTTGGCGATGTTGGAAAAGGAAGCGCTGCTTCTTTACGTCAAGCTGGAGCTAGGGTCCTAATTACCGAGACAGATCCAATATGCGCATTACAAGCGGCAATGGAAGGATATGAAGTTGTATTAATGGACGAAGCAATTAAAGAAGCTGATATTGTTGTTACTGCCACTGGCAACAAAGATATTGTTACTGCAGACCACATGAGAGACATGAAAGATAGAGCCATTTTATGTAATATTGGTCACTTTGATAACGAAATTCAAGTTGAAGCTTTAAAAAATTATAAGTGGGATGAGATAAAGCCTCAAGTTCATGAAATAGAACTACCTAGTAAAAAAAGAATTATTTTATTGGCTGAGGGAAGACTTGTAAATTTAGGATGTGCCACTGGACATCCTAGTTTTGTAATGAGCGCCTCATTTACTAACCAGGTCATTGCTCAAATAGAGCTTTGGAACAATTCAGATAAATATGAGAATAAAGTTTATGTATTACCAAAACATTTAGATGAAAAAGTTGCAATGTTACATTTAGATAAAGTTGGAGCAAAATTAACAAAAATGTCTAAGGAACAAGCAGATTATATTAGCGTTAAACCATCAGGACCATTTAAACCAGATACTTATCGCTACTAAAATAGTAGCAAATGATTGTTAAATCTCTAGATCATCTCAACTCAATATCACAAAAGGTTGCCGACCAACTTAAAAAGAACGATTGTGTTTACTTAGTCGGTGAAATCGGTGTAGGAAAAACTACCTTTACTAGATATCTAATTAATTATTTACAAGAAAAAAAAGGAGAAAAAATTACAGAAGTACTAAGTCCTACTTTTAACTTATTATATGAATATGATCTTAAAGATCTAAAAATTATGCATTATGATCTTTATAGAATCAGAGAGGAAAAGGAATTGGAACATTTAGGAATATTTTCAAATAAACAAGACATTAAAATCATAGAATGGCCAAAATTTATTAAAACTCCATTATCTGATAAATTAGAAATACATATAGATTATGTTATTGATGAAAATGAGAGAGACATTAAATTTATAGGCTCAGGTAAATGGCAAAATTTTAAATGAATTACAAGCTTAAAAAGATTTCAGGAGATGCTTCGTTTAGAGAATTTTATAGATTACAAAAAGGACGTAAAACATCAATTATAGTACTGGCAAAAAAAGAAAAATTCAAAAATCTAATCACTTATATTGTAGTTAATAGTATTTTAAAAAAAAATAAAATTTACGTTCCAAATTTAATATCTAATCACTTTGATAATAATATCATCGAGATAACTGATTTTGGAGACAAATCATTTTTAAACTTAATATTAAAAAAAAAAAATAAATACAACGATTACAAAGATTTGATAAAAATTATTATTAAACTCCAAAATATTAAATTAAGGCGGAATTACCGTCTTGGAAAATTTAAAATTAACTTTAAAAAATATTCAATTAAAGATCTTCATAAAGAGTCCGATTTATTTTTTGATTGGTATTTAAAGTTTTGTTTAAAAAGTTCAAAACTCAAAACAATCAAAAACATAATGAAAAAAGAATTAAATAAAGTATATAAAAAAATTTATTTCAGAAATAATGTTTTTGTGCACAGAGATTTTCATGCATCAAATATTATGGTAAATAAAAATAGACTTGGATTGATAGATAGCCAGGATGCAACAATCGGAAATCCACTATATGATGTAGCTTCATTAATAGATGATGTGAGAATTAAACTACCTTCAACTTTGCAAGACAAATTATTAAAATTTTATTATTCCAAATCCAAATTTAAAAACGAACAATATGAAAATTTAAAAAATGACTTTGAAATATTATCTGTTCAAAGAAATTTAAAAATTTTAGGTATATTTGTGAGACTTTTTAAAAGAGATAGTAAATCAGATTACCTTAAATATTTGCCTTACACTTGGAGTTTAATTGAAAGACGACTTAAAAATCCAGTTTTTAAGAACTTTAATTTAATTTTAAAAAAACATTTAAAAATCCAAAAATTAAGAAAAATAAATAATTTATGAAAATAAAATATGGGATGATACTAGCCGCAGGTTTAGGGAAAAGAATGCGACCTATCACTAATAAAAAACCAAAACCATTATTAGAAGTAGGTGGCATCACTCTCCTTGAAAGAGCTATTAATCTCCTAACCAATCATGGTGTAAAAGAGATAAGCGTGAATATTCATCACCTTGGCGATCAAATTGAAAAATTTATCTCAAATTTAAAATCTGAAATTAAAATCAAAATATCTAATGAAAAAGATTTATTATTAGATACGGGGGGTGGAGTAAAAAAAGGGACAAAAGATTTCCAGGAAAACCCTTTTTTTGTAATAAACCCAGATACACTCTGGAGTAATAATTATTCTGAAGAAGTTCAATCTTTAGAAAAAGAGTATTTCACAAATAAAAGACCGTGTTTATTACTGGTGAAAAAAGAATTATCTTTGGATAACTCATTCAAGGGTGACTTTAATTTAAACAATAATTTAATTTCTAAAGATGAGCAGAACCAATTTATTTTTACTGGCCTACAAATAATAAAAAACGATCATTTTCTCTCTTTTAATAAAGATATTTTTTCAATGAATGAAGTTTGGGCAAAATTGATAAGAGAAAAAAAACTTGGTGGATTAGAAAGTAATCAAAAGTTTTATCATTTAAACACCCTAGAAATGTTTGAAAAAATATCTTCGTTAAGTTCTATTGATTAAAAATAATATTCTTAGATCTTGATTCATCTAAATAATAATATTTTTGAATTTTTAACTGATTATCGAAATCAATTATTAACGGATTCCCTGTTGGAATTTCAAGTTCATTAATTTTAATATCTGAAATCTTAAATAGATATTTACACAATGCTCTCAATGAATTTCCATGAGCTGATATCAAAACATTTTTTCCATTTTCCAAATTTTTTTTTATTTCAAAATTATAAAAAGGAACTACTCGTTCATAAGTATGCCTTAGAGATTCGCTTAAAGGAGTTTTATTTTTGGGAATTCCACCGTTTAAAGGGCTAAAGTTTTCAAGGTAAATACTATCTTTAGCCATGAGAGGTGGTGCAACGTCCCATGATCTTCTATATTTTTTAAATTGCTCTTCACCAATTTTTTTTTTTGTTTCTTCCTTGTTTAAACCAGTTAATGACCCATAATGTCTTTCATTTAATTCCCAAGCAGTATTAAACTTCATGGATAAATTTAATGTTTTTAAGATAATTGTGAGTGTCTCAATTGCTCTTTTAAGATAAGAGGTATAACTAATATCTATTTTAATATTCAATTCACTGATTAACTCTCCTGATTTTTTAGCTTCATCTTTACCTTTCTCTGAAAGATCAACATCTACCCAGCCTGTAAATCTGTTTTCAGCATTCCAGATACTCTGACCATGTCTTGTTAAGATTAGTTTACTCATATAAGTTAATTAAGTTATTATGTACTATATAAAAATTTAAATGAAAAACACTATCTTCTCTACTTTAAAATATTTATTCTATTTTTCATTTATAATTCTACTAATTCTTTATTTGTTCCCAGGAAGTTTAATTGGTTATTTTTTATACGGAAATTTGGGAAAACAACCTGATTTTATTTCAAATCCAATAGGAACTTCGATTAATCATTTAATCTTTTTTTTCTATTTGAGTATTTTAGGTTTTATATTCCGGAGCAATCAAAAAAAATTCATAAATAGCTTTTCTTTTTTATTTTTAATTTCATTAATTTTAGAATTATTACATCATTTTATTCCTAATCGAGCATTTGAACTTAACGATTTGTATGCAAATAGTTTGGGAGTGATGTTAGCTTTTTTAATATTTAAATTTTTTAAAAAACTTCATAATTGAATGTTTATTCGTATAATTATAATATTTTTGACTATGCTATCTAATTCTATAGCAGAAGAAATATCTGGCATCCCAAAGGTTGTTGATGGAGATACAATTCATATAAATAATTATAAATTTAGATTAGAAGGAATAGATGCCCCAGAAATGAAACAACAATGTAAAAAAGAGTCCTTTAAAATTTCATTTTTGGTTGGCTTTACATTTTATAAAGATTATAGCTGTGGAAGAGTTTCAAAAGAAAAATTAATAACTAAAATTAACACTTCTGAAATAAAATGTATTTCTTCATCTAAAGATAGATACAAAAGATATATTGCTACCTGCTTTAAAGGAAAAACCAACTTAAATCAGTGGATGGTAAGAAACGGTTTTGCAATAGCATATAAAAGATATTCTAAAAAATATGTACCAGATGAAGTATTTGCAAAAGAAAATAAATTAGGACTATGGCAAGGGAAGTTTATGGAGCCAGAAAAATGGAGAAAGCTTAATTAATTTTTAGTATAAATTACTTAGTGATTCTTTTTAAAAAAGTAATAATTATTTTAATTTTTTTAATTTTAAGTGCTTGTTCTTCAATACCAAAAAATACGCAGAATAGTTGTGCTATCTTTGAAGAAAGATATTTATGGTACAAACATTCAAAGGCTTCTTATGAAAAATGGGGGGCACCTATTCATCTGCAGCTAGCTTTTGTTAAAAAAGAAAGTGACTTTAATTGGCTTGCAAAACCTCCAAGAACTAAATTATTCAAAGTAATTCCTTTTAAAAGACCTTCTTCCTCATTTGGATATTCTCAAGCAGTTAAGGGTACTTGGGAACAATATAAAAGAGAAACAAATAATCCACTAGCTACGAGAGCAAGATTTAAAGACTCAGTAGATTTTATAGGATGGTACATCCATAAAACTAATAAGATATTGAAAATTTCCAAAAAAGATCCTTACCGACAATATTTAGCTTATTACAAAGGTTGGGGAGATTATAAAAATTATTCAAAAGATAAAAAAGCTATTATATATGCAAAATCTGTTAAGGACATGGCAAAAAAATATAGAAAGCAATTAACGCTTTGCAAAAAAAATCTAGATAAAAAAAAATATATTATCTTTTAAGCTGCTTTTGTAACTCAAGCTCAACAGCATCTATCCTCTTAGTTCCCTTTCCAACAATTGTGTAAACAGTAGGAATTACGTAAAGAGTAAAAAAAGTAGAGAATAACATTCCACCAAATATTGTTATACCAACAGTTAATCGACTTGCAGCACCTGGTCCAGTTCCAAGAATAAGGGGTAAAACTCCAATAATAGTTGAGATACTTGTCATAAGAATAGGCCTTAATCTAATAGCCGCTGCCTCAAAAACTGCAACTTCTAAATTTTTTCCTTCCTTCCTTAATTGATTTGCAAATTCCACAATTAAGATTCCATTTTTAGCTGAGAGACCGATTAGAATAATTAATGCTATTTGACTGTAAACATTTAATGAGGACCCTACTACTAGTAAACCAATTAATCCTCCAAGGATAGCCATAGGCACAGTTAACATAATTGTCAGTGGATGCCTCCAACTCTCGAATTGAGCACTCATTGCTAAGTAAGCAGTTATTAATGCTAAAGCAAATATTACATAAAGTTCTGTGTTAGTTTTTTTATACTCTTCGCTTTCACCTTTATAAGCAATTCTTGCTTGAGGTGTGTTTTGTTCTACAACACCTACTAAAAACTTTAGAGCCTCATCAAGCGAATACTCTCCAACTAGTCTTGCCGAGATAGTAACTGCTTTTTGCCTATTGTATCTTGCTAAGAATGGAGATTGTCCCTCTTCATCGTATGCAACTAAGTTTGATACAGACACAAGTTTTCCATTATTTTTAGATCTTACAAAAACTTTACTTATACTATCTGGCTCTTGTCTATCTTTAATATCACCTTGCAAAATTATAGAATATTCTTTTCCATCCCTTGTAAAGTTTGTAACTCTTTTAGAGCCAAAAATGGTCTCTATAGTTTTTCCAATATCTTCTGTCGAAACCCCAAGATCAGCAGCTTTTTTTTGATCTATCTTTACATTTAATTGAGGTTTGTTTAGATCAAAGTCATCTTGAATAGAAGTAAGACCAGGATTTTTTCTTGCCTCTTTTTTAATTATCTCTTTCCACTCAATCAATTGTTCATATGTATTTCCCAAAACAACAAATTGCACTGGACTTTCTATTCCGCCAGTCCTTATCCCCTGGGGCATTATTGGAAAAGCCAAAACACCCGGCACTCTTGCAATTTTTCCAAAAGACTCCCTCATTATTTCAACTCCGTGACGATCTCTTTTAGCCCAAGGCTCTAAAAGAACAATTATAAAACCACTATTTACTTGTTTGGCTGATTTTCCAAAACCTGGAACTCTCATGATTAATTTTCTATATTCACCTTTACCTACACTTGGAAGCAACAATTCCTCAATTTCTTCTGCTCTATCTTTAGTAAAATTAAAACCAGATCCTTGTGGAGCTTTAACAATTACAAAAAATGCACCCCTATCTTCAGGAGCAATTAATTCTTTCTTAGCAAAATTAAAAAAAAATATTGTTAATGCAAGAGTACCTAATAAAAAAATAGTTATTGTTTTTCTTTTCTTTATCCAATTTAAAAGCGAAACTTTATAAAGATAAGTGAGATCTTTTAAAAACTTCTCAAATTTTAAAACAATTTTTGATTTTTGCATATCTTTCTGCAAAAATTTACTAGCTAACATTGGACTTAATGATAGCGCAACAAAGCTAGAAATAATCACAGCCGATGCAAGAGTAATTGCTGTTTGAGTAAAAAGAACTCCTGTAATTCCTTTAATAAAAATTAGAGGAATAAATACTGCTACTAACACAACAGTTGTAGCTATTATTGCAAACGATACCTGCTTAGCACCTTTGTAAGCTGCAATTAAAGGTGTATCGCCTAACTCTATTCTCCTCACTATATTTTCAAGCATCACAATTGCATCATCAACCACAATACCGATAGCTAGCACTAAAGCCATTAAAGTAAAAAGATTAATTGAAAAATCAAAAATATAAATTGATAAAAAAGTTGAGATTAACGAAACAGGCAAAGCTATTAAAGGGACAACCAAAGCTCTTAGATTGCCTAGAAAAAGATAAATAATAATAGTTACCAATATTAATGCAATGATAAGCGTTTTATAAACTTCTTTAATAGCAGATTTTATATAATTACTTCTATCAAATGAAACTTCAAGGGTAGTACCTGGCGGCAAGCTAGGTTTTAATTCTTTTATCTTTTTTTTGATACCATTAGCAACAGCAATGGTGTTTGCATCAGATTGTTGATATATCCCTATACCAACAACTTGCTTTCCATTACCTTTAAAAAGAGTTCTAGTTGACTCAGCTCCTAATTCTATTCTTGAAACATCTGACAAGGTTATTATTGAACCATCCTTAGCTCTTTTTAGAGGTAGATTTTTATAATTCTCTACTTCTTTATAAGCTTTATCGAGTTTTATAGTTAGATCGATATCCCTCGACTCAATTCGTCCAGCCGGGAACTCTGTATTTTCTCTTCTGAGAACCGTCTCAACTTCTTGAGTAGTAAGATCTCTTGCAGCTAAAGCTATTGGATCTAACCAAACTCTTAGTGAAAGTTCTCTTTGACCACCCAGGCGTACTCTGCCTACGCCATCAACAGTAGAGAAAGTATCAGTTAAATATCTATCAGCGTAATCAGTTAATTCTAAATCAGTCATTGTTTCAGAGTTAAAAGACAACCACATAGTAGTTCTCATGCCTGCACTTTGTTTAAAAATTTCAGGTTGTTCCGCACCTTCAGGTAAATTATCTAGCACTCTAGATACAGAGCTTCTTACATCGTTAGCAACGTCATCTAAGTCTAAACTCGTCTCAAATGTTAGCGTAATTCTTGAGCTTTCATCCTCACTAAATGAGTCTATTGTTTCTAGCCCAGGCGTTCCTCCTACAAAATCTTCAATTTTTTGAGTTATTTGAGTATCAACAATTTCTGCCGATGCACCTCTATACTCAGTTTGAATAGTTACTACAGGAGGCTGCACATCAGGTAGTTCATCAGTTGGAATTTCTTGAAAAGTTACAAGACCAAATATCACTAATACTAAGCTCATTACTGAGGCTACGACAGGTCTTTTTATAGATAAGTCTGTTAAAAACATTTAATTTCTTGGATTTATAATTTTGATTTTAGCATTATTTCTTACTTTTGAGACGCCCTCTGTAATAACAAGATCACCTTCATTTATACCTGATACAACAGAAACTTTTCCAAAATTTCTTTTACCAATTTCAATATTTTTTTTTTCAGCAGTTTCGTTACTTACAGTGTAAACAAAAGCTGTACTACCTTGAATCGTTACTGCACTTTCAGGAACACCAATTTGGTTAATTTCGTCGTAGATAATTTTTACCGTCATTAGTTGCCCTGGAATGATTTCAAAATTTGAATTATCAACTAAAACTCTGGATAAAATTGATCTTGTAGAAGGATCTATTCTTGAGCTAATTGTTTGAATTTTTCCTTTAAAAGCTTTTTTAAATGCTGAACTTGTTATTTCTGCTTTTAATCCTGGTTTAAGTATACTTACATAATTCTCTGGAACTTTTATATCTATTACTATTTTTTTTAAGTCATCCAAAGTTATTATTAAACTCTCTGAACCCAAAACTCCTTGGGCAATTTCTCTTTTCCCTAATTTACCCGCAAAATCTGCAATAATTTCTTCTCCGCTTGTAAGCCTAAGGATAATTTCACCTTTTTTTACAAATCTATTATCAATGTTTAATTTTCCAGCAACTTCATTAGTTTTTATTCTATAAGTTTTTGAATTTTGCGCTAATGCTGTTCCAAAAGTTTCTATACTTTTGTAAAACAGAGATCGTTCAACTTTTTCAACAATTACTCCTGGCGCAGGCCTTACACTAAATTTTTTTTTAAAGTGTAAACCAATAAAATGTCTTGCAGCAATAATTGCAAAAATAGCAATAAAGAAAATAATTAAAAATACTTTTAATTTGGATGATGCTCTCATTTTTTATTCTAATCCGTACTCTGACCATGAGCCGTCATAGATAGTAGGTTTTTTACCACTTATGATAGAATTAGCCAGCCCTAAAATACATGCTGTTACTCCAGATCCACATGTAAAAGCTATATCTTTATCTTTATCTATTTTATTTTGATCAAAAATCTTTATTAATTCCTCTTTTTTTTTAAAGGTTCGATCTTCATTTAAAAGTAATTGAAAAGGTAAATTTTTAGACCCTTCTATGTGACCACTTTTTAATCCTTTTCTAGGCTCAGGAACCAAACCCAAAAATCTTTCTTTGCTTCTAGCATCTATTAACTGAAATTTTTTATCTAATATGTTTTTTTTAACTTGAGTCTTATTAATTACCATAGATAAATTTTCCTTAGCTTCGTAATTAGTTTTTGAGATTTTTATAACTTCTTTTGAAACACCTCTATTTTCCTTTAACCATTTCGTAAAATTTCCGTCTAAAACAGAAACTAGATCAGCATTATGTCCAAAGTAAATAAAAGTATACCAAACTCTACATGAACTGAAGACATCTGAGTTATCATAAATAATTATATGATCAGAATTATTTATCCCTAAATTTGAAACAATGCTTTCCCACTCTTTATTTGAAGGAAGCATATGGGGTAATGAAGAATTTTGCTTTGAATTTTTATCAATATCAAAGAATATTGAGTTCTTTATATGATTTTCTTCAAACTCCTCTTTGGCATTTCTACCTGAGTTAGGCAAACACCAGGTAGCATCTAATATTTTAACTTTATTGATATTTTTTTCTAGCCATTCTGTAGTAACAAGCTGTTTCATCATCTATTTTTTTCTAAGTATTTTTGATGATATTCTTCTGCTTTACAATAATTTTTGAGCCGAGAAATATTAGTTTGAATTTTTCCATTAAGCTCCTTATTAAAAATTTCTAAAATTTCTTTTGCCTCAGCTTTTTGAATGTCGTCCTCATAAAATATTTCACTTCTATATTGAGTTCCAACATCAGGATATTGCATATCTTTTTGAGTAGGATCGTGCATTTTGAAAAATAAATCTAAAATTTTTTTAAAGGAAATTAATTTTTCATCAAAAGTGAGTCTTACAACTTCTGCATGACCAGTGTCACCTTTACATACTTCTTCATATGTAACTTTATCGGATAATCCACCGGCATAGCCGACTTCTGTTTCAATTATACCCGGCTTATTTTTGAAGTTTTCCTCAGGTTTCCAAAAACAGCCAAGAGCAAGTGTACATTTCTTCATAAAGTAATTATATAGAGTTGTGAGGATATTAAATTGTTAGCACGAAATCAATTAGGCGTATTGTACGGGATAGCATCTGTGGCATGTTTTGCTATGATGGATGCTTGTGTAAAATGGTTAGATCAGTTTCCCGTAGGTGAAGTGTTATTTGCAAGATTTTTTTTTGGTTTGATACCAATTTTAATGCTTGTACCTAAAAATGAATTTAAAACTTTTTATAAAACTACTAGACCTAAATTACATGCTTTCAGAGCTGTAACAGGAACCTTAGCGATAATTGCACTTTTTATTGCTTTAAGAGAGATACCTTTAGCAGATGTAGTAAGTTTGACTTTTGGAGGGCCAATCTTCGTTACTTTAGGTTCAATATTTTTTTTATCCGAAAAAGTGGGTATCAGAAGATGGTCTGCAGTTTTCATTGGGTTTATTGGAATGTTAATGATTGTTAAACCAGCTTATGAAGAATTAAATATTTACTACTTATTTCCAATAATTTTTTGTATTTTCTTTGCATGCGTAGCCCTAAGCATAAGAAGCTTATCATCTACCGAGCCTAATTATAGAATTGCTTTATACTTTTCTTTACTAAGCATGGTAGTTGGTTTAGCAACACTTCCTTTTGGCTGGATCATGCCATCAAAATTTGAACTATTTCTTCTTATTTTTACAGGAATAATTGGTTCAGTTGCAAATATTTTACTTACCGTGTCCCTAAGAATTGCTGAAGCATCACTAGTTACACCAACAAAATATTTGAATTTAGTATTTGCAATTTTATTAGGATATTTCATTTGGGGTGAAATACCAAAAGTGCTAACTCTTTTGGGCGCTGGTTTAATTATTGTAAGTTCTGTAATTATTTTTATGAGAGAGTCTCAACTTAAAAAACAAGTTGTAAGTCCAAGACCGTGAGTAAATATCCAAGTTACTGGTCAAATGCAGTTAAAACTTTGTCTAAAAGAGATAAAGTTTTAAAAAAACTTATCATTAAATACAATGATAAATTTTTGACTACCAGAAAAGATATTTTTTACTCTTTATGTAAAAGTATAATCGGTCAGCAGATAAGTGTATCAGCTGCTAATTCAGTATTTAAAAAATTTCAAAATAAAACTAAAAGAATTAATCCATTAAAAGTATCAAAATTATCAATATCTCAACTTAAATCCTGCGGTCTAAGTAGACAAAAAGCTTTGGGAATAAAAGAATTGTCAATTAAATTTGTAAATAAAGAATTTGATCCAAAATTAATCAAAAACATGAATGACGAGGAAGCTATACAGTACTTATCATCTTTAAGACAAATAGGTAGATGGAGTGCAGAAATGATTTTACTATTTACCTATAATCGATCTAATATTTGGCCTTTACAAGATATAGGTTTATTAAGAGCAATATCTAATAATTATAAAAAAAAATATTTTCCACCAAAAAGTTTTTTAAATAAACTTTATAAAAAATTCACGCCTTATTGTTCAGTTGCTACTTGGTATCTTTGGCGAAGTATTGACGATGAACCAATCCAATATTAGGTGCCTTCAATCGTTTGATGTTGACGTTCAGCGTAGCCCTCAAGAATAGAATGTGCATCTTGATATTCTTTTGAATTATAAAAGTTATTAGCCTCATCATAGGATGAAAATTCAATTACAACTGTTCTTGGAGATTTATCACCTTCATTTGATGTAGATCTACCACCTCTAATTAAAAATTTTCCCTTATATTTTTCAACAGCTGTTCTAGCTTTCACAGCATATTCTTTTAGCTTTTCCTCGTTACTTATATTTTTATAAACACAAACTACATATCCTTTCATTTACAACTCCTTAAAAATAATTTAGTTTTCTTCATGGCAAATAAACTTATTATTGATTGGAAAGAGTATAATCTAATCGTAGAAAAGTTAGCAATACAAATTCATGATAGTGGCTTTAAACCTAACCTACTTATTGGTATTGCAAGAGGCGGTCTTCCAATCACTGATGTCTTAAGTCGTGTTTTTAAGTTAAAATGTGCTTATCTTGCTGTAGAGTCATACTCTGGAGAAGGCACAGAAGATCAGCAAGGGGATTTAGTTTTTTCAAGAGAAATGAGCTCCACCGTTCAAGAAATGAAAGGGAACATTCTTTTATGTGATGATTTATCTGATACAGGGGTTACGCTAAATAAAAGTATTGATTGGTTAAAAAAATACCCACCTCTTAAAGGAAATATAAAAGAAATTAAAACTGCTGTACTTTGGAAAAAAAAAGACTCAACTTTTGAACCAGATTTTTGCGCACAAAGGTTAGAGAGTAATCCATGGATAGTCCAACCATTCGAGCATTACGAGGAACTAAGAGTCGAAGATTTAATAAAGAAACATCAGAAGAATTAAGGGCCAGAATAAACTGGCCCTAAAATTTTTAGGCTACGTAAAAACTAATTACGCTAAATACTGCGATTACCCATATAGCAGGAGAGGTTTTTCCAAATTTTCCTGTAAATATTTGAATTAATGCATATGAAATAAATGCAAGAGCGATACCGTTACTGATACTATATGTTAACGGCATTGTTATCATTGCAACCACTGCTGGGCCTGACTCAGCGATATCATCCCACTCAATATCAGTGATATTTCTAACGAATAATATTGCTACGTACAACAATGCTGCACCATCTATTTCTTTTGGCAAACTTGTAGCGAGCGGTGAAAAGAATAAACAAGCTAGGAATAAAACTCCTATTACAAGTGAAGTCATTCCAGTTCTGCCTCCAGCTTTTACTCCTGCGCCTGACTCAACATAACTAGTTACAGTTGTTGTCCCCATCATTGCTCCAGCAACTGTGCCCACACTATCAGATAACATTGCTTTGTTGATGTCTTGCACCTTACCTTTTTTATCAACTTTGCCTGCTACATTAGCAACAGAAGTTAATGTTCCTGCTGTATCGAAAAAGTCTATGAACAATAAAGTAAAAACTATTGAAGCCATACCTGCAGTAAGCGCTGCTTTAAGATCAAAATCAAATAAGTATGTCATTGGCGGAATTGAACCAACAACACCATTAAATTTTGCTAAACCAGTAGCCCAAGCTATTATACTAAATAAAAGGATACCAATTATAATGTTCCCTCTTATCTTCATCTTTTCTAGAACAATCATAAAGACAAAAGTTAAACATCCAAGAAGCACTAAAGGATTTTTAATGTCACCTAAAGTAACTAGTGTGACTGGATGGTCCCCTACCACTCCCATAATTTCTAAACCAATAATAGCTAAAAATAATCCTATCCCAGCACCAATTCCTAGTTTTAAACTTCTTGGAATCGAATTAATCAACCACGCTCTCAAAGGTGTAAGTGATATTGCTAAGAAAATAATTCCAGCTACTAACACAGCACCTAATGCTGCTTGCGGTGTGTATCCCATTCCTGCAACTACTCCGTATGCAACAAATGCATTTATACCCATACCTGGCGCCAAACCAATAGGCCAAGTTTTTCCGTAAAATGCCATGATGAAACACGCAAGTGCTGTAGCTAATATTGTTGCAGTAAATACTGCTCCAAAATCAAAAAAACCCTTTTCTGTTCCGGCAAATTCTCCAGATAAGATAAAGGGATTTAAAAACATGATGTATGCCATTGTAAGGAAAGTAGTCACACCAGCTATTACCTCAGTTTTAAAATTTGTTTTATGTTTTCTATATTCGAAATATTTTTCCATCATAAAATAAAACCTCCGTTGAAGTTTATTACTCTATATAAGTGTTAAAATCTTAACTAAATCTCTAATATCTCCATCGATTCAACTAATAGTAAATGTATCTGTTTATAACTTTTCGTTATAAAATAAGGATTAGAATGAAAAATTTTTTTTTTACAATTTTATACACACTATTTTTAATTTTTTTGACTGGGTGTCAAACCGTCTCAAAAAAAATTGAAGATACGACATCTAAAGAAGAGCAAGAATTAAGCAAATGGTTAAATAAACCAGAAGAAGATCTTAAAATTTTTTATGGCCAGCCTGATAAAATTGAATTTTTAAAAACAAGAAATAGAAATTACGTCTATATAACTGAAAAATATAAAATTAAGTGTGAGCGTAAGTTTGAGGTAAATCCAAGGAATATTGTGGTTGGTTTTAGCAGTAAAAACTGTTTTTAATTACCTGCGGAGTAAATACTCCGCAAGTAAGGTAAACTTATTTTATTTCAATAAGTCTTTTTTTCTTTATTTCTGGGATGATTTTTTCACAAGAAATAGTTAGTAAACCATCTTTGAGCTCGGCACCATTCACTTTAACATCATCTGCAATTGTGAACGATCTAGCAAAAGATCTTTGCGATATTCCTCTATGAATAACTTCATCACCTTCTTTTTCTTCAGTTCTTTTAACATCTTTTGTTTTTACGGTTAAAAGATTATCTTCATATTCAACTTCAACATCATTTTTGTTAAAGCCAGCAACTGCTAATTCAATAGCATACTTATCTTTGCCTGCTTTTCGGATGTTGTATGGCGGGTAATTACTTTGCACAGCAAGACTGCCATTCCCTAACATTGACTCGAATTGGTCAAACATGTCATCGAATCCAATGCTGAAAGGTCTAAGTGAATTAAAGATCGATAGATCCTTACTTGTCATATATCCTCCTTTGTTAGCAAGGTTTATGTCAGCCCCATTTGGCAACCGACAAAAAAGATATGGGTATTATTTTTATTTTTTCAAGATTGTTACTTTAAAATTTTTGCAGATTTTAAAATAAAAGAATATTCTTCTGCTAATTCTGTGATTGCATTGTCGCGTCCTGACATTCCTCCATGACCTGCTGCTTCCATTTTGCATTTTAATAATTGAATATTATTATCAGTTTTTGTCTCTCTTAGTTTTGCAATATATTTAACTGGCTCAGAGTAGAGAACTCTGTTGTCAAAAAGAGATGTTGTAATAAGCATAGGCGGGTAATCTTTTTTACTAAGATTGTTATAAGGTGCGTAAGATAAGATGTACTCAAAGTACTCCTTACTTTTTATTGGATTTCCCCACATCTCCCATTCGCCTGGTGTTAACGGTAATTTTTCATTTAACATAGTTGTCATTGTATCTACGAAAGGAACCAACAAAAGCATTCCAAAAAATAAATCTGGCGACATATTAGCTACAGCTCCACCTGTAAGACCTCCAGCAGATCCGCCATAAAAACAAATTCCACCTTTGTATGTGTATCTTTGTTCTATAAGATGATTTGCACAGGCTATATAATCTAAAAAAGTATTTTTTTTATATTTTTTTTTACCTTTTTCATGATGTTTATCTCCTAAATCTCCCCCACCTCTTACATGCGCTATTGCAAAAGTAATTCCTCTATCAATTAAACAAAATCTTGAGGCACTAAAAGATGGAGATATACTATGTTTGTATGCCCCGTAGGCATATAAAAGAATTTTTGATTTTCCATTTTGTTTTGCTGTTTTCAATCTAACCAAACTAATAGGTATCATTTGACCGTCATGTGACTCTGCCTTTATTCTTTCAACTACATATTTGCTGGGGTCATGACCGGACGGAACTTCTGTTTGTTTTACTAATTTTTTTTGTTTTGAGACGATGTCATACTCATATATTTGTCCTGGAGTTGCCATACTTTCCCAACCAACTCTTATCATTGTAGTATTTGTATCTCTTTGCATCAAAGAAACACCAGGAACGCCTATAGGCTCATCAGAAATTTTAATTTCCTCTTCTTTGTTAGTTTTAATGCTTCTTACAAAAAGTTTTGGGACAGCATCAGACTTTTCTGATCTAAGGATATAATCGTCTAAAAATTCAAATCCACCAATAACAGTTTCTTTTTTAGCAGGGATAAAAACTTCTAATTTATCTATCTGATTAGTCTTACATCTGAGTACTTTATAATCTCTAGCCTCCTCATTAGTGTGAATATAAAAATAACCTTGCCAAGAGTCTATTGAATAACGAATATCATTTTTTCTTTTTTGAAAAAGAGTGGGTTTAATTTCTTTGGCATCAGTAGGAAAAAAATATTCTTCGGTTGTAATGTGATCAGAAGTTCCAATAATGAAATATTTTTCATCAGAAGTTATTCCAATACCACAAGTAAAAGTTTCATCTTTTTCCTCAAATATTAACTGATCTTGATCGGCAGATGTTCCAAGGACATGTTTGAAAATTTGTCTTGGTCTATGATATTGGTCTAATTTAGAATAGAAAAAGCTTTTACTATCCAAAGTCCATGTGACGCTTCCACTTGTATTTTCAATTACATCTTTTTCGTTTTTTCCTGTTCTAAGATCTCTCAAATAAATTGTATAATATTCCGATCCTTTTAAATCTAATGAATAAGCAATAAAATTATCACAATAAGAAGTGCTTACAGTGCCAACTCCGAAATACTCTGAACCAGTTTTCTTCTTTTCTAAATCACCATCAAAAAAAACTTCCTCTGATTTAGAACCATCTATGAGTTGCCTCATTCTCTTACCATAGTTACCCTTGGCTTCTGTTTTTGACCAGTAATAATATCTTTTATCTTTATATTTTAATCCAGTGTCATCTAATTTAATTTTTCCTTTAATTTCATTAAATAAATTCTCCTGTAATCCTTTAACGTCAGTGAAGTAGTCTTTTGTTATTTTGTTGTTAGCTTCTATGTAATCCTTAACGTCATTATTTAACTTCTTTGGATCTTTTAGAACTTCAAGGATATTTGGCTGATCTACCCAAGAATAATCATCTTCTAGTGCAATCCCGTGATAATTTTTTGTAGTCTTTATTTTTTTTAGTTTTGGTATAATCATAACAGGAAATTATATGAATTTGTTTTTACTGGGAATTATCATTTTCGTCGTAATCTACCTTTTTCTAAATTGGTTCGCTAGCGCTAGTTCAAAAAAGATAGCTACAACTATAAAAAAAATTGCAATTTATATATCATTGATTCTAGCCGTACTATTTACAATTGGCGGTAAATTCATCTTCAGTCTTCCAATGTGGCTGATTCTGCTTTCAGGGCTTAAGATTAAAGGATTTACTGCACTACAAATGTATCAATTATGGAGATTAATTCAATTCATGAAAAATAATGCAGGAAGATTTTCTCAAGGTCAGTTTGGTCAAACTCCAGGATCATCAAACCTTACATCGGAAGAGGCTTATAAATTGCTAGGGTTAAAAAAGGGTGCAAGCAAAGAAGAAGTATTGAAAGCTGCTAACCAATTACAAAAAAAAATTCATCCTGACATGAACCGTAATGTAGATAGTTCTAGATTGAGTCAGTTAGTAAATGAAGCTAAAGAAAAAATAATTAAAACTGATTTTAGTTAGACAAAAGCTCAATACATTTATTATAAACTTTATCAAAAGAAATTTTATCAGCACCTAGAGTATCATGGGTAGTTGTTTCTTCGGTCTCTCCTTCTGGAATAATTACATTAATATTTTTTGAGTACTTTCCATAGGCAAGAACTGGACTATCCATAAACAACGCCACGGTGTTTAAATTTAGAGCAGCACTAATATGCATAAACCCAGTATCATTTCCACAATACAAATTACAATTAGCTACTATAGGTAACATCTTATTTATCTTTAAATTATTTAAAGAAATACAATTTGATCCTACATTTGATTTTAATATTTCATCAATCAATTGTTGATCACTTCCTCCAGCAGCTAAATAAAATTTAGAGGGGTATTTTTCATTAACTTTTTGGATCAATTTTATAAAATTTTTTATTCCCCAGCGTTTTGTTGGTCCAGATGCGCTCACCCCTAATACAATATTTTTATGATTCTGCGATATATTTTTTCTAGCTTTTAGAATTTTTTCTTCGCTAATTAAAAGTTTTGGTTGCGTTGATACAATTTTATTAAGTTCATTTTCAGTAAAAATTTTCGCAGTATTAACTACATGTTGCCCTTTTTTTTTAAATAATGGATATTGAGCAATTTTTTTTATACCCGCAAATTTACAAATTAAAAAATATCTTATCGAACTGTTAAAGATAAATACTTTATCAAATTTTTTTTCTTTTATATCTTTTGCTAATTTAAAAAATCCATTTAGACCGTCATGGGAACCAGTATTATCGTTTAAACGATCTAATGTTATAACTTCATTAATATGAGGATCATCTAGGAAAAGATCTTTCGCTCTTGTATTTTCTTTAGCTAATATTGAAACGGGTTTTCCATATTTTTTTGAGATTTCATGGATATAATTTATATGAATTATACAGTCCCCAAGGCCTACTTTATTTATGAGAATCAGAACTTTCATTTTTGAAACTTATATTATATTTTATTTCAATAAATTGGGACAATAAGATGATAAAACGAGGGGTATACGCAGCTAGTTTAAGTGTTTTAAATAAAGACTTAACTTTAAACGTTGAGGCTACCATTTCTCATGGAGAAAATTTAATCAAAAAAGGTTGCACAGGTGTTTTTTACTTCGGATCTACGGGAGCAAGTCAGCTGCTTACTTTGTCAGAAAAAAAAGAATTTATTTCAAAAATTGCTAGCCATAAATTGAGAAAGCAATTCTATTTAGGTACTGGATGTAATTCTCTTAATGATAATATTGATTTAATAAATTATGCAATGGAGTATGAATTTAGAGATTTTTTAATTATGCCTCCCGCATATTATAAAGGAAATACCGATGAGGGAGTTTTTGAATTTTATAAGAAAATAATAAGTTCTGCACCTAAGGCAAAAATAATTTTATATAATTTTGAAAAATTAAGTGGCTATAAGTTTTCAGCTGAAGCAGCTACAAAGCTTTGTAAAGCATTTCCAGAAAACATAATTGGCTGCAAAGACTCTAGTTATAACTTATTTGAAACTTTAAAAATTCCAAACTTTTTGATGTTTCCAGGATCAGAAGCAAAGCTGCTTAAGGGATTAAAACTTGGATGTTCTGGATGTATTTCTGCAGTAACAAATGTGACTCACTCTATAGCTAGAAAGGTGTTTGATGATTTTGAAAATCAAAATCCACAGACTAAAAACGATCAATTAATTGCAGTAAGAGAGACATTCGATCAATATAATTTGATATCAGCTTTGCATAGTTTTCATTCAATAAAAGATGAAAATTATAAGAATATACTACCACCACTAACTTTATTAAGTGAGGAAAAACAGAAAGATCTTATTGAAAAATTAAATAAACTTAAATTTACTAGTGAAAAAAATAGAGCGGCTTAATTATGATGTTAGCTAGAGTCCTGGATAAAATATATAAAGAAGATGGAATTATACTTGTTGATCCAAGGGGTCAAAAATATATTGTAGGTAATCCAAGATCAGAAAAACCAATCACCTTAAAACTTTTAAAGGAGAGTCTTGGGACTAAATTAATACTTTTTCCTGAGATAGCTTTTCCAGAAGCTTACATGAACGCAGAACTTTTAATTGAGAATGCTTCTCTTCGGGAATTTATTTTAGGTTTTATTAAAAATCTTGGAAGAACTGAAGTTACCTTACCAAGTTTAATTTCAAAAAAAATATATGGTGTTTGGAGAACTTTAACAAACTTTAATCTTCCAGGAAGATCAAAAAAAAATGTTGAGCATCACTACGATGTAGGCGGTCCTAAAGGGGAAAAGCTCTATGATTTATTTTTAGATAAAAATTTACGTCAATATTCTATGGGTATGTGGTTTGACGATACCAAAACATTAGAAGAGGCCCAACAAAATAAAGTGAATCATATAATAAAAAAATTAGATATTAAACCTGGTATGAGAGTTTTAGATGTTGGATGTGGCTGGGGTGGCCTTGCTTTTGAAATGGCTAAACAAAAGGGATGTGAAGTCCTAGGAATTACTTTAAGTGAAAATCAATTAGTTTACTGCAAAAAAAAAGCAAAGGAGTTAAATTTAGATAATCAAGTTAAGTTCGAGATAATGGATTATAGAAATGTTAGAGGTACATTTGATAGGTGCGTTTCAGTTGGTGCTTTTGAACATTTTGGACGTAAATTCTATAATATTTTTTTTAAAAAAATGAATGAAGTTTTAAAAGATGATGGAATATTCTTACTTCATACCATTGGTGTAGTAGACAAACCTTCACCGGCCAATCTTTTCATTCAAAAATATATTTTTCCAGGAGGGGTTTGTCCTTCATTGAGTCAAATTATCAATCCAATAGAAAAAACTGGACTAATTGTGAACGATATAGAGACTTTAATTAGGCACTACGATAAAACACTTGAAAGTTGGTTAAAACGTTTCTTGGCTAACAAAAGTAAAGTAAAAGATTTATTCGATGAAAAATTTGTAAAATGTTATGAATATTATATGGCATCCTGTGAAGCGGCTTTTAAATATAGAGACCTAGTAGTTTTTCAATTACAAATTGTGAAAAACTTTAATAACGCCAAAAGAACAAGAAACTACCTTTATTCCTGAAAACTGTTATTAAATAAGTAACAGTATGAAAAGAAAAAAAAAGAAACTCAAGAAAAATAAGTCAATAAAATCGAAAACATTAAAAATAAAAAAAACTGCTAAAAGACAAAAAAAAAACGTTAAAAAGAAATCAAAAACTAAAAAATCAATTAAAAGAAAAAAAATTAAGTTTCGAAAAAAGAAAATTAGACCTCAGAGATCAAAAAGAAAAAAAACACAAAAAACAAGAATGGTCGTTTCAAGCATTTTAGGTTTAAGTGATAAAATAAAAACAATATTAAGATTTAATTTCAATTTAGACAAATCTCTTCAGAATTTTTTTCAAGGTATTTCAAATAAAGTTTCAAATATTAAAAAAGTTATTCAAGAAGAAAGAATAAAACAAAAACAAAAAAAAATAAAAGAAATGGAGAGAGAAAAAATAGAGGCAAAGAAACGCTTTATGCAACAAGAAGAAATTACACTTAAAGCTAAAGCGCTAGAGCTCAAAGAGGAAAAAGAATTAAGTCGTCAATTATCAATTGATTTAAAAAGATTTTTACGAGAGGATCAAGCTGAACTTAGAAGAGAACGAGCAGAAAAACAAAGAAAATTTTTAGAACAAATTAAACTTGAAAAGAAAATTGAAAGTTTTGTACGCAGAGAGGAAAAAGAAGTTCAGGCTCTTTCAAAATATGTTTTAAATCAACAAAGAGAATCTTACGAAGAAGTTAAATTGCGTATAGATAAAATTAAAGAGAAATATAAAGCTTTAAGACAACAAAAAGTTGAGGAAACAATTAGAGAGCGATTAACTCAATTTGGTATTGAAGTAAAAGACAGTGATACTAGAGAAATATTATTAGAGAAAGAGAGAGTTTATAACGAGGAGAGAGAGAAAGTAGAGTATGCACTTGAGTCTTTCTATAGAGCCTCCCATTCACTTTGCTTCATGATCTCAAAAAGGTATTTAAGTAAACATCTCCCAATTATGAGGTGTATTGATAAAAGAATAGAAGAGAGTTCAATATATATCAAATGGGATGACACACCTGAAAATGAATGGCTTATTTGTATTTATTTAAAAGACGACTCTCCTACTCAAGGTATAGTCATTGAGGATAAGACCAACCCAGAAAAAAATATATCTAAAGAATTTAAGCGAGACCAGATCTTTGATGCCTCAGACTTTATGGTGGACTCTCTGACGGCTTTACTTGATAGAGAAAGAAATAAAAGAAAAGCTAGTTGATAAGATCTGTTAATTTTTTAATCTCACCAATTTTAAATATAATTGCTTCATCTTTTTTGTAGCCAAACTTTTCAGCATTTTCTTTAAATCTTACAGGAGGTTCCCAGATTGGCTCCAAACTTAATATCGCTGTCCCCCAATGCATTCCTATAACTTTTTTTACTTTTAAGTCTTTCATTAAAGACAAAAGCTCTTCAGGATTTGCGTGAGCTGTAGATTTATCCTTGACTGGAACAATTGGATAAAAATTGTAGGCGCCCAAATTTCCAAAGCCCAAATCAATTGGACCAAATTTTTTACCTAATTCCTTGTAAAATGGTGCTGGTCCAGTATCACAAGCAAAAAAGATTTTTTTATCTTTGTATTCAATTAAAAAGCTTCCCCAAAGTGATCTATTTGTATTTCCATCTCCCCAGATCCATCGTTTGGACCAATGTTGACTTGGAAGCATTGTGACCGTGATTTCATCATTAATTTTGATTTTATCAAACCAATCCAATTCTCTAACTGTATCTTTTTTATATCCATTTTTTGTAAAATATTTCCCAAGCTTGAGAGGTACAAGAACTTTAGCGTTTTTATAAGGAAAATTTTTTATCGTACGAATACTCATGTGATCATAATGATTGTGTGTCAGCAAAAATAAATCTATTTTTGGAAGTTGTTTAAGTGTTAAAGGAGATTCTATGTATTTCTTTGGGCCAAATATCATAGGTCCGTAATTTTTTTCGAAAACTGGATCAGTAATAATAGTAGTGTTTCCAAGTTTAATTATAAAGCTCGCATGATCAAGCCACATCACATAAGAGTCAGATTTATGTTTTTCAAGATTTTTTAAAACTATTTGTTTATCAATTACATGTTCAGGTGGATAATCAATCTTAAGTTTCTTTTTTTCCTCCCTAAAAACTTTCCAATCCCATTTAAAATTAGGATCTCTTTTTGGACCTCCCTCAAGGTTTCTAAAAGCATATAATTTTCCGTCTTTATAAATATGATGATAAGGTTTTTCCATAGCATTTAAATTAATACTTAAAGAAAATAATGTACACAGAATAAGGGGTATTCGCATACCCCTTATTAGCACAGACAATTAAATTTAAAAGGAAATTAAATATCTGAACAGTTAGATTTATTTATTCTTTTATCAAATGATTTAATCGCTTCTTTTGAGATAACCCAAACATAAGAGCTTTCTTTTAAACCATTCTCGTCAGCTGCAGTACATTTTTTACCAAGTTTTACTTTGGCTATGTTACCTCCAGCACAATTAGTTAAAATTAATAACAAAATTAAAGTAGGTAATATTTTCATAATTAAAATTTAAGCTTAGAGTCTGTGCTTTGCTTGGCATAATTTGGACCAAAAAAAGAAATTGAAACTTTATTGAATAAGATAAACTTTAGCCTTATGATTGAAATTATGTCTAAAAGCCACATTTATAAATTAAAAGTTTTTGTTGAGGACGTTGACTTTGGTCGGGTATTTTATTCTAGATATCTTCAGTATATCGAGAGAGCTAGAACGGAGCTAATACACGAAAAATTTGGTCTCACTTTAACTCAACTTATGAACGAGCACGATGTAATGTTTGTCGTTAGGAAATGCAACATTAGATATCTAAAATCAGCAGTTTTTGAGGATAATCTAAGTGTCGAAACAGCCGTGTTAAAAAAAACCAATGTTAGACTAAACTTGCTTCAAGAGGTTAAAAGAGGTGAGGAAGTTCTTGTTAGTGCAGAAGTGGAACTAGCAGTGGTAGATCGAAGTGGGTCAATAAAAAAACTTTCTAAAGATTTTTTTGCAAAAATTTAAATTTGGCTAAGAAACGCCTAATATCTGCCTAAATTTACGTTATAAACTATATTCAACTCAAGTTTGCAAATTCAGCAATACTCATAGAGTTAAAAATAAATTAAAAGGAATTATGAGAATTAAACAAGTAAAAAAAAACAAGTTAAAGACTAACGTTGATAAGAAATTCAAAAAAATCTCTCTATTCGAACTTCAAAATAGTCCAAAATTTCTAAATTTTAGAGTTCGAGCATAATCTTTCCTCCTAAATAAATCAGTGGCTTAATCTAATTAGGCCATTGTTTTTATACCAATAATTGTTAAATTAATCTGTGAAGCGGAATAAACTGAATAACAAAGTAGCAATTATTATGGGATCTCAATCGGATCATTCCATAATGAAAGAATGCGCTAAAATTTTAAAGACTCTCAAAATTAAATATCAAATTTCAATAGTAAGTGCGCACAGAACACCAAAAAGAATGTTTGAATTTGCAGAGTCAGCCTCAAAAAATGGTTTTGGTGTTATTGTGGCTGGAGCAGGAGGTTCAGCACATTTGCCTGGCATGGTGGCATCTTTATCTTCCTTGCCAGTTATTGGAGTTCCGATAGAAACAAAAAAACTTAAGGGTTTAGATAGTTTGTTATCAATAGTTCAAATGCCGCGAGGTTGTCCCGTAGCCACAATGGCTATAAATGGATCAATGAATGCTGGTTTACTCGCAGCTTCAATTATTGGAAATTTTGATGAAAAAATTAAATCAAATTTAGAAAAATGGAAACGTTTACAAACTAAATCTATTAAAAAAAAACCTTAATTCGATGACAATAAGCACCCTAGGGATCATTGGTTCAGGCCAACTTGGATCATTACTTTGTCAAGCTGCAAAAAAACTTAATATTAAAACTGTAGTAATATCAGACGATGAAAATGGTCCTGCCCAAAATTATTCGGGTGAATTTATTTACTCAAAATACGACAACAAAGAAAAGATAAAAGAGTTTGTAAGCAAAGTCGATATTATCACTTATGAGTTTGAAAATATTCCAATAAATATTTTAAATGAGATCGATAAAGAAAAAAAAGTCTTACCTAAACCTGAAATAAATAGAATAATTCAAAATAGAAAATTAGAAAAAACTTTCGTTAATGATTTAGGTATTAAAACTACAGACTGGGCTTTTATCGATCAAGCTGCAGACATCGAAAAGAATAAAAACTTATTACCCGGAATTTTAAAATCAAATACACTTGGTTATGATGGACATGGACAATATGTTTTAAATTCTCTTGATGATGTAAAAAAAAATTGGTGTTTTACTGCTGATTATATTTTAGAAAAAAAGGTAAATTTAAAAAAAGAGATATCAGTTGTAATAACAAGATATTTAAATGGTGAAACTTATATTTATGAGCCTATAGAAAATATTCATAAAGACCAAATCTTAAATCATTCAAAAATCCCTGCAGATATAAATAAAGAAATTTTTGTTAAAGCACAGAGTAATGCAAAACTCATTTCAGAAAAATTAGATTATGTTGGCACGATGTGTGTTGAATATTTCATCGATCAAGATGATAATTTGTTAGTCAATGAAATTGCTCCAAGAGTCCATAATTCAGGCCACCTAACAATAAATGCGTTTTCCATAAGTCAATTTTCTGGACATGTCGCAGCTGTGTGTAATCTCGGTGTAAAAAAAGTTGAAAAAATTTCTAACGCAGAAATGTTTAATGTTTTAGGAAAAGATATAGAGACTTATAGATCCAAAACATTTAGTAAAAATGAATTTTTTTATGATTACGGGAAAAAATCTATCAAAGATAAAAGAAAAATGGGACACCTTACGATTTTAAAAAAATAATTATTTAATTGTTATTCTATGCATTACTCTTCTGCAATTCTTTATTTCACTAGCCATATGCAGAATACTTAAATTATCCCAAAGACAGATATCACCTTTTGTCCACTCATATGAAAATATAAAATCTTCTTTGTTGACGTGATCTACTAAATAATTTTTTAAATATTCAGCTTCGTCTTCTTTTACATTTTTAATCTTCATTAAATGTCCTGGAGATACGTAAAGAGTTTTCTTTCCATCCACTGAAATAACTATTGGATGTTCGGCTTCCATACTTTCTGAGGATTTTATTCCCATTTCTTTTTCTCGTTCAAGTCTTGTTATTGCTATCGGACCTGCCGATGAAAAAACTCCAGTAGCGTCTTTAATCTTTTCTTTAATGTCGTCTGGTAATTTATCGTAAGCATTAAAGCCAGATGAGAATATAGTATTACCTTGGCCAACTGGTATTTCTATTCCCATTAACATTGTATATCTGGGTCTATCATTAGCTAAATAACTTGTATCCTGATGAAGCCAGCTAGAGCCGAAACTTAAATTTTTATCATCAGGCTTTCTCTCGATTACATTTATAAATGGAAATTTTTCATCTAAACCTTTAAGTCTTGGATACACTACAGGTTGACCTATATTCTTTGCAAAATTTTGATAAGTTTCAGGATCAAGATTTTGTTCTTTTATAAATATAACTCCGTACCTGTTTAAAATCTTTTTTATTTCTGTTGCCTGACCTTGATCTATGGATTTTAAATTAATGTCGTTGATATAAGCTCCAACATTATTTTTTCCCGGTGAGATAGATAAATTCATTTAGTTTAAAGGTTTAATTAAAGCAGGGTCATTATTTACTGGGTTATTAACATCTTTTGATATCTCATGAAACTTTAAATTAGGCGGTTTAACAGAGTTTAATATTTCCATAGCATCTTTTTTAATATTCAAATAATTATTAATCTGGCTTTGATTAATAATCATTGGCTCTCTGTGATGGATGGCGCTAATTTTTTCAGTAGCTTCTCTTGTAATTATACAAAACTGGTCATTCTGATATATCCCAGCAAAATACATCAACTCATCATCCTCTTTTGAAAAATAATAGGGAGTTTTCGTTTTATCTTCCCTTTTCCATTCATAATACCCATCAGCTGGAATAATACATCTTGATGTCTGGATAAGATTCTTAAAAGTAACTTTTTCCATAAGAGTTTCTTTTCTAGCATTAATAAGAGGAGAAAACTTATCTAATTTTTTAGACCAACTCGGAACTAATCCCCACTCATAAAGCTCAAGAGCCTTACCATTTGAATAGGATTTTATTAAGGGTAACTTTTGAGTTGGGTGTGCATTATAATTATCTGTATCCTCAACCTTAATGTTTGTTTTTACCAAATCAGTGGTTTTAGTAACTGGTTTTCGAATACTATATCTTCCGCACATTATTTATTTTTTCTCTCTCTTTTAAGTTTTCTCTTTTCTTTTAAAGATAACTTTGCTTTTTTCATAAAGCTTCTATCTTTTTGACTTTTACCCGAATATCTTTTTGACATAATTATTCGTCTATTATTTCATGAAATTGTTCACCTAGTCCATCTACTTTTAGGTGAAGTTTGTCGCCCGCCTTAAGAAATTCAGGTTTCTCCATTTCCATTGCCGTCCCAGCAGGTGTTCCAGTTGTGATAATTGTCCCTGGATATAAAGTCATAAATTGACTTAAATGAGAAATTAAAAAATTAAAGTTGAAAATCATTCTCTCCGTATTCCCAGTTTGTCTTCTGTTGCCATTTACATCTAAAGTTAAATTAATATTATTTAAGTTTTTTATTTCATCTCTAGTTACAAGATAGGGCCCCGTTGGTCCTGCTATAGATTTACCTTTAATCCATTGACCTCCCCTTTCTTTTTGCCAAGTTCTTTCAGATATGTCGTTGACAATACAAAAGCCAAATACATAATCTTGAGCATTTTCCTCATTAATATATTTTCCTTCTCGGCCAATAATCATGCCAACTTCAACTTCGTAATCCATTTTGCTAGCAGACTTAGGTTTTATTATTTGATCGTTAGGACCTTGAATACATCCAGAGCTTTTATTAAAAACAATTGGTTCATTCGGTAATTTTGATTTAGTTCCTTCCGCATGCGCTTTATAATTTAAACCGATTGCCAAAAAGTCTACAGGATTAGATATACAAGCTCCAATCCTAGTATCTGAGTTTATTTCCTTTAGCTCTGATAATTTAATTTTTTTTAATTTGATTAATGTTTCTTCATTAATGGTTTGGGGATTTAAATCTTTAACATGATTTGATAGATCTCTTAAAATATTATTATTATCTAAGGCAGCAACAATTTCTTTGCCAGGTTCTCCAACCCTTAATAATTTCATGAGATAATTCTAGCTATGAAACAACTATTTTACAAACCTTTTAATTCTTTCTTCAGTCGTAGTATCCGGACCGCCATAAGGCGTCTCGTAAGAGTTCGTTCTAGTCAAGACGTCAATTCCTTTAGTGAAGATAAAAATAAAGAAGATTATAAAAAAAACTGCAAATATTTTTGCAGGATTATAATTACCTGACTGGAAAACACTGACAGGTTGTTCCTGTTTTTTGTGAAAAAATTTAAATGTTAAGTAAACTGCAATTATTAAACCAATGTGTGCCATTACTACTCCAGCCCAGCCAAAAATGAAAGATGTTACACTAAAAACGTACAAACTAAAAACAGTTGACCATACGAATGATAGAACTATTAAAATTTGCAATCTTACTGATTTAGGTAAGCTTCTTAAATCGTTCTTTGAGTCATCAAACATGATATTAGCAGCTTCTTGCATCCAATTTTTAAAACTTTCCATAATTGATTATATTAAATTATTTAAATGAAAGATTCATTAATTACTTTTTCACAGGTTCCTAGCTAATTTTTTTACTCTATTCATGTATTTTTCGAATATTCTTTTATCAAGTTGAGGCAATACTGAGTAAAATCTGAGGTATTTTGTTTTAAGACCACCAAGTTGGAATACAGACTTTTTAATTCTTCTGTATGGAATATTATCAAAAAATGAAAAATTCCAATAACTCACCATAGGTCCACCGTAGCTTATTGCAATGATTCCTAATTTTCCTTTCATAGCACCTGGAACTGGGTAACCATAATTTTTAAAAAACTTACTACCAGGAATTAGAGATCTATAAGAAAAATACCACTTGGGATGTAAACACCAATCTATGAAATTTTCAGTAATGCTTGATAATCTTAAATTATGGCAGGGGCTGATTAAAAACATTACATCACAATCCTCTAATCTTTTCCTATAATCCAAAACTAATTGAGGAGGAGGATTAACCTCTTGATTGTAAAAAGGTAATTGATCTTTTTCTTCAAATAAATTTATTAAATCGATTTTATGACCATTTTTTTCTGCTTCATTAATAAATGTATCTCTTACAGCGCAGTTAAAAGAAGTTTTAGAATTAGGGTGTCCATATATGATACAAATTTTTTTCATTAATCTTCTTTCTCATTTTTACGTATCAGAAAGCCTGAACCTATCCCTACCGCAATAGCTGAAAAAACCCATGAATACTCTTGTTCACTGAAAAGAACTAGGAGGCCAAAACCTATAATGATTACACCTAATAGCTTATTATCCATTGACAAATATATGAGTTATAATAAAGTTTCATTACCCATATGTCATGGGAAAAAAGACTCGGCATTCGACATGCCGGACCTATAAAGGGTTGCAAAGTCGGTAGAAATGAAAGGAGTTGCTATGGATAGATTTAGCAAACTGTATGGAAATTCTGCCGTGAAAAAAGCTGAGCAGAAACTCTCAATGCAGTTAAGTAAAAACCAAAAAGCCCCAGAAGCCAATGGTAATGGTACAGCAGGTTATATGGTAAAAAGCGGAAAAAATTCTGGCAAAATTTTAAAGCATTTGAAAAGAGATAAAAATCAGCTTTAAAAAAACTTTATAGGGTGGGGACTTTAAAATCCCCACTCAAGTCTTTAATATCCTCTCGATGAAAAAACAAAATTTTTATGATCTTAATTTTGATCAACTAAAAACTTTTTTAATTGAAAAAGGTGAAGTTGAGCCAAAAAAAGCAAAAATGAGGTCTCAGCAACTTTTTAATGCAGTTTATAAAAAAAATATTAAAAGTTTTGATGAGCTTACGACATTTGGAGTTGAACTTAGAGGCAAGATCAAAGATTTGATTAGTTTAGAAAAACCAAAAATTATAGATGTTCAAAAATCTAAGGACGGGACTATAAAATTTCTTTTAGAGCTTAAAGATAAACGTAATGTTGAGACAGTCCTCATCCCTGATAAATCTCAAAGCAGATATACAATTTGTTTATCTGTATCAGTAGGTTGTTATCTCTCTTGCGAATTTTGTGCAACAGCTCAAATTTCAAAAAAATTAGTAAGGAACTTATCGCCAGGGGAAATAATATCGCAAATAATTTTAAGTAAAGATTATATTAATGATTGGTCAACACAGAAAAAAATAACCAATCAAGTATTGATGGGTGAAGGCTCGCCTTTTCTGAATTTAGATAATGTTAAAGTTGCTATAGACAATTCAAAAAATAAAGATGGCTTGGAGTACGGAAGAACTAGAATTACAGTAAGTACAGTAGGAGTAGGAACTAAAAAAGATAATTTAGATGCTATTGAATGGGCTGCAAATGAGTTAGATGTTTATCTTGCGTGGAGTTTACATAGTTCTATATCAAACCACAGATCAGAATTAATGCCAATTAATGATAAATATCCAATTAATTCATTATTACCAAAACTAAAAAAATATTATGAAAAAACAAAATTGCCAATTTTTATCGAATGGATATGTTTAGATGAAAACCTAACGGATGAACATGCTAGAGAATTAATTAAGATTATGAAAAAAGTTCCCTCAAAATTGAATTTAATTGAGTTTAATCCTCTTTCAAACAAAGATTTTAAACCAGCAACTCAAGAAAATATAGATAAGTTTTCTAAAATAATTCAAGAAGCTGGATTCCTTTCTTTGTTTAGAAGAAGCAGGGGTAGAGACATAAATGCATCTTGTGGATCGCTAGCGAATAGTAAAGCTATGCTCAATGGATAATTTACATATTTTTTTAGGCGCAACAGTGGCGGATGCAGCAACTAGACCTTTACATTGGGTGTACGATCCAAAAAAGTTAAAGAAATATATTAAGGGAAAAAAAGAAATAGCTTTTTTGAAAAAAAATAAGAGTCCTTTCTATAACATTAAAACCGGAAATGTGTCTGGATATAATGACGTTGGACAAGTAATGTTTAGGACTTTGCTTTCTTCAAAGAAAAAAAAAGATGTTCTTAAAAACTTCAAAAAAAATGTAATTAAAAACTTTGGTCCAGGCTCAAATTATTGGAAAAATTTAAAACTGAGAAAAAAATATAAAAAAGTGAAATGGAAAAAACCCATGAATGGTCCATGGATCCATCAGAATATCTTAGAGACTATACAAAATATCAAATCTAAGAAAATTATCACTGGTGGTACTAAAGTAAACGAGTCCGATGGTTATTGTGCCGCTCTCCCATATTTTCTTTATGGAAACAAAGAAAAAGAACTTAAAAGGGTTATTAAATCTATAGCTAATTCAAGAATAAATGAAAAATACGCTTTATCTAAATTAAAGATTATAGAATTAGCTAATAAAAAAGATAAAAATCCTGTTCAATCTTTTGTTAAAAAATACAAAAAAAATAGATATTTCAAAGACGTAATTAGCAATATTAAAAAAGTTTCAAAACTAAAAAACCAAAATCATATAATGACTGTAAGAAAATTTGGTAAAGCTTGTAGTTATCCTGGCACATTTATGGGATCAATTCATGCGATCATAACATCCAACAACTATAAATCTGCTATTACAAAAACGATTAAAGCTGGTGGTTGCAACTGTTCAAGAGCTAATTTTGTTGGTGCCTATTTTGCTGCTTTGAAAGGCATAAAGTGCATTCCTAAGAAATGGATAAAAAAAACTATTCCTGCAAATAGAATCTTAAAAGTCATCATCTAATTCAAAATCTTCGTCTAAAAAATCATCTTCAACACCTAATTTCTCAAGATCTTTCTTTGCTTTTTTTATTTGATAATCTCTAAAAGAAACAATCTTCGAGCAATTTTTAACAGATACTTTTTTTAAATTTTTATTTTCATGCCATATATTTTCACAATCTCTTAAAAAATCTGTACTCCAGGTATCTTTGATGCCAAAAGTAGCACCATTCAGCAGGCTCCAAATAATTCTACAAAGTTCATTAAATTCATTTAATTCAAGTTTATTAGAACAATTTTTTATGACACTATCTAATTCTTCTTTTCCTAATTTCACGACTTCGTAATTTCCTTCTCAACATTTTTTGAATTTACAACTAAATCTCCTTTATTTTCCTGAAATAATAGA
Source organism: uncultured Pelagibacteraceae bacterium (assembly GCA_902630665.1). Classification (GTDB taxonomy): domain Bacteria; phylum Pseudomonadota; class Alphaproteobacteria; order Pelagibacterales; family Pelagibacteraceae; genus Pelagilacustribacter. Next base: position 50,080 of record CACOVP010000004.1, read on the forward strand.
TACGGACGATCTTTTACCTTTACCATCAAAATTGTTTCGGTCTCATTAGATTTTTCAACTCTGCAATAAATACACCACTTGAAATTTTTAGTTTTATTCTGCTTTTCAATTCTTATTTCAATTTTATCTGTATCTAATAATTTCATTAATGGAACGTCCTACAGTCTTGTTCTAAATCAAAAAGTACTTGCGGATGAACACGTCCTTTGCCATAGCAAACCACGCAACATCGTGTTTTCTTTTTAAAGATGCCAAATTTTCCTAAAGTAATTATTGGAGTAGTAACAATTTCTCTCCCAGCACCAAAACAATAGATACATTTAATCGTTATCTTTTCTCTCACTTCGCTCCTTTAGAAAATTATCAATTATGAAACTTATTATTAAGATATATGAAACAAATAAAATTATTCCGCCGCCTCTGATTAAATCAAAAATTTCGTGTTTTATGCCAAGAGTCAAAAAAATAATTCCTGAAATATTGAATAGAAAAGCAAATGGTGCACAAAACTTTGGAGTAATTCTGAAAGTCCAAATATTCCAAATAGCAATTAAAAGCAAAGTAGTGGCAGCCATTCTCATTGCCAAAAGAGGGATTTCATATGACACTAATTAGGTCTCCTTTGATCTGATGACGAAATACTAGAAAAATCTTTAGCGAATTTTTTTCTAAGTTTGACTGTACTACTATCGTCCCAATTTTTTACCATCGATATAAAATTCTCATTTTGAATATCATCATTCAAAAGTTCTTCATCAAATTTGATTTGAACTGGCAAAGAAAAGTTAACTACTTGACCACAAATTATTGCTTGACCATTTGCTAAATTAGGTAACTGGGCAGTATCCTCTTTGTCAGCGTATTCTGAAGTATCCCTGCAAAACTTTTGAGCTTTCTGATTTTTCAATCTTAAATAAATATGAGAGTTGCATTGGCTTATGATGGTATCATCAAGTCTATCTGGTTGCTGACTTACTAAACAAATCCCCGTACCAAATTTTCTTCCTTCTGTGATTATTCTTCTTATTGTTTCAACAGACGGTAAATTATCTTTATTTTCAGATCTTGATGGTACAAAATTTTGAGCCTCTTCTATAATAGTAAGGAATGGACAAATCTCCTCATTAATTTCTTGCCTAATATTAAATAAGGAATCCATTAAAATAGATAATATCGCACTAGCGGGCAGAGACTGATATCCCTTAAGATAAAGTATACTTAATTGACCTTTACTTATAATTTTTTCAGGCTCAGTTACCGGATCTGGCAATTCCTCAAATTTTAGATCGCTCATTTTTTTTCTATGCTTATAATTAGTTTGTTCCATCTTATTGAGTCTTTTCAAAACTTCTCTTAAACTTCTAGTTACAACATAAATACTTGCAGGCTTATGTTGGTTGTAAGTACTTTTTGTTTTATCGATAGTTTTTGTGCTACGCATCTTATAGATTTTGTTAGACTCAGTAATTAATCTTTCAATATATTTAGATAAGTCACCTCCTTCATAATTATTTTTACTAATAAGCGTATCAAGATAATCGTTTTGAGGATCAGTAAGTTTTTTCCCTAATTTTTCAATTAATGTATACACAATCTCTTTATCGTCTGAATTTACTGATAACTTAGGATAAAAAAGTTTTACTTTATTATCTTTAAAATATTTCTTTTGTTTTTGAACAAAACCTAAATAATCTCCATGAATATCTATAACTAATAAAGGGTAGTTTAATTTCATATATTCAGAAATTATTCTTCTAACAGCTACAGTTTTACCTGCACCTGACATTCCAGTAACGAGCATGTGTCTAGCCGCTAATTTTTCTGCATCTATTTGAATTTTAACATTCTTTCTAGTAGATAAGTTGCCAAGTAGAATTGGAAATTTTGCACCAAGATCACTGACTAATAACTTTTCCAAATCTTTTTCTGATGGATAAGTTACCATTGCGGCTGGTTTTACTGGATAATTCAAGGGCTTTAATTTTAGTTTCTCATCTGTATTTTTGGTATAACCTAAAATATTTACGTTACAAATTAACTCGTCCCTTGTGGTTGGTAAAATAGTATCTGCAATATTGATATTTTCATTAGTTAGCTCTTGCGCTGCTTCTCTAGGAAAAAATTGATTAAAACTATCAATACTAGTAATTTTACCCCAAACTGTAACTTCTATTATCTTATTTTCATCTATATCACTTGGAATTTTTGTCTGAGTGCAAACAATATCTCCTTTACTTGCCTTATGACTTTTTAAAGTAAATGAAAATTCATTAATATTTGTTTCACCTAATACTGTTCCAATAACTGGCCATTTATTTGACTTACTCATCTTCTTAAACCCCTAGCTGGTCTATTTGACCATCCTCTATTTTTTTTTGATAAGATTTTAACGGCCAATGAGATTGTATTTTTATCTCTTTTAGCTATCGCTTTCTTTAACAAGTAAGATGTATGATAATTTCTAGATGCTTTAGATAACCAGTTGGGTATCTTTGCAAATTTATCAACTACGTCCAACCCTATTGGAAAAGAATACGATGGAAGTAATTTCGATACAGCAAGGATATAATGATAGTCTTTAATAAAATTTTCTGGATAATTTAAAGTTTCAATTCTTATCGGACACTGATTGTCAGTTACTTTGATATAGCCCATGAAGATATTTGGGTATTGCTCTACTACATCATCCCAAATAGATTTTTGAATTAGTTTGTACCCATAAAATTGTTTTTGAATTTCCAAGGGCTTAAGACCTTGATTCTTTTTGAGTATTATTTCAAATAAATTTGTATCTGTAATTCTATACTTGTTTATTATAGATATAGTTTGAGAATAATCCTTTTGTGAGATTATCCCTTTATTTTTATTTATGAAGAGGATATTTTTTATATAAGATGCAGAAACCGCAGTTTCTACTACACCCCAAATAGGAAACTTACTTTTTTTTATAAACTTAATACATTCAAGATATATATTAATAAAATGTCGCTGATCCTTATTGAGCTTTCTATTGTTATTGAAAGGTAAAATATTTTCTACTGCAAATTGACAGAATGGAGGGAAAGAAGCATGTGTAAAAGGAGTCAGTATAGCTTGAATTGGCCCATGTAAAAAACAATAGTCTAAACTCTGTTTCATTAAGACATGTTTAACTAACGTCGCTGCTTCAAAGATGATTCTAGCTCCATCTTTTTTTCGAGATAAAAGAGCTTCTTCTTCATGAGCGTCCTCTAAAAATTCATAAAGTTCATTATTAGGATCGTAAAGATCTCCCAAGAAGATCATATTCTCTTCAAAAAGCTCTTTTTGTTTTGACTTGTTTACAATGTAGCTTCCTGCTCTAATAGATAATGGTGCTGTAGAAATTATAGAAGCCTTGTCTACACCTCCGTCAACAAACGCTACAGTTTTATTCTTATTCTTAATCCAAAAGTCATTAGGTATATATTCAAGATCAACTATGTGATTTCCATGTTTCAAAAGTTTATAAATTGTATTAGCAACATTATTAGTTACCTTTAAAAAATTATCTTGTACTTGTGGACTAGCTGTTATTGCTTTATTCATAAAGTTTATGAATAAATTTGAGTTGTTTTTAATTGTTGAGTAAAAGTCTTTCATTAGTTTATTAATCCTCCAGTTGTATATTTGATTTTTCTTAAATTACCATTTCTCACTATTTTTAATTTTCTCTTAAACATTGCTTTATAGAGTCGAGAAATGCGTTTGCAGAATTTTGCTGCTAGATATTTGTTCTTAAATGACCTTTGGTGAACTTTAATTTTTCCAGCTCTTGAAGACACGAATTGATAGAAAGGTACAGAAAGAAATGAAGAATCGAATCCATGTCTCCTTGAGCTTTGCATTTTATTAATCCTCCTTTGTTTGTTTTTAATAAAGTTCATGAGGGTGTATTTATTTACTAATTGCAAAATTTTCAAGTTATGTTGCGTATGAGTTGCATTAAGATGTATCACAAACGCTCAAAAAACCAATAAAATCAACAAAAATATGATATATATAAATTATAGCAAAAAATTTTCGCAAAAAAGCAGAATTGACTTGAAAAAATTAAAAGAATTATCTATATAAGCTACACATGCGTAAACAAAAAATAAAAACAGTAAATTTGAAGGTTCCACAAGAATTATGGCAAATGGCATTTGATTTAAGTATGGAAATCAGCCCAGATAAAACCAAACTTATCTCGCCTATAAATATTTTCCGAATATCAATTAATCATTTATATGAAACTGCTGTTTATAGGGGCATTAAGTTTGTCTCAAAAGAAGAGTTAGATAAAGAGAAAAAACTACTTAAGGAGAAGGCTAATAAGCACGTTAACTAGAATGGCAGAAGATAAAAAAAAGATATCTGCAAGATGGTTCCCAAGGCCACCACAAGACTCTCAAAAAAAAAGAATTTTTTTATACGATTTCGAAATATCCACTCGTATCGACTCAAAAAAAAGAGAAAATAATGCAAGATCAGTTGAGTTTGAATATGAAGTAAAAATTTTTTATTTTGATAAAAAATTTGCAGGAAGTAATGAGCAACGTGCATTAGCAAGAAAACAAAGAGTTGAACAAATTCAATTCGCAAGAAAAAATGCAACATTCACTCATGCTTTAAAATCAAATGAAAGAAGCAGTCTTTTTGTTGAAGTTACAAAAAAGTTAAAAGATAGATTTAAAAATGAAAAATTCATTAGAGAATGGGATAATGTAATTAATTCATCATTCATTAATCATTTAAACCATATTGAAACTTTAGGTGTTAATGTTGAACAGCTAGAAAACACTAGTGATGAAAAATTTAATTCTAAGACTCCAAATCAAATTGTAACTGAAATAATAAGAAAAAAAAATTTATCTCCAAAAGAGATTTCTATTAACACTGGTTTAGATGAAGCTACGATTTACAGGCACATTCAAAATACTTTATCGGTTAACAGACAAGCTGCAATTAAATACGCTAATTATTTTGGAATGGATCCAAGCGAAATATTATTTAATGACATTAAAATTCCTTTACAGGGAAAAGTTGATTTTACTTTTAAAGGCAAAGCTTTCGATGTCGACTATCTCAGTGATTTATTTTTAAAAGAATATAAACAACAAGATACTTCATCAGCAATGAAAATTTACGAAAAAATTGAAATGATGAAAAAAATACAATTAGCTGAAGAAGAATATTTTCCTGGAAAAGTTCAGGAACAATATTACAGTAAGGAAAAATTAACCGATCCATCAAAAAGTTTAGATTACGTAAGTTGTCCAAGAGATATCTATAGACCAGATATTAATGTGATTAGAGTAAATTCTTCTGAAAGCCCATTTAACGAAAAGGACCTTTTTTACTATAAAGAAATTAGAGAAGAAAATTTAAAACGTCTCCAACTTTGTATTTTTGAAATTGATATTTTTGAATTAGTAAGGAATATAGGAGGTACGAAAAATTTTTCAGAGGTACAAACACAACGTATACTCGGAAAAGAGATTTTTAAGGAAAATGCTAAATCGACTTTCAAAGAGGGTTTTCAGAAAGCTGTAGAACAAAATAAAAAAATATTAGAACAACTAACCGAATTTTATTCTAAAGCTGGCAGTGTAGGTACAGTATATTTAGTTGGTCTGTATGGTAATGCGCAAAATGGAAATTCAACAATTTATACTATAGAAAACAATCTGCTTAAAAGTATATCAGCAGCTACCCAGTCAAAAAACCCTTTAAAGATATTTATTCAAATGGCTCAATCATCGTTATTAATACAAGAAATAAGACCAAAGAAGATATATCCAGTTGTAGCGATATTAGATAGTTATGAAACTAGAAAAGATAACGAGCTGAGATCTCAATTATTTAAACAAGGTAATTTGGTCTCAAAAATTTACACTAATAAAGCTATTCAAAGAAGCGATCTTAAGAATTTAGAAATGTCAGTTAAAGAGGCCTTATTAAGACGCGAAAAATCAAATAACGACTTTAAATTTAACGAGCTTATTAAAAATATTGAGAGAAAACAATTACGCACAACTGAAATGTTAAAAAAATTTCGTCCTGACTATACTGACTCCGACGGAAGAATCGTAGAGCTAAAAAATGTAAGAGCCAACGATACAAAAATCGAATTTGATAATTTATTACATAAATTTAAGCAAAATCAATTAGAGTTACAAAGAAAATTGGAAAAGAAATCAGAAGCTCAAAAAAGTATAGTAATAGAGACAGCTGAAGCTAATAGAGAATACTTAAAAAATCTTGAGGAAAAAATTGAATTCTTAACAGATAAAATTAAAAATTTGGAAACAAAAGATGGAAAAAACAAATAAAACGCCATTTAAAAATATAGACAAAATTAAAGAAGATACTTTCTACTGCCCATGCCAACTTGCCAATTATGCTATAAGTCCTAGGACCGCTGCTAATTGGCGAAAAATTGAAAGAAAAATTAATGGCATAAAACCTGTAGAAGAGTACAAGGACAAGTACCAAATGGTTATAGATGAAAAGAAAAAAATGAAAGTTTTTATAGGACCAAAATGGAAAAGAAAGGGCTTAAAAAACATAGTTTATCAAGGGAAAGATATAATTGATTTTACATTAACAAAAGAAAAGGAGAAAGAGGAAAATGGTGAGTAATTTTTTCTTAATAGTGAATATATTAATTTTATTATCATTAATCATAATTGGTGTAATCGGTTTTAAATATTATTTAAGTTTTAAAAAAGAAAAACTTCTTGAAGAACAGAGAAAAAAAAATGAGGAAGAAAAATTTTCAGAATTTAAGAAAGAAATGACAAGTAAATTTGAAAGTGTAGCAACATCTTATAATAGCTTTTCTAATAAAATTACTAAAGACATAACTGACTCATTTACTAGGTATGAGGAAAATGTAAAAAATTTTAATGAAAAAGTTCAAAAAATGGAGCAATCTCAAGAAAATTTGACCAAAATATTTTCCAATGTAAAAAAATTTGGAACTGCAGCTGAGTTTTCGTTAGCATCATTATTAAAAGATCTTTTGTCACCAAGTCAATATATTCCTAACGCTAGAATCAAACCAGATACTACAGGAACAGTTGAATTTGCTATTAGACTACCAAAGGATGTTTTGGTAGCGGTTGACTCATTTTTCCCAGTTTCTCAATTAGAAAAAATAAAAGATGCTGATGAATTAAAAGATAAAAAATTATCTGCAGATGCAAGAAGAAAACTTGCTTCAGCGATTGATACTAAGGCATCGAGTATAAATGAACTTTATATTGATCCTCCAAAGACTGCACCTTTTGGTGTAGTTTATTTGCCAACTGAAAGTTTATTTTTTGAAGCATGTAATTATAGAGATCCTAAAACAAAAGAACCATTAATTCATACACTTTACCGAGAATATAATATTAATATTTTAGGCCCAACAACTCTTTCTGTTTTTCTTCAAACTCTCCATTGGGGTTACGAGTCTGTTCAGATTTCTCAAAAGAGTAAAAAAATCTACGATGATCTTCAAAATTTAAAATTTAATTTTGTTAATCATATGAAACTAATTGAGGAAATCTACAGAAACGCGAATCTCACGATGAAAAAAATAGATGAAGCAGGTAAATCTGGAAGGTCAATCACAAATGTTTTAGCAAACATTGAGGAACCAGATACTATTGAAATTAATCCAGAAACAAATCCAAAGAATTTGAAAGTATTAAAATAATGGCAAACTTTGTATTTTACGACTTTGAAACAAGCTCATCTAATAAATATTGGGGTCAAATCATTCAGATAGGTGCTGTTTTAACAAATGATAAATTACAAGAGTTAGATCGTTTTGAAGCAAGATGTAAATTAAATCCTGGAATTATTCCTGAAGCAATGGCTTTGATTGTTAATCAAACCACCCCAAAGATGCTGCAAAGCGCAAACTTATCTCATTATCAAATGATTAGACAATTTGTTGAAACTTTAAAGAGGTGGGGTAAAGCAACCTATATTGGTTTTAATAGTATCGACTTTGACGAGGAGTATTTAAGGAACACCTTATTTCAAACTTTAGAATATCCTTACTTAACGAGCACTAATGGAAACACAAGAGGGGATCTTTTAAGTTTAGCACGAGCTGCTAATTTTTATTATCCAGATACTTTAAAAAATTCAACCAATGCTAAAGGAAACGCTGTATATAAATTAGATCAAATGGCACCTATCAATGGCATCAAACATGATGCGCATCAAGCCTTAGGAGACTGTATTGCTACTTTAGAAATTGGAAAAATTATTTTAAACAAAGCACCTAACGTTTGGAGAGCTAGTTTAATGACTACAGATAAAACTAAAGCTCTCGATTTAATTAAAAATGAATTATATTTTTGCACAGACGAGTTTTATTACGGAAAGAGCGTCGCTTTTTGTGAGACTTTTGTTTGTGAACACCCAATTTATAAATGGGCTAAGTGTTTTGACCTAAAGCATGACCCAGATATTTATCTAAAAATGAGTGTTCAAGATCTTAAAGAGGCCATGGGTAAAAAACCAAAATTTATAAGAACGATCAGACACAATAAACATCCTGTGATCATGAACCCATCATATGCGATGAACCTAGATGAATATAAAATACTTGGACCTGAAAAATTAAGAGAAAGAGCCAACAAAATTAAAAATAATAAAGAATTTTCAGAGAAAGTAGCGATTGTTTTAAGAGAAGAGATTGAAGAGAAGGAGCAAACTAAATCTCAAGAAGACATACCAGTTGAGGAAAGTATTTATAAAAAATTCACTCCTACAGAAGACAATAAATTAATGAATAATTTTCATGAGATTGAATGGGAAAAAAAATTTGGTACTCTTGATAAGTTTCAAGACGAAAGACTAAAATACTTTGGTCATAAGTTATTATATAGAGAGAAACCTGAATTGTTACCTAAAGAACTATATAATGAAATTCATAAAGATGTTGCATTAAAACTTTTAAGTAAAAATTCAGAAAAATGGAATACGATTCCAAAAACTTATGCAGAAATTGATACATTGAGAGTAAAATTTGAAAAACAAGGTAACAAAGAAAATCTGACTTTTCTTGATGATATTAACGTATACGTTGAAGATTTAGAAAAAAAATACTCAAGTGTGTAGTTGACAATAATTCAAAAATATTTATTTAGACTGTATGGCATTCAAAGACTCCACAGACGAAAAATTTAGCGATCAAATAGGCGGTAGCAAACTTTCACTAATCCAATTTTCAGCCTCTTGGTGTGGACCCTGTCAGCAACTTAAACCGATAGTAGAGAAAATTTCAAATGATATGTCAGATAAAATAGATTGCTATTATCATGATATTGAAAGTCAACCTAATGAGCCAACTAAGTATTCAGTGAGAGGTGTGCCAACAATTCTTTTATTTAAAGAAGGAAAACTTTTAGGGACTAAAGTTGGTGCTTCAAGTGAAAAAGACATGCTTGAATTTATTAAACCTCATATTTAATTTTTATTTAAAATATTTCCACAGTTATAAAGACTACCAAAACAGACAATTAATTTTTTTTCTTTACTACTTATTTTTTTTAATGCTTCTGTAAAATTACTACTTTTTTCAGCTTTGAATTTATTTTTTATTGCAATTTTATAAAGCTTATTTACTGAGACTGAGTTAATTTCATTTTCAATAGGCATTATAACAATTTTTTTAAAAACTCCTTTAAGCTGCTTAATAAATAAATCTGGTTCTTTATTCTTAGTCATAGCCCAAATTCCATATTTAGGAATTTTTATATTTTTTAAATATGCTACTAAATTTTGTGCATCAGCAGTAGCATGTGCGCCATCAATCATGATAATTTCATTTTTGTGCAGTCTATTTTTAATTTTTCCTTTATTAAGGTATTGAAATCGACCCTCAAAAGAAAGCAAAGGTAAAGTCTTTTGGATAGTTTTCTTATCTATTTTGAGATCAAGTGCTACTTTTATAGCAAGGCAAACATTTTCAAACATTCCTTTAGAATAAACATTTTTAGTATTAAGTTTAATTTTGCATTTTCTATCTTGATAGTAATACTGGTTACCCTTTTTAGTAAGTTTCCAATTGTTTGGATATATAATTTTACTTTTATTATTTTTTAAGTGGGTCTTTATTTTTCTTAAAACATTTGGTGACTGTTTACCTACGTAAACATTTGTAAAATTACTTAGGAAGCCAACATCTTCTTTAATAACCTCGTCCAACGTTTTTTTCTTCAAAAAATTTAAGTGTTGCTTATTTATATTTGTACAAATTTGTATTATTGGAAAGTCGTGTACGTTATTTGAGTCGAGTCTCCATAAGGCTCCAGTTTCCTGTATATTATAATCAGTACTTAGTTTGGAAGCATTCAAAATAAACACCAGAGTAAGACACTCATACACTGTTAGTGGAATTTTTAATTTTTCAATTTGATTAATAGTTTTTTTTATTTCTTTATAAGAAAGATAGCTATTTCCCATATAGAATCTTTCCCTAATATCTTTAAGTGATGGAGAAATATGCATTGTGGTAGTTTGACCATTTGCTTCTATAAATGATTTTAATGAGTATAAAGTTGTAAATTTTCCTGATTCTCCTAAAACCTGAATAATATTATTAAGTTTTCTCTCAGGATTTCCTAATAATTTAAGAGCTAGCTTTATTCTTTTAAGTCCAAACTTAACAGATTTATTAAATAACTTATGATTAGCTAGCTGATTGTAGATCAACTTTGACATTAGACGTTGACTCAGCCTTTGCTTCTATTTCGGATTTTTTAAGAAGGACTCTTATTAAGTTTGTTATCTTCTCTCTAATTTCCATTCTTGACTCGAAAGCACCATCAATCATTCCATGCTCTACTATGCTTGATGCTTGACCAAAATCTTGAGGCAGTTCGTGACCTTTATTAACAGATGCTGAAACTCTCTTTCCGGCGAACAATAAATTTTCACTTTTTGGGTATTCAGCAAATATAAAGTCATTTCCATAAACATTACAAAAAGTTCCACCAGTAATTTTAGAACCACAAATCCCAATAGTTACTATTCCTGCTTTTTTCAACATTTTCATAGCCATCATTTGAACAGGCATATTTTTTAAAGAATTTAAATTTCCAGTAACAGCCATTCCTCCGCTTTGGTAGAATGATACTACTGCATCAACTTTCTCATCTAACGCTTTTTGGATACCTGCTAATAAATGTTCACCCTCTCTTTGAGTTAACGCTGCACCTCCGTGTTGAAAATTATAACCAAATGCAATTATTCTTAATCCATTTACAGTTCCTTTAGCTGCAAGTATAGCACTTTGTTGGCCGGTTTTGTTTTTGTAAGCATTATATTTGTCAATAAATTTTTTGTCTCCAATTTTAAAATTTAGAGGATCTGGATCTGCCCACTCAGGACATTCAATTAACTCGTATTCACCGTCATCAAAAAACATTTCTGAAAATCTCGTTTTTGGGTCTAAATCAAAATGGTGAGTACATTTACAAACATTAAAATTCTTTTTTAAATCTTCCTTTAAAAGCATTTGATTACAACCTGGACAATTGATCCACATGCTATCAGCCTGATCTTCTCTAGATGGCCTTTTTCTTTTAAAAGTTTCTTTTACCCTTTCTACAAAACTTTTTTTTAAATTTTTGATCCAGTTCATAAAATTTTATTTTTTAGATTGTACACAACTTTATCTAACTTTGTGACAGGATTTTGTCTCATTTTGAGTGAATTAGTAATAGTTTTACACAACAAACTGCCTACAACTAGGCCATCTGCAGATTTAAGAGATTTTATAGTCTTTTCAGTGATTCCAAAACCAATAACTAAGTTTTTCCTAGAGTTTATTCTTTTAATTTTTTTGTAGTTTTCTAAAATTCTTCTTGGAGACACTTTTAGTTTACCCCCAGTAGTTGAAAGCATCGATATATAATAAACCATATCATGTGAGTCTCTCACAATTTTCCTCATTCTATCCTTTGTGGTTGTAGGTGCTAAAAGTTGAATAAAATTTATTGATTTATTTTTACATTTTTTTGCAAAATCCTTGTTTTCTGGCCATGGCAAATCTACACAAATAATTCCAGAGACACCTGATTTTTTACAATCTTTTAAGAATTTATTTTCACCATACTGATAAATCATATTGTAGTAGCCCATTAAAATTACTGGTTTGTTTTTGTAGTTTTTTTTAAATTTGTTAACTATTTGAAATGAGTCCCGCATTTTAAAACCATTTTTAATTGCTCTATTTGAGCTAGTTTGAATTTGTCCACCATCTCCTACAGGTGTTGAATGTGGAAAACCTAATTCAATAATATCAGCATATTTTGCAATCGAATTTATAATTTGGAGACTCTTTTTTTTATTAGGATCTGAAGCAACAGTATAAGTTAATAAGGCTGGTCTATTCTCTCTTTTACAATTTTCAAAAGTTAATTGAATTTCAGATTTCATTCCGTATAAAAACCAAGTTTTTCTTTTATAATATCAGAGTCTTTTAAAGAATGTCCGCAGCTATCTATACATAAAATAGTATCTTTACTGAGTTTAGGAGCAATAGAAATTGCAGTTGCAAAGGCATGGCTTGGTTCAAGAGAAGGAGATATATTCTCCAACTTTGAAACAAGTTTGTAAGCATTTAATGCCTCCTCATCAGTTGCTGAAGTATATTCAGCTCTACCAGTGTCTTTTAAAAAACAATGTAAAGGACTCACCGATGGATAATCAAGTCCACTTGACAGACTTTCTGTTTCACCAATCTGACCATCATTGTCTTGAATACAATAAGCTTTAGCTCCATGAAGTATACCAAGTTTGGAATTATTACTCAAAGGAGCAGCATGAAGTTTAGTTTTTTTTGAACCACCAGCTTCCACCCCGATGAGACTCACGTGCTTTTTATCATAATCTATAAATTCACTCCAGAACCCGTAGGCGCTAGAACCTCCACCTACACAATTTAATAATTTAAGTTTATTAGGGATTTTTCCGAATTCTTCTATTAATTGTAATTTTAATTCTCTAGAAATTTGAGAGGTGCTGTACCCTGAAATTTTTACAAAGATTGACGGACCAACTGTTGAGCCAATTACCATGTGGACGTCCTGACAATTTGCAACCCAATATCTCATAGACTCACTTACAGCATCAACTAGTGTTTGACTTCCAGAAGTCACAGGTACAACTTCAGCTCCATATTTTTTCATTACATCTACATTTTTTTTCTGGCGCACCAAGTCTCGTAAACCCATAAAAATCTTAGCCTTCAAGCCAAATTTTTTTGCCACCATTGCTAAATTCTTACCTTGCATCCCGGCGCCGGTATCTGTGCAAACGTAACGTTTGCCTGCTCGCTTTGCAATTAAACAGTGAACAATACAAGCATATACCTTATGCGCTGTACCAGGATTTTCAGAAACGACTTTAGCCCATAGCTGCGCTCCACCTAAATGGTCAGTCAAATTATCCAATTTAATCAAAGGTGTTGGGGTTCCTACATAATTTTCAAAATAGTAATCTCTTTCTTTAATAAAACTTTTATCTTTTCTAAGTTTTGAAAATAGATTTTCTAAATCTTGTATAGGTTTTTTAAGTGTTTCTGGAACAAAATTTCCTCCAAATTTACCACCCCACATTCCATTTTTATCGTGTTGGTCAATTAGAGGTATACCTTTTTTAATTTTTAAGCTCATTTACTTTATCTATAAATCTTTTTATTTTTTGATGGTCTTTGTATCCTATTTTAGCATCTGTTTCCAAGTTACTCGACAGATCGCAAAAGGTAACACCTAATTTCTTCATATTTTCAATGTTATTTTGAGAAATTGAACCTGCTAGAGCAAACCTATCTCCCTTTGGTAGTTTTGAGATTAAGTTTTTAGGAAATTCAATAGATTTTTCCATACCTGGTGTATCAAACAAAATGATGTCGGCGCTTCCAAATTCTTTATATTTATCAATATCGTTCTCATTTCTAATCTTTATAGCTTTGATAATTTTAAGTCCCATTGATTTTATTTCCTCAACTCTCTTTTTTGTTTCTGCGCCATGAAGTTGAATATAATCAAAATGTTTTTGCACTATGTTTTCTATAAATTCATTACCAGGGTTGACTGTGACAGCCACAAATTTTGATTTTAACCTATTATAGGTTTTTAATATTTCAATATCTTGTAAACTAACATTTCTAGGTGAATTTGTATAAAATACGAAACCTAAAAAATTTACTCCAAGATCAATGCATAGCTGCACGTCTCTTGAAGGATTTAGCCCACAAATTTTAACTTTCATCTTATTTCAATTCTTTAATAAGTTTTTGGATATTTTTACTTAAATTACCTTCAGTTAAACTACGGCCTATTACAATAGAAGTCGCACCATTTTTAAAGGCCTGTTTTGGAGTCATTACTCTTTTTTGATCCCCCCGTTTTTCCCCCGAGAGTCTTATTCCAGGTGTAATTATTTCTTTTTTAAAAACTCTTTTAACTATTTTTATTTCAAGAGGACTACAGACAACCGCATCTAATTTTGCCTTTGCCGCAAGTCTGGCTTGATTAAGAACTAATTTTTTAACATTTTTATCAAAACCAATTTCTTTAAGCGATTTATTATCCAATGAGGTAAGTATAGTAACACCGATTAATTTTGTAGATCCAGATACTTTTTTAGCTGCTTTTAGTGCCTTCAAACCTGAGCTGATATGAATTGTAATATAATTAAATCTTAAATCTTTCACAGCTTTTATTGCAGAGGCGCAAGTATTTGGTATATCTGCAAGTTTATAGTCTCCGAAAGTAATTTTATTTTTTAACCTAGATACAAATTTTCTTCCGTTTTTAGAATTAAGAAATTCTAAACCAAATTTATATCCAATATTAAATTTTAAGTTTTGTGATTCTTTAATAATTCGTTCTATTTTTTTCGAGCTAGTTGTATCACAAGCTATAAATACCTTAGGTTTTGTCATTAATTAATTCTTTCAGCTTTTTACTAGTTTTAAATCTTACCTTAATTTTTTCTGGAACATATATCAATTCAGAAGTTTTTGGGTTTCGGGAATTATATTTCTCTTTTATTTTTTTTACAAAAAAAGTGCCAAATCCTCTTAATTCTACTTTTTTCCCCTCATGTAAGGCTTTTTCAATAGTTTTAAAAAAAGTTTCAACTATAAATTCTATCTCGGATAAATTTAATTCAGGATTTTTCTTTTGAAATTCTTTAATAAGATCAGATCTTAACAATTATTTTTCTTTTTTCTTTTTTTTACCGATTGCTTTTTCAAATATTCCTTTTAGAGTTGCACCAGACTTTGTTGCGCCTTCTCCAAATTTTGCTATTAAAGATTTCTCTTCATCAATTTGAGCAGCTTTAACACTTAGCTTAATTTTCCTATTTTTAATATCTAGCTCAGTGATTTTCGCATCTAGTGCGTTGCCTGGTGAAAACACCTCAGGTCGAGCGTCTGCAGTTTCTTTAGCTAAATCTGCTTTTCTAATAGTTACTATTAGATTTTTATCTTTGTCTATCGATACTTTAACTCCTGTTTTCAATACCTCGTGTATTCTTGTCGTAATTATACTTCCAATTTTCTTATTATTGTCTTTGAACCAATCCATTGGATCTTTTTCTAAAGCTCTTTTTGAAAATTTGATTTTATCATCCTTTATCTCAAGAACTTTGACGTTAACAGTATCACCCTTTTTAAATTTTTTTAAATCTTCTATGTTTTCTTGGTATGAAATCTCTTTATAATGAAGCATACCTGTTAAACCTGTATTTTGAAGTTCACCAAAAATAGCCTTTTCAGTTATATTCATAACTTTGATTTTAACTTCTTTTCCAATGTTTTCTTTTACTTTATCCCATGGGTTTGGCAACGTAGCTTTGTAAGATAGAGAAATTCTTTTAGTTTCTTTATCAATATTTACAATTTTAAATTTTACTTTTTGAGAAACCGAAAAAACTTTGCTAGGTTTAATATTTCGGTTAGTCCAATCAATTTCAGAAGAGTGACATAGGCCCTCAACATTTGAGTCAATACTTATAAAAGCACCGTAATCCATCAACTTTACAACTACTCCCTCATAAATTTCACCAACTTTATATTTTTGTTCAATCTTTTCATAAGGATCTTCAGTCAAAGCTTTGACTGATGCAGAAACTCTGTTAGTTTTTTCGTCTATTTTAGTAATCTTTACTTTTAATTTTTGACCAATTGTTACTAGGTCGGAAGGTTTTTTGACTCTTCCATGGCTAAGATCTGAAACATGAAGTAAAGCATCAATTCCATTAATTTCAAGAAATATACCCCAATCAGTTGTTGCTTTTACAATTGCGTTTTCGACAATATCACCCTCTTTAATATTTTTTAGAGCTTCAGTTATTTCAGCATTTTTACTTTTCTCAAGAACTGCTCGTCTAGAGACGCAAACATTTCCTCTGTTTCTATCAATTCTAGTTGCTATAACCTTTACAGGAACATTCATCAAATGATCCATCTTCTTTAAAGGTCTTACATCTATTTGTGATGATGGCATAAAACATGGCAACCCCTCTACCGTAGCGATATAACCCCCCTTAACCTTTCCAGTTATATAACCTGTCATCTCCTCTTGAGTCTCAAAAACTTTTTCCATTTTTTTCCAAGCCTTCATCTTTCTAGCTTTGTCTCTTGAGATGATTATTTCACCTTTGAAGCTCTCTATTCTTTCTAAATATACGTCTATTTGTGATCCAATTTTTAATTTAGATATTTCATCCCCATTTTTAAATTCTTCTATAGGGATCATACCTTCCATTTTTGCTTTACAATCTACAACCACAAAATTTTTTGTGATTTCAGTTATTGTTGCTTTAATGATTTCGTTTTCCTTTAATTTTCTATCCTTGAAATCCTTGTCAAGGAGATTTTGGAACTCTTTGTGTAGAGAGCTAACTTTTTTGAGTTCTTGTTCACTTCCCATATTTTTTTTCTAATACTCTTTCAACATATTTCGACATTTTTGCTAACATAGCTTGTTTATTTAATTTTCCGGTGTCGATTTCTATCGAATCTCTATGTTTAAGTAAAGGGGAGTTTTTTCTCTTGGTATCAAGAATATTTCTTAATCTAAGGGCTTTTTTAACATCTTTTAACTTTATATTATGATCTTTTTTTTTGAAATCTTTGAACCTTCTTGAGGCAGCAACATTTAAATTGCATATAAAATAAAACTTTAAATCTGAATTCGGCAATATTTTTGTAGAAATATCTCTTCCCTCAATACAACAATTTTTATGTTTTTTTGAAAAATTAACTTGGAATTTTTTCAAAATATCTCTGATATTTTTTATCTTCGCGATAATTGAACTGTGTTCTGAAATTTCCGCAGTGTGCAAATTTATATTATCGAGTCTTTTGTAGTTCAATTTTTTGAATTTTCTTTTTAGATAATTTACCTTATTTTTTGGCTTCTCTTTTAAAATGAGATAACTTGCATATCTATAAAGAAGACCAGAAGATAAAAATTTTAATCTATACTTTTTAGAAATCATTTTAGCAGCAGTTGATTTCCCAGTGGCCGCCCCACCATCACAAGAAATTTGAATAAATTTACTTTTGTAACTCAAAGTTAGCTCCTAGAGATTTCATTATTTTTAAAAAAGATGGGGCAGAAGAAAATACTGTTTCAAAATTATTAATTTTTGTTTTTGCACCAGTTAGAATAGCTAAAACAAATGTGGACATGCATATTCTGTGATCTCCAAGATTTTTAACATTGATAATTTTGTCTTTCGCATTTATATGCCCTTTGCCAAAAATTTTAAGTTTGTCTTTTGATGAAATTGATTTAACCCCTATTTGTTTCAATATATTTTGCATCTCTTTGATTCTATTACTTTCTTTATTAGCTAAATCACTTATACCCTCAAACACTGAAACTCCTTTAATTAAAGCAGCCATAGCAAATAAAATTGGATATTCATCAGTAGAATTTACATAATATTTTTTTGAAGCTTTAAAGGGTATGAGATTACTACTTCTAATTAAAATATCTCCAGTCATTTCATTATTTTCTCTTTTTAGATTTAAAAAAGAGATTTTGGCGTTTTGATTTTTTAGGAGCTTGTAGAAACCTATTCTTGTATTATTGAGACCTACATTTTTAATTTTAAGATAAGATTTCTTATTTAACAAAGTTAACGCAGCAAAAAAAGCAGCGGACGATGGGTCACCGGGAACTTTGACTGAAAGCGGGTCTAAATATTGTTTTCCAAAAATATCAATTGTTTTTTTCTTTTCTTCTTTAATTTTTATAACTTTATAATTTTTCAGTAACATATTCTCAGTATGATCTCTACTTCTTTCATTTTCTATAATCTGAGTATTACCAAATGCATTAAGTCCAGAAAGAATAACGGCACTCTTTAATTGCGCAGATACTCCAGCAGTATAATTAATACCAACTGGCATTTCTGAAGAAATTATTCTTAATGGAAAATTGAATCTTTTTTTTGGTATGAATGTTGCTCCAAAATTAGACATTATATCAACAAGTTTTTTCATATTTCTTTTTTTCAAAGAATGATCTCCAGAAATTTTTAAGTCAATATTTGGAGTAGTTGATAAAATGCCAATTAAAAGTCTTGCCAAAGTTCCAGAATTGCCAAAATTTAAAAATGTGTTTTTTTTGGCGTATAAGCTTCCTAAGCCTTTGCCATATATCAGGTAATGTTTTGATTTCTTCCTTTTAATTTTTACTCCAAGTTTTTTAAGGCACTCAATCGTAGAAAATACATCTTCAGACTCGAGTACATTCTTTGCTTCGGAAACATCTTGACTGATGGCTCCTATTAAAAAGCTTCTAATAGAAATCGATTTATCAGAGTCAACTTCTATGGTTTTTTTAAATGGTTTTACAGTATCTTTTATTTTTAAGTTGAAATTTTTTGAACGCATTACTTTTAAGAGAACTGAGATCCAAAATATTGTTCAATAGCTTTCGTTGATTTTAGTATCTCTCTTGATGTTCCCTCGGCTATGACTGTATTTTCGCCTAGCACATAGCTTCTATCTGTAATGTCAAATAAATTTTTTACATTATGATCCGTCACCAAAATTGCAGTACCACTTGATTGAATTCGAAGCACATATTTTTGAATATCTTGTATGACTAGAGGATCTAAGGCTGCTAATGGTTCATCCAGTAAAACTATCTTTGGTTTATTTATCATTATTCTTGCCATCATAAGTCTTCTTATTTCACCGCCAGATAATACGGAAGCATTTAAAGTTCTAAGATGCTGTAAGTTAAATTCATCTAAAAGTTTTTCCGTAATCTCTTTTTGATTTTCAACACCTTTTATTGATATTTGTGCAATACCTAAAATATTATCATAGACAGACATATTAAAAACACTTCTTTGTTGAGGTAAATACCCTAATCCCTCTTTCGATCTTAAATGAATGGGAACTTGTTCAATTGACTTATTATTTAGATAAATTTTTCCGTTATCTACATTTTGCTCTCCAATACACATTGAAAACAAAGTAGTTTTACCGCAACCATTTGGTCCAAGTATACCTACGCATTCACCTGGAAAAACTTTTAAATTTAATTTTTTTAGTATTGGCCGACCGTCAAAAGATTTACTAACATCTCTTACCTCAAATATTGGTTTATCTTTTTTAAATTTTAATATCCTAAATCCTTTTTTCATTTCAAATTGATATTAGCATTTACTTTACCATTATTATATGACGCAATTTTGAGTTTTTGTTTTTTTATATCAAAATAAAGCTCATCTGCAAACATTGTGCCTTTAATATCTTCAATTTTAACGTTTTCGGAAATTATCAAAAAACTTTTAGAATTTGAATATTCAGCTTTTTGAGAAAAAAGCCTGCTTTCTTCGTATATTGCTTTAACATCACCTTCAAACTTCATGTCTAAAGTTTTGTTATTGTATTCCCCATAATTTGACCAAATATTTAATACTGTACCATCTTTAAAATAAAAAATTGCCTCGACTGATTTTATATTTACTAACTCTTGATTTTCTTTACTGTTATATGCTTCTTTAGACTTTAAAATATATCTATTTCCAGAGACGTCTAATCCAGAATATTCTATATTGAAAAATATATCCCCTTTTTCATTTTCCTCTGAAACTTGCTGTTTTATCTTTTCTTGCGTCTCTTTTGATATAATATTTTCAGTAACCTGATTATCTTTGTCGTAATATGTAAAAAAAATTATAAGTAAACCTGTTATTAATAAAATAAACTGTGTAATTAATAATTTTTTTCTTCTCTGTGTCATTTAATTCCACTCTGTAAAAGAAAATGGATGTGAATAATTCCCTTTAATGTTTTATTCTTTTTGAACATATCTCTGTCAGAGACTACCAACAAACTGGTAATTTTTTTTTCATTCATTATAGCAAGTGCTTTTGTAGCAGGCATATTTTCGTTAGCAACAAAAGGAGATTTAGTCATAAATTTGGATAAGTCTTTAACATTACTATAATTTTTTATTTCTCTTCTTAAATCTCCATCAGTTACAATACCTTCAATATATTTATTTTTTGTAACAACAAGGATACCTAATTTTTTCTTGTTCATTTCTTTTAATGCGTTTTTGAAATTACTTTTGAAATTTACTATTGGTATTTTTTTACCAGTTACCATGATATCTTTTGCTAGAAGAAGAGTATTCCCAATATTACCACCTGGATGAAACACTTTGAATTTTTCTCTAGAAAATTTTTTTTGATGCATTATTGTGCTAGCTATACAGTCACCTAATAGCAAAGTAATAGAGGTACTTGATGTAGGCACCATGCCCGTAGTATCTGACTCTTTTACTTTTGGTATAATTAACTTAATATCACTTGCTTTTAAAAGAAGGCTATCAGGTTTTGAAGCAACACCAATAACTTTAATTCTATATCGATTACAGTATTTAATCATGTTTGTTAATTCTGAAGTATTACCAGAATAAGAAAAAATGATTACAACATCTTTTTTTTCTATTTGACCCATGTCTCCGTGCAAAGCTTGAGCTGGGTCGCAAAAGAAACTAGGGACACCAACACTTGAAAAAGTAGCAGAAATTTTTCTAGCGATTAAACCCGATTTACCAATTCCAGCAAGTATTACTTTGCCCTTACAATGCAAAATTGCATCTATGGCTTTTATATAAGAATTGTTAAAGACTTTTTTAATTTTAGTTAATTCTTTAATTTGAATATTTGCTGATTTTAAAGCTTGTTTTATGTAATTTGACTTATTCATTAATGTTCAAAAATATCTTCCTTAAATCCTTTTTGATCAAGTTCTACTCTTGTGTCTAAAAAATCTAAACATCCTTTAAAAATTTCAAGTCTTTTTTCTCTGATCAACATGTTTTCCAACTCGGTTTTAATTCTGTGAAGATAAATTACATCGTTAGCAGCATACTCTAATTGTTTATTTGTGAGTTTTTCTATATCTTTGTTCCAATCGCTGCTCCCTTGTCTTTTATCAATTGATTTATTGCAAAACTCTTGAACTAGATTTTTTAAACCATGCGCGTCAGTATAAGTTCTTACAATTTTAGATGCAATTTTTGTATCAAAAATATTTTTGATTTTACATTTAAGAAAATATTCAAGAGCATTTTTATCAAATCTTAAAAAATGTCCTATTTTTAAAATTTTTTCATTTTCTAAAACAGAAACTAAATTTGGAGCAATATAATTAATTTTATTTGGTTGAATTATATAAACATTTTCATTTTCATCACAAATCTGTATTAAACTAAGTTTGTCTCTCTCTGGAATTTGTAATCCAGTTGCTTCAGTATCAATAGCTATACTATTTTTAAGTGAATTAGCTATCTCAGGTGTTATGTCCTCTTTAATCTTGAAAATTTTCATATATAACTTTAAATACCATGAAAAATCATATTTGCACAATTTTAGGTGGTGGGGGATTTATAGGAAGATATCTTGTTCGAAATTTGTCCAAGAAAAACTACAGATGTATAATAACAACTAGAAAAGCCTTTCAAAAAGGATATTTAAAGACACAAGCAACACCAGGATCTATTGAACTGTTAGATTGGAATCCCAATAATTTTTCAGAGTTAAAAACTGCGATAAAAAATTCAGATGTTGTCGTGAATTTAATTGGCATTCTTTTTGAGAATAGAAAGCAAAAATTTTATAATATTCATTCAAAAATTCCTGAAGCTGTCGCTAAGATTTGTTCTGAGTCAGATGTAAATAAATTTATTCACGTCAGCGCGATTGGAGCAAATGATAAATCAAAATCTCTATATCAAAAATCAAAATTTTTAGGGGAACAAAATGCGCTAGAGAATTTTAAAAAAACAGTAATTATTAGACCTAGTGTAGTTTGTGGTCCTGAAGATAACTTTACCAATCTTTTTTCAAAACTGAGCATATTGCCTGTAATACCAGTAGTTGGAAAAAACTATAAGTTTCAACCAATCTTAGTTTCAGATGTTGCAAGTTCCATTTTAAAAGCTATTGAAACTAAAAATAACGAAGGCAAAATTTACGAAATTGGAGGACCAAAAATAATTAGTTTTGGAGATATGGTTAAGTCAATTTTATTAACTATTAACAAAAAAAGGTTTGTTGTTGAAATGCCAATGCCTTTTGCAAAAATACAGAGTAGTATAACGGACTTACTGCCTTTACCTCCGATTTTAACTAGAGACCAATGTGAAATTTTGTCTGAGGCAGATAACGTCGTTTCCAATAATCATTTAACATTAAAGGATCTTGGTATAGATCCAACAGATGTTCAAGAGGAGATGAAAAAATGGTTATGGAGATATAAAGATGGAGGGCAGTTTGCTAAAGCCTGATGAAAAGTATTAGTTTATTAAGCGGATATATTTATTTAATTTTTGCAATTGTCACTGGCATTGCATCTAATGGATTTTTAAAAACTACCGAAGGCTTTACGAAACTTAATCCTACAATATTTTGTGTCTCAAGCATTATAATTTGCCTTTTTTGTATCTCAAAAGCGATGACTGTAATTCCAGTTGGTTTTACTTATGCCACATATGGAGCACTCACAATCACTGCAGTAACTTTATTTGGAATTTTCAAATATAATCAAACGCCTGATCTTTACGGGACTCTTGGATTAGTATTTATTATTACAGGGGTGGTGCTTTTAAATATTTTTGGAAAAGTAAAATAAAACCCTAGGTAGAAATTAATTTTAAATCCACGACTCCTCTTTGCATATAAATTGTGTTAGCTTTTTTCTTTTTTAAATAAAACGGGGGACATTTAAAATGAAACATTTAAAAGCAATTATTGCTTCGATTGCGCTTTTCGCAATGTTTGCGGGAACGTCGCTTCAAGCAAAAGTAGAAATACAATGGTGGCATGCTTTTGGTGGAAGACTTGGTGAATTACTTGATGAACAAGTAAACAAGTTTAATGCAAGCCAAAACAAATACACTGTGGTTCATACTAGAAAAGGTAATTACTCAGAGACTCTTAATGCTGGTATAGCCGCGTTTAGAGCTGGGCAACATCCAAATATACTTATGGTGTTTGAAGTCGGTACTGCTAGTTTGATGGCAGCCAAAGGAGCTTATGTTCCTATGTACCAACTTATGAAAGATGCTGGTCAGAAATTTAATCCAAAAGGATTCGTTTCAGCGGTAAGTGGTTACTACACTACTACAGATGGTAAAATGTTATCTATGCCATATAACTCCTCAACACCTGTTCTTTGGGTAAATAAAGATCTGATGAAAAAAGCAGGTCTTGATCCAGAAATGGACCTAAGTACTTGGAAGAGAGTTGGAAATGCACTTGATGCAGCAAAAGCAAAAGGTATTGATATGCCTTTCTGCACTTGTTGGCACTCATGGGT
This sequence comes from uncultured Pelagibacteraceae bacterium, assembly GCA_902630665.1. Lineage (GTDB taxonomy): Bacteria > Pseudomonadota > Alphaproteobacteria > Pelagibacterales > Pelagibacteraceae > Pelagilacustribacter. The sequence goes on from CACOVP010000004.1 coordinate 73,961, forward strand.
ACATTTAGAAAACTTTTCGGCGTATCACAATATACCATTCGCAACTAAAGCTAATGGATTTGCTGGTTTAGACACTGAGTTGGCATTTAACAGCCCAGTTCATATCAAGCACATTCAAACTTTAGGTAAATGGGCGCAAGAAGGTAAATTTAAATATATGGGTAGAAGAAATGAAGCTGGTAAAAATTTTAGAGCCGGTGAATGTATGTTAATGACAGAATCTTCTGCTGGTTATGCTGGTATCAAAAAAGAAGCAAAATTCGAATTTGGTATTAGACATTTACCTTACTATGGAGCAACTGAAGCACCTCAAAACACAATTATTGGTGGTTCATCTCTATGGGCATTATCTGGAAAATCTAAAGAAGAAAATAAAGCAACAGCTGCGTTCTTAGCTTTCTTATCAAGAACTGATATTCAAGCTAAGTGGCACCAAGACACGGGTTATTTAGGTGTAACAACTGCTGCCGCTAAAAAAACTAAAAGTTCAGGTTTCTACAAAACAAATCCTGGAACTGATTTAGCTGGAATACAGATGATGAGAAATAAAGTTACTCAAAACTCTAAAGGCTTACGTCTTGGATCTTTTGATCAGATAAGAGGTATTATCGATGAAGAGATGGAAGGAGTTTACAACGGCACTAAAACTGCTCAAGTAGCTTTAGACAGCGCTGTAAAAAGAGGTAACGTTCTTTTAAGAAGATTTGAAAGAGCAAATAAATAAATCAATTTAATTTACTAGGGGCGAAAGCCCCTGGTAACATTCTTAAGATCAAATGGAAAAAAGAGTTTTTTTTAAAGGTTGGTGGTTACCAGCGCTACTAGTTGCACCTCAGCTGCTCATTTCTTTTGTTTTCTTTTTTTATCCTTCAGGTCAAGCCATTTGGAATTCTTTATTTTTACCAGATCCTTTTGGATTAAAAACAGAATTTGTAGGTTTAGATAATTTTAGATTTTTATTATCCGATCCTTATTATTTAGCAAGTTTTAAAACGACAGTTATCTTCTCAACTGCAGTATCAGTTTCATCAATGGCTTTAGGTTTATACTTAGCAGCTTTAGCAGATCGATTAATTAAAGGTGCAGGAGTTTATCAAACACTATTAATTTGGCCTTACGCTATCGCGCCAGCTATCGCAGGTGTTCTATGGTTATTTATGTTTAATGGAAATATTGGTTTAGCTTCTTATTATCTTAAAGCTTTAGGTTATGAATGGAATCATACTTTAAAAGGCGATCAAGCAATGTTTTTAGTTATTTTAGCTTCATCATGGGGAAGAATTAGTTATAACTTTTTATTTTTTTTAGCGGGACTTCAAGCTATTCCAAAATCCATTATTGAAGCTGCAGCGATAGATGGAGCTAGTTTTTGGAAAAGATTTGGAACGATTGTAATACCTCTACTTTCACCAATTACATTCTTTTTATTAGTAGTAAATATTGTTTATGCTTTCTTCGATACCTTTGGAGTAATACATACAATCACTTCAGGGGGGCCTGAACAGTCGACCACTATACTAGTATATAAAGTATTCTCTGATGGATTTGTGAGCCAAGATCTAGGATCAAGCGCAGCTCAGTCTGTAATCCTACTAGTTTTAGTTGGAATTTTAACCGTCATTCAATTTAAATATATAGAGAGAAAGGTGCATTATTGATGGTTGAGAAAAAGAAATCCGGATACTGGTTAACTCACCTTGGTTTAATTCTTGGGGTATTATTTATATTTTTTCCAGTTTGGTTAACTTTCGTTGCATCCACGGTAACTCAAGATGCAATTATTTATCCTCCATTACCAATGTTACCAGGCACAGAGTTCTTTGAGAATTATGCAAACGCTTTATTTAGAGGCTCTCCT
>CACOVP010000005.1 GCA_902630665.1 uncultured Pelagibacteraceae bacterium
AGTTCCATTATATGATTTATTTTGTAGAGTAACAGGATTTGGCGGAACTACTCAAAACGCAACTGACAAAGAAATTCCAAAAATTATTGTAAATCAAGACTACAAAATGAGATTTGACACAAACATTAATAGTACTTTGGATTGGAAATTTTATCCTGAAATGAATACTTTAAATTTAAAACCAGGCGAAGTTCATACGGTTAAATTTAATGTTGAAAACCCTAGTAATGAAATTTCTTCAGGGTCAGCAACATTTAATGTGTCTCCATCATCATTTGGTATTTATCTAAATAAAATAGGCTGTTTTTGTTTCGAAAAACAAACCTTGCAACCAGGTGAAAAAAAAGAGTTTGTACTAACATTTTTCTTGGATCCTAAAGTTGTTGATGATAATAAAACAAAAAACATGTCTGATGTAACGTTATCTTTTACTTTCTTTTCATCAGGCTATTACGAAAAGAGTAATACATAATGTCAGCGGAAAAACCAAAACATGATTATCATTTAGTTGACCCAAGTCCTTGGCCAATCTATGTTTCATTCGCTACTTTAGTCTTAGCTTTTGGCGCGGTTTATTATTTTCATTCCAAAGCTCTTTGGTTACTATTAATTGGTTTCGCATTGGTAGTTTATGGTGCATTTATGTGGTGGAGGGATGTTATAGAAGAAGCAGAGCATCAAGGTCATCATACTCCAGTAGTTCAAATCGGACATAGGTACGGCATGACATTATTTATTGCCTCTGAAGTAATGTTTTTTGTTGCATGGTTCTGGGCCTTTTTTAATGCAAGTTTATTTCCCCCGGACTCAATAGGCGGTATCTGGCCGCCAGCAGATATTAAAACTTTTGATCCTTGGGATATACCATTAATTAACACCCTAATTTTATTATTATCAGGAACTACAGTCACTTGGGCGCATCATGCAATGTTAGAAAATGACAGAAAAGGATTAGTCAACGGATTAATAGCAACCGTATTTTTAGGATTTATATTTTCTTGTTTTCAAGCTTATGAGTATCACCACGCAACATTTACTTTAGATGGTGGAATTTATGGTTCTACTTTTTATATGTCGACTGGTTTTCATGGCTTTCATGTAATAGTAGGAACTGTTTTTCTTGCAGTTTGTTTGTTTCGATCAATGAGGGGCCACTCGACGCCTCAACACCATTTTGGATTTGAAGCGGCAGCCTGGTACTGGCATTTCGTAGACGTAGTCTGGCTATTCTTATTTGCTGCGATCTATATTTGGGGAAGTTAATCTCAAATTGAAAAGAGCATTCTTATTTCAACTATTCGTAATTCTATTTGTAACAATATTTTGCGCCTTAGGAACTTGGCAACTTTATAGATTGCAATGGAAGCTAGAGCTTATAAGCGAAATAACTTTTGGATTAGACTCTAAACCTATAGAATACTCTAATTCAATAAATAAAAATTATCAGAGAGTAAGCGCTAAAGGAAAATTTAATTTCGATAAGCAAATTTACCTTTATAGTTTGAATGATAATGGAAAACCTGGATATGATGTTGTAACCCCATTTAGAACTGTTAAGAATCAAAATGTGTTGATCAACAGAGGTTGGATTAAAAAAGAATTAAAAGATAATCCAAGCATAAACTTCAATGCATCAACCAACAAGGAGATAATTGGCCTTTTAAGAGAAATATATAAACCAAGTATATTTAAACCAGATAATGACATAAAAAATAATATTTGGTTTTCATTAAACTTAGAAGATTTAAAAGAAGCTACAGGAGAGCAATTTAACAAATTTGTAATTTTTCTAGAAGATAATCAGGCTGAATCACCCTTACCTAAAAAGATAAGTATAGATGTGCCAAATAATCACCTTAAATATGCTATAACATGGTATGCAATATCGATCTCGATAATTTTTTATTATTTATATTTTAGAAGAAAAAAATGAATTATTTTAGCACTAGGGATAAATCTTTAAAATTTAGTTTTAAAGATATTTTCTTAAGAGGACTTGCGCCAGGCGGAGGTTTATTTTTACCTGCTGAAATAAAGAAGTACAATCAAAAAGAGCTAAATAATTTAAGTCAGCTCAATTATAATGAACTCGCTACAGAAATTATCTTTAATTTTTGTTCAGATGAAATTAAAAAGAAAGAACTTAGTTCTCTTATACAAAAATCTTATAGTAGTTTTAAAGATAAAGAAGTAGTTAATTTAAAAAAAATTGGAGAGATCGATCTACTTGAGCTTTATCATGGGCCCACTTTAGCTTTTAAAGATATTGCAATGCAGGTAATTGGCAATATGTATGACTACTTAGAAGTCGCTAAAGATAAAACTGTAAACGTCGTTGTAGCTACATCAGGAGATACTGGTTCAGCAGCTATTGCAGCATTAAGTAATAGAAAAAATATAAACCTTTTTATTCTGCATCCGCATAATAAAATTTCTAATATTCAAAGAAAAATAATGACAACAATTGGTGGAGCTAACATTTATAATATTGCTATTGAGGGTTCATTTGATGATTGCCAAAAAATTGTAAAAGAGCTTTTTAATGAAGATAGTTTTAGATTAAAAATAAACATGTCTGGCGTAAATTCTATCAATTGGGCAAGAATTGTTTGTCAAATTGTTTATTATTTTTACTCTTTCTTTAGATTAAAAAAAAACAAAATTAGCTTTTCTGTGCCAACTGGTAATTTTGGAGATATATATGCTGGATATGTGGCAAAAAAAATGGGCTTACCAATTAATAAACTTATAGTTGCTACAAATAAAAATGATATTTTACAAAGAGTTATTAATACAGGTGAATATAAACCAGATACAGTGAAATCAACCATTACACCAAGTATGGATATTCAGGTTGCCAGTAATTTTGAGAGACTACTTTATTATATATTAGATGAAAGTGATAGTAAGGTAGGGTCATTAATGAATGATCTATCATCAAAAAGTTTATTTAATTTAGAAAAAAAGGAAATTGATAAAATAAAAAAAGATTTTGAAGCAGTAAAAATTACAGATGAAGAGACAGTAAGTATTATTGATGAGATATACAAAGAACACAAATTTATAATTGATCCTCACACTGCTACTGGGGTAGGAGCAGCAAAAAATTTTAAAAATTTAAGAGATATAGTTGTTCTTGGCACAGCTCATCCTTACAAATTTAACGATACTATTAAAAAAGCAATAGGAAAAAATTTAGATTCACCTAAGCATTTAAAGTTGAATATAGATAAAAAAGAAACATTTGATATAATTGGTAATTCAAATTCGGAAGTTAAAAATTATATTTTAGCTAAAATAAAATGATAATAAAAATAGGAGACAAATTACCTAACTCGAAATTATTTTATCTTGATCAAAATAATGATGTAAAAAAAATAGATATTTTAGATCTTTGTAAAGGTAAAACTATTATTTTAGGTATGCCTGGTGCTTTTACAAAAACTTGTTCAGCTTTTCATCTGCCAGGATATATAAATAATTACGATCTAGCTAATAAAAAAGGAATTTCTAAAATTGTTTGTGTTGCTGTGAATGATCCTAATGTAATGAAGGCCTGGGGTGAAAATCAAAATGCTGGAAGTAAAATTTTCATGGCGGGTGACCCCTTTCTTGAATTTACAAAAGCTATCGGAGCAGAAGTAGATAAATCCGAAAAAGGCTTAGGAATGAGATCTAATCGCTACACTATGTTGGTAGAAAATGGTGAAGTTAAAAAAGTCGTGGAAGAAAAAGAAACTGCTACTTGTGAATTATCTTCAGCTGAAAGCTTTTTAAAATCTATTTAGTTTTCGAAACTGCCAATTCATCAACAAGATTATTATATTTATTACCAGCGTGTGCCTTAACCCATTTCCAAGTAACTTTATGTTTTAGACAAGCATTATCTAATTTAATCCAAAGATCTTTATTTTTAACTGGTTTCTTGTTTGAGTTTTTCCATTTATTAACTTTCCACTTTTTAATCCAATCAGTTATTCCATCTTTCACATACTTCGAGTCAGTAAAAATTGTAATCTCTGATTTCTTTGTTATTTTTTTTAATGCCATAATTGGAGCCATTAATTCCATCCTATTATTAGTTGTATTATTTTCACTTCCAGAAATACTTGATAGATTAGAATCATCTAAGATGACTGCCGCCCAACCTCCTTTCCCAGGATTTCCAGAGCAAGCACCATCAGTATAAATTTTTAATTTCATTAAAAGAAGTAATCCTCATGATTTTTTGCATTCTTGTGAAATTCTAATCTTTTTAAATACTCCATTGGATCTTTAATTTTAACTATTGCTCCTTCTACTTTATTTAATGCATCGAATACTCGAGTTAACAAGAATCTCAAAGCAGCGCCTTGAGATAAAACCTTAATATTATTCAATTCTTCGTGAGATAATTTTCTCACAGATGTATATCCATCTATAAAATTCTTTGCTTTAGTAACGTTAAAACTTAAATTATTTTTTAGACCGTCAAAACACAAAGCGTTAAAGCAAATAGCGATTTCAAACGCAAAAAAATCTTCACACGAAAAATAAAAGTCAATCACACCACTAAATTTATCTTGAATAAAAAAAATATTATCGTGAAATAAATCTGCATGGATTATTCCTCTTGGGAGATTCTTTGGCCAATTTTTTTCAACATCATTAAGATTTTCCTCAATTAATCTTGGCAGATCTTTATGTATATTTTCACACTTATCTTTGACTGAATTAAATAATTTTCTCCATGAATTTACGGAAAGGTCATTTTGCCGTTTAAATTTTAAATTCTTTGTGAGCTGGTGCATTTTAGCTATTTCAGATCCAATTGACTGACAATTGGCTGGAGATAAATTTTGTTTGGCCTTACCCTCAAGAAATGAGACGATCATTAATTTTTTTCCATTAAAATTTGTAATAGTTTCATTATTATTATTTAAAATAGGAGCAGGGCATTTAAAACTTGCTTTATTTAAAGATGACATTAGATCGGAAAAAAAAGGAAGATCAGTAGATTTAACTCTTTTTTCGTAAATAGTTAATATAAATTTTTTTTTATTAATTAATAAAAAATAGTTTGTATTTTCAATACCCTCTTCAATTTCTTTGAATGAGTCCAATTTACCTAAACTATAATTAGATAAAATTTCCTCTATCTTTTTTTGATTTAACTTTGTATAGACAGCCATTAATTGAGTTCTTTCGGCAATTTGAATACAACTCTTTCTTCTGCAACTATCACTTCCTCAATAGAGACTTTTCTTTCTTTTCTTATATTATCTAACAATGTTTGAACGAGTTTTTCTGGCGCTGATGCCCCGGAGGATATTCCAATAGTCTTAGAATTTTCTATCTCATTAAAAGGAATTTCTTTTTCAGAATGCATCAAATGAGAATTATTACAACCTGCTTTTTTTGCAACCTCAACAAGTCTAACAGAATTAGATGAGTTACGGCTACCTACTACAAAAAACATATCACATCTGGAGGCTATCTCTTTGACTGCAGTCTGTCTGTTAGTAGTTGCGTAACATATATCTTCTTTTATAGGGCCTTTGATTTTCGGAAACTTCTTTTTAAGGGCTTCAATTATTTCAGCTGTATCATCCACGGATAGAGTTGTTTGAGTAATATATGCAAGAGGTTTTTTAAAATCATTTTCTATTATTTGATCAACATCACTTTTAGTCTCAATTAGTTTTATCGAACCTTTTGGAAGCTGACCCATCGTTCCTATAACCTCAGGGTGATTTTTATGTCCGATTAATAATATATCGAACCCATTTTTATTTAATTGTACCGACTCTCTGTGCACTTTTGAAACTAGTGGACATGTAGCATCAATAAAGGACAATTTTTTTAATTTAGCCTCTTCCGGAACTGACTTTGGAACTCCATGAGCAGAGAAAATTACAGGTCTACTTGCGTCGTCTACATCAGATAATTCATCAATGAAAATTGCACCTTTTTCTTTTAACTCTTCCACAACCTGTTTATTGTGTACTATTTCATGACGAACATATACCGGAGCTCCAAACTTGCTAATAGATTTTTCAACTATTTCAATTGCTCTTTTAACTCCAGCACAAAATCCTCTTGGTGAGGCTAAATAAATTTTAAGTTCTTTTTTCATTTTTTTCTAAAAGATATTCTAACAATATATGCGGAAAAGTTAGTGACGCCAAACCAATAAATATTACCTTATAAATGGCCTCATCAAGCTTATAAAAATTATTTAAAAAATATATTGCTAATAAAAATATTACTGTAGTTACAAAAGTTAAAGGGATAGCTTTAATTATAAATTTTTTAAGCCCTGGCTTGAAAGATCTATCCAACTCAAAAATAAGAGTAATCGAATGTCTAAATGAGTGAAGAAAACAAAAATAAAGAGTGAAAGCTAAAATAGGAGACAAAAAAAAATTTAGTATAATTAAAGAAAAGAAGTCCATTATCATGATACCTTTTAAATTTGCGTTTTCTTTTTTTGAAATGTACATAGATGATAAAAAACCAAGACATAACATTACAATTAAAAATTCATTACTAAAAAATCCTGCTTCAAAAACTTCAAAATTTAGAGTCTTAAATATTTCATTAGTTTCTTCTCTCTTTAATAATAAGGGGGCCATAATTACTGTTGATCCTTTTAAGAAGAATAAAAACTCAGATAAGAGAAACTTTTTTCTAAAAAAAAATACTGTATCTTCTTTTCCAAAATGATAGGCGGCCACAATTAAAAAAAGTAATAAAATTGTATTAGGAAATATCAACCAGAATATTATTATCAATGATGAAATTAATACATACACAAGATAAAATGATACGGTTTGTTTATATCCGAATGACCTTAAAAGCTTTTTACCTTTAATATTATCTAATGCTCCGTGAGAAATCCCTAAAATTAAAATTAAAAACAAGCAAAATATAACTGGTTCAAAATTGAGCATTAGATAAAGAGGACTTATCAAAATACAAAAATTAAAAAAAACGATTGAGTGCTTAAAGTTGATATTTTCCATTAATTAAATAATGCTTTTAAAAAAATTAATTTTGGCATTTTTCTAATAATATTTATGTCTTCGATAATATTACTTTTATTAGATAAAAATTTTATAATCGTATTTGAAGAAGTTTTAAACATATTAAAAAAAATTTTAGGCATCTTTTCGGGGTGTTTTTCTAATACTTTTAAAAATACTTTATCTAAAAATTGATATTTTTTTCCTATAGAGAATATTTTCGCTTTATTAATATTGTCAATGTTTTTTACAATATAACGACTATGTTCTTGAATGTTCAAAAAAGTGTAACCTGTACTTAATCGAGTCATCCCTCCAGCTGATCCGATATTAATTATTTTATCGTTATTACTTAATGATGGAGAAAAGAGTGGTATAGCTCCTTTTTCAGTAAAATTTATTTTATAGTTTTTTATCCCCAGATTATTCTCAATATAATTTTCTAACTGAAGGTCATAATCTCTGAGGCTCTGATCCTCTAAATCCGACAACCAAGTAGTTTCAATCAATGCTTTGTTTTTGCTGAATGGCAATGTGTAGAAAAAATGTACATCTTTTCTCTGATCACAATTAAAATCCATTAAGTTTATTATTTCCTCATCAAAAATGTTCTTAGGTGTCTCTATCTCGATACCTTGAAAATGTTGCCATAACTCAGATTTATCAAGTTGCATTTCAAAAATACTATTAAAAATTATTGAATTTTCTGAATTGACTTCGTTCAGATTTTTGAAAAAACTAATATTTAAATTAGAAGAAAGTTTAGAGTTTATCTTTTTATAAAATTTTCCACTATCGATACTTTGGTAAGGAAATTTTTTATTTGTTAATTCATTAGAGTTTTCAGCAGTATTAATTGTAAAGTTATTCCAACTTTTAATTACACAATCTTCAAAATTATGATCAAATACTTTCCAGAATGACCAAGTTTTATCTCTCTTATACTCTTCACGGGTTTCAATTATTGCTAAAGTTTTCTCCTTTAACTTATCATTTATTTCAAGCTCATAGGCCAAAGATAAACCAGCGCATCCACCTCCAACAATAATATAATCAAATTCTTTCATTCAAATTAATCTCTTGTTCTAAAATATTATGATTTAATTGATTGTTGTACTTTAATTTTCTGATGAATAATAACTTGATAAAGTCAATAATAGATAAAAAGGTCTGAATTACTTTTTCAAATACTGGGACGTATATTCTGCCGGCTTTGTTATAATTATCTATGTCTTTTTGCTTTAAAATGTAATCACCTATTTTTCTATAAACTCGTCTTGCAACAATAACTGAAAATCTAGATTTCAATGGTATGTAGCTCATAGATTTGAATGATTTTTCGTAAAATACTTGAGAGTCATCTATAATAGTTCGAATTGATGAAAAATCGTGTTTTACGTACTCTCTATTTCGAGCTTTATCCTCACAAACATCTCTAGCAATATTAGTAAGTTGCATAGCTATCCCTAGATCAATCGCGCCTTTTAGAGCTTCTTTATTTTTTACTTTCAAAATTTTTGACATCATTAATCCGACTGTCCCTGCCACTCTATAAGAGTAAACAAATAAATCTTTTTTTGAATTAATTACGACTTGCTCTTCTAAGTCTGTTTCAACCCCATCAAATAAATCAATTATTACTTGTTTAGAAATATTTTCACTATCAATAATTGACCACATATCCTTTATAATTTGATTTTCTAGATTTTTATTCTCAAAATCTTTTTTAAATTTTGAGAAAATTTCTCTCTTTACACTTAGATTATTATCATCATCAACTATATCGTCCAATGTTCTACAGAAATTATATAAAGATGAGCATTTACTTAAAGTATTATTTGGTAAAAAAAAACTTGCCCAATAAAAAGATTTAGCATGTTTTTTTAATAAATTTTCTTTCATTAAAATAAATTGTCTAAAACTTTTGCTGAAGAGAGAACCCCGGGCATTCCAGCACCTGGATGAGTACCAGCACCAACAAAGTATAAGTTTTTATAGATTTCAGATTGGTTGTGAAATCTAAAATAAGCTGATTGAGAAAATTTTGGTTGAATTGAAAATCCAGATCCATAAAGAGTTGCTAGATCTATTTCGAAGTAGTCTGGTGTTAAATAAAAATCACTTACCACATTTTCTTTAATACCAGGTAGAACAGTTTTACTCATTTTTTCTAAAACTAAATCTTTAAACTTATTACCTTCTGCGATCCAATCAACTTTAGATAAATTATTAGGGACGGGAACCAATACATAAAAAGCATCTTGGCCATCTGGTGCCATATTAGGATCTGTTGCAGAAGGTCGATGTAAATAATAGCTTATATCTTCTGAAAGTATTTTCTTTTCAAAGATTTTATCAAGATGTTTTTCATAATCTTTTCCAAAATAAATTGTATGATGTGCAACATTGGTATATTTTTTTTTAGAGCCAAAATAATAAACAAATAATCCCATTGAATAATCCATTCTTCTCATTTTCTGTTTAAAGAAAAAATCATAATCCTTCTTTGATTTAATCAAGTTGTTGTAAACATTTGGGGGATCGGAGTTACATATTACATAGTCGCTATTAATTATTTTTGAATTATTAATTTTAACACCTTTAACCTTTTTATTTTCTGTAAGTATTTCTGTGACTTCTGCGTTTTTGATAATTTTGACATTTTCCTCAATCATAAGTTTTTCTAAAGCTTGAACAACACTTCCTGTACCTCCCATTGAGTAATGAATTCCCCATTTCTTCTCTAAAAATAAAATCAATGTATATATTGAAGTAGTGCTAAAAGGATTACCGCCTACCAAAAGTGGGTGCATACTAAATACTCTTCTTAATTTTTCATTAGAAATATAGTTAGAAACCAAACTATAAACTGACTTATAGCTTTTTAATTTTAATAAAGATGGAATTTGTTTCATCATAAAAACTAAATTATTAAAGGGTTTGTCAGATAAATCCGTAAACCCTTTGTCAAAGATTTTTTTAGTAAAATTTACTAAATTTTTATATCCTTCATAATCATTAGGGTTAAACTTTTTTACTTGTTCCTCCATAGATTTATCATCACCATTATAGTCAAATGTATCCCCGTTACTGAATACAAATCTGTACCATAAATCTAAAGGGACTATTTCTACATAGTCAGAAATATTTTTATTAAATAATGAAAATAATTCCTCAAATAGGTATGGAGCAGTTATTACTGTTGGACCACCGTCGTAAATAAAATGATCTTTTTTAAAAACTCTTGCTCGACCACCTAAATCTGGATGTTTTTCTAATAAAGTAACTTTATGACCTTTTGCTTTTAACCTAAGTGCAGCAGCCATCCCTCCAAAACCTGAACCAATAACAGTTGTTTTTTTTGCCATATGTTAATGGCCTATTCTAACTAGATTTCTTCTTAAGTGCTAATTTTGTTTCTTCGATACTAGAGCTGTAAATTTTATCTAATTTGCTTTTATCCAGTGAGTTTTTAATCAATTTTTCAACCGACTCTATGGCTATTTTAACCGATGCATTTTTAATATCCTTTTCAGCTTGACTTTTAAGCTGTCTAATTCTTTCATCAGCATTTTTTTTTCTAGTTTCCATTAAATTGTGAAACTCTTCATTTACCCTAATGACGTTTTTTTCTGCCTCTTCACTTGCCTTATTAATCATTAATTTAACCTCATCTTTTGAATTACTAATTTTTCTTTCTTGTTCGATTAACATATTTTTAGCATCATCTTTAAGTTTTTCTGCCTCGCTTATTTGGTTTTTAATATTTAAAATATTTCCTTCAAGAGTATCTTTTACTTTTTGAGGTATTTTAAAATAAACTAGAATCCCCAAAAAAATAAAGAAAGAGATAGTCACCCAGAAAGTTGCATCTAATGTCATAGGTATTTTCCGATATTTTTTTTCGAAACTTCTTCAACTGTAGCTCTAATACTGCTTTCGTTTAATTTATCTCCAGAAATACTTTCAATTAGAGTTGAAGAAATGCTTTCCGAGATCTTTTGTATTGATAAAATAGAATTTTTCTTAATTTCTAAAATTTCTTTTTGAGCCTTAGCTATTTCTTTTTCGATTTCTTTCTCCATTGAATTTTTTTTTGATTGAATATTTTTATCTAAAATTTTTTTTGACTCAAAGTGTATTTTTGTTACTTCTTTTTTAGCATTTTTAAGTATTGCTTCATATTCTTTTATTTTTTCCTCTGTTTGTTCTTTGAATTTATTTGCGTTCTCTAAGTCCTCTTTAATTTTGCTTTCTCTATTGTCCAAATTATTTTTGATTTTTGGCAGGTAAAATTTTGATATCGAAATATAAAGTATTGTAAAAACCAAAATTAACCAAAATGCTTGAGACGCCCAATATGTTGGATCCAGCTGAGGCATACCAGCCTCAGCCGCATACAAATCAAAGTCTATAGCTTTTAGAGCTATAAAAAGAAATAAAAAACTTTTCATATTTAATTTACTAAAATGCAAATAAAATAATTAAAGCCACTACTAGCCCAAACAATCCCGTAGCTTCTGCAAGAGCAAACCCTAACAGCAAATTAGGGAATTGTTTTTGAGCCGCTGATGGATTTCTCATTGCACCTGATAAGTAGTTACCGAAAATAATTCCGATACCTACACCAGCTCCAGCTAATGCGATTGCAGCGAGACCTGCTCCAATCATTTTTGCCGCTTCTAACTCCATTTTTCCTCCTTTATTAATGGTGTAAATTTAATGCATCATTTAAATAGATGCAGGTTAATATTGCAAAAACATATGCTTGAAGAAATGCTACTAAAATTTCCAAACCTGTTAATGCTACTGAAAAACTAAGTGGTAACCAACCACCTAATACTCCTAAACTTACGACAAATCCTCCAAAAACTTTTAGCATGGTATGACCCGCCATCATATTCGCAAATAAACGCACTGATAAACTTACTGGTCTACTTAAGTAAGAAATTATTTCAATAATTGTTATTAAAGGTAAAAGCACGACTGGTACTCCGCTGGGGACAAAAATACTTAAATATTTAAAACCATGTTTTATAAAACCAATTACAGTAACCGCCACAAAAATAAATAAAGCCATAATTAAAGTTACTATTATATGACTTGTAACTGTAAAAGAGTAAGGCAACATCCCTACCATGTTGCAAAAAAGAACAAACATAAATAAGCTAAATATAAAAGGAAAATAAGGTTTTGCTTTCGAGCCAGCGGTGTCACTAATCATCTTTGCAACAAAAGCATAAAACATTTCAGCGATAAGCTGCAATTTGCTAGGAATTATACTTTTATTCTTTGAACCTAAATATAAAAATAAAATAATTATTGAGGCGCTAATCACCATAAACATACTTGCATTAGTAAAAGATAAATCAATACCAGCAATTTTTATTTCAGGTCCAATTTTGTGGACTGTAAACTGTTGCATTGGATTACTTGCCATATAAACTTTCTAGTCTTCTTTCTGCATTTTTTTAGCTGCTCTTATTACGTTTAACATGCCAGCAGCTGCGCCCAAAAAAAAGAAAATTATTATTAACCAAGGTTTAGTATCAAACCAATTATCTAAAATAAACCCAATTATTGTCCCAACTGCGACTGCAGCCACAAGCTCTGTTCCAAGCTTAAAAGCGTTTCCCATAAACGAGCCCCTTTTTTCATTATCATTTAAAAGCTGGTTTTTTATTTTAGATTTTGCAATTTTTAGGCGAGTTTTAAAATCATCTGGATCTGTCATTTTATCTATGCAACTAATTCCTCGGCTCTTTGCAAGTCAACAGATACTAGTTGGCTTACCCCTTGCTCAGCCATTGTGACACCATAAAGTCTATCCATTCTGGACATAGTTAAAGCATGGTGAGTAATGATAATAAATTTTGTGTTAGTAATTTTTGTTAAATCATCCAGTAATCCACAAAATCTTGTAACATTCGCATCATCCAAAGGAGCATCTACTTCGTCTAACACACAAATAGGGGAAGGGTTCACTAAAAAAACAGCAAAAATGAGAGATAAAGCCGTCAAGGCTTGTTCACCCCCGGATAGAAGAGTAATCGATTGAAGTCTTTTTCCTGGAGGAGAAACAAACATTTCTAAACCTGCCTCTAAAGGATCATCTGAGTCAACCAACTCTATTTTTGCTGTTCCACCATTAAATAATTTTGTGTAAACCTCATTAAATTTTCTATTAACTTTTGTGTAAGCATCAAGCAATCTTTCCCTACCTTTTTGATTTAATTCATCAATACTTGTCTTTAATTTTACAATCGCTGTATACAAGTCAGCTCTATCATCCTCCATTTTTTTGATTTCAGTCTCATATTTTTTGGTTTCTTCATCAGCTCTTAAATTAACTGAGCCAAGAGAGTCTCTAATCTTCTTAGTTTGTTCAATTTTTTCAGACTGTTCTTCCATTGAGGGAAAATTTTCAAATTCTACATCACTTAAATCTGATTGTGGTAAAATTGAGCTTTCATTTTCTATATTAAGTTCACTCTTGACTGAATAAAGCAAATCTTTTTTCCTATTTTCTATACCTTCAATAGTAGCCTCATTACGAGCTTTATTTTCTTTCAGACTAGTAAGTTTTAGTTGAATTTCTCTAAGATTTTCATTGATAGAACCAAATTTTTTTTCTGCTTCAAGTAGTTCGCTTTCTATTTCCTCGTTTCTTTTTTTTATATTTTCCAAGTTTTGTAAATTCTGACCCTTAGAAGTCGCTATTCTTTCGGGATTTTTTTGATTTTCTGCAATTTCTAATTTTATTCGGCTTATTCTATCATTTAATTCAAACACCATCTTTTCTGAATTAGTTTTTAGATTTCTCCAGTTTTCTAATTCAACATCAATATTTTTAATTCTTTCTTTTCTTTTAATCGACTCGCTCTCGATAGATTTATTTTTTCCGTATTTTTCTGCATATTCCTCTTGAGAAAGTGTAATTTTTTTTACTAATTTTTTTAATTCTTTAAAAGTTTCTTTAGAAAGTTTTTTATTATTATCAATATCATCTTCAATTTGATCAAGCATATTATCTAACTGGCTTTGAAAATTATTCAATTCATTTTTTGAAATTTGCAGTTCTCTAGAAGAATTTGTTTCTACATCTAATAATCTTGTTTCTGTATTAAGAAGATCTTCCTTTTCTTTTAAGATTCTTTTTTCGTTTAATTCAGCGTCTAGTGAAATACTTTTTTCACGTTCAAGATCTGACTCAACAATTTTGACAGATTTTTCAAGCTTTTCTTGTAAAGATTTGATTCTTGCTTCTTCTTCAACAAGGCTTGTCATATCCAAATTTAATTTTTGTAATGTAGCGGCACTTTCCATCTTTTTATCTCGCAGAGGTGCCAACTTTCTATTTTCTTCCTCTAAAAGAGTATTATTATGGTTATAATCAATATTTATCGCGCTAATCTCATCCTCAAGTTCACTTAACTTTTCTTGAATCTTTTTTTTATCTTTTTCGATATCTTTAATCTTCAAAAAGTACAAACCAGCCTCAATTTTTTTTATTTGACCAGAAATTTCTTTGTATCTAGTAGCTTCCTCAGCTTGTTTTTTTAAGTTATCAAGCTGCTTTTGTTGTTGTTTTCTCAACTCATCAGCTCTTTTCAAATTATTTTCAGCCGCGTTTAATCTTGTTTCAGCTTCATGTCTTCTGGAGTGAATACCAGAAATACCCGCTGCTTCTTCAAGAATAGATTTTCTTTCAATTGGTTTAGAGGTGACTAATTGCCCAATTCTTCCTTGGCTAATTAAAGATGGAGAATGAGCTCCCGTAGAAAGATCAGCAAAGAAAGTTTGAACGTCTCTAGCTCTCACCTCTTTATCATTAATGAAATATTTTGAACCTTTATCTTTTTCAATTTTCCTTCTTATGGATATTTCCTCAAATTCTTTATATTGCACTGGTCCAGTTTTTTCACCATTATCAAGCAATAAGGAAACCTCAGAAATATTTTTAGAAGGTCTATTAGATGTTCCTGAAAAAATTACATCTTCCATGCCTGAGCCTCTCATGCTTTTCGCAGAATTTTCTCCCATACACCATCTTAGTGCTTCAACAATATTAGACTTTCCACAACCATTTGGTCCAACAATTCCTGTCAGACCCTTTTCTATGAGCACAGTTGTTTTTTCAGAAAAAGATTTAAAACCTGTCATCTCTAAATTTTTAAATTTCATTAAAGTTTTTTCTCCAATTCCCTTTTAAATTCTTTGTAATCTGATTTTCCAGAATATTTTTTTTCATTAATGAATATTGTTGGCGTAGCTTCAATTTTATATTTTTTCTGTGCTTCAATTCTCAAACTTAATATTTGGTCTTGTATTTCTTCATTTTTCAAACAAGTATCTATTTTTTTATTATCATAATTAAGTTCAGCCGTAATTTTTTTGATCGACTCATTAACTTTAATGATATCAGAACCAACAGCCCAGTTTCTCTGATTTTCATAGATTTTGCCTAAAAGTTTAAAGTTTTTATTGTTGTCAACACTACATCTTAAAATTATTTCTGCATTTAAGGCAGCTAAGTCTAATGGAAAAGGATGGTGTTCAAACCTTACTAAACCTTTGTCAATGTATTCTTGTTTTAATTTATAAAAAATTTTTGAGTGGAAATTAGCACAAGCTGGGCAAGTTAAAGATGAAAAAACTTTTACTGTTATCTTAGAGTCTTGATTTCCCAAACCTATAATTTGACTTTTGACCTCTATAGAAAATAAAACCAAAAAAATAGGAAATATTTTGTAAATAAAATTATTTAACTTTTTCATTGTATGCTTTTAAAAAATTATTAAGTGAA
Organism: uncultured Pelagibacteraceae bacterium; assembly: GCA_902630665.1. Taxonomy (GTDB): domain Bacteria; phylum Pseudomonadota; class Alphaproteobacteria; order Pelagibacterales; family Pelagibacteraceae; genus Pelagilacustribacter. The sequence continues at coordinate 15,811 of CACOVP010000005.1, forward strand.
ATTTTTAATTGGTTATCATTAATTTTTTGCATTTTTTTTTCAATCTTATCTAAATCTTTAAATACTCTTAATATCTTTTTTTGCTTATTTATTTTAGCTTGTACGATTTTAAGCTTCACGCTAGTAATGCAATCATATCCAAAAAAACTATTGATTTTATCCATTATCTTATTCTTTTCGTACTCAATTTCTATTTCTTTTCCATGAACAACATTTAATATTAAAGTTCCGTCTTTCATATCTTTTCCCATTTTTATCTTAATAGGATAGCAGTAGTCTGAAATATTTTTAGCAACTATTTTTGTCCAGTTATCAACTATATTAGAATAATTATAGCCACCTTTTCTCAAATATTTCCTTAAAGTTTTTGGAATCGAAGTTGAAAAGGGTCGAAGACCTTGTATGTACGTCTGCGTTTTATTATTATTTTTGTTATGCATATAAATTCGACACTATCAAAAAAAATTTTAGCTTGGTATGATAATAACAAAAGAACTTTACCTTGGCGTGTTGGCAAAAAGTCACCTAAAAATCTGTATTATAGGCTTTTAAGTGAATTTATGTTGCAACAAACTCAAGTAAAAACAGTAGTTCCATTTTTTAACAAATTCACTAAAAAATTTAAAACATTAAATGATTTGTCTAAAAGCAATGAAAAAGAAATTTTAAAAATGTGGGAAGGCCTGGGTTATTATAGAAGAGCAAGAAATCTTTTAGCAAGTTCTAAAATTTTAATTCAAAATTACAATTCTATATTACCAAGATCAATAATTGAAATAAAAAAACTTCCAGGAGTAGGTGACTATACTGCGAACGCATTATTAGGATTAGTTTATAATGAACCAAGAATAGCATTAGACGGAAATGTAAAAAGAGTATTCTCGAGAAATTTAAACATTGAAGAAAATAAAATAAATTTTGATAAATTTATTAAAAAAAATAAAAAAAAACTTTTTGTCACTAGACGAAACGATGATTTTGTTGAGGCTTTGATGGAATTTGGAGCATTAATATGTAAACCAAAAGACCCAAATTGTCTTACGTGTTGTTTGAAAAAAACTTGTAAGTATTTTAAGTCTAGTAAAAAAATTAAAAATATTAGAAATAAAATGATTAAAAATAAAAACTATGATATTTTTTGTTACATAAACAAAAAAAAACAAATAGCATTAACTAAAAGCAATCAAATAAGTTTTTTAAAGAATTTCAATTTACCAGAAATTAAAGAAACCAAAAGATCTTTTAAAAATCCAAACTGGACATTTCTTAAAAAATATAAAAATTCAATTTCAAATTTAAAATTAAATATAAATTTATATTATAAATTTTCAGATAAAATTCCGAGGGCGTACAGTTGGTATTCCTTAAAAAATAATAGGGAATTTGTTCCAAGTTTTACAAAAAAAATATTTAGACAAGTATCAACTTTATTTTAATGAAAAAAAAAATAGCGATTATTGGTGCTGGTATAGCAGGTTTAACTCTTGCAAACTTTATAAAAAGAAATTCTGATCATGAATTTATGTTGTATGAAAAAAATGAAAGCTTATCTCTTGATGAAGGGTATGGAATTCAACTTTCAACAAATAGTATAAAAATTTTAAATCAAATTGAATTTAACAAGATTAATGATAAGAAAATATTTCACCCAAAAGCAGTTGATTTTTATAATATTCAAAATAAAAAAATTTGTGATTTAGATTTAACACAATTTAATAAGGGTCAGAGTAAATATACAACATTACAAAGATCAACTTTAATAGAGTTTTTAAAAGATGAAGTTTATACTCAACACTTAAGATTTGGAAAAAAAATAAAAGAAGTTTCTGAACTAAAAGGCAAGGTGCTTATTAAATTTGACGATAACACGAACGACCTTGTTGACATAGTTGTTGGCGCTGATGGTATTTTTTCAAATACAAGATCCTTTTTTGAAAAGAAAAAAAACGAGCCTAAATTTAAAAAAGCAGTAGCTGTAAGAACAATACTTAAATCAAAATCTGATCTAACGATAGACGAAGAAAATATTAGTCTCATGATGGGAAAAAATTGCCACGTTGTTATTTATCCTATAAATAAAAATAAAGAACTTAATGTTGTTTGTATTATTAGAGAAAAAAAATATGATCCTGATAATATTAAGTTATTAGTTGGTAAAGTTATTGCACAAAATTCTGACTTAGAAAAAGTTTTTAAAGGAGATTTGAAGTCTTGGCCTTTATATTTTACTCCTCAAATACTTCCGTCCACAAATAACAAAGTTTTTTATATTGGAGACGCTTTTAATGGATTTTTACCAACTTTAGCTCAAGGAGCAGGGCAATCGATAGAGAGTGCCTACGAATTATTTAATTTAATTCAAGATGATAAAGCAGAAATTCAAAATATTTACTTTCAAGAGAGATCAAGAAGAGCAAAGTTAGTAAAGAGAAGATCAAATATTAACTTTTTTGCTTTCCATTTTTCTAGCTTAATAATGCAAACATTAAGAAATTTTTTCATGAAGTTTCTTGTAAAAAGAAAAAAATTTATTAGTTCTTATTTAGGAACAGTCTACAAAAATTAAATTTGTTTACCAGCAATAAATTTTTGCCTTAAATTATCAATCAGTACGGTCGATCCGTTTAAATTATAATGCCAATAAGTCCAACCATTATAACTTTCTGCGCCCATTATTTTTGCTGCGATTTTATGTATTGATCCTTCTGTATCCTTATATTTTATACTTCCATCAACCATTATTTTTGCATTAATCTTTTTATTTTGATCAAACAAAGATGTTCCAGGTTTAATTATTCCCAACTCCACTAGTGAGCCAAAAGGTATTCTAGGTTTTGATTTATTATTTTCAATAGTATCTAGGTAGTCATCAGCTATTGTTTTGGTCTTGTTAATCCTTTCTTTAGCTGCAACGAAATATTTTTTATCTTTTTCAATCCCATAATAATTTCTACCTAATTTTTTGGATACGACAGCAGTGGTTCCTGTACCTAAAAAAGGATCAAATACAGCGTCACCTTTATTAGTAGTTGCTAATATAATTCTGTGAAGTAGGGCTTCTGGCTTTTGCGTGGAATGTATTTTTTTTCCATTTTTTTTTATCCTCTCTTTTCCATTACAAATTGGCAATATCCAGTCCGACCTCATTTGCAAATCATCGTTTAAACATTTGAGAGATTGATAATTAAAAGTATATTTTGATTTTTTAGTCTTTGATGCCCAAATAAGTGTCTCGTGAGCATTAGTAAATCTTGTTCCCCTGAAATTTGGCATTGGATTATTTTTCCTCCAAATAACATCGTTAAGCAACCAATAACCTAAATTTTGTAAATGATATCCTACCCGAAAAATATTATGATAAGAACCTATTACCCAAATAGATCCATTATCTTTTAAAATTCTTTTGCATTCAGCTAACCAAGACTTACAAAATTCATCGTAATGTTTGAAATTATTAAATTGATCCCATTTATCATTAACACCATTGACTTTACTAGAATCTGGACGTGTTAATTTTTCACCAATCTGCATGTTATAAGGTGGATCAGCAAAAACTAAATCAAAAGTTTTGTCAGGAATTTTTTTTAATTCCTTTAAACAGTCACCATTAATAACTTTGTTAGAAAATTTTAACATTTTCTTAATTCAACTTTAAATTGAATCAAGGGTCAAACGAATTAAGAAAAAAAATGAGCCTTTTTGTGTCTGGGATTCTTAGCTGGACAATATCTTGTGTATAGGTTTAAAACCTTTTCTGTGATGTGAAGTTACGCCAAATTTTTTTAAACCCTCAAGATGAGCTTTAGTCCCATAACCAAAATTTCTCTCCCAAGCATAATTAGAATATTTTTCAGACAATTTTATCATAAATCTATCTCTATAAACTTTTGCAACAATTGAAGCAGCGCCTATGACTTTAATTTTTTCGTCTCCGTTTATAATTGTTTTATAATTTTTTAAGCCGGCTGGTGCAAAATTTCCGTCTATTAAAGTCAAACTTGGTTTCACTTCAAGCTTTTCAATTGCCCTTTTCATTGAGAGTAATGATGCTTGTAAAATATTTAGACTTAGGATCTCCTCCACAGATGCGATGCCAATTGCAAAATAAGAATTATTTTTAATGTGTTTTGAAATTTCTTGTCTTTTAAAAAATGATATTTTCTTTGAGTCTTTTAAAAGGTTTAAATTAATACCTTTTTTTAATATTACAGCGGCTGAAACAACAGGACCTGCCAGACATCCTCTCCCTACTTCATCTACTCCAGCTGTAATCAGTTCTCTCAATCAAATTTTTAGGTTAGTTTTTTTATCTCTTATCATTTTTAAATCAATCCAAGCCAATTTTTTTTGGGCCGGTTGTCTCATTAAAAAAGCTGGATGAAAAGTTATAATTACTGAGGTTTTACAAGTTCCAAATTGTTTCTCAATCCATTTACCTCTCATTTTTGAAATAACATTATCTTTACCTATAAGAGCATTCATTGCAGTACTACCTAGAAGCACTAATATTCTTGGTTTTATAATCTCAATGTGTTTTGTTATAAAAGGTAAATATCTTTTAATTTCATCTTCAGTAGGTCTTCTATTATCAGGAGGTCGATAATTGATTATGTTTGAAATATATACTTTTTGTCTATCTAAATTTATCGCTGAAAGCATTTTATCTAAAAGTTGACCGGCTCTCCCCACGAATGGTAATCCCTCTAGATCTTCATTTGCACCCGGTGCCTCACCTATTAGCATGATGTTTGATTTAGGATTTCCATCGTTGAAAACAATATTTTTTGCCTGATTTTTTAAATCACAGTTTTTTAGATTTAAAATTGATTTTTTTAATAGATTTAAACTTTCAGCTTGATCCTCTGACAACTCAAATTTTTCTTTTTTATACCTGTTAATTGCCTTATTATTGTAAATTAAATTATAATTTATTAAATTAAAATATTTAATTAACTTAAGAGATGAGTTTTTTATCATAGTATGTTTAAAAGTATAAAGCTACAAAAGATTACAATACTTTTTTTATTTGTCATTCTTTTAATTACTTTTTCCACAATTGAAGGAAAAACTTTAGAAAAGTATAGTAAAGGTGAAAATATTGCTAACTATTTTTCAGGAATTTTACTTTTAAATAATAGCAAATATTCTAGGTCTTATAAATATTTGAAAAAACTTGATGGACTAGAGGAGAGTCATCCTTTTTACGCATCTAAATATTTATATTCTTTAGTAAACTCAGGAAATTTTAGTCAAGCCTATAATTTTTCCAAAAAACTTGAAAAAAGAAAAATAGACACAATTGAGAGCAACTTGGTCCTAGGCACACATTATCTTAAAAATTCTCAATTTGACTATGCAAAAAAATATTTTGATAAAGCAAAAAGGCTTACAGATCGGTCTTTATTGGATAACTACATTACTAATTCGCTGTATCTTTTATCTAGCTTGAAAAATATAAAATTAGAAAAAGCCGAGTCAAATTTGCTTACATTTGACGATAGATTTGAAAATTTAAACAAGATACAAGATGTATTTCTGTACTGCTATTTTAATAGTGAAAAAACCGAAGCTAAATTTCAAAGCCTTCTAGTAAATCAAAAAATAGATTTTTCTAGATACAGTTATTTTTACGCAAAATATTTACACGATGCAGGAAAAAGTTCCCAGGCTAAAAAAATCATTCAAGAATCACTTAAAAACAACCCGAGAAATCTTTTACTTAATCAGTATAAATTTGATCTAGAAAAAACAAAAGCTGGTTTTTATTTTGATTGTAAAAATGAAAGTCATATTGCAGCAGAAATCTTATTTATATCCGCAAGCGCTTTGTCATCTCAATCACTTTATTATTCATCTAATTTTTATTTAAATTTAGCTAAATATCTAAATAAAGAATTTCAAGCTTATATTTCATTAGAAGCGGAAAATTTTTATAATGTAGAAGATTTTGCAAAAGCCAAAAACTCTTACAAAAAATTAATCAATTATGGAGAAGCTTTTAAGTGGTATTCTTACAAACAAATTTCAAAAATTTTAATTCAAGAAAAAAAAGAAGAGCTCTCAATAAAATTATTATCAAAAGCTTATAACGAATTACATTCAAAAGGTTTATATGAAATTTTTGATTATGCTGAGTTTTTAAAAAATAATAAAAAATTTAAAGAATCTATAAAATTTTATTCTGAGATACTCGATAGCATAAATCAAAGTCACCCTCTATTTCCCGAAGTAACTGATAGCAGGGGAGTAGCTTTCGAGAGAATAGGAGAGTGGAATAAAGCTGAAAAAGATCTTCTTGCCTCCTTAGAAGCTAGCCCTGATCAAGCTTACGTAATAAATTATCTTGCTTATTCTTGGATAGAGCAAGGTGTCAAGATAAACAAGTCATTAGAGATGTTAGAAAAAGCAAATAAAATTAAATCCAATGATCCATATATAATAGACTCTTTAGGATGGGCACTATTCAAATTAAAAAGATATAAAGAGTCCAAAGAATATCTCCAACTTGCTGTAAGATTGTTGCCCGCTGATCCTATTGTAAACGACCATTATGGAGATGTTTTATGGAAAAATGGAAATGTAATTCAGGCAAGATATTATTGGAATTATGTTTTAAATTTAGAAAAAGCCGAAAAAGATTTAAAAGATGAAATTGAAAAAAAATTAATTAAAGGCCTTTAAAACATGGTCTTAAAATCTTACGCAAAAATAAATTTATCACTTAATTTAAAAAAAAAATTAAAAACCGGTTTACATGATTTAAAGTCAGTCTATTGCTTAATAAATTTGAATGATAAAATAATCATTAAAAAACTTAAAAACAAAAATAAGGATCAGATTTTTTTTAAAGGTCCATATTCTAAGTTTGTTAACCGAACTAACAATTCTGTAAAAAAAGTTCTACATATTTTGAGAAAAAAAAAATTAATTTCTGCTTTTTATTCAGTCAAAGTTTATAAAAATATACCTGTTTTCGCAGGTCTAGGTGGAGGAACCAGCAATGCTGCGACTATTTTAAAAAATCTAGCAAAAAAAAAATTAATCAAGAGCAAATTAAATAAAATAACAAAATTTATTGGTTCTGATTTAACGCTATTTTTTCATAATCAAGGATATCTTAAAAATATTGAGACAGCAAAAAAGTTTGATAAAAAGTATAAACTTTATTTCTTATTAGTTTATCCGAATATAAAGTGTTCGACTAAAGAGGTTTTTTCAAAAGTAAAAAGATTTACTCGGTCAAAAAACATTTCACAAACAGATTTAAAATCAAAAAAAAAATTTATTGATTTTCTTATTAATTCAAATAATGATTTACAATCAATTGTTGAAAAAAAATACTCAATAATTCAAAAAATATTAAAAAACATAGCTAAAGAAGAAGGTTGCTATTTTTCACGAATGACTGGTTCGGGATCAACCTGTTATGGATTATTTGTTAATAAAAATTGTTCAAAAGTCGCACTTAAAAATTTGAGAAAAAAATACCCAAAATTTTGGTTTTCAATCGCAAAAACTATTTAAATTTATTTAATTATGATATATCAGTCACTTACTATTGGGGCATAGCCAAGCGGTAAGGCAGCGGTTTTTGATACCGCCATCCTAGGTTCGAATCCTAGTGCCCCAGCCATAGATTTATGTTTAATCTAAGTTTTAATTATTTACAAAACATCAAAAATTTTATTTTTCCGTTTTATAAAAATAAAGAGCTAAGATTTATTTTTAAAAGATTACAAAAAGGTTTCCCTAAAGATAAAGAAGTTACTAAATTTGTTGGAGGTTGTGTTAGAAAACATATTTTAGGTGAAAAAATTGAAGATATTGATGTTGCAACAATTTTAACAGTTGATCAAATAAAAGAAAAGCTAAGCGGTACAAATTTAAAGATTATTGATACAGGTATTAAACACGGAACTTTGACGATCATTTCAAAAAATCAAAAAATAGAAATAACAACATTAAGAAAAGACATAAAAACAGATGGTAGGCACGCTGAAATACAATATACAGATAATTGGCAATTGGACTCTGAAAGAAGAGATTTTACAATTAATGCAATTTATTTGAACATCAATGGTAAAATTTTTGATCCTCAAATGGGTACTGTAGATCTTAAAAATAAAAATGTTAAATTCATTGGAGATCCTCAAAAAAGAATAGAGGAAGATTATTTAAGAATAATAAGATTTATTAGATTTAAAATTATGTATGATATTAAAGTTGAAAAAACCACAAGTGACGCAATTAAACAAAATTTAGATGGAATTAAAAAAATTTCAAAAGAAAGAGTGCTAATTGAGTTATTAAAAATTTTAGAATTAAAGAGCGTTTTAAATATTAATAAAAACCAAAACTTAAAGGAAATATTTTCGATGATATTTCCCGAATTTTTATATTTAGATAGATTAGAAAGATTAAAAAAAATATATAATATTAACAATATTAATAAAGAAATTTTACTCGCGGTTTTATTAATAGATGACAATGATAATCACGAATATTTTTCTCATAAATACAATGTTTCAAATAAAATTAAAGAAAATTTGAGAAAGCTAGCCTTACAACTTAATCATATAAAAAAAAACAAAGATTTTTTTGAAAAGGACCTTAAAAGAAATGTTTATATCTTCGGAAAAAACCATCTAATAAATTTAAATTTAATCAATTTTTCTATTAATTCGAAAATCAAAACTCAAGAATTTTTTAAAATTACTAAAAAAATTTTAGGATCAAATGTACCTAAATTCAAAATAGATGGGGATTACTTAAAAAAAAATGGAATGATAGAAGGAGAGTCCTTGGGGAGAGCTTTGAAACTAATAGAAAAAGAGTGGATTAATAATAATTTCGAAATTTCGAATAAAAGAGTCAAAGAGCTAATAGAAAAAAATTTTAATTAAATATAATCGACCTCAAGTATTTCAAAATTCTTTTCACCTGAAGGTGTTAATACACTTACCATTTCACCCTTGTTTTTTCCTATCAAAGATTTACCTATTGGACTTTTAAAAAAGACCAAATTTTTTTTAATATCAGCTTCATCTTGACCAACTAATCTGTACGAAATTTTTTTGTTAGTGTCTAAGTCCTGAACTTTTACAGTCGCACCAAAAATTACTTTCCCATTGTTCTCAATTTTTGTGACGTCAATCACATTAGCCCTTGCAATTAAGTCATTAATTGCAATTACTCGACTTTCAATTAATGCTTGTTGCTCTTTTGCAGCATGATATTCGGCGTTTTCTTTAAGATCACCATGAGACCTCGCTTCCGCTATTGCTTCAATTATTTTCGGTCTTTGAATGCTTTTTAAATTTTCTAATTCTGACTTTAAATCATTTAGCCCACTTAAAGTAATAGGTTCTTTCTCCATAGTTATTTCCATTTAGCTTCAGGAGGTAATGACATTAAAATTGAATCAATATTTCCTCCAGAGTTTAATCCAAATTTTGTACCTCTATCATATAAAAGATTAAATTCAACATACCTTCCTCTTTTATATAATTGTATTTCTTTATCTCTTTTAGACCATTTTATTTTTTTTTTTCTCTTAATAATTTTTTTCGATACATCAATAAATGTCAAGCCAAGTTCTCTCACAAATTTAAAATTTTTTGTCCAATCTTTTGTTTCGTAATCAAAAAAAATTCCTCCAATTCCTCTTGACTCTTTTCTATGAGGTAAATAAAAATATTCATCACACCATTTTTTGTATTTGATATAATTCTTTTTATTTTGTTTACAAACAATTTTTAAACAATCATGAATAATCTTTTTTTCTTTATTATCTTTAAAACTTGGAGTCGCATCAACACCGCCCCCAAACCATTCTTTAGAAGTAACAATAAATCTTGTATTAAAATGAATAGCAGCAATTTTTGGATTTTTCATGTGAGCCACAACAGAGACTCCTGAGGCCCAATATTTACCATTTTTTTCTGCACCTAAGATTTTAGATCTAAACTGTTTCGGAAAAATTCCCGATACAGTCGATTTATTTACACCGACCTTATCAAATACCTTTCCTCCAGTTAAGAGAAATGAGGTGCCGCCACCTTCTTTTTTTTTATTTTTACTCCAATTTCTTTGGCTAAACTTTAATTTATTTCTTTCTAAAAATTCAAACTCTTTACAAATTTGAGCTTGTAAATAAGAAAACCAACTGTCTACAATCTTTTTTCTAAACTCAATTGACATCATTTGAATAATTTATTTTGCCTAAGTGCCTCAGATGCAACTATAGCAACACTAATAGCAACATTAAGTGATCTAGTTTTTTTATTCATAGGAATTTTTATTTTGTATTTAATAATTTTGTGTAAATTTTCAGGTACGCCAGCACTTTCCCTTCCGAATAAAAGCATATCATTTTTCTTAAATTTAAAATTATGATAAAATTTTTTTGCTTTTGTTGTCATTAAAATTATTCTTGATTTTTTATATTTTTTTAAAAATGTCTCAAAATCTTCGTGTCTAATAATTTTAGATAAACCGATATAATCCATAACAACTCTTTTAAATCTTTCATCACTTAAATTAAACCCACATGGCTCAATTAGGTGAATTTTTAAATCAAAACAAGCTCCTAACCTTATTATTGCTGCAGTATTTTGAGGAATATCGGGCTTATAAAGTACAATGTGCATTATTTAACCTTAATTTATGTGTCATTCTGACCCTAGAAATTTTTATAATCTGGTTTTATTTAATAATTACATTATAAGCACTTACATAAATGAGCAAAGAAGAAAAAAAAGTTAATAGAAGAGATTTTTTATTTACCGCAAGCTACACAGTTGGAGCTGTTGGTGTTGGAGCTGTTATTTGGCCAATGATTGATCAAATGAATCCAGATAAAGCCCAGCAAGCACTAGCAACAACGGAGGTAGATATAAGCAGTATTGAGCCAGGAAAGTCTATTACAGTTTTATGGAGAGGCAAGCCAGTATTTTTAAAAAGGCGAACTTCTGAGGAAATAGCAGAGGCCAGAGCTGTCAACTTGGACGATTTGCCTGATCCACAAAAAGATGAAGATAGAGTAAAAACAGGTAAAGATGAATGGTTGGTCATGTTAGGAGTATGTACTCACCTTGGATGTGTACCACTAAAAGATAAAGGAGATTATAATGGTTGGTTCTGTCCTTGTCATGGGTCTCATTATGATGTATCAGGCAGAATTAGAAAAGGCCCGGCACCAACTAACATGGAAATACCTAAATTTGAATTTGTTGATAATAACACTATTAAAATCGGATAAAATAAATGAGTGAACAAGAATACACACCAACATCAAAAGCAGGTAAATGGTTTAACGATCGTTTACCTTTGTTAACACTTGGTAAACACCTTACAGATTATCCAACACCAAAAAACTTAAACTATTGGTGGACATTTGGAGGCATATTAACTTTTTGCCTAATAACTCAGATAGTTACTGGTATAGTTTTAGCTATGCACTATGTCGCTCATGCTGATTTAGCCTTTGCAAGTGTTGAACATATAATGAGAGACGTAAATTATGGATGGCTAATTAGATATATACATAGCAATGGTGCGTCTATGTTTTTCTTAGCAGTCTATATTCATATTTTTAGATCACTATTTTACGGTTCATATAAATCACCAAGAGAAGTTATTTGGATCATTGGGCTAATGATCTACTTATTGATGATGGCAGCAGCTTTTATGGGCTATGTTTTGCCTTGGGGTCAAATGAGTTTTTGGGGTGCAACAGTTATAACAAATTTATTTAGTGCTATTCCGTTAGTTGGAGATAGTATCACAACTTGGCTTTGGGGAGCTTATTCTGTTGATAATCCGACATTAAACAGATTCTTCAGTTTACATTACTTAATACCATTTTTAATTTTAGGATTAGTTGTTTTACACATTTGGGCATTACATGTTCCTGGTAATAATAATCCTGTTGGTATCGATATAAAGAAACCGTCTAAGGATACTGTTCCTTTTCACCCATACATCACAATCAAAGACGCTTTTGCTCTTCTAGTCTTTATGATTATATTTGCTGGATTTGTTTTCTTTACACCAAATGTATTAGGACATTCAGACAATTATATTCCAGCTAACCCATTAGTCACTCCTGCACATATAGTGCCTGAATGGTATTTGCTTCCATTCTATGCAATTTTAAGATCAGTTCCTGACAAATTAGGGGGTGTAATTTTAATGTTTAGTGCAATCTTTATTTTGTTCGTTCTACCTTGGTTGGATACATCAAAAGTAAGATCTGCAGTTTTCAGACCGATATACAGACAATTTTTCTGGATACTGGTTATAGATGTTTTAATGCTAGGGTATGTAGGCGCAATGCCAGCTGAAGGAGTTTATTTAGTATTAGCTAGAGTAGGAACTATTTATTATTTCTTACACTTTATTGTTGTCATGCCAGTTGTTGGTTATTTGGAAAAAACTGATCCAATACCAATGAGTATTTCAGAACCAGTTTTGTCTGGTGGTGCTGAACCATCTTTAGCCAGGAAGGTTAATGACAAAGTCTAGACTAAGATTATTCGTTTTATCTTTTTTTTTAATAATCTCATTAAAACCACTACAAAGCGCCGAAATGGTGGACCCTATAAAAGTTGACTGGAGTTTTAAAGGCTTAACAGGAACTTTCGATAGAGCATCATTACAAAGAGGTTTTCAAGTTTATAAAGAAGTATGCGCTTCTTGTCATTCAATGCAGTATCTTAGTTACAGAAATTTAGGTGAGCCTGGTGGACCTGAGTTTTCAGAGCAAGAAGTTAAAGCTATAGCTGCAAGTTTTGAGATTGAAGATGGTCCTGATGCGCAAGGAGAAATGTTTACCAGACCAGGAAGGCCATCCGATAAATTTAAAAGCCCTTACCCTAATGTTCAAGCAGCGACTGCTGCTAATGGAGGAGCTTATCCTCCAGACATGTCAGTTTTAGTTAAAGCAAGAAAAGGTGGGGCAAATTACATTTATTCGGTATTAGTTGGGTATGAGGACCCACCCCCAGGAGTAACCCTTGATGACGGAGTTTATTACAATAAATATATGGTTGGAAATAAGATTAAAATGCCAAATAATTTAATGGATGGTTTAGTTGAGTACGCTGATGGAACAGAATCTACTGTAGATCAAATGGCTAAAGATGTAACAACTTTTTTGGCTTGGGCAGCTGAGCCTGAACTTGAAGAAAGACATAAAACTGGCGTTAAGGTAATCATTTATTTAATTCTATTGACAATATTAGTTTACTTGAGCATGAAAAAAATATGGTCAAGGATTGACTCTGAAGTATAAAACATCACCATCTTTAACAATATAGTCTTTTCCTTCAATTCTTAATTTTCCATTTTCTTTACATTTTTCTGCACTGCCATATTTTATGAAATCTTCGCAAGATACAGCTTCTGCTCTAATAAAATTTTTTTCAAAGTCTGTATGAATGACACTAGCTGCTTTTGGCGCAAGAGTATTTTTTCTTATTGTCCAAGCTCTACTTTCCTCTGGACCTGAAGTAAAAAAAGTATCTAATTTTAATAGATCATATCCCTCTTTGATCAATTGATTTAGTCCAGTTTTATTCAAACCAATATCTTGCATAAAAGCTTCTTTTTCACTCTTATCTAAACCCGAAAGTTGATCTTCTATGTCGGCACATATATTGATTATTTTTTCATCAGGGTATTTGTTTTTCACTTCTTCAGTATATTGGTTTCCTATGGACAAATTCTCCTCATCTATATTACATACAATTATTTTAGGTTTAATACTTAATAAACCTATACTAGATAAAAATTTTTCTTCTTCATTTTTAACGTCCACCTTTTGATTTTTGTCAAGTTGATTTAATACATCTTCTAAAATTTTTATTTCTTTATCTGAAAGAAGTTTTTTTTTACCTTTTTCAAGTTTTTTTTGAACAACATCAAGGTCAGATAAAACTATTTCTGTTTTGATAGTCTCTAAATCACTTGTCGGACTTATTTTTGAATTAACGTGGGTAATCTTTTCTGAGTCGAAGCACCTAACTAAATGAATTATAGCATCTACCTCTCTAATGTGTGACAGAAATTTGTTACCAAGACCCTCACCTTTTGATGCGCCTTTGACTAAACCGGCAATATCAACAAAAGTAATATTGGTGTAAATTTTTTTCTTTGAATTTGAAAGCTTTGACAATTGATCTAATCTTTCATCAATTACGTCAACAATACCAATATTTGGATCAATTGTGCAAAAAGGAAAATTAGCTGCCTCAGCATTTTTTGAAGCTGTAAGAGCATTGAATAAAGTTGACTTACCTACGTTTGGTAGCCCAACAATCCCACATTTAAATCCCATTAAGATTTTGATTAACTTTACTTGAAAATAAATCTATTTTTTTATCTATTAAAGTAGGAATTTGTTTAACTATATTCTCAGTAATCTCATTAATTTTTTCTTCTTCATCCTCTTTAAAATCCTCAAGCACATGATTGTTTACTTTCTTCTTTTGCTTTGGATGCCCAATACCAACTCTCACTCTAGAATAATCCTTTCCAATAAATTTATCGATTGATTCAATCCCATTGTGACCTGCGCTACCCCCGCCAAATTTTGCTTTTATTTTTCCAAAATCAATATCCATGTCGTCATGAAAAACTATCACATCTTTAGCATCAATTTTAAAGTAATCTATCAGCTCTTTTATTGCAGTCCCTGAATTATTCATAAATGTTAAAGGTTTGATTGCGTAAATCTTTTTCTCTTCAATATTACCTGTAGTAAGAAGACCTTTGAACTTCGGTTTTTGTTTTGAAAGTTTAAAATGAGAGTTTATCGCATCTATGATTCTAAAACCAATATTATGTCTAGTGTTAGTATAATTCGATCCTGGATTTCCTAATCCAACTAGTAATAGCATATTAATTATTTTTTCTCAGGTGATTTTTTTTCAGCGGGTTTTTTGTCTTCTGCTTTTTTGTCTACTGCACCTTCTTTAGCTTTGTCATCTTTTTTAGGTGCCTCTCCCTCTTTAGCTGTTGCTTCTGCACCCTCCGCTGGAGCCTCACCCTCAGCTCCCTCAGCTGCAGCCTCTTCTGATGGTTTCTCAGGTTCTTTTATAACTGTAGGCGCTGCTACTGTAGCAACTACGAAATCACGGTCTGTAATTGTTGGAATTACATTTTCCGGTAGTTTAACGGATGATATTTTAATACTTGTTCCTATATCACTACCTGTTAAATCAAAAATAATCTCATCCGGTATATTTTCAGCAGGACATTTTAATTCAACTTTTCGTCTAACAATGTTTAATACACCGCCTCGCTTTAGCCCTGGTGAGTCCGGGTGATTAATAAATTTTACTGGAATTTCTAAAATGATTTTTTTACCTGAAACAATTCTCATAAAGTCAATATGAATAGGCTCCTCCGAAACAACATGGTAAGCTACTTCTCTTGGAATAACCTTTTCTTTTTTTCCATCAACATCTAATTCCAATACTTTAGATAAAAACGTATCCGAATTAATAATATTGCTTATCTCTTTTTTACTTACGGAAATATTTTGATTTGGGACTTTGCCACCATACAAAATTGCAGGAATATAACCTTCCGCTCTTAGTTTATTATTTGAGCCTGAAGTTAGGCTCTCTCTTTTAATTGCTTTAAGATTGCTCATAAATGTATAAAGAGGGGTATATAACTCAAGATCTTCGCTAAAACAAGTATTAATTAAATAAATCTGATACTGAATTTGAATTAGCTATTCTTTTTATTGCTTCTGACATTAATGAGGCAATAGATAACACCTCAATTTTATTATTATTCTTAATTTTTTGGGCATTTTCAATTGTGTCAGTGATTATCAATTTTTTTATTTTTGAATTTTTAATTTTTTTTACTGCATCTCCACTCAAAACTGCATGAGTAATAAATACATATACCTCATTTGCACCCTTTTTTTTTAAAGCATCTACGGCATTAACAATAGTTCCACCGCTATCAATGATGTCATCAACAATAATACAAGTTTTATTTTTTACGTCTCCAATTATGTTCATTACTTCAGATTTTCCTGGCGCTGGTCTTCTCTTATCAATTATGGCTAGATCTGCTTTTATTCTTGTTGCTAAAGCTCTGGTTCTTGCAACACCTCCAACATCTGGTGAAACGCATATTAATTTTTTTGAGTTTAATTTCCTCTTTATATACTTTGCGAAAAGAGGTGCGGTGTATAAATTATCAACCGGCATATCAAAAAAACCTTGAATTTGTCCGGCATGCAAATCTACCGTAACAACTCTAGTTGCCCCTGCATTAGAAATTAAATTTGCAACTACTTTTGCTGATATAGAAGTTCTAGGTGCAACTTTTCTATCCTGTCTCGCATAACCAAAATAAGGTATTACCGCTGTAATAGTTTTTGCAGAAGATCTTTTCAATGCGTCTATAACTAAGAGAAGTTCCATAATATTATCATTAGCTGGATTTGATGTAGATTGGATAACAAAGACACTATTACCTCTAATATTTTCGTTTATTTCTATATAAATTTCACCATCAGCAAATCTTCTTATATTTGTATTTATTAATTTAAGTTTAAGGTTCTTCGAAATATCTTTGCTAAGCTTAAGATTGCTAGTTCCAGATAAAATTTTCATGAAATGTAACTATATATACAATTATTTTTTAGAGTTTTCAAATTTAATCTAAATTAACGAAATAGCTGATATACACCTCCCATAATCATTCTCTTTAAGAATTGCAGACCTTCTGAAACTAAAAAAGTTATCCTTTTCTTTAAAAGTATCATGATTTACATGATCAATTCTCACTTTTAACTCTAAAAGCTGATCTGCAACAAATTTTCTTAAATTAAATAATTTTTTTTTTGGACTTTTGTAACTGAAATATTGCTTGTATCTTTTTGATTTTTTAATGAATTTTTTAAAAAAAAATAAATCTACTTCATAGTTAGTCTTACCGATACACGGACCAATACTTGCATGAATATCATTATTAGAACTTAATTTTTTAATTTTTGAAACTGTATTTTTGATAACTCCGGAGAAAGCACCTCTCCAGCCAGCGTGTATACAACCAATAACTTCATTTTTTTTATCGTAGATTAAAATGGGCACGCAATCTGCCGTAACAACACCTAAGGCATAGCCCCTTAATTTAGTAAAAATTGCATCCGAATATTTTTTTGTTTTAAGATTAGTTTTTTTGATCTCTATAGCTCTGTTGCTATGTGTTTGATGCATGAGAATCAAATTGTTTTTTTTTACATTCATTTTTTTTGCAACGTATCTAAGATTTTTTTGAATGGTTTTTTGATTATCTTTTGAACCTCTACCGCAATTTAATCCTTTGTATTTTCCCTTTGAGAATCCATTTTTTCTAGAAAAAAAGCAGTGTCTTACTCCTTTGAATTGGTCTAATCTTTTAGAAAAATACATTACTTAAATCCCAGAAAGTTATTATTATTTGATTTGAAAGCAAATATAACTTTAAATAAGTCACCCATTAAATCTTTATTTAAAAGCCTCTGTAATGTAAAAAACATGTATTCTTTTTCCTTATTTGACATATTCTTCTCTAATATTTTAGCTCTTTCGATAATACCCATCTTTTCTAAAAAAAATTTTTGGGAAACTATTTTTTTAACTTTAAGATCGCTTTTAAGAAAATACTCTTTTAAAAGTTTGAAATTTACTAGAGAAGTAATATCAGCCTTGCCGAGATTTTTGGGAAGTTGTTCCATCTCGATTTTTTTGTTTTTCATTACTGCTTGTATCGTACTTTTATTTTTAACATTTAAATATCCGTAATCTATAAGCAAAATACCCCCCGATAGGTTTTTGATCTTTTTTATTATTTTGCTTAATTCAGAAATTCCCAATTTAGGAAATTCAATAAATTTGTGGCCTTTAAATATTTTAAATAGTTTAATTTTTTCTATGTCTTCTTTTTTTGCTTCTCGATAAATTTCTCTTAAATGAAATCTTAAATTAATTTTGTAGCATTTCTCAAATAGTATTTTATCATGATATAAAAATTGTTTTATTGGTATAGCATCGAAAAACTCATTACCAAAAAATATGATAGGACCTTTTTTAATTTTACTAAAATTTTGAAGCCATCGTACTTTAAATCCCTTTAATTTTTTTTTTTGAATTTTGATTAAATATTTGCTTTTCTCGTATAAAAAAAATTCTATTGCCTTATCTAGCTCTGGAAATTTTTTAAAAGTTTTTATTAAAACTTTTGCTAAACTTCCATCTCCAGGTCCAAGTTCTACAAAGTTAAATTTACTAGGCCTGCCTAATTTTTCCCAAGAAGAAACAACCCAGATTGCAATAATTTCAGAGAATAAGTTAGAGATAGTCGGAGCAGTAATAAAATCCCCCCTTTTTCCAAATGGAACTTTTCTCATATAGTAACCCATATCGGGCTTATAAAGTGATTTATCAACAAATTCGTCAACTGGAATAGTTGTATTGTGTTTAAAATTAAAATCTTCAAGATTTTTTTTCATTTTTCTTAAGATAAATAATTAAACCAGCAATTATCATAAATAAACTCAAAATCATTCCCATACTTAGAATCTCATAAATATATCCTAGTTGTACATCAGGTTCTCGAAAGAATTCAGAAAATATGCGAAAAATTCCGTAAAAAATTAAAAATAAAGATGAACAATGTCCGACTTTATAATTTTTATTGAGCAAAATAAAATTCATTACAAAAAATAAAACTACTCCTTCAAGAAAAGCTTCATACAGCTGAGAAGGGTGCCTTAGATTGTCATCAAAATTTGTAAATATTACACCCCAATACACACTAGTAACTTTACCAACTAATTCGCCATTAATAAAATTTGCTATCCTACCAAAAAATAAACCTATAGGAGCAACACAAGCTATAATATCCAGAAATAAAAAAGTATTTAAACCCTTTTTTTTAGAAAACAGATAAGTTCCAAAAATAATTCCAATTAAAGCGCCGTGGAATGACATCCCGCCTTTCCATATCTTGAATACATCCATAGGATTATCTATATAAAACTCAATATTATAAAAAATTATATATCCCAATCTACCTCCTATAATAATTGAGATAATGATATATGTAATCAGATCATCAAAAAATTTTAAATATATTTTATGATCAATATTAGAAATTTTTAATATAATTTTTTTACCGTACCACCACCCTAATAATATTCCAAAAATATAAGCTGCTGAGTACCACCTGATTGTAATTAACCCAAAATCAATCATTATTGGGTCTAAATTGTGGGTATACATGATTCTTTATATCATATTTGAAATTAACATATCTATCAAATAAGATGCGGAATGAACAATTCTGAAAAAATTTTAAAAAGCATATCCAATTTATTAGAAAAGAGCATCCTTACATCAAAAGACTTTCAAAAAGAGCTATCTGATGATTTTAAATTTAAAAAAGATAAAATAATCAATAAACTTGAACTTGTTTCTAGAAAGGAATTTGAAGTTCTCAAAAAAATTGTTCAAAAGCAAGATTTAATAATTAAACAATTGAAAAAAAATAAAAAAACTAGAAAGGTAAAGAAATCTTAACCGACAATCCTTTTAATTTGCTTTTTGCCAAGGACACACTTCCGCCATGAGAATTAATAATATCTTCAACAATGGTCAAACCTAAACCAACTCCTGAATTGTTCAAACTTCTACTTTTATCCAACCTAAAAAAAGGTTTAAAAACATTTTTGTAATCTTCTTCAGGAATGCCTGGCCCATCGTCTTCAAAAATTATAAATATGAGATTTGAACTTTTTTGTACATTTACCATCACATTTGAACCATAAACAAGTCCGTTTTGTATTATATTTTCAAAAGACCTTTTTAAGGCTAAGTATCTGCCTGTAAATATGATTTCATCTTGGCTCTTTATTTCGAGATTTTTTCCTAAAAAATTTTGCTTAATCTCCTCTAATAGATTTGCTAAATTTATTTTAATCACTTTTTCTTGAGTCTGATTTTTTGCGAATTGCAAATAGTCATGAAGCATTTTTTCCATTTCATCAATATCCTTAGACATTTGTAGGGAAATATCTTTTTGACTTAGCATTTCTAATTGCAACTTCAATCTAGTTAAAGGTGTTCTCAAATCATGACTTATACCAGACAACATTTCTGATCTTTGATTTAAATGTCGATTGATCCTTTTAGCCATTCTATCAAATTCATATGCAGCTTTTCTAATTTCCAAAGCGCCTGAAGGTCTAAAATCATTCACATAGTCTCCTTTGCCAAATTTTTCAGCTGCTTTTGCCAATTTCACTAATGGTCTGGTTTGATTTTTTAAAAAGATTAAAGCAACAACAATTAAAACTATTGACGGCAAAGTGGTCCATAAAACAAATAATCTTACAGAGGATGTAGATACCATTTCTTTAGGAACAAGAAATTCTAAAACTTCACCTTCTGATTTAATTTTTATTTCAACTGCCTTTTTAAATTTTGAAGTATTAAACGAATAATTATTATTTCCAAAAGTCGATTTCAATTCTCTTCTTAATGAACGGTCCATAGGACTAAATCTTCTTTCACCAGAATAATTTGGCAAGACTTCTTTACTTATACCTATTTCAAAATTAAAATTATTCTTGTAACTATCTGTAAAAAAATCAAGATTTTTTTTATCGTTTTGATAGACTTCCTCAATTGCTTTCAATTGAGCAACTAACGATCTAGTTATATTCTTATTAGCTTTAATCCAAATACTATCGTAAAAAACTATTGTAATAATTACTTGTAAGATAATTGTAGGCGCAGCAACAATTATTAGAGCTCTGTAAAAAAGTCTTTTTGGTAAAACAAGTTTAATAAATTTATTCAATCCAGAGAACATATCCCGAACCTCTTATAGTTTGTAAAAATTTTGGATTTTTTGGATTGACTTCAATTTTCTGTCTTAGTCTCGTTATCATAACATCAATAGATCTCTCTTGAGTAATTCCTGAAATTTTTCCGATTTTTTCTCTTGAAAAAGTTTTTCCTGGACTTGAAAGCATTTCAATCAAAACTTTTTTTTCTGAATTATTAATTTTGATAGACTTATTTTCAAAATTGATAATCATTTTATTTAAATCTATTTCTGCTTGTCCTATTTTTTGCTTAGTTTCTAAGTCTATTTTGCTAGTTTTTTTAATTATATTTTTTATTCTTAACAGTAACTCTTTTGGCTCAAATGGTTTTCCAATATAATCATCGGCTCCTAATTCTAAACCTTTTATTCTATTTTCGACTTCACCTTTAGCCGTAAGTAAAATTATAGGCACATCAATTTTTTTTTTTATATCTCTAGTTAGAGCGTACCCGTCTTGTCCAGGCATCATCACATCTAAAATAAGTAGATCGAACTTAAAATATTCCAACCTATTTTTTGCTTGTTCAGCGTTCTCAGCTGTAGAAACTGTATATTTTTTTTCAGATAAGTAATCCTTTAAAAGTATTCTTATTCTATCATCATCGTCAACAATCAAAATATGATAATTATTATTTTCCATCAATTATTTTTTTTAAAACGTTTTTAAATTTTATTACAGAGTCTGAGCTTGAGTTTTTTAAGGCATTGAATATTCTAGTTTTTTGAGAACTGTAAACCATGTCAAAGAAAATTTTTCCCTCTCTATCTAAAAATAAATTTTTCTTTCTGGTATCATTTTCATCCTTTATCTGTTTAATCATTTTAGATTTTATTAAATCTCTTAATACTCTATTGAGACTTTGTTTTGTAACTTTTAATTTGAAAATTAACTCACCTAAATTAATACCTGGATTTCCCTCAATTAAGTGTAAAGCTCTAAGATGTGCCGGTCCAAAAAATTTTTTTGAAAGTATATCTCTTGGATCTGAAAAGGTTTCTCTATAAGCATAATATAATAATTGAATAAATTCCTTTATTTGATCATCTTTAAGATATAATAAATCTTTCATAATGGTAAGTTATATTGACTTATCCTTTCAAGGAATATACTTTTTTATAAATTAAAAATCTATATATTTACACAAATGGAAAGCATACCTTACGATAAAAGATCGGGCAAAATTTGGTTTAATGGTAAAGCTGTAGATTGGAAAGATGCAAATATACACATACTCAATCACGGATTACACTATGCTAGTTGTGTTTTTGAAGGTGAAAGAGTTTATGAGGGTGAAATTTTTAAATTAGAGGAACATACCTCAAGATTATTTTACTCAGCTAAAAGGATGGGAATTAAAGTTCCATATAGCGAGGAGGAAATAAATCGAGCTTGCAAAAGTATTGTTAATATACAAAAAGTACAAAATGGATACGTTAGACCTTTAATTTGGAGAGGAAGTGAGATGATGGCAATTTCAGCCCAAAAAAATAAAATACATGTTGCTATTGCTACTTGGGAATGGGGTTCTTATTTTGATCCAAAGCTAAAATTAAATGGTATTAAATTGGATATTTCAAAATGGAGAAGACCTGCGCCAAACACTATTCCATGGGATACAAAAGCTGCTGGATTATATATGATTTGTACTTTGTCTAAGCATGATGCTGAAGCCAAAGGTTTTACAGACTCTCTTATGCTTGATTACGAAGGCAATATAGCTGAGGCGACTGGAGCTAATATTTTTTTTAAAAGCAATTCGGGAGAGCTTCATACACCTGTTCCAGACTCGTTTTTGGATGGCATTACTAGGAGAGAAGTCATTAAAATTGCAAAGTCAAAAGGTATAAAAGTTAAAGAGAGAAAAATTAAACCTGAGGAGATGGCTAGCTTTGATGGCTGCTTTTTAACTGGAACCGCAGCTGAGGTTACACCAGTTTCTCAAATTGCAGACTATAAATTTAAAGTCTGTAGTACAATAACTGAACTTAACGAAGCCTATCAAAATTTGGTAAGAAAAGACTCTGCAGCTTAGTCTTTATTGTCCTCATTGATGGCATGATCAATTCCTTTTCTAAAGTAGTCATACCCAGTGTATAAAGTAAGAAAAGCTGACAACCATAATAAAATAATACCTATAGTTTGAGCATTATAATCTTGAAAATTAAAAATTTTATTTCCTATGTCCCCTGTAAGTAAAATAGCAATTGCTGTCATTTGAATAACAGTTTTCAGTTTTGATAAACTTGTCACTTGCATGGTAATACTTCCTTTTGCTAAAAACTCTCTCAAACCAGAAACTAAAATTTCTCTCGTAAGAATTATAATTGCAGCAATTACTTCATAATTTTTAATTGTTCCATTCATCACCAATAGTATGAGCGCAGCTGATACCAAGATTTTATCAGCAATAGGATCCAATAATTCACCAAGCTTAGATTCTTCTTTGAATAATCTGGCCAATAGTCCATCTAAATAGTCTGTGAAACTTGCAAGAACAAATAGAAAGAATGGTATTAAATCTCCGAAAAAACCAGGAATAAAAAATGTTAATACGAATATTGGAACAATAATTATTCTTCCAATAGTTAATATATTAGGTATTTTTAATTTCATTTATTCGTGAAAATAATCATATATTTTCTTAGCCATGTTGTCTTCAATTCCTTCCACTGATTTTAAATCATCGAAACTTGCTGACTCTACTGCTCTAGCTGACCCAAAATGATTTAGCAAAGCCCTTTTTCTTTGTTTTCCAATACCTTGAATTTGATCTAGTAAAGATTTACTTAAATTTTTTCTCCTTTTAGCTCTGTGAGTGCTTATAGCAAATCTATGTGCTTCATCTCTAATTCTTTGAATAAAAAACAATAATGGATCATTTTTGTTTAATTTATATTCCTTGCCTTTAAAATAAATTTTCTCTTCCCCGGCATTTCTCCGTCTTCCTTTTGCCACAGCTATAATTGGAAGATCGTATAAGCCAAGTTCATCTAATACTTCCCTACCAACAGAATATTGCCCTTTTCCACCATCTAAAACAACTAAATCCGGTAAAGAGAGTGAGCCAGATTTTTCTTTCACTGCTTTAGAAAATCTTCTAAATAAAACTTCTTTCATCATTCCATAATCATCATTTTTAACTTCGCTATTTTTAATATTAAATTTTCTGTATCTCTTTTTAATGAAACCTTCTCGGCCAAAACAAATTAAAGCACCTATTGAGTCCGTGCCTTGTATATGGCTATTATCGTAAACTTCAATCAAATCAATATTCTCATTAATTTTAAATTTAGCTGCTAAACTTTCTATTGAACTGTTATTAGTATCTGATTGAATAAGTTTTTGAGTTAGGGCTTGTTTTGCATTTTTTTCTGCAAGCTTTAAAATACTAACTTCATTTCTACTTTTAGCTTGTTTAAGGACAACTTGTTTATTTTCTTTATTTGAAAATGTTTCTTCTAAAAGTTTTTTGTCGTTAACATCTGAGTTAGTGATTATTAAGCTAGGTATTGCCTTATTTTCATAAAATTGTGAAATGAATGAAGATATAATATTCTTGATACTTTCCTCTTCATCATGTTTAGGAAAAAATGCTTGGTTACCCCAGTTTTGCTTAGATCTATAAAAAAAAACTTGAATACAGGTTTTACCAGACTCTTTATATCCAGCAACAACATCAGCTTCAATAAGATTTGCTTCAGTTACTGTTAAGGAAGATTGGATTATATTTAGGGATTTAATTTTATCTCTCATTATTGCAGCTTTTTCAAAGTCTAGTTCCTCGCTAGCACTCTCCATTTGTTGTGAAAGAGTTTTTTGTATTTTTCTTGATTTTCCTTTACTTAAAAATTCATCTGCGGCTTCAACTAATTTTCCGTAGTCATCTTCAGTAATTTTACCTCCACAAGGTCCCGCACATCTTTTAAGTAAATAATTAAAACATGTTTTGTTAGCAGCCTCGACTTGTTTATCAGTACAAGATCTTAATAAAAATATTTTTTGTATAGTTTTTATTGCCATATTAACAGCCAAAGAACTTGCAAAAGGTCCATAATATTTACCAGGTTTATTTTTAGAACCTCGGTGCCTTTCAATTCTTGGAAATTTATGATCAGATATAAAAATATAAGGAAATGATTTATCGTCTTTTAATAAAATATTAAATTTCGGTTTGAATTTTTTTATTAAATTTGCCTCTAAAAGCAGAGCTTCACTCTCATTGTTAGTTGTCGTAGTTTCAAGATTATGTGTCTGTGATAACATCCTTTCGGTTCTAATAGGCAAATAAGACTCAGTAACATAACTTTTAAGTCTGTTTGGAATATTTTTAGCTTTCCCAATGTAAAGTATTTCCCCAGTCGCACCAAGCATTTTATACACACCAGGGTTTTTTGGTATCAAAGGTATTTTATCTTTTATAACTTTTTTTCCTAGCTCTAAACTATTACTCATCTTTTGTTTTTGAAACCTCTATACCAACAGACTCTGCATTTTTAATGATGTCTAACTTTTCTAATTTTAAATTGATTTTTTTTACAAGTCTATTATTAAAAATCATCTCAAATATACTTTCAGACAACTCTTCCAAAAGATCGTAATGTTTTTTTCCTACTAACAAATTTAAGTTTTTTATAACTTTTTCGTAGTCTAATATCGTTGATAATTCTTTTTTGTTTGGCTCTATTTTAGAATCAGTGGTAATTGTGATATTAAATTTTACTCTTTGTTTTTTTCTTTTTTCAAAATCATGTATTCCAATAAACATGCTTATTATCAAATTTTTTATGATAACTTTTCTTTTACTTTTATAGTTTATTTTTTTTTTAAATTTAATAATTTTCATTCTTTTATATTAATAATATCTGGCGTTTTCCAAGCCAACCTTTGTCCGCTGTCTATATTTATAATTTCACCAGTTATATTATCATTTTCAATCAAGAATTTTATACCATTACAAATATTTTCTAAATTTACTTTTTTCTTAAGTAAAATAGATTTCCATTGTCTTTTAAAATGCTTATCTGATTGTCTTTTATTTTTTAAAGTTGGTCCTGGTGAAATAGCATTTACTCTTATACGTGGAGCTAATTTCATTGCTGCAGTTTTGGTTAAAGTAGCTAATCCTGTTTTACTAAGTGTATACGAAAAAAAATAGGGTGTTAGTTTCTCAACTCTCTGATCTATTAAATTGATAACACATGCACCTGTATCTTTAGTCAATTTATTAAGTCTTTGAATTAAAATCGAAGGACTTTTAAGATTTATATTTATATGTTTTAAAAAACTTTTATCACTAAAAGTTAAAAGATTGTCATTTTCAAATATTGATGCATTATTTATTAAGCAATCTATTCCTTTCATTAATTTAAAAGAATTCGTCATCAATTTATTAGTTTGAGCATAATTATTTAGATCAGCTTTTAACAAAAAAACTTTACTTCCCAGTTCCTCCAATTCTTTCTTTAGTAAGGCCGCACTTTTTTTGGATTTATTATAATGAATAGTAATTTTTATATCATATCCAGCAAGACTCTTTGCTATTGCAGCTCCAATTCTAGTTGCCCCACCTGTTATAACTATTTTTTTGGCTTCCATTTTTTAATTCCCTTCTTAGGTCTCGTACCTGGCATCCCCATAGTAGATCTTCCTTTGGGATAAACTTTACTTTTTAAGTTATATTGTGAAATTTTTGGATTTACATTTATTTCAAGTTCACTTACCTCTAGTTTTCTTATTTCATCTCTTATTTTTGCAGCTTCCTCAAATTCTAAATCAGCTGCAGCTTCTTTCATTTTTCTATTAAGCGCTTTAACATGTTTTTTTAAATTACCCCCAATATTAGAGCCCTCGCTTATTTTGATGTAATCTTTTTCGTAAACTGATTCCAAAATATCACTTATTTCTTTTTTAACTGACTCAGCGGTAATATTATTTTTTTTATTGTATTCCAATTGCTTATTTCTTCTTCTCTCAGTTTCTTTTTGAGCTTTTTTAATACTATTTGTAACTTTATCAGCATATAAAATTACTTTTCCGTCGACATTTCTAGCCGCTCTACCAATAGTTTGAATAAGAGATGTTTCTGAACGTAAAAAACCTTCTTTATCAGCATCCAAAATTGCTACTAATGCACATTCAGGAATATCTAAACCTTCTCTTAATAAATTAATACCAACAAGAATATCAAAAACACCCATCCTAAGATCTCTAATGATTTCAATTCTTTCTAAAGTATCTATATCGGAATGCATATATCTCACTTTTAAACCATTTTCGTGTAAATATTCTGTAAGGTCTTCAGCCATTTTTTTGGTAAGAGTGGTTGCCAAAACTCTATAACCTCGTTTAACTATTTCTTTTGACTCGTGCATCAAATCATCTACCTGAGTTTTAGCTGGTCTAATTTCTACTGGTGGGTCTATTAAACCAGTTGGTCTTATAATTTGATCTATGTATTCATTGTTAGTTTGCTTAAGTTCCCATGGACCTGGAGTTGCCGATACAAAAACAGTCTGAGTTCTCATTAAATCCCATTCCTCAAATTTTAATGGTCTATTATCCATACACGAAGGTAATCTAAAACCGTACTCAGCCAACGTACTTTTTCTCGTTCGGTCACCTTTATACATTCCATTAAGTTGCGGTACAGTTACGTGGCTCTCATCAACAAATATAATTGTATTGTCCGGAAAATATTCAAAGAGGGTAGGAGGTGGCTCACCAGCTTTTCTCCCAGATAAAAATCTTGAATAATTCTCAATTCCCGCACAGGTACCAGTCGCCTCGATCATTTCTAAATCAAATTTAGTTCTTTCTCTTAGTCTTTGTTCCTCCAATAATTTATTGTTTTCTCTGTGTTTTTTTAAAGTGTCTGCTAATTCAGATTTTATTTGCCTAATTGCTTGCTCAATTGTGGGTTTAGGAGTGATGTAGTGACTATTAGCGTAAATTTTAATTATATTGTAGTCGTTTGTTTTATCACCTGTCAGTGGATCAAACTCTTCAATCTTTTCCAATTTATTTAAATTTAAACTTATTCTCCAAGCTCTATCTTCTAAGTGAGAAGGAAAGATTTCTAAATTTTCACCCCTAACTCTAAAAGTCCCCCTGAAAAAATTTTGATCGTTCCTTTTATATTGTAAATTGATAAAAGCTCTAATTAATTCATCACGCTCGTACTCATGGTTTTTTTTTAAAGTGATTGTCATTTTTGAATAAGCCTCAACTGATCCTAATCCATAAATGCAAGATACACTTGCAACTATAATTACATCATCTCTTTCTAATAAAGATCTTGTAGCTGAGTGCCTCATACGGTCTATTTGTTCATTAATCGATGCTTCTTTTTCTATATAAGTATCAGATCTAGGGACATAAGCTTCGGGTGTATAATAATCATAGTAAGACACAAAATACTCAACAGCGTTATCAGGAAAAAAACTTTTAAACTCTCCATATAATTGTGCCGCTAAAGTTTTGTTAGGCGCTAAAATTAATGCAGGTCTATTTGCTTTTTCTATAACTTTTGCCATCGTAAAAGTTTTACCTGAACCCGTGACTCCTAATAAAACCTGTTCTTGCTTGTTATCTTTTAGATTTTTGAGTAGTTTTTTTATTGCCTCTGGCTGGTCACCGCTAGGTTGAAAGTCACTTTTGATTTTAAAGTTTATACCACCCTCTAACTTCTTTATTTTTTTAGAGTTATTAACTTCTAGATCAGCTAATTTTTCTTGATAAGTATTTTGCATTTTGTGTTAATAATAAATTAATTATATTATAAATTTCAATGAGCATAGTTTCCAATAGTTTAAAACGTATAAAACCGTCGCCTACAATAGCAGTTACCTCAAAAGCAAGAGAAATGAGAGCTGCTGGAAAGGATGTTATAGGTTTAGGGGCTGGAGAGCCTGATTTTGATACCCCAGACAATATTAAAGAAGCAGCAATAGAAGCGATTAGAAAAGGGGATACAAAATATACTGCAGTGGATGGAACACCAGCTCTGAAAAAAGCTATTCAAGCAAAATTTTCCAGGGAAAATGATTTATCATACGAACTTGATCAAATTTCAGTTGGAACTGGTGGAAAGCAAGTTTTGTATAATGCTTTTATGGCAACTTTAAATAAAGGTGATGAGGTAATTATTCCAGCCCCTTATTGGGTTTCTTACCCCGACATTGTTTTGTTAGCTGGGGGAAAACCTAAAATAATAAAGTGCGATGAAAAAAATAATTTTAAATTAACACCAGAAAAATTAACTAAAGCAGTCTCAAAGAAAACAAAGTGGATAATTATAAACTCGCCATCTAACCCTACAGGCTCTGGTTATACAAAAGATGAGATAATAACTTTATCAAAGATTTTGATAAAATATAAAAATTTATATATTTTAAGTGATGATATTTACGAACATATTACTTATGACAGTTTTAAATTTTTTACAATTGCGCAAATTGAAAAATTAAAAAGCAGAACTTTAACTATGAATGGAGTAAGTAAATCTTACTCAATGACTGGCTGGAGAATAGGTTATGCTGCAGGTCCAAAAGAAATAATTAAAGCGATGGCTAAAATTCAATCCCAATCAACAAGTAATCCTACATCCATAAGTCAAGCAGCTGCAGTCGAAGCTTTAAACGGAACACAAGACTTTATTCAAGAAAGATCGAATTCTTTTAAAGAAAGAAGAAATTTTGTTGTTGAAAGTTTAAATAATATAAGAGGTATAAGCTGTTTAAGTCCTGAAGGTGCTTTTTATGTTTTTCCTAACTGTAAAAAACTACTTAACAAGAAAACAAAACTTAAAACTGATAAAGATTTTGTAGAGAAACTGTTAGAAAAAGCTGAGGTAGCTGTAGTTCAAGGTTCTGCCTTTGGTTTAGACGGTTACTTTAGAATATCTTATGCTACCTCAATGGAAAATTTGAAAAAAGCAATGAAAAGAATTAAAACTTTTTGTGATAGCCTTAATTAGACTCAGATAGATATTTTTCAGCTTCAAGTGCTGACATACAACCCATTCCTGCAGCGGTTACAGCTTGTCTAAAAATTTTATCCTTCACGTCTCCTGCAGCAAAAACTCCTGGAATATTCGTTTCAGTAGAGTCAGGTTTTGTAATTAAATAACCTTCTTTGTCCATTTTAAGTTGATCTTTAAATAAAGATGTAGCCGGATCATGACCTATGGCAATAAATAAACCATCGACTTTGAGATCTTTAACTTTATTATCTTTTACATTTTTAATTTTTAGCGCATTTACAATTTTTGGCTCTCTAGTGCCAATAACATCTTCAACTACTGTATCCCAAATAATTTCTATTTTCTTGTTAGATTTTAATTTTGCTTGAAGCATTTTTTCTGCTCTAAGCTCGTTTCTTCTATGTATTAAATAAACCTTTGAAGCAAATTTAGTAAGAAACATTGCTTCTTCAACAGCTGCATTTCCTCCACCTACTACAGCTACTTTTTTTTCTTTAAAGAAAAATCCGTCACAAGTAGCACATGCCGAAACTCCAAATCCTCTAAATTCCTGTTCAGATTTTAGATTTAACCATCTTGCTTGTGCTCCTGTAGAAATTATAAAACTATCAGCAGTGTAAACTTGACCACTATCACCTGTTGCTGAAAAAGGTTTTTTTGTTAAGTCAACTTTGCTAATATGATCTTGTATCATCTCTGTACCTACAGCTTCTGCTTGGCCTTTCATTTCGTCCATTAGCCACGGTCCCTGAATCACTTTTGAATATCCTGGGTAATTCTCAACATCTGTGGTGGTAGTTAATTGTCCTCCGGGTTGAGAACCATGAACAAGTATAGGTTTAAGCATAGCTCTAGCCGCATAAATAGCCGCTGTATAGCCAGCGGGACCAGATCCAAGAATTAACACTTTTGTATGTTTTGTTGACTTATTATTCATTATGTAAAGATATATAGTAACTGATGTTAGAATTAAAAGCACTTCTTTTAACGCAAGGTATGCACGGCATGATTAGTCAAGTAGAGGGATTGGCTAAAGCTTTGGGCCTGAGTTATAAACATCAAAAAATTGAATTAAAATCTTTTTGGAATTTAATTCCCCCTAAAATAAGCCCAATTTCAGAAAATTTGGTAAAAAATAAATTCGTATGTGATTGTAAAATCATTATTTCATGTGGAAGAAAAAGCGTAATACCATCAATAGCTCTAAAAAAAAGATTAGGTAATCAAATTTTCAATATTCACATACAAGATCCCAAAGTTTCTTTTAAACATTTTGATCTTATAGTTAGTCCTGAGCATGATCGTTTAAAAGGCGAAAATATAATTAACACAACTGGAGCTATTCACTACTTAACTAAAAAGGAGATTAATGATAACTCAAAATATCTTGGAATAGAAAAAGATAAGAACAAAGAATTAGTAGCATTTGTGCTTGGAGGACCAAATAAATACTTTAGGTTTTCAGAAAAACAAATTCATGAACTTTTTAATAAAGTAAAAACATTATTTACCCCTGATAAATTTAAGATTATTGTAATTCCCTCTTATAGAACTCCCGAAAATATTTTAAAAATAGCTTATAATACTTTCAGCATTAATCACCACGTTGTAAAAAATATTGATAAAAAAGCTTATCTTTCTGCATTAGCGATCTCAAATTATATAGTTGTGACGTGCGACTCTACGTCAATGATTTCAGAGGCTGCTATGACCGGAAAACCTGTTTATATTGCCATGATGAAGTCTTTTAAGCCAACGGGAAGGTTTAAAAAATTTTATTCACAATTGAAAGATTTAGGTATAACAAGAGAACTAGAAGATAGGATCGAAAGTTGGAGTTATAATAAATTGAATGAGGTAAACAGAATCGCTCCAATTGTAAAAGCAAAAATGAAAAAAAATGGAATTATTTAAATCATTAGAAAAAAGGACTAAATTATTCAGTGATCCATTTAAACATTTTGAAATCAACCAGCCACTGACTCAGAATGCTATTGATGAGATCTGTAGCGCAGAGATAGCTGATCCTAGAAAACAAAACTTAAATTACGATGGAACAAGAGCTCTTGATGGAGGAGAGGGCGCTTTTCGGGCTGGAATTAAAGATGGCGGAAAAGCTAAAAAACTAAGGTGTTATGTTACTAAAGAAAACTCTAATCAATTTCCAAATTTAATAAAATTTATTGAAGAATTAAGATCACCCGAAGTTTATAAAAAAATTGGATCATTAATTGGAAAAGATTTAAGTAATTCTTATGTGAGATTAGAAGTAATTTGTGATAGAGAAGGTTTTTGGCTAAAGCCTCACTGCGATATTGAGGAAAAATTAATGTCATCAATAGTTTTTGTTAATTTACATAATGAGTCGGAGAATTTAGGAACTGATTTTTATGATTCAAAATTAAACAAAGTTAAAACAGTTCCTTACAAACATAATTATGGATATTTCTTTACAAGTGGGCCAAACACTTGGCATGGAATGGAAAAAAAAGAGATTAAAAAAGAGAGAAGATGCATCCAGATAAACTACGTCACTTTCGAGACTGACTGGAAAGTAAAAACTTAGATATCTTGCAAAGAAGTTACATTAATATCTTTCGATTTGAGAGATTTTATACCTTCCAAACAAACTTTTGCCGTGGACATATTAGTGCAGTAAGGAACTTTATTTGCTAAAGTAGCTCTTCTTAATGCAACGGCATCGCTCAACTGAGCTTCACTGTTTCCGCCTCCGGTATTTATCACCAATGCTATTTTTTTAGCATTCAAAACATCTACAATATGCGGAGAACCCTGATTAACTTTGTTTATTTTTTTACACTTAATTCCATGCTGACTAATAAAATCAGCGGTTCCTGCAGTTCCACAAAGTTTAAAATTTAGCTTAACTAATTGTTTTGCTAATTTTACCCCCTCTTTTTTATGACTATTTTTCAAAGAGATAAAAGCTAAACCTTTTTTTGGAAGAGAGTTTGAGGCCGCAATTTGACTTTTAGCAAAAGCCATACCAAAATTTTTATCAAAACCCATAACTTCACCTGTTGATTTCATTTCCGGCCCAAGCAAAAGATCGCTGTTAGGAAACTTGTTAAATGGAAAGACCGCCTCTTTTACTGCAAACATATCTTTTGTTTTACTTTTTAAATTAAACTTAGTTAATTTTTCTCCTGTCATCACTCTTGAGGCTATCTTAGCAAGAGGTAAATTTTTTGCTTTTGAAACAAATGGGACAGTTCTACTTGCTCTAGGATTAACCTCTATTACATAAATCTTATCCTTTTTAATTGCATATTGAACATTCATGAAACCTTTAACTTTAAGAGCTAAAGCTAATTTTTTTGTTTGGTTTTCAATTTCTTTCATCAAAAAAGGTTTTATTGATACCGGAGGCAGACTGCAAGCTGAGTCACCAGAGTGTATTCCAGCTTCTTCAATGTGTTGCATAATGCCAGCCACAAAAACATTTTTACCATCTGATATTGCATCAACATCAACTTCCATTGCATTATCAATAAACTTATCAATTAAAATTGGATTTTTTTCGGCAACTTTAAATGCTTCTTTTATAAAGTTTTTAAGTTGTCTTTTTTCATGAACAATTTCCATTGCTCTTCCACCTAATACGTAAGAAGGTCTTACCATTAAAGGCAAACCAATTTTATCTGCAATTTTTAATGCTTGAGGAAAATTTCTAGCTATGCCACTTTCAGCTTGATTTAAATTAAGTCTATTTAAAAGATCTCTAAATCTATCTCTATCCTCAGCAAGATCAATTGATGAATATTGTGTTCCTAAAATTGGAAGCTTATTTTCGTGTAAAAATTTTGCAAGTTTAATAGGAGTTTGCCCTCCAAATTGGGTAATAACACCTTTCACATTACCTTTTGATTTCTCTCTCTTTATTATATTGAAAACATATTCATCTATTAAAGGTTCAAAATACAATCTATCACTAGTATCATAATCTGTTGATACGGTTTCTGGGTTACAATTTACCATAATAGTTTCATATTTAGCTTCCTTTAGAGCAAAACTAGCTTGGCAACAACAATAATCAAACTCTATTCCCTGACCAATTCTATTAGGACCTCCACCCAGAATTATAATTTTATCTTTGTTAGAGGGATCAGCCTCACATTCTGAGTTTGAAGAGAAATTTCTTTGATAAGTAGAGTACATATATGGAGTAAAAGATTTAAATTCTGCAGCACAAGTATCGACTTTTTTATAAACTGGTAAAACTTTTAAAGCAGTTCTTTTCTTTCTAACTAAAGTCTCTGAAGTATTTGTAAGTTCAGATAATTTTTTGTCAGAGAACCCTATCGATTTTATATAATTTAACTCATTGAAATTTTTGGGAAGACCTTTTTTCTTTATTTTAACCTCATTTTCTATGATTTCTTTTATCTGATTTAAAAACCAAGGATCAATTTTCGAAAGTTTATTTATATCCTTTAAATTTATTTTTTTTCTTATAGCTTCTCCAACAAGTAAAATCTTATTTGGAATATTTTCTTTGAGTTTTTTTCTAATTTGTTTCGTGTTTAAATCAAATATTTGGTCTAATCCTGAGAAACCTGTTTCTAAAGAAACCAAAGCTTTCTGAAGAGACTCTTTAAAATTTCTACCAATAGCCATTGCCTCTCCCACCGATTTCATTGATGTTCCTAAAACTGCAGCTGATGAAGAGAATTTTTCAAAAGTAAATCTTGGAATTTTGGTGACCACATAATCTATTGTGGGCTCAAAAGATGCAGGTGTAACTTTCGTAATTTCATTTTTTAATTCGTCTAATGTGTAACCTACAGCTAACTTTGCCGCTACTTTTGCTATTGGAAACCCAGTGGCCTTAGAAGCAAGTGCTGATGATCTTGAAACCCTTGGATTCATCTCAATGATTACCATTCTTCCATTTTTTGGGTTTATTGCAAATTGAACATTTGATCCTCCGGTTTCTACACCAATTTTTCTTAAGCAAGCTATAGATGCATTCCTCATAACTTGATACTCCTTGTCGGTTAGAGTTAGTGCTGGAGCGATAGTTACTGAGTCCCCAGTATGAATACCCATGGGATCTAAATTTTCTATTGAGCAAATGATGATGCAATTATCATTTTTATCTCTAACGACTTCCATCTCAAATTCTTTCCAACCTTCTAAACACTCTTCAACTAAGACTTGGTTTACAGGTGACTCGTGAAGCCCATTTTTTATTATCTTATAAAAATCTTTTTTATTTTTTGCGATACCACCTCCCAAACCACCTAGGGTGAAGGCCGGTCTTATAATTGCAGGTAATCCGATTTGTTTTAATACCTTTAAGGATTGTTTAAAACTATTTACTATTTTTGATTTAGGAAGATCTAAACCAATCTCTATCATATTTTTTCTGAACTTTTTTCTATCTTCGGCATTGGATATAGCTTTAGAGTTAGCGCCTATGAGCTCAATTTTATATTTTTTTAGAATCCCTTTTTTTTCAGCCTCCATTGCTAAATTTAGTGCAGTTTGACCACCCATTGTTGGCAAAATTGCATCAGGCCTTTCTTTAAAAAGAATTTTTTCAAGGACTTCTATTGTTATAGGCTCAATATAAGTTTTATCAGCAACATTTGGATCTGTCATAATTGTTGCCGGGTTTGAATTAATGAGAATTACTTTAAACCCTTCATCTCTTAAAGCTTTACAAGCTTGAGTACCTGAATAATCAAACTCACAAGCTTGCCCGATAATTATTGGCCCCGCACCAATAACCAAAATTTTTTTAATATCTTTTCTTTTTGGCATTTTTTTTCATACTTTTTATAAATTTTTCAAATAAATAAACGCTATCTTGAGGACCAGGGTTGGACTCTGGATGATATTGAACTGAAAAAACAGGTTTGTTTTTTAACTCAATACCCTCAATACTGTTGTCAAACAAAGACTGGTGAGTAACTCTTATATTTTTAGGCATCCCCTTTTTTACTACTTCAAACCCGTGATTCTGACTTGTGATTTCTACATTGCCTTCAATTAAATTTTTGACAGGATGGTTAGCCCCTCTATGGCCTAATTTCATTTTTTCTGTTTTAGCACCGAGTGCTAAAGCTAGGATTTGATGACCCAAACAGATACCAAATAATGGTAACTTTTTTTTGATTAATTTTTGAATAGTAGGTATTGCATATTCCCCTGTCGCTGCAGGATCTCCAGGTCCATTTGATAAAAATATTCCATTAGGCTTGAGTTTTAGAATATCTTTGGCATCTGTTTTGCATGGTACAATTGTAACTTTACAATTAAAATCTGAAAAATATCTTAAAATATTTTTCTTAATTCCGTAATCTATGGCAACCACATGCAATATTTTTTTTTTATTTTTTAAATATCCGTTTTCCTTTTTCCATGTTTTATAATCTTGCCACAAATAATTTTTCTTAGTAGTAACCATTTTTGCCAAATCTAAGTTTTTAAGGCCACTCCATTTATTGGTAATTTTAATTAGTTTTTTTATATTTAATTTATTTTTGTTATAAAAAGATATTGTCCCCTTAGGGGCACCTTTGTCTCTAATGAAATTTGTTAAATTTCTAGTATCAATTCCAGTTATCCCAACGATTTTATTTTTTTTTAGCCATTGATCTAAATGTTTTAACGATCTGTAATTTGATGGATTAGTTATCTCTGTATTTATTATTACTCCTTTAGTCCAAACGTTATCTGACTCGTGATCCTCTTTATTAGTCCCAACATTTCCAACATGCGGAAAGGTAAAATTTATAATCTGATCAGCGTAGGAAGGGTCGGATATAATTTCCTGGTAACCAGTAATAGAAGTATTAAAACATACCTCACCGGTTGCAGTCCCTTTGTAACCTAAACCAACACCTTGAAAAAATTTGCCGTTTTGCAGAACTAGAATAGCTGTGGGATCGATCTTTTTAAGATTTTTTTTAGAGTTTATATTTTGACTAACTTTCTTCAAATACAACTCATGAGTTAAAGTAAAAAACTTATAAACATGATTTTGCGCAACATATGAAATAGAAACAAAATCGTCAAGAAAGTTCTTTTTATTTTGTATTAGAATTGTGATTAAAATAAATTTTTAAAATGTCTCTAAAAAAGCAAATAGATGATAAGCTAAACCAAGCCTTAAAAGCCAAAGATAAAAACATTTATCCAACATTAAGACTTATTGTTTCAGCTATAAAAGACTTGGAAATCGCAGGCAGGTCTAAAGGTCAAAAAGAAATAAAGGATAGTGACATTATTTCGCTACTCAAAAAAATGATAAAACAGAGAAATGAGTCTTGTGAAGTTTATGAAAAAGCTGGTCGCAAAGAGCTTCTTGAAAATGAAAAAAAAGAAATAGACGTGATAAGTACTTTTTTACCAAAGCAATTAAGTGAAGAAGACACAAAAAAAATTTGTGAAGAAACTATTAAATCAGTCGGAGCTTCTTCCATGAAAGATATGGGAAAAATCATGGGAGTTCTGAAAACAAAACATGCAGATTCACTTGATTTTTCAGTAGTAAGTAAAATTTTGAAAGGAATCTTAAATTAGAATGAAATATCCTAAAGAGTACTTGGATGAAATAAAACTTAGACTAAAAGTATCACAAATAGTTGGAAAAACTGTTCAGCTAAAAAAAAGAGGAAAAGAGTTTATAGGGTTATCTCCTTTTAAAAACGAAAAAACACCGTCCTTTACAGTCAATGATGAAAAAGAATTTTATCATTGCTTTAGCACTGGAGAGCATGGCAACATTTTTGATTTTTTGATGAAAACCAAATCAGTAGGTTTTGGTGAAGCCGTTAGAACTTTAGCTGCTGAGGCAGGAATGCAACCCTACAGATTTTCAAACTTTGACCAGAAAAAAGATTTAAGGTTTAAGACTTATAAAAATATATTAAAAGAGTATAAAAATTATTTTAATCAAAATTTATACAGTAGCAGTAACAAAGAAGCTTACGATTATCTCCTAAACAGGGGTTTAAAAAAAGATATAATTGAAGAATTTAAATTAGGATATGTCCCCTGGAAAAATAATTTTTATGATACATTATTAAAAAATTATACTGAAGAGGAAATAAAATTAACAGGCCTATATTATAAAAGCGACAAGACAGAAAAATTTATTGATCGTTTCAATTCTAGAATAATTTTTCCAATTAACAATATTTCTGGTGATACTGTTGCATTTGGTGGAAGAGTAATAAAAGATGGCAAATTAGCAAAATACATTAATTCCCCTGAAACTGAGTTTTATAAAAAAGGAAGCATGTTATTTAATTTAGATAAAGCGAAAAATTTAAGAGCTGAAACAGAGGATATTTTGATAGTCGAAGGCTACATGGATGTAGTGAGTGTTTATGCTGCAGGAATAAAAAATGTAATTGCTAACTCTGGCACCGCTCTGACTGAAAGACAAATCGATTTAATTTGGAAATTTTTTTCTAATCCAGTAATTTGTTTAGACGGAGACAAAAGCGGCCAAGCAGCCGCTGTTCGGATTGCTGAAAAACTCTTTCCATTAATAAATGATAATAATAAAATTTACTTTTCTATTATGCCTGACGGTAAAGACCCGGACGACTATGTCAAAAAAAATGGCAAGGAAGCATTCTTAAATTTGCTTAAGCAAAAAAGTATAATTCAAACTTTTATTTGGAATAATTATTTAAACAAGATAAATTTAAATAATCCTTTCGAAATTTCTAAATTTGAAAAAGATATAAAAAAATTAACTTATTCCATTAATGATGAGACTATTAGAAAATACGTTCTTGAGGACTTTTTAGAAAAAATAAAAAAATTAACACCAATCCAATCTTCAAGACAAAAAGGCACATATTTTCAAAACAAAAATAAAAAAAACTATTCCTTACTTAAAGAGACAAAAATTTTATATCAAAAAAGAAAAGATCTATCAAAAATACAAATTATAGAGTTTTCTATTTTGTTTATAGCTTTGAATTATACCAAAATAATCACTAAAAGATTGGAAGAATTGTCAAATATTAAATTTCTAGCTGAAAAAAATCATAATTTTAAAATGAATATAGTAAATTTGCTTGAACAAGGTCATGACAATGTATCTATACAATCCAAAATTAATTCGCTAGATCAAGAAATTTTAAGGGAAATTATCGAAAACTCTAATATTCAAATAATTATAAAAAATAAAAGCGAGACAGAAATCTCCGATTTGCTTGAAGAATTGTTTCAAGACCACAAGGAACAAAGAAATCTTAAAAAAATAGAATCCCTTGAGCGAAAATTAATCAACAACTTAGACGAAAACTCTTATTCAGAGCTCATTAGGCTGAAAAGTCAATTAAATAGGGAATAAATAAAGTATAGATTTTTTCATTTCAAAGATTATATATATCTCTCAATTCATTTATGGCAGAAAAACTAATTACAAAATCTTTCGAAAGACTTTTGGACAAAGGGAAGCATCGTGGTTTCATTACTTACGAGGAATTAGGCAAGTCTCTTGGAAAAAGAAACAGTACAAATGAAAATTTAGAGAGAGCATTTTTAATAATCGTTGATGAAAAAATTACACTTGTAGAAAAAAAATCACAATTTCAGTCTAATAAAAAGAAGGAAGTTGCATCTTCTAGCGAAGAGAAAACATCTGATAAAAGCGATGATCCAATTAGAATGTATCTCAGAGAAATGGGGGGTGTTGAATTACTTTCAAGAGAGGGCGAAATAGCAATTGCTAAAAGAATTGAGGCAGGTAAAGACGTTATGATTAATGCTTTGACTCAAAGTCCAATTGTAGGAAAAAAAATAAATGAATGGAAAGAACAAATCGAAACACAACAACTTTTAGTAAGAGATATTATAGATATTGACTCAACGTATGAAGATTTTGAGGGGTTGGAAGATGAAGATGAATTAAAGATTAAAAAATCCAAACCGGAAAAAGAAAAACCAAATGATGAAAAAAAAGAAGAGGAAAATTCTCCTGTCGAAGAAGATGAATTTAATGTTTCTTTGGCAAAAATGGAAGAGGAAATAAAACCAAAAATAATTAATATTTTAATATCTCTAAGTAAAAATTATTCCAAACTAAAAAAATATCAGCTAGAAAAACTTGAGTGTATGCTAAATTCGAGAGAGCTCTCAGTTTCAAAAAATAAAAATTTTAAGAAAATTCAAGAAATTTTAGTAGACAATTTCAAAAACTTACAGCTCGCCCCTCATGTTGTAGAAGAACTGGTCCAATCACATTATAAAGAAAATAAAAAGATAGTCTCTTTAGAGGGTGTTTTATTAAGGTTAGCAATGGACAATAAAATTTCTCGTGAAGAATTTTTAAAATATTATGTTGGAAATGAGATTAATCCAAAATTTGAGAATTTTTTAAAAGAAAATAATTCTTGGAAAGCTTTTTTTAAAAAACATAAAAAAGATTTTTCAGAAATCAAAGACAGATTAGTGGAATTCAGTAAAAAAATTGGTTTATCAGTTGGAGAATTTAAGAAGCTAGTATCAAGGATACAGAAAGGTGAAAGAGAGTCACGAATTGCTAAGAAAGAAATGGTTGAGGCGAACCTGAGATTAGTAATATCAATAGCAAAAAAATATACAAACAGAGGACTCCAATTTTTGGATTTGATTCAAGAAGGCAATATTGGGCTAATGAAAGCAGTTGATAAATTTGAATATAGAAGGGGTTATAAGTTTTCGACTTATGCAACATGGTGGATCCGACAAGCAATAACGCGTTCGATAGCTGACCAGGCAAGAACAATTAGAATTCCAGTTCACATGATTGAAACAATAAATAAAATAGTAAGAACTCAGAGACAGATTATGAGTGAGTTTGGAAGAGAGCCGACTCCTGAGGAGCTCTCAAAAAAGTTAGCAATGCCTTTAGAGAAAGTTAGAAAAGTTCTTAAGATAGCTAAAGAACCAGTTTCACTTGAAACACCAGTTGGTGATGAAGAAGATAGTAGTTTAGGTGATTTTATTGAGGATAAGAATGCTCTACAACCGCTTGATACTGCCATCCAATCTAACTTGAGTGAGTCAACTACAAAAATATTAGCCTCATTAACTCCTAGAGAAGAAAGAGTTTTAAGAATGAGATTTGGAATAGGCATGAATACAGATCACACATTAGAAGAGGTCGGACTTCAGTTTTCAGTCACTAGAGAACGAATAAGACAAATAGAGGCAAAAGCGTTAAGAAAACTTAAACATCCAAGTAGATCAAAACAACTAAAAAGTTTTTTAGAAAAATAATTATTGTGATATAAGTGAATGTTTTTGGGCCTGTAGCTCAGTTGGTTAGAGCAGTACACTCATAATGTATTGGTCCCAGGTTCGAGTCCTGGCGGGCCCACCATTAATTATTTAAAAATTCCTCTAATTTTGAAATTAATGAGTTAATATCGTTATTATTCGAGCTTAATATTGAAGCAAATTCCTCTTTCTGGGTTCTTGCTAAACTAAGTCCTTCAACAATTAAGTCTCTTATGAGAGGTTTATCAGGATTTTTAGTATAAATTCTCCAATCAATTTTGATTTCTGGATTGCCATCTTCAGGTTTTATTTTAGAGTTGACTATAGTGTAATTTGAACTTTTTTGCTCTGACATAGTAACCTCAAATTTACTGTAAGAGTAATCTGTTAATCTTGAAGTAAGACTTTTAAGGAAATATTTTTCGAAAGTTTTCTGGTATTTATTAATGTCCTCTTTATTAGATGATTTTCTTAGCTCGCCTAAAGTATATAATCCAAGAGCATTAATATCGACATTTTCTTTAGCAATTTCCTCAACATATTTTGATTTTTCCTCATTTGTAATGGATTTGTCAGATAGTTTGTTTATTGCATCACTTACTAATTCAAGGACAAACTCTTTTGGATCCGAGCTATAAGAAAATGCAGCTCCATTAAATATAACTAATATCAAAATTATGAAAATGTTAAGTCTTTTCATTTAAAATTCTATTTATCTAGATCCCAATCTTCTTGATCACTATCAGAGTTTCCAACTTTATTTTCTCTGCTTTGTAAGTATACACTTTTCATTGAAGAATATAAGTCTATAGAATTTTTTTCTAAGCTTTCAAAATTTGTTAAGTTATCCGACCTAAAATCCACTGCAGTTGTCCCTTTCAAAGAATAATAGTCAATATTGTTACCAGAGATGCTTAGTAATTCTTTTTCTCTTATAGTTACGTAAGCAAAAGGATCAACAAATGTATCTGCGAACATCCCTATGGAGTCTCGGATAGTTGTTGGTCCAAGTATAGGTAAAACATAATAACATCCTTGACCTATTCCATACGAACCAAGGGTCTGACCAACATCTTCTTTAAGAGGTTTTAATCCCAACTTCTCCGCTGGATTTAAAAATCCAAAAATTCCAACTGTTGAGTTTAT
Organism: uncultured Pelagibacteraceae bacterium; assembly: GCA_902630665.1. Lineage (GTDB taxonomy): Bacteria > Pseudomonadota > Alphaproteobacteria > Pelagibacterales > Pelagibacteraceae > Pelagilacustribacter. The sequence goes on from CACOVP010000005.1 coordinate 58,089, forward strand.
AGCAAAACTGCCAAATGAATTTCCTAGTTCTTTAAAGTTTCCTTGCAAAATATTGTTTGGAATTGATAGTAAAGTTGAAATGTTAGAAGTAAAATTACTTGTACCTTTTTTTATAGGGCTTGGAAGTTTGTTATATCCTTTTGCAATAGGTTCTAAAATTACATCGTCAAAAGCCATATTAAATTTAAAAACTGATCTACTTACACCTTCAAAACATTCATCTGTAGCGTTTGCACTAGAGATAGTTCCTAGGAAAAGAAGCGCAGAAAAAGTTATTGGTATGACTTTTTTTAAATACATTATATAATGCTATATATATAATTTTATTCTATATGCTATATAAAATTTTACTCAAAAAATTTGTTTATATGATTTTTAGCGTAATTTTATTAATTTTATGAAAATATCAATTGATTTATCTCCTAATTTTTCAAAAAAAAAGAGAAAAGCCGCAGAAATTAAATTTGTAATAATCCATTATACTGGAATGCAATCTGAAATTGAATCAATAATTAGATTAAAGAGCAAAAAATACAAAGTCAGTTCACATTATATAATCAATAGAAAGGGAGAAGTAACTCAACTTGTAGAAGATTTACATATTGCTTGGCATGCAGGTAAATCAAAATGGAAAGGTTTTAAAGATTTAAATAAAGATTCTATAGGTATAGAATTAGTCAACAAAGGTCATAAGTTTGGCTACCAAAAATTTACAAATTTTCAAATTAAAAGTCTGGTTAAATTATGTAAAAAATTAAAAAAAAAATACAATATAAGTCGTAAGAATTTTCTTGGCCATTCTGATATTGCCCCGTTAAGAAAAAATGATCCTGGTGAAAAATTCCCGTGGCAAAAACTTAGTAATCATAATTTAGGTAATTGGTACCAACTAAAAAATATTAATACAAATTTAATCAAAAAAGGGACCTCACATTTTTTTTTTAGCAATCTACATAAAATTGGATATAGGTACTTTAAAATTTATAAAAGAACTAAAACTGATAAAACTATAATCGAGGCTTTCCAAAAAAAATACTTACCAAACAAAGTAACAGGTAAAATCGACCAGAAAACTCTGCAAATTTCTAGTTTTTTAGCTAATATTCGTTAATACACTTGAAAATCGACAAATATTTTACTATTAATGATCTGCCAGATAATTGGACAGTCGCTAAAATTAAAACTTTTAGAGGAAAGTCCGGGCTCCATAAAGACACAGTGCCAGTTAACGGCTGGCGAAGGTGACTTCAGGGATAGTGCCACAGAAAATAAACCGCCTAATCAAGGCAAGGGTGAAACGGCGAGGTAAGAGCTCACCGGTTTTCTGGTAACAGAAAACGCACGGCAAACCCCACTGGGAGCAAGGTTAAATAGAGAGGACACTGCAATTTTGCAAAAAACTGTCTTTAGTTAGTCCTCTGGGTTAACCGCTTGAGCTTAAGTGCGAACTTAAGCCTAGAGAAATGACATCTTCAATGACAGAACCCGGCTTATAGATTATCTGGCGAATTCCTCATTTGTTGTTCTGCTTTTGTACTAAATCTCAAATATAAAGATATTGACTATTTTTTAAAAACCCATACTATCCCAAATAATCCCATAATGGAGGGTGATTTGAAAATTTTAATAATTAAAAGGCACCAATATAACGATGTTTTTATCAAACTACGAAAACAAAATAGACAAGAAAGGTCGGGTCTCAGTGCCAGCTACTTTTAGAGCGTACTTAAATTCTATGGGGTATAATGGATTTATTAGCTATCCATCATTTAGTCATTTTGCATTGGAAGGTTGTTCTCAAGATAGAATTGAAAAATTATCAAATACAATTGACTCATTAAATCCATTCGAGGAAAAAAGAGACTTTTTTGCTACATCAGTTTTGTCAGAAAGTGAAAACTTACAATTTGATACTGAAGGCAGAGTATCAATTTCAGAGAAATTACTCAATCATGCAAAAATAAGTAATAATATTTTATTTGTTGGCTTAGGCAAAACTTTTCAAATTTGGGAACCAAAAAATTTTGAAAAATTCAAAATATTTGCAAGAAAAAAAGCCTTTCAAAATAGATCAAACTTAAAATGGGAAAACAAACAGAAAGGAGAGATATCATGAGTATAAATGTTGGAGGGGGTGAGCTAAGAGAATTGAAACCAAGAATATTAGTAATAGGAGTAGGTGGCGCTGGTGGAAACGCTATAAATGCCATGATAGATGCAGGCATGCAAGGAGTAGAGTTTGTTGCAGTCAATACTGACGCTCAAGATTTGAAGATGAGTAAAGCAGATGCAAAGATACAAATAGGAATGAATTTGACTAAAGGACTTGGAGCTGGAGCAAAACATGACATTGGTCAAGCAGCTGCTGATGAGTCAATAAATGAAATCGTGAATTATATTCAAGGAAGTAACATGGTTTTTATAGCTTCGGGCATGGGCGGAGGCACAGGAACTGGAGCTTCACATGTAATAGCAAGAGCTGCAAGAGAAATGAATATTTTGACTGTTGGTGTTACAACGCTTCCTTTCGCATATGAGGGCCCTAAAAGAATGCGAAGAGCTGTTGCTGGCCTTGAGGAATTGAAAAAACATTTAGATACTACGATTGTAGTACCTAATCAAAATCTTTTTAAAATAGCAAATGAGTCTACTGGATTTGAGGAGTCCTTTAACTTATCTAATGAAGTTTTGAAACATGGTGTTCAAAGCATTACAGATTTAATGGTGAGACCTGGCATGATTAATTTAGACTTCGCTGATGTCGAAACAGTGATGAGTTCAAGTGGAAAAGCTATGATGGGTACCGGAGAAGCTGAAGGAGAAAATAGAGCAATAGTGGCTACGGAACTTGCCTTGAACAACCCGCTGATTGACGAATACACTTTACAAGGTGCAAAAGGGCTCCTAGTTAATATAACAGGGAGTAGTGACCTTAAACTTTTTGAAGTAGATGCAGCTGTAAATAAAATTAGGGCAGAGGTCGACCCAGAGGCTGAACTAATCTTTGGTGCAATAAAGGATGAAAATATGAATGGTAAAATAAGAGTTTCAATAGTCGCTACCGCATTGTATGGCTCAGAAACAAAACCTTACTTGAACCTAGTTAATAATAATTCAAACGGAACTCCTACAACTAAAACTTTTTCTCAATCAGAAAGTTTGTTCAATACAAATCATATCGAAAAAAATATTGTTAATTCGATTGATGGAGCTACCGCTTTAAAACTTGATGAAAGTTATGAAATCAAAAATAGCGAAGAACAAAGCGAATTGATTGATAGCTTTGAAAATAATGAAGAAAATCAAATCAATATTGATTTAAAAAATAATAAAAACAATAGCGAGGAAATCCCAACAGGCGTATCAATTGAAAGCGCTTCTTATATGGAGCAAAATAGAGAAAATGTTAACGAAAACAACCCTATAATTGATAAAGAAAAAGTAGAAGAAGAATTTACCCCAAAACTTTTTTCAGATGATCAAGGTCTAGATGCTGGTAAAACAAATACCTCTAAAGATGAAAATGAAACACAACAATTATTTGATCAAAATGAGGAGGAAGAAGATTTTGAAATTCCTGCATTTTTAAGAAGACAAAAGTTTTAAATGATAAAATTTGAAATTAATGAAAACTCAAATATCATCACTGGAATACTCTCATTTTCCAGTGATGTTGAGTGAAGTTGTTCAAATTTCATCTCCAGAAAAAGGTGGTATTTTTGTTGACTGCACTTTTGGCGGCGGAAGTTACTCTAAAGCCTTACTCAAATTTCCAAAAACAAAAGTAATTGCAATAGATAGAGATCCAGCAGTGGTTGCGATTTCGAAAAAATTTGAAAAAGTATACAAGAACAGATTTCAATTTTATCAATCAAAATTTAGCCAAATAGACAAATTTCTAAAAAAAGATATTGATGTAGCAATATTTGATCTTGGATTGTCATCAATACAACTCAATAATTTTAAAAGAGGTTTTTCTTTTAAATCTAAAGGAGAAATAGATATGAATATGGGTCTTTCTAATTTTTCCGCTCAAGATGCAGTGAACAACTTAAGTGAAACTCAATTAAAATTAATAATCAAAATATTAGGTGAAGAAAAAGAAGCTTATAGCATTGCAAAAAACATTGTGCGGGCAAGATCAAAAAAAAAGATAACAAGAGTAGATGAACTTGTAAAAATTATAGAAAAAAGTAAAAGGAAAAATTTCTACTCTAAAATACATCCAAGCACTAAAACTTTCCAAGCTTTAAGAATTTATGTTAATAAAGAAATAACTGAGCTTATAAATGGAATAGTTAAGGCAACTAAATTACTCAAACCTGGAGGTAAGTTATTAATAGTTAGTTTCCATTCAATTGAAGATAAAATCATCAAATTTCTTTTTAGTAATTTCTCACAAAATAAATCTAAGCCTTCCAGATATTTTCCTGAGGACAACAGTGAAAATTTAATTTTGTTCGAAAAATACACAAATAAAGTAATTAGACCTTCAAAAAAAGAAATAAAAAAAAATAATCCATCACGATCTGCAAAGTTGAGATACGCTATTCGAAGTAAAAATGAATTTATTTTTCCTAATAATTTAATAAAAAAATTTAGCAGGTATTTGGATATTGAGGCAATATATGTATAAATTTAAACTTTGTATTTCAATTATATTTTTTTCATTATTATTAGTTGGAACTTCAATTATTAAGAATGAAACTAGAGATCTTGAAAAAAAAATAGACAATTTGAATGAGCGCATTGTTTCAAAAGAAAAAGATTTAAATGAGACACAATTAGATTTTTTTTATTTAACCTCGCCTTACGTCCTCGAACAAAGAATTCAGAATTTGGATATAAATATATATATCCCAATGAAACACTCAAATATATTCTTAAGTTTTTTAAGTTTCATAGATCTTCAAAATAAATTTGTAATTCAAGAAATTCAAAATGAGAAAAAAATACAAAAAAGATAAAAATCCAAACAAAAATCAGACAAGTTTTTATTTCGAAGACTATTTAGAGACAAACAAGAAAATAAGATTCAGTCGAAAAAAAAATTTTTTACAAGATAGGATATATTTATTATTTTTCCTTTTTTTTACTTTAATTTTAATATTTAGTTTAAGGATTGTTCATATTTCACTCAATAAATTAGAAATTTCCAACCAATCTAATTCATCAAAAAAATTTACATTATTGAGGAGAGATATAGTTGATAGAAACGGTGAGTTGATATCAAGAAATATTCAATCTTTCCACGCAGCAATTAATCCAAAATTAATTAAAAATAAAGAAAATTTTCTAATAAATTTAAGATTAAATTTTCCAAATATTCAAAAAGAAAAAATTGAAAATCAGATCAAAAAAGGCAAATATTTTTATTTGAAGAAACGCATAAACCAACAAGAAAAAGAGAAGTTATGGAATTTAGGACACAAAGCTATAATTTTTGAACCATTTCAGTCAAGAATATATACACATGCAAATTTATTCAGTCACATAATTGGCCAGGTAGACTTTGATAATTATGGAATTTCTGGCATAGAAAAATATTTTGATAAGGAGCTCAAAAATAGGGATTTGCTTAGCGAACCTTTAGAAATTACTCTTGATGTTAACTTGCAATATTTAATTAATAAAGAATTAAATAAAGCATTAACCACATTTAATTCTACTGGGGCGGGCGCTTTGTTAATGGACGTTAAGACTGGAGAAATATTGTCCCTCGTTTCTTTACCAAATTTTGACATAAATAAAAGAGCAAATGTAAAAGATAAAAAGTATATGAATAAAATTACTAAAGGTGTCTATGAGTTAGGATCAATTTTTAAAACTTTTACTGTAGCTCTTGCTCTAGAAAATAAGATTGTATCTCCTCAAACAATAATTCAGGACATTCCTCGTTCAATAAAGTGTTCAAAACATAATATTTCAGACATCAAAGAGTTTCCAAGGAATTTATCTGTAGAAGATATTCTAATAAGATCTTCAAACATAGGAACTCTATTAATTGCTAGAAAAATAGGTGAGAAGAAATTCAAAAAATTTATTGAAGATGCTAATTTACTCGAAATACCAGAATTTCAATTAGAAGAAGTAGGCAGTCCAATCAGTTTTAATTGGAATAAATGTAAGTTAGAAACAGTCTCTTTTGGACATGGAATAACTACTACACCATTACAAGCTACTTCAACTTATGCCTCTTTGACCAATGGAGGAAATATTATTCAACCAACTTTAATTAAAAGAAAATTTAATAAAACTAACAAAAAATTAATTTCAAAAAGCACTAGTGAAAATATAAATAAAATCTTGAGAAAAGTAGTAACTGATAAAAATGGTACAGCTAGTTTAGCAAATATAGATGGTTATTACGTTGGCGGCAAAACTGGCACATCTCAAAATTATCAAAATAAAAAAGATAACTTGAACACATTCATATCGATTTTCCCCTCTCAGAAACCAAAATACGCCCTATTAGTAATGCTAGAGAATCCTAAAGTTGCTAAAGATTTAATATATAATTATAGAGGTTCTAAAATAAAAGCATCTCGAAATGAAGCTGGGTGGAACTCCGTATATGTGGCTGGCAAAATAATAGAAAAAATTGGACCAATTTTAGCCATAAAAAGCGAAGATTTTAACTATCAATATGTTGTTGAAAAAACTAATTAAAAATCTTTCTCCAGAACAAAATAAAATTAAGATACGAGGTCTTTCTATAGACAGTAAAAAAATTCGCAAAGGTTTTATCTTTTTTGCAATTAAAGGTCACAGATTAAACGGAGAAAAGTTTATTCACGAAGCAGTTAAAAAAGGAGCGTCAGTGATAATCTGTTCAAATAAATGTAGATATGTCAGTAAAAAAATATTGGTAATAAAAACATCTAACATTAGAAATTTTTTAGGTGAAATTTGCTCAAAGTTTTTTAAATTAAAACCAAAAAATATTCTTGCAGTAACAGGGACAAACGGAAAAACGTCTGTAGCAGATTTATTTTATCAAATTCTAAAAATCAATCAGGTACCAGTTGCTTCAATAGGAACGTTAGGGATAAAATATAAAAATCAAATTTTTAAGTTAAATCTGACCACTCCCGATACTATTTTTCTTCATAAATCTCTAGAGAGTATTAAAAAAAATAAAATAGACAATGTTATCATTGAAGCCTCAAGTCATGGATTAGACCAAAAAAGAGTCAATCATTTAAATTTGAAAGCTGGAATATTTACAAATCTAAGTCAAGATCATCTTGACTATCATAAAAGTATGAGATCTTATTTTAATTCAAAATTAGTTCTCTTTAAAAATATTTTACCAGAAAAAAAAACAATAATAGCTGATAGTTCAATAAAACAATTTAAAACACTAAAAAAAATTTCCAAAAAAAGAAATCTTAATTTAATTGATGCTAATATTACAGAAAAAAAATTATATAATTTTTTAGATAATAAATATAATGAATTTCAATTAAAAAATTTATCAATGGCAATTTCTGCGGCTAAGTTATGTAATCTTAGTGAAAAAAAAATCTTTAATTCTTTAAATCAAATAAAAGATGTTAATGGCAGACTTGAATTAGTAAAAACTTTTTCAAACAAAGTGAATGTTTACGTCGACTTTGCTCACACGCCAGATGCTCTAGAAAAAAGCTTAAAATCATTAACCAATTCTCGTGGTAAAAATATTTCAGTTGTGTTTGGGTGTGGCGGAGATAGGGATTACAAAAAAAGACCTGCAATGGGAAAAATTGCTGCTAAATTTTGTAAAAAAATTTATGTAACTGACGACAATCCAAGAAATGAAAAACCTGAAAAAATAAGGCGACAAATAATTAAAAGAATTAAACATAAGAGTCTTTTCAATATCGGCCAAAGAGATCAGGCTATTAAATATGCAATATTAGGAGCTGACCCTCACGAAACAATTCTTGTCGCTGGAAAGGGTCATGAAACACAACAAATTTTTAGAAACAAAGTAGTATCAATTTCAGATAAAGAAATTATTAAAAATATCAAAATTAATCGATCAAAAATAAAAAAAGATAACTTAAATTTTATTCAAAATAAAAATATAATTAAAAGTTTAAAAAAGAATAAAAAAATAAAAAATTTTCATGGTTTGGCAATAGACTCAAGAATTGTTAAAAAAAACAACTTATTTTTAACTATTAAAGGTAAAAATAATGATGGAACTAAATTTATTCCAAATGCAATAAAAAAAGGTGCAAGCTATATAGTTTCATCAAAAAATATTAAAAAAAATTCAAAAAAAATCATTAAAGTAAAAAGTGAGAAAGATTTTTTAAATTATTTTGCATCTAAAAAAAGGGAAGGTTCAAATGCTAAGATCATCGCAGTTACTGGAAGTGCCGGCAAAACTTCTTTAAAAGATTTATTAAACACTTTACTTCAAAACTTTGGAGAAACATTTAGCTCTCCAAAGTCTTACAACAATCACTACGGTGTACCTTTAAGCTTATCCCAACTAAGTTTAAGACATGAATATGGTGTTTTTGAAGTTGGAATGAGCAAATATGGAGAAATTGATAAACTTACCAAATTAATTAGACCTCATGTTGGAATTATCACAAATATTGGCGAGGCTCACATTGAAAATTTTAAGAACCTCAAAGGTATTGCTAGAGCTAAAGGAGAACTAATTGATAATATAGAAGAAAATGGTTCTATTATTTTAAATCGTGATGATAAATTTTTTAATTTTTTTAAAAATAAAGCAAAATCAAAAAAATTGAAAATATATTCTTTTGGAATGTCAAAAAAATCAGACGTATACCCGATCTCAATTAAGGAAAATAAACAAACAAAAGTTACGAAGGTGAAATTTTTTAATAAAATTTTAAATTTTGATACTCTTAATATTAATATTTACAATGTATTGTCAGCTTTAATTTTACTCAAATTGTTTAATTTAGATTTTACTCAAATTTATAAGTGTTTTAAAAAAATTGAACCAACTTCTGGTAGAGGAAAAATCCATAGTGTTATGAGATATAATAAAAAGTTTAAATTAATTGACGAAAGTTATAATGCTAATCCTCTTTCTGTAAAAAATGCAGTTAGATATTTTAAGTCTATTAAAAAACAAAATTTCAAAAAATATCTTCTTTTAGGAGATATGCTTGAGTTGGGGAAAAAATCTGAGAAATTGCATAAAGATTTATCAAAAGTTATTAACAGCTCAGATATCGATAAGGTTTTTATTAAAGGAGATAAAACTCTTACTACTTATAAAAATATAAAAAAATCAAAAAGAGGGAATATTTTGCAACAGTACGAAGATGTAGATTTTACTTTAAATAACATTATAGCTAATAATGATTATTTAATGATTAAAGGTTCCAACGCTACAGGTTTAAATTATATAAGCAAAAAATTTATAAAAGGATATTAAATGTTATTTCATTTTTTTACTTCTCTTATAGACCAATTTTCCTTTTTTAATGTTTTTAAATATTTGACTTTTCGAACAGGTCTTTCTGTGATGACTTCTTTGGTAGTAGTTTTCATAATTGGGGGACCCTTGATAAAAGTTTTTTCTGAAAAAATGATAACTGGCCCAATAAGACAAGATGGACCTATAGATCATATAGTGAAAAAAACAGGAACTCCAACTATGGGAGGTGTAATAATTATTATTGGAATAATTTCAAGCACCTTGCTTTGGGCAGATTTAACAAATGTGTATGTTTGGACATTAATATTTGTATCACTTAGTCTTGGAGGGTTGGGTTTATTAGATGATATATTAAAAATTAAATACAAAAACTCAAGAGGACTAAAGTCAAAACATAAATTTATTGGTCAATTAATTATTAGTGTTATAGCTCTTATCATATTGATTAAATTTTCCAATCATGAATATTTATATGATCTTTACTTTCCTTTTTTTAAAAATTTAATTTTACATATGGGATTATTTTTTATCCCTTTTGCTTTATTTGTAATAATAGGTGCTTCTAATGCTGTTAATTTAACTGATGGATTAGACGGTTTAGCTACGGTCCCTGTAATGCTAGTTGCTTTATCATTCACTTTGATTTCATATGTTGTTGGAAATACAATTTTTTCAGAATATCTCCAGATACAATATATTCCAGATGTAGGAGAGCTATCTATTTTTTGTGGATCAATAGTAGGAGCTTGTTTAGGTTTTCTTTGGTATAACGCTCCGCCAGCAAAAATCTTTATGGGAGATACTGGCTCTTTGTCTTTAGGCGGATCGTTAGCTGCCATAGCAATTATCGTCAAACATGAGATCGTATTAGCAATTATCGGAGGACTTTTTGTTCTAGAAACTGTATCCGTAATTATTCAAGTAATTTCCTTTAAATTAACTGGTAAAAGAATATTTAAAATGGCACCTATTCATCACCACTTTGAAAAAAAAGGTTGGGCTGAGTCCACAATCGTAATTCGTTTTTGGATAATTGCTATTATTTTAGCTTTAATAGGGCTAGCTACGTTAAAATTAAGGTAGCGAATGTTTTCATTAAAATATTTAAAAAAAAAGACATATTTAGTTTATGGGCTGGGTCTAACAGGTCGATCAGTAGTGAATTTTTTTGATAAAAATAATTTTAAAAAATATTTTGTTTGGGATGACAATAATCAAGACTTGTATAAAAAAAAAAGAGCCAAAAATTTAAATGATTCTTTAAAAAAGGTTGATTATATAATTTTAAGTCCAGGTGTAAGTTTAAATTTACCAAATAATAAAAAAAAACTAATTAAATTCAAAAAAAAAATAATCACTGATTTAGATTTAGTATTTATGACTAAAAATTTTTCAAAAAGTATAGTTGTGACTGGGACTAATGGAAAATCTACAGTCTGTAAAATGTTATTTCATATTTTAAAAAAAAATAAAATTAAGTCTCTCTTAGGAGGAAATATAGGTAAACCAATACTTGATCTTAAAATAAAAAAGAGAGATTTTCTCATAATCGAAGCATCATCTTATCAATTATCACACTCAAAATTTATTAAACCTGATTATGCTATCTTACTTAATATAACCAATGATCATCTTGATTGGCATGGAAATATGAAAAATTATATAAAATCAAAATTAAAAATTTTTGAGCTCCAATCAAAAAATCAATATTCGATTATCAATAATAGATTTAAAAAAAATTTTAAAAAAAGACGATTTTTAGGAAAAATGGTTATTCCAAAAATGAAAAATCACCTAATTAAAAGTAAAAAAATTGAGAATTTACATCTCAGCTCAAAATTTAATCAAGAAAATATGACTTATGTTTTTGAACTTGCCAAGCTTCTTAAAATAAACGAGAAATCTCTTATTCATTCTTTAAATTCTTTCAAGGGTTTGCCTCATAGATTTGAAATTTTTCTAAAAAAAAATAATTTTACTTTTATAAACGACTCTAAAGCCACAACATTTGAGTCTACGAAATCTGCACTGCAAAATACAGAAAATATTTACTGGATACTAGGAGGGTTACCTAAAAAAAATGATAAAATTAAACTTAAGAACTTGAAAAAAAATATTATTAAGTCTTACATAATAGGAAATAATATAAATTTTTTTAAAAAACAATTGCATAACAAATTAAATTACCAAATTACCAAAAATTTAAAAAATTCTATAATTCAAATTATTAAAGATATAAAAAAATCCAAAAATAATAAAAGTACTATTTTATTAAGTCCTTCTTCAGCCTCGTTTGACCAATACCAAAATTTTGAAAAGAGAGGTAACGAGTTTAAAAGATTAAGCAGAAATTATGCCAGAAAATACCTTTAAGCTCATATTGATTAATTATTGGCGAAACATTGATAAAAAAATCTTTTTTTGCTTTGTAATTTTGTTCTCTTTGGGTTTGTTTTTTTCATTCTCATCAACTTCGTCATTAGCAGGTGAACGGCTTAATAAAGACTATTACTTCTTTTTTTCTAAACATTTAATATTTACATTTTTAGCTATAATTATCATGATTTTTTTATCTTTACTAGAAACAGATTTTTTAAAAAGATTTATCATTCCTCTATTTATAATTTCATTCATTTTTTTGGCGCTTGTTCCACTTATCGGAACCGAGGTAAAAGGAGCAAAGAGGTGGTTAGATCTTTATTTTTTCAAATTACAACCTATTGAGGTTTTAAAACCTTTTTTCATTCTAGTTACAGTAAAAATTCTAACGTTTGAAAAATTGAGAAATAATCAATTAAAATACTTATTAAGTTTTTTCTTACTATCCTCAATAATTATTTTGTTAATTGATCAGCCAGATTTAGGACAATCAATTCTATTAACCGGGACTTGGATAGCCACAGTATTTGTTTCAGGAGCGAGCTTACTTTATATTTTTGTTTTTTTTTCTATATTTTTAATTTCTATCAGCACTCTTTTATTTCTAATGACAGAAAAATTTGGTTATATTATAAATCGACTTGTTTCCTTTGTAGATCCCTCAAAAGGAGATAAATTCCAGTCTTCCTCTGCATTAGATGCTATCAAACTAGGTGGATTAAAAGGTCAGGGAATGGGAGAAGGAATTTTAAAGGATAAAGTACCTGAAGCACACACAGATTATATAATAGCAGTAATTACAGAGGAATATGGATCGATTATTTCAATTATTATAATATCAATTTTTTTGTATATATCTTTTAGAATTGTAAAAAGTTGTTCAAAACAAGAAGATGAAATGATAAAAATTTCTTTATGCGGTCTTGCGGCTTTGCTTATATTTCAGACTTTTATTCATGTTGGTGTTAATACTGGTTTAATACCCACAACTGGAATGACATTACCTTTTCTTAGTTACGGAGGATCTTCATTAATTGGAAGTTCTATCCTAGCAGGCGTAATTCTTAATTACACAAAAAATAAGACTTATCTTTATGACTGATAAAACTAAGATATTAATAGCTGTTGGTGGCACTGGAGGTCACGTGTTTCCTGGATATAATTTGTCAAAACATTTAGCTGAACAAAAATATAGTCTTGAACTTGTTACAGATATAAGAGGTTTTAAGTATCTAAATAACGTGAAGGATTTGGATATTTCGATTTTGCCTTCATCACCAATAATTACAAATAATATTCTCAAATTTGTTTATTCATTTGTAATAATCTTTTACTCAGTACTAAGAGCAATACTTTTTTTAATTTTTAAAAGGCCATCAGTTATTTTTGGAATGGGTGGATATGCATCTTTTCCATTGTGTATTGCTGCTAGAATTTTAAAGATAAAATGTATAATCTATGAAAATAACTTAATAATAGGAAAAGCAAATAAATATTTATTGCCATTTGCCAACAAAATTTTAGTTTCAGTGAAAGATGTGAAGGGCATACCGCTGAAATATCAAAAGAAAGTATTCCCGGTTGGAAATATCATTAAAAAAGAAATCATTAATATTTCAAAAAATGAAAAAAGTTCTACTGACAAAAAAATAAATATTTTAATTCTTGGTGGGAGCCAGGCAGCAAAAATATTTGCAGAAATTCTTCCAAAAATTTTTCAAGATTGCTTATTACAAGGAATTTCTTTAAAAATTTTTCAACAATGCTTACCTACTCAAAACGTACAACTAAAATCATTTTATGATTCAATAAATATAGAATTTGAGATTTTTAATTTTAGTAATAATTTAATCAATTACTTTTCAAAAGTTGATTTAGCTATAACTAGATCAGGATCCTCTATGTTAGCTGAGCTTACAAACGCATCTATTCCTTTTATATCTGTACCCTTGCCAACCTCTGCAGAAAATCATCAATTAAAAAATGCAATTTATTATAAGGAGAAAAATTTTGGTTTTTTAATTGAGGAGAAAGAATTAAAAGACAAATTACCTGATTTAATTAAAAACTTTTATAAAAATAAGTCATTTTTGAACAAGATAAAACAATGTCAAAGTCAATTTTCTGATAAAAATGTCTACAACAATATAAACCAAATATTAAAAGATTTACTTAATGGAAAAAATTAATTTAGGTCAAAAAGAAATCATTCATTTCGTCGGTATTGGAGGCATAGGAATGAGTGGGTTAGCTCAAATAATGAAAAATATGGGTTTTAAAATTCAAGGAAGCGATCAAAATAAAAATAAAAATACGGCTACTTGCATAAAAGTAGGTATAAAAGTTTTTATCGGTCACTCTTATAAAAATTTAAAAAATGCTTCTATAATTGTAAAATCTACAGCAATTAAAAATAATAATATTGAACTTAAGCATGCTCGAGAAAAAAAAATTCCTATTTATTCAAGAGCTGAAATTTTGGCTGATGTCGTTTCACTAAAAAAAAATATTATAATTACAGGTTCTCATGGAAAAACTACAACAACCTCTCTTGTTTCAAAAATTTTATCTGATCAAAAACTCGATCCAACTATTATAAACGGTGGCGTGATAAATTCCCTTAATAGCAACGCTAAACTAGGTAAGGGTGAATGGGCAATTTTAGAAGCTGATGAGTCTGATGGAAGTTTTCTGAAATTACCGATTAATTACTCTATTGTAACAAATATAGATTACGAACATATAGATTTTTATAAAAGTTTTAAAAATTTGGAGAATTCATTTAAAAAATTTATTGAGAAAACTCCCCCTACGGGTAAGTCAATAGTTTGCATTGATAACAAGAATATCAGAAAAATCTTGAGCAAGATAAAAAATAAGAATATTTTTACTTATGGTTTAAATAAAATTTCAAATTATCATATTTCTAAAATAAGATATAAGATCGATCACTCAATTTTTGATTTAAGCTATAAAGATATTAATAAAATAAGTAAAAAAATTAAAAATATTCAACTTAAATTATTAGGAAGACATAACGTATTAAACGCAGCTGCAGCAGTGGCCGTTTGTTTAAATCTTGGAGTAGATCGAAATATAATAAAAAAATCATTAAAAAAATTCTCTGGGGTTCAAAGGCGAATGACAAAAGTATTTTCCAAAAACAATAATGATTTTTATGATGATTATGCCCATCATCCAACTGAAATAATCTCCATATTAGACAGTGTTAAAAATGTTTGTAAAGATAGAGAGATTATTTCAATTTTCGAACCTCATCGTTATTCCAGAGTTATGTCATTAAAAAAAGAATTTGCTAAATCATTCATTAACTCAGATTTAGTTTTACTATGTCCTATATATTCTGCAGGAGAAAAAAAGAATTCGAAATTTAATAAACTTGAATTTGCAAAACTTATTTCAAAGTATTCTAAAACTCAAGTAATAGTAATCGAAAACTTCGACGAAATAAAAAAATTTTTAAAAAATTATTTAAAAAGCGATGAAATTGTGATTGGAATGGGAGCTGGGTCTATATCTAAATATTTAGGAAAACTTAAAAATAACTTATGAGCTTAAATCAAAAATTATTAAAAAGATTTAGTGACAATATCTCAAAAAATATAAAACTTTCAAATTATAGTTGGTTTAATTTAGGTGGACCTGCAGAGTATCTATTTAAACCCGATAATAAACAACAATTAATTGATTTTCTTAAGGAGAACAAAAAAAATAAACTTAAAATAACTATTCTTGGTGCAGGATCTAATACTTTGATTCGCGATAATGGAGTTAAAGGTGTAGTTATCAAATTAGGCACAGGTTTTGCTAAGATTAATCTAATAAAAGATTGTATAATTGAAGTGGGCGCAGCAGCGCTTGATCGTAAAATTTCTAATTTTGCAGCAGAAAACAACATTGGCAATTTAGAATTCCTTGCGTGTATACCTGGAACTATTGGAGGAGCTGTTATCATGAATAGTGGGTGTTATAACAATGATATTTCAAAAGTTTTAATCTCAATAACTGTAATTAATTTAAACAACCTAGAAGAGAGAGAAATAAAACGTGACGATATTAAATTTTTTTACAGAGGATCAGATCTTCCACAAGGTTTCATTATTTCTTCAGTAAAATTGAAAGGACAAATAATGCCAAGGGAAATAATTGAAAAAAAACAATTGGAACTGATTGAAAGAAAAAAATTGTCTCAACCGAGCAAAATTAAAACATGTGGAAGCACCTTCAAGAATATTAATGACGAAAAAAAAGCTTGGAAGCTTATAAAAGAGTCTGGCTGTGACCAATTTCAAGTTGGAGATGCTTCAATTTCTAAAACTCATTGTAATTTTTTTGTGAATAATGGCAAAGCAAAATCTATCGACATTGAAAATTTAATTAACAAAGTAAAAAAAGCAGTAAATAATAAAACGGGAGTTAATCTTGAACTTGAGATTAAGATTATAGGTGAATAAAAAAAAAAAATTTAAAAAGGTCTTAGTTGTACTTGGTGGTACATCTGGAGAACGTTCAATAAGCCTTAACAGTGGTAATGCATGTATTAAGGCTTTAAAAAAAAAAAAATACAAGATTACTACTTTCGATCCAAAATATAAAAATTTCAACTTAATAAATAAATTAAAAGTAGACGTAATCTTTAATGCTTTACATGGTAAAGATGGAGAGGATGGTGTTGCACAAAGTTATTTTGAGTATCTAAGAATTCCATATACTCATTCAGGCGTAATTAGTTCCTACAATTGTATGAATAAAATAATCTCTAAAGCGATTTTTACTAAAAATAAGATATTAACCCCAAAATATTTTTCATTAGATTTAAGAGAATTTACATCTACAAACTTGAAAAAAATGATATTTAAAAAAAAAATTCATTTCCCAATAGTAGTAAAGCCAATTAGCGAAGGTTCTAGCTTAGGGGTAAAAATTACACAAAATATGAATAATCTAGTTTTTTCAGCAAAGTCACTCTTTAAAAAATACGACGAATTAATTTTTGAAGAATATATTGGAGGCCAAGAGATACAGGCCGCAGTGCTAAATGATAATCCAATTGGAGCAATAGAACTTAAACCAAAAAGAAAATTTTACGATTACAAAGCTAAATACACAAAAAGAGCTAAAACTAAACATATTATGCCAGCAAATTTAAAACCTAAAGAATATAGAAAAGTTTTAAAGATAGCAAAAAAAGCTCACCAATTATTAAATTGCAAAGGAGTGACAAGATCAGACTTTAAGTTTTTTAAAAACAAATTCTATCTTTTAGAAATAAACACACAGCCGGGAATGACAAA
>CACOVP010000006.1:0-27500 GCA_902630665.1 uncultured Pelagibacteraceae bacterium
AATTCTTTGGTAAATACTGAGCAGCTCTAATATGATTAAAAAACAAACAATCATAACTATTAGCATTATCATTTAAGTATGTTTTCATTTCTTTAGAGTAAAATAGCCCCATTTGTAATGGCTTTAGTTTAAATAGTGAAATAATACAAAATTTTAATTTTAAAAATAAATTTGGACTATTAAAGCTAATAAGCTTTTTTTTATGAGATATATTTCTTTCCTTATTTAAATATACAATGTCTAACGAGTGTTTTTTTTTAAGTAAATTAATAATTTTTGCAGATCTAATGACATCTCCAGAGTATCTTCCAGAATACGGATTTCTTGTTGTTATGAATAATATTTTTTTCTTCATTAACTTTCCCTTTTTGCTTTTGCGTTTTGAATTCTCCATCTAGATCCCTCTCGCACTATGAAACCCACACAGTTTTCTGATTGGCAATTACAAGGAAACTCTCTAAAATTTTCATCAAAACTAAATCCATAGTCATAAGACAACTCTTCTCCCTTTTTTATATCTTTCATAGCGTATACCCAAATTTTTAATCCCTCTCCAAAAACTTCACAATTTGGATTACAGGAATGATTAATCAGTCTTGCTATATTAAATTTAAAATCTCCATCAAGATCGTATCGATTATTAATATTAAATAGATAAATTGCTTTTCTATTATCAAATTTGGGATCTACCTCACTTTTTTTTACAGAAATAATTTTCCCTTTGTATTCAATTATCTTTGTGCCTTTTTCTATATTTTGACTTGCGTACAGCCCTTTTTTGTCAATTTTTGATTTTTTAATTTTGTATAACTTCACTTAAAATACTCTACCAAAATATGATTATATATTTTTGTAAGTTTCTTTAAGTCAGATAATGAAACACATTCGTCAACTCTATGCATTGTTTTGTTAACTAATCCAAACTCAAGACATGGAGAAATTTTATTTATGAATCTTGCATCAGACGTGCCTCCAGTCGTAGATAATTTTGGATTTATTTTAGTTATTTTTTTAATGATTTTTTTTGCCATAAATATTATTTTACCTGGCTTTGTTAAAAAGGCATCCCCGTTGGCTATAAAATCAATTTTATAATTACATTTATTCTTCTTAGTCATTTTTTTCACGATCGAACTTACTGTTTTTTTTAAAGAGCTTGATGAATGTAAATTATTATATCTAATATTGAACTGAGCTCTTGCTCTGGCAGGAATTACGTTGTGAGCTTTATTGTCTACATTTATCGAAGTAAACTCTAAATTTGAGGGTTGAAAGTTTTTGTTGCCTTTATCAAGTTCAATTTCTTTAAGTTTTTTGCATATTGAAACCAGAGTATTTATAGGATTATTAGATAAGTGAGGATATGCAATATGCCCTTGAGTTCCTGTAATCTCAATTTTTCCCGAAAGGCTTCCTCTTCTCCCAATTTTTATCATTTCACCGAGCTTATTTGGATTTGTTGGTTCACCCACAATACAAAAATCAATTTTTTCTTTCCTTTTTCTTAAATAGTCTATAACTTTTTTTGTACCATTTATTGCGTAACCTTCTTCATCGCCTGTAATCAAAAAACTAATTGATCCGTTAAATTTTTTATTATCATGCAAAAACTGACTAACTGCTGCAACAAAGCATGCAATTGAACTTTTCATATCATTCGCACCTCTTCCGATTAAATAATTTCTTTTAACTGTAGGTTTGAAAGGGTTAACAGTCCAATCATTGATATTTCCAGGTGGCACTACATCAGTGTGTCCTGCGTAACAAAGGTTCGGTCCTTTTTTGCCCCTTCGCGCATAAAGATTTTTAATTGGCTTACTTTTCTTGTCTTTAAATTCTAGTATTTTACAATTAAATCCTAATTTTTTTAATTTTTTACTCAAAAATTTTATTGCTCCCGCATCTTTTGGGGTAATGCTTGGAAATCTAATCAAATCTTTAGATAGTTGTAATGCGTTTAATACAGTCATTAGTCTCTGAGCAAGTCGTTTATAGACGTTTTGCTTCTAGTTTTCTCATCAACTTTTTTTACTATAACCGCACAATACAATGAGGGTCCATTAGGATTTGTTTTGTTTGGCAAGCTCCCGGGAACTACTACTGAATATGCAGGCACCTTACCAAAATGTATTTCTCCAGAGTTTCTATCAATTATTTTTGTAGATGCGCCGATATAAACTCCCATTGATAATACCGCGCCTTCTTCAACCAAAACACCTTCAGCGATTTCAGATCGAGCGCCAATAAAACAATTATCTTCAATAATTACCGGACCAGCTTGAAGAGGTTCTAATACTCCTCCAATTCCTGCACCTCCAGAGATATGACAATTTTTTCCAACTTGAGCGCATGAACCAACTGATGCCCAAGTATCAATCATTGTGCCTTCATCAACATAAGCTCCAAGATTTACAAAGCTAGGCATTAAAACAACATTTTTGGCAATGTATGCTCCTCTTCTGACAACTCCGTTAGGAACATGACGATATCCAGCTTTTTTCCAATCTTTTTCTTTCCATTTGACTGTCTTTCCAGGCACCTTGTCATACCAAGTAGTGTATGGACCTTTCATCATCTCCATTTTATTGATTCTAAAGCTTAACAAAATAGCTTTTTTAATCCACTGATTTACAACCCAACTTCCATTTTGTTTATTTGCTACTCTAATTTTTCCACTATCAACTAAACTGATTGTCTCATTGATAGCTTTTATTAATTTTTTATCTGAATTTGGACCAATTTTTTCTTTATTTTCGAAACTTTCGTTTATTATTTTTTCTAAATTAACGTAACTCATTAATCTCCTTTAAAAAGTTTGCTAAGTTGTCAGTCTTATAATTAATAAAATCCTCATCCGAATGTTTTGCCGCCCACGGCTCATCGTTTTTAATCCAAACAGTTTTCATTCCTAATTCGAAAGCTGGCTTTAAATTCCTAGCAATATCCTCAAAGAATATACAATATTGTGGCTCAATTTTGTAATTTTGTACTAATTTTTTATAAGGTTCTTTGGAAGGCTTTGGAATAAATTCACAATCTCTAATATCAAAAATTCCATCAAAAAGCTTATCTATTCCAATTCTTTTCGTTACATTTAGGGCATGAGCTCTAGAGCCATTAGTAAAAATTATTTTTTTTCCATTTAATTTTTTAATTTCATCTTCTAAATCCCTATCTTTATCTAAAAAACTTAGATCTACATCATGAACAAACTCTAAAAATTCATCAGCATCAATTTTGTGATTTTTTATCATCCCATTTAAGGTTGTATTATATTCCTGAAAATAGTTTTTTTGAATTTTCCTAGCTTCTTCAAGCCCAACGTTCAATTTATCAGAGATAAATTTTGACATTTTTTTATCTACTTGGTCAAAAACTTTGGTAGCCCCATCATAAAGAGTGTTATCTAAATCAAATAACCAAAATTTTATATTTGTTAAGTCTTTCATTCTCTTATTAATGTTCCAGATCCCTTATCAGAAAAGATTTCATGTAAAATAGAGTGAGGTTTTCTTCCGTCTAGAATCACCACACCCCTAACTCCATTTTGAACAGCATCAACACAATTTTCTATTTTAGGAATCATACCGCCTTGAACAACTTTCCATTTTATAAGATTTTCAAGATCAAAAGGTTTAATTTCTGATATTAACTTTTTTTGATCATCATATACTCCTTCTACATTAGTCATCAATATAAGTCTTCTTGATTTTAATTTTTTTGCAATCGCGCTTGCCGCCGTATCACCATTGATATTATACGTTTGATTATTCTTTCCTACGCCTAAAGGGGCTATAATTGGAATTTTATTTTCATTAAGTGTGTTTTGAATTACATTAACATTTATATTATTTGGAATTCCGACAAAACCAAGCTCTGCTCTTTCAGGCTCAACTTCAATTATATTTTTAGTCTTAGTATGAAATGATGTTGCTTCGGAGCCTAATTTTTTTAGAGAATTTACTATATCATTATTAAAGTCAATTAACACTTCTTCTACGGTATTGATAATATTTTTATCAGTAACCCTCAAACCATTAATAAATTTTGATATAATCTTTTTCTTTTCTAATTCTCTCTTAATTCTTGGACCACCACCATGAACAACTATAATAGATAGACCTAATTTATTTAGAACATTGATATCTGATATAAAGTTATTAAATACATTTCTATCTATAAGAACATTTCCTCCATATTTGATTACTATTTTTTCTTTTTTATATTTCTTTACATATTTTTGAACAATATTAATATCTGGAGCTTTTTCAGGCCAAAATTCTTTTATCTCATCTAGAGAAATATTTTCTGACATTTAATTGGTTTTCACTGTCGTTTTTTTTACAATTACATATTGTTGAGCGATAGTAAGAATATTATTTACCGTCCAATAAACAACTAAACCAGATGGGAAAGATGCAAGTATAATTGTTAAAAATAATGGAAAAAATGCAAATATTTTTGCTTGAATTGGATCAGCAGGAGCTGGATTTAATTTTTGTTGAACCCACATTGAGGCACCCATTAAAATTGGCCAAATTCCAATTATCATAAACCCTGGAGGATCCCAAGGT
This sequence comes from uncultured Pelagibacteraceae bacterium, assembly GCA_902630665.1. Classification (GTDB taxonomy): domain Bacteria; phylum Pseudomonadota; class Alphaproteobacteria; order Pelagibacterales; family Pelagibacteraceae; genus Pelagilacustribacter. Next base: position 4,575 of record CACOVP010000006.1, read on the forward strand.
ATTAAGCCAAATAAATTAAATAATGAAGTTGGATCTTGAGCCGACAAATCTTTTATCCAACCGAAAAATGGCTGATGTCTCATTTCCAGAGAAATAAATAGCATTTTATATATTGCAAAAAAGAAAGGAATTTGAATTAATACAGGTAAACACCCTGATGCAGGATTAATCTTTTCTTTTCTGTACAAAGCCATCATCTCTTGCTGCAATTTAACTTTATCATCTTTATGCAGCTCTTTAAGTCTCATCATCTCTGGTTGAACTGCTTTCATTTTTGCCATTGATCTAAATGAGAAATTTGCTAACGGAAAGAAAATTAGTCTTATTGCTATAGTTAATAAAACGATGGCTGTTCCAAAATTTCCAGAAATTTTAAATAAATAATCTATTACAAAAAATAGGGGTTTAGTGAAGAAATAGAACCAACCCCAATCAATAACTAAGTCGAATTTTTTGATATTTTGGTTAGCTGCATAACCATCAATAGTCTCAACCTCCTTAGCAGCAACAAATAATCTTAATTCATTTATACCAGAAGATGATTTGTTAATAGTCGTAGGTTTATTAATTATATAATTTGCTTTAAAACCGTCTTCATATAGAAAAGTAGATTTAAAATTTTTATCCGTCTCTGGAACGAATGCAGTCATCCAGTATTTATCTGTAATTCCAAGCCAGCCTTCATTAGACTCTCTTACAATCTTTTTCTCTTTAACATCGTCGTAATCATCCTCTTTTAACTCATCATCAAATACTCCAATAAATCCCTCATGTTGAATATAAAAATTTTGAATATCATCAGGGATTTTATTTCTTGTCATTTGAGCATAAGGAAATAGATCTATTGATGAATCAGAATTATTTTTTACCAGCTGAGATATCTTAAATAAATATTTGTCGTCTAACTCAATCCTTTTTTCAAAAGTTACCCCTTCTTTATTGCTCCACTGTAAAACAACCGGAGACGAATTAGTTAAAACATCATTTCCTTTCACTTTCCACAAAGAGTCCTTAGTTGGAACTTTGATTTTGTTTCCAATACTTGTCCATCCTGTCTCTATATAAAAACCATTTTCAGTGTTTGCTGGATTTAAAAAAACAATATTTTTTCCATCTTCAACTTTTTGTTTATGTTTTTTAAAAGATATATCGTCAATTAAAGCACCCTGTAAATTTATTGAACCTGATATACTGTCATTTTCAATTTTTAATCTCTTACTGTTACTTATGGATTCTTCTCTTGTGAGTTTTTTTAGTATTTGTGGTTGTCTAATAGTGGGAGTAATAGAGTTTTGCTCATTTTTTCTTTCAACATTTTGACTATTTTTTTGATCTATTGGTTTTCTGGGTGTTTCAAAAAAGGCACCCCAAAAAAGTAAAACAGACATCGAAAGAGCAATTGCTACAAAAACATTTTTATTATCCATTTTTAGTTTCCTTTTTACTTGCGTCTGAAACGAAGTCTAAACCTTCGCCACCTCCTAAACTTTTAAATGGATGACATTTTAAAATTCTTTTAAACCCTAATTTCAAACCTCTAATAAGACCTTGGGTTTTAAGAGCTTCAACGAAATATTCTGAGCAAGTTGGTAAAAATCTACACTTATTTCCTAGTAATGGCGAAATAAGATATTGATAGATTTTTATTATAAAAATTAAGATTTCTTTCATTTTATTTTTTAAATTTACTAAAACTTTTCTCCATTAATGGCAAAAGCACATCTTGTTTTTGAGTATAAGCATTAGACTTACCAAAAACTATATAAGTGTTATCCATATTAATTGCACCCTTTTTTTTTAATAATTTCTGAACATTTGCTTTTAATTTTCTTCTTATTTTGTTTCTTTTGACAGCATTTCCAATTTTTTTTTTCATTACAAAACTGATAATCAAACTTGATTTATATTTTGGCTTGAAAAAATTTTTTGAGGCAAATATAGAAAAATAATCAGTATGGATTTTTTTTTCTTTTAAGACTTTTCTGAATTGGTTGCTTTTTTTCAAACTTTCAAGCTTAACCATTAAAATTTATGTTGAGAGGGTTTTTCTTCCTTTAGCTCTTCTTCGAGCTATGAGTTGCCTTCCAGTTTTAGTGGCCATTCTAGATCTAAAACCGTGTCTTCTTTTTCTAACTAAATTACTAGGTTGGTATGTTCTTTTCATAAATATTTAAAGGTATATATTTTAATTGCTGTCTATTGTACAGGTAAATTATGAATAAAAATTTAAAAATTTTTTTAGGAATTTCTTACCTACTTATTTTATTTGCTTTTTTGTATTTAATTTTTATTGGTATTGATTTGAATAGGCTGGGTGATTTTTCGTATTATAAAGAAATTCAAACAGATTTAGGTAAATATGTGAGCGCAAATTTAGTTATAAATTTAGTTTATTTTTTCTTTTTTGCTATAGTTTGGGTCGCTCTTCTAGGTTTTGGATCTCCAATTTTGATAATTTCAGGGATTTTATTTGGGCAGTGGGTAGGAACTTTAATATCAGTAATCTCAATTTCTTTAGGAGCTGTTCTATTATATACGATAGGTATTTTCTTTTTTAGTGATCTGGTAAAAACTCTTCTAGAAAAAAAATTTAAAGGCTATATTGAACTATTTCAGAAAAATGAATTTTTTTATTTTTTTATATACAGATTAACAGGTGGCTTAGGCGTCCCTTTTGCTCTACAAAATTTATTACCAGTTTTATTTAACATGAAAAAAACAAATTATTTTTTAGCAAGTTTATTTGGATTCATTCCAAGTATGTTTGTCATGAATACCATTGGTGCTGGATTGAATACATATTTGGCACAAGCGCAAACATTTAGTATAATTAATTTATTACTTACTAAAGAAATATTTTTACCATTAACCCTCTTTTTTATTTTAATGATATTTTCTTTAATAATGAAAAAAAAATTTTTTGATGATAGAAATAAATAAAAATGTTTTAACTGATGATTTAAGCCCTTATCTTAAACAACATAAAGATAACCCAGTTAATTGGCAAACATGGTCTGAGGAAACATTAGATTTTGCAAAAAAAAAATCTAAACCTATTCTTTTAAGCATAGGATACGCTAGTTGTCATTGGTGTCATGTTATGGCTCATGAAAGTTTTGAAGATAGAGAAACTGCAAAGTTAATGAATGAATTATTTATTAATATTAAAGTTGATCGAGAAGAAAGACCAGACTTAGATTTTATCTTTCAAAGTTCATTCCAATTATTTAATCAAACTAGCGGGGGATGGCCTCTGACTATGTTTCTTGATGAAAATGGAGTTCCTTTTATGGGTGGGACTTATTTTCCAAAAGAGTCACAGAATGGATTACCATCTTTCAAAGAAGTGCTTCAGAAAGTTTCTGAAGCCTACAAAGATCAAAGAGAAAATATAATCAAACAGAAAGATTTAATTATAAAAAATTTAGATCTTAAAAAAAATTCTGTTTTGAGCCAAGATCTTGAACCTATTTTAGAAAATTTATTAGCCAAATTAGATAAATCTAAAGGAGGATACAAAGGAGCTCCAAAATTTCCAACATTCAATGTTTATGAAACACTTATTTATTTTTATAACAAATTTAACGACAACAAGTATTTAGAACCCGTTCATACAATTATTAGGCAACTTTGTTCTAAAGGAATTTATGACCATGTTGAGGGAGGTATATCTCGATATACGGTTGATGAAAATTGGGTAATACCTCATTTTGAAAAGATGCTTTATGATAATACCCAGTTTATTTTACTACTTTCGAAGTATTGTCAAATAAAACCAAATAACTACTTTAAAAAAAAATTAGAGCATACTACAGAGTTTTTGAAGAAAAACTTCGTAAATAAAGAGGGATTCCTTGGATCTGCATTTGATGCCGATAGTGACGGTGAGGAAGGGAAATATTATGTTTTTAACTACAATGAAATAAAAGACATAAAAAATATTGAACAATATTTTGAAATCAAGCCAGAGGGTAACTGGGAAAAAAAAATTATTTTAGTTGAAAAAAAGTTGCCAGATGAACAAACCGTTAAAAAACTTTTTAAAATTAGATCAAAAAAGACTAAACCATATTTTGACGATAAAACACAACTAGATTTAAATTGTTTATGGATCAGTTCTTTAGTCGCTGCCAATGAAGTATTACCTGAAAATGGATATTTGAAACTAGCAGAAAAATTCATTTTTATGATAGAAAACAAATATCTCAAAAATAAAATTTATCACAGCTATTCAAAAGATATAGTATTTATAGAAGATTATGCTTTTTTAATTAATGCTCTTATTGATATTTCTGACAAAACTTTAAACTTCAGATACAAAGATCAAGCAAGAAAATTGACAATGGAAGCTATTTCAAAATTCTTTTTAAAAGACAAAAACATCTTTCAAAAAAACTCCAAAAATAACAATGATGTATTTTTTAAACCAATTGATATAGGAGATAGTACATTACCAAATGCGAATGCTATAATGCTGATAAATTTAGTTCGACTGGGTATGATGGAAGAAGCACAAAAATTATCTGATAGCTTAAATGGATATTTGAATATTTATAAAACTCACATGATTACATCATTAAGAGCCATCGATTTATTCAATAATTATGACTCAGGGAAAAATTGCAATGAACTAGGTTGTAAAACAGATGCTTAAAAAAATAAATTGGATAATTTGGTTAAGTTTAGTGATATTATGGAATTATGGATTTCCACAAGCTACACCTTTTGAAGATGTTGCTGTTGCCGTATTTTTGTCTATTTTGTTTATAATTATCCCAATGATTCAATCAAGATACTTGAAAAAAACTGATGCAGGAAGTAAGTTCGTAAAAAAATGAAGGAGCGCTTGATATGGGAATTCACTATGATTACAAGTCCACTCGAGGGGATAAAGCTATGAAAAAAGAAGCTAAACGAAAAGCCCGAATAGCAGAGAGAAGAGCAAGAAAATCAAGCGTTAACCCTAAAGAGTCAGATCAAGAGACGATGCATGATATCAATAAGCCTATTACTCTTGAGGATTTAACTAATCCAGATAAAAATTAATTATAAATGAAATCTTTTGATAAGAAAGATTCATTGCATAAAAGACGTGGAGCCTCTCTGAAAAAAAATTTAAAAAAAAGAAAAAAAAATAAAATAATTAATTTTAAGAAAAATGTCAGTACTTTCAGATAAATGGATTAGAACAGCTGCTATAAAAAATGGCATGATAAAACCTTTTATCAAAAAACAAGTAAGAAAAGGCAAAATTTCATTCGGGCTATCTTCATACGGATACGACGCCAGAGTATCAGATGAGTTTAAAATTTTTACAAATGTAAATTCAGGGGTAGTTGATCCAAAATTATTTAAGAAAGAGAGTTTTGTTACAAAGAAAGGCAAAGAATGTATAATTCCCCCCAAATTCCTTTGCTTTAGCAAGAACTATTGAGTACTTCAAAATTCCTGACAATGTTTTGGTAATTTGTTTAGGTAAATCAACCTACGCCAGATGTGGTATAATAGTTAATGTAACACCTTTAGAGCCAGGCTGGGAGGGTCATGTAACATTAGAGTTTTCAAATACTACTCCTTTGCCAGCAAAAATTTATGCTAATGAAGGAGTGGCCCAATTTGTTTTTTTAAAAGGAAATGAAAAACCTCAAGTTACTTACGCAAAAAGAAAAGGTAAATACATGAAACAACGGGGCGTAACATTGCCTAAAGTATAAAGTTTCTTTAATGCAAAAACTTCTAATCAAAGGTAAAAGAGAGCTATCAGGTACAATATCTATTTCTGGATCAAAAAATGCTTCTTTGCCAATTTTAGCAGCATGTATTTTATCTTCCAGTGTAAAACTCTCAAATGTTCCACTCGTCAAAGATATTTTTACTATGTTAGATTTACTTAAATATATTGGAATGAAAATAACTATAAAAAAGAAAAAAGGATCTATTGAACTTAAAAACAAAATAAATAATCAAAATAATTTAGCTCCCTATAAATTAGTCAAAACTATGAGAGCTGGAGTATTAGTTTTAGGATCGCTTTTGACAAAATATAAAAAAGCCAAAGTTTCTTTACCTGGCGGCTGTGCGATTGGAACTAGGCCTGTAGACCTACACTTATTTGCTTTAAAAAAACTTGGTGCAAAAATAAAAATTAAAAACGGATACATAATTGCCAACGCTAAAAGTGGATTAACCGGAGCAAAGTTTAAATTTCCATCAATTTCAGTTGGAGCTACTGAAAATGCTATATTAGCAGCGTGCGGAGCAAAAGGAAAAACTGAGATATCTAATTGTGCAGTAGAACCTGAAATTTTGGACCTAATAATTTTTTTAAAAAAGCTTGGTTGTAAAATAAAGATAAATAGGAGAAAAATTAGTATAACAGGAGTAAATTCTTTCATCAACAAAGTTAATCATAAAATCATCTTTGATAGAATTGAGGCTGGGACCTATCTAATTTTAGGCGTATTAATTGGAAAAAAGATTATCATAAAGCGAGTTAAGCCAAAAATATTAAAATATGAAATTGATTTGTTAAAGAAAATGGGTGCAAAAATAATTATTTATCAAAACTCTATTACCATTTTAAAAACTAAAAAATTAAAGAAAATTAATATTTCTACAGAACCGTATCCAGGATTCCCGACTGACTTACAAGCTCAATTGATGGTTTTAATGACCCAAGCTGATGGTGTATCAAGAATTCAAGAGAAAATTTTTGAAAATAGATTTATGCACGTTCCAGAATTAAAAAGAATGGGTGCAAAAATAGAAATTAAGGATAAAACAGCTATTATCAATGGTCCATCAAAGTTAAATGGCGCTGAAGTAATGGCAACTGATCTAAGAGCCTCCGTAAGCCTTGTGTTAGCAGGGTTGATTGCTGAAAATAGAACAATAATAAATAGGATTTATCATTTAGATAGAGGTTATGAGTCTATAGAAAAAAAACTTAAAAATTGTAAAGCGGAAATAAAAAGAGTTTAAATGGAAGTGAAAAACTTAAAACTTATGGCTAGAACAGAAGAGGATATGAAAGTTGTATCAGCTCATCTTCAGGATTCTATAGCTAACGTAGCTGATATAGCAAACTTGGAAAAAAACAGGATTTTTCTAATGCAGTTAAACAGATTTATGTGGGAAGATGTTGAAAAAGGCATTTTGAGGAAGAATAAACGAATTAGAACAGTTTTAAAATTCGATAATGTGATAACAGTTCACTCTAAGAATATAAACCAATTAAAAAAAGATAAGTTTTTGGATTTTCTTACTATTGAAACTAATAAAATGCCTGATAATAACTATGAAATGAAAATAGTTTTTGCAGGCGACTCAATTATAAAAGTGATTTCTGAAGTAATCGAAGTCACTCTAGATGACCAAGGTGAGGCCTGGGATACAAAAAATATGCCTAAACATGGGACAATTTAATGCTTAAGTTACTAGAAATTAAAAATAAACATGCAATTAAAAAATTAGATTTTTTTTTAAATAAAAGGAAATCAAATCAGTTTGGTGAAAAAAATTTAGTTAAAAAAATTATATCACAAGTTAAACTAAAAGGTGATAAAGCTGTTTTAAATTACGAAAAAAAATTCTCAAAAACAAGATCAAATTCGAATAAAATTAGATTTTCTCAAAAAGAAATTAATATGATCTCAAATAAAATTGACAAACAACTTAAAAAATCTATTGATATTGCATTTTCTAGAATTAAAAAATTCCACTCTAAACAAAAATTTATACAATTTAAATATAAAGATAGATTTAAAAATGAGCTATCGTATAAATATTCTCCAATAAAAAGAGTTGGAGTTTATGTACCTGGTGGAACTGCGAGTTATCCTAGTAGCGTTTTGATGAACTGTATTCCTGCAATAGTCGCCGGTGTTAAAGAAATCTATCTTACCACGCCAGCAATAGGATCAGCAGTAAATCCTGCAATTATATACGCTGCAAAAAAATGCGGAGTAAAAGAAATTTATAAAATAGGAGGCGCTCAATCTATAGCTGCTTTCGCGTATGGAACCAAAACTTTTAAAAAAGTCGATAAAATTGTTGGTCCAGGAAATGCATTCGTTGCAAATGCGAAAAAAGAAGTTTTTGGAGATGTCGGGATAGATATGGTTGCTGGTCCATCCGAAGTAAGTATCGTAGCAGATAAATATTCAAATCCAAACTGGATTGCCGCTGATCTGATTGCTCAAGCGGAGCATGACGTGTTTTCACAATCTATTTTGATATCAAACAATAAAGATTTTATAAAATCTGTCGATACAAGTATTAAATCACAATTAGCTAATTTACCAAAAAAAGAAATTGCATCAAAAAGCATTAAAAATTATGGGTTGGCTATTTATACGAAATCTCAAAACCAGATATCTGATATAATAAATATTATTGCACCAGAACATTTAGAAATTGACATAAGAAATTCAAATAATATCTTAAAAAAAATTAAAAACGCAGGATCAATTTTTATTGGCAAATTCTCTCCTGAAGCTATTGGAGATTATATAGCAGGACCTAACCATGTTTTACCCACTTCAGGTTCTGCCAAGTTCTCCTCAGGACTATCTGTGAATGATTTTTTAAAACGACATTCAGTAATAAAAATAACAAAATCAGGTATTGAAAGATTAGGGCCATCAGTTATAAATTTAGCCCAGCATGAAAATTTAGAAGGTCATGCCAACTCGATAAAAATTAGGTTAAAAAAAGGACAAATAATTGGCTAAGCAAGAAACTTTAGAATTTAAAGGGAAAGTTACGGAATTGTTGCCTAATGCAATGTTCAGAGTGAAATTAGAAAATAATCACGAAATTTTAGCTCACACAGCTGGAAAACTAAGAAAGAATAGAATAAGAGTTTTAGCAGGCGATAATGTAATGGTTGAAATGACGCCATACGATCTAACTAAAGGTAGAATTACTTTTAGATTTTAGGCCTTGTAGCTCAGTAGTAGAGCAGTACCCTGAAAAGGTATGTGTCGTAAGTGCGATTCTTACCAAGGCCACCACCAAACAATAAATGCGCATCGATATTTTAAAACAAATTTGCTAAAGTAGAAGGTATGTCAAAGCACGTTGGTTTATTTTGGTTAAAAGATGATTTTAGGTTTAAAAGAAATCTCGCTTTAATCGAAGCAACAAAAAATCACGATCAAGTAGTAGCTTTTTATCTTTATAAAAAACAAAAATTTGAATCTCAGGAAGCTCAAAAATGGTGGGTTTTAAAATCTTTAGAAGAATTTAAGAAAAAACTTGAAAAACAAAATATTAATTTAGAAATTATTGAAGTAAATACTTACAGGTCTTTTTTTGACAAGCTTTTTCATAAGGAAAACTTTTCAATTTATTGGAACAAAGTCTACGAACCAAATTACTTGAAATTTGATAATTATTTATCGAAAAACTTTAAAAATAAAAGAATTAAATTTAAAATATTTAAGGGAAATATTTTAAATGAATTTAATGAAGTTTTAAAAGGAGATGGAACACCTTTTAAAGTTTTTACTCCTTTTTGGAGAAATGCAGAAAAAGTTTATTTAGATAAAATTCCCTCGCTAGAAAAAAAGATATCTAAATGTAAAAATAGAACTTCATTTTTTAAAAATACAATTAAATTAGACCAATTATTATCTATGAAAGATATATATAAAAAATTTGAAAAAAATTGGCAACCGAGTGAGGAAATAGCAATTAAAAAACTAAAAAGTTTTATTCAAGACAAAATTAACGAATATTCTGAGGGAAGAAATTTCCCAAATAATTTTGGAACATCAAAATTATCTCCTTACATAAAACATGGCCAAATTCATGTTGAAACTGTATGGGAAGAATGTATCAAAATTAAAAAAAAAGGTAGCAATAAATTTTTGGCAGAAATAGGTTGGCGAGAGTTTAATCATTCGCTAATAAATTTTTTTCCACACATGTTAAGTGGAAATTACTCAAAAAAATTTGATAATTTCCCTTGGGAAAAAAATAAGAAATGTTTAACAGCATGGAAGGAAGGATTAACTGGATATCCTATAGTTGATGCCGGGATGAGGGAACTAAACTCAACTGGTTGGATGCATAATAGAGTGAGAATGATTACAGGATCATTTTTAGTGAAACATTTACTTATAGATTGGAAAGAAGGAGAAAAATATTTTAAAAATTGTTTACTTGATTATAATGAAGCTAACAACATTTCGGGATGGCAGTGGGTAGCCGGTTGTGGAGCGGATGCCGCCCCGTATTTCAGAATATTTAATCCAATCCTTCAAGGAGAAAAATTTGATAAAGAAGGTGATTATGTAAAAAAATGGTTGCCTGAGCTTAAAAACCTTCCCAAAAAATTTATTCATAGGCCATGGGAAGTTAAAGATAAAAAAATTCTTAATTTAGGAAAAGATTACCCAGAACCGATAGTGATACATGAGCATGCAAGATCCAAAGCCTTGGCAGCCTTTAAAAAACTTTAAAATTATATATCACCATGGCAATGCTTAAATTTCTTCCCTGAACCACATGGACACTTCTCATTTCTGCCGACTTTTTTAAATTCAGTTGCAGCTTTAGAGTTATTAGGTCTTTCATTTGTATTTTCCGAAGCTGAGACTACAATATTTAAATTGAGCAAGAGTTTTATTAGGTCTATTTTAATTTTTGTCAACAAAGTTTCAAAAAGAACAAAAGCTTCTTTTTTAAATTCGGATAACGGATCTTTTTGACCATATTGCCTTAAACCAATTACTTGTCTCAATTGTTCTAAATATTGAAGATGTGAACGCCATGAATAATCTATTATTTGCAAGAAAATTTTTTTTTCCAGAGTTTTATTCTGTTGTTCTCCAATTAAATCTATTCTATTTTTCTTTTTTGTTAAAAATATGCTCCTTATTTCATTGACAAAAACATCTTCTTTGCTTGCTGTTAGATCAATCAGCTTTTTTTCCTCAATTGAGTTGCCTGTTATATTTTTTATCTCTGTAAGAAATTTTTCATCGTGAGATTTTCTATAATTTATATAGATACTGTCTAAATCTTTTAAAATTTCTTCAAAAAAGTCATTTAAAACTTCAGCAATATCGTTTTGTTTTAAAATCTTTAATCTTTGAGAAAAAATTACTTGTCTTTGATCATTCATCACATCATCAAATTTAATTAAAGTTTTTCTTATATCAAAATTTCTTGTCTCCACTTTTTTTTGTGCACGCTCCATAGCCTTATTGATCCAAGGGTGATTAATTGACTCATTTTCTTTCAAACCAAGTTTTTTTAGCATTCCATCGATTGAGTCTCCTCCAAATATTCTCATTAACTCATCTTGCAGACTTATAAAAAAAATAGTTCCTCCGGGATCTCCTTGTCTTCCAGATCTACCTCTAAGTTGATTATCAATTCTTCTACTTTCATGTCTCTCGGTTCCAATAACAAATAATCCACCTAAATCTTTTACTTTGCCCTCATTTTTTTTAAATTCATCAATATTAATTGGTTTTTGTTGATTGAAAAAATCTTTATTACCGCCTAATTTAATGTCAGTTCCTCTTCCAGCCATATTAGTAGCGATTGTGACTGCACCAATCTTACCTGCTTCTGCAATGATATTTGCTTCTTTGTCATGTTGCTTTGCGTTTAAAATATTATGTTTGACATTTTTTTCCTTCAGATAAGAGGAAATTTTCTCAGATTTTTCGATACTTGTAGTACCTACTAAAACTGGTTGCCCTTTCTTGTTACAATCAATAATTTTATTAGTAATTGCATTATATTTTTCCTTCTCAGTCCTAAATACTTGATCGTTAAAATCTTCACGAATCATTTTTTTGTTTGTAGGTATTGAAACCACATTTAATTTATAAATATCATAAAATTCTTCAGACTCAGTCATTGCCGTACCAGTCATGCCAGCTAACTTTTCATAAAGTCTAAAGTAGTTTTGATAAGTCACAGATGCTAGGGTTTGATTCTCTTGCTCTATTTTTACATTTTCTTTAGCCTCAATAGCTTGGTGTAGACCGTCTGAAAACCTTCTGCCATCAAGCACTCGACCTGTAAATTCATCTATAATTTGAACTTTACCATCTCTCACAATATAATCTTTATCTTTTTTGAATATCAAATTAGATTTTAAAGCTTGATTAATGTGATGAACGAGTTCTAAATTTTCTGGATCATAAAAATTATTATTTTTTAAAATATTATTTCTTACTGCTAATTTTTCAATCCTATCAACGCCATTATCAGTTAAAATTACATTTTTATTTTTTTCATCCAATTCATAATCTGACTTTTGTAAATGGCTTACAAAATTATTAGATGTTAAATAAAGAGTTGCCTTATCTTCTATTTTGCCAGAAATTATTAAAGGAGTTCTTGATTCATCTATGAGTATACTATCTACCTCATCAACTATACAGAAATGATGAGATCGCTGTACCATTTCGGTAATTTCATATTTCATATTATCTCTTAGATAATCAAATCCTAATTCATTATTTGTTGCATATGTAATATCGCATGCATAATTTTTTTTTCTCTCATCGTCGTTCAAATCATTTGTTATACAACCAGTTGACACGCCTAAATAATTAAAAACTTTGCCCATCCATTCCGAGTCTCTTTTTGCTAAATAATCATTTACAGTAACTATGTGAACTCCTCTTCCTGTTAGGCAATTAAGATAAGCCGGAAGTGTTGATACTAAAGTTTTTCCCTCACCAGTTTTCATTTCTGCAATTTTGCCCTTATGCAATATTATTCCACCTGCTAATTGAACATCATAGTGTCTTTCACCCAAGGTTCTTTTAGCTGCCTCTCTGACCAAAGCAAAAGACTCAGATATTATTTCCTCTAATTTCAAAGAACCATTTTGAACATTTTTCTTAAAGCTCATAGTTTTCGCTTTAATATCGCTTTGACTAAATGTTTTAAATTCGTCCTCTTTACTATTAATAGCCGCTATTAAGTTTTGAATTTTATCTAATTCTTGTTGATTAGAGCTTTTAAATATTTTACTAAAAGTTCTTGTAAATAAATTCATTATACATCTATATATGTATTTATAATTTAAATTAAATAGTAATAATGACAATTAATATAAAAAACTTTTTAAAAGATAAATCTAAACTCTCAAAAATGGGAGAGTTTCAAAGCTTGAAGCAAATAGAGGGTCTCGAAATGTCTTCTATTTCAGCAGATTTGTATGGTGACGGAAGAGACGATTTAGCGCTTTTTTATTTTACAAAAGGTGCTAACTACGCTTCTTTAACAACATCAAATACTATTACTTCCGAGTTTATTCCTTGGAATAATAGTGCTCATAAAAAAATTATTAAAGGCTTATTGGTTAACACAAAGAATGCAAATACATTTACAGGCAGACAAGGCAAAGAGAGCATAGATACATTAGCAAAGAATCTCTCAAGAATTCTTACTATAAAAGAGTCAAAATCACAAAAAGGAACAAATGAAACTGTGAAAATCAAGGATCTAATCTTTGCATCAACAGGAGTGATAGGAGAGGAATTTCCATTAGACAAAATTAAAGAAAGACTGCCAGACTTAGTAGATAAACTAAGAAAAGATCAAAATAAAATGTACTGGTTAAAAATTGCTTCTGCAATAATGACAACAGATACAAAGCCAAAATTAGCTTATGAGGAGATCATTGTTGGAGATGAACTAATTAGAATTTGTGGGATAGCAAAAGGTTCAGGCATGATAGCGCCGAACCTTGCTACGATGCTATCATTTATATTTACTAATGCAGACATTAATTCTAATTTACTTAAGACTCTTTTGAAAAGAGCTGTTGCTAATTCTTTTAACGCAATAACTGTTGATAGCGATCAATCAACAAACGATATGGTTTCAATTTTCTCTACTAGAATGTTAAAAGTAGGTCAAAACCTATCTTTAAACGATAAAATTATTCAAAAATTTCAACTAGCATTAAAGAAACTTTGTCTTAACCTTGCAAAACAAATTGTAGTAGATGGAGAAGGAGCAAAAAAATTTTTAACAATAAATGTAATAAACGCTAAATCTTTAGGAAGTGCAAAAAGTATTGCATTTGCCATAGCTAACTCACCTTTAGTTAAAACAGCAGTTGCAGGAGAAGACCCTAATTGGGGCAGAATAGTCATGGGCATCGGAAAATCTGGTGAATTTGTTGATATCAAAAAATTAAAGATCAAAATAGGAGATTATATAGTTGCAGAAAATGGAAAAATTTCTGAAAATTATGATGAAAAAAAATTAAAAGAATATATGGAGTGGGACTCCATTGAAATTGAAATAAATTTAAAACTCGGAAATGATGCATTCAAATGCTACACTTGTGATTTTACACATGATTATATTGATATAAATACAGATTATAGAAATTAAGAATGATCAAATATAATTTAAAATGCGAAAACAACCATGAATTTGAGAGTTGGTTTTCTAACTCGAATGAATTTGAAAAATTATCAAAAAAAAGATTATTGGAATGCATTTATTGCTCTTCAAAAGAAGTTTCAAAATCAATAATGGCACCAAGGGTATCAATCATGGATAAAAAAAGTACAAATTTACGTAAAATTGATAAACTTTTAAATGCTGAAAAAAGGGAGTTACTTAAATTCAGAAACTTTATTGAAAAAAATTTTGAAAATGTAGGAAAAAATTTCAGTAAAGAGGTTAGAGATATTTATTATGATAAAAAAAATAAGAGATTAATCTATGGAACAACTACTCAAAAAGAAAGAGAAGAATTAGAGGACGAAGGAATTGATCTTCTAAGTGTACCTTGGGTCAGTAAAGATAATTAATTTTTTTTACTACAAATTATATAATTTACAGAAAAATCATCCGATCTTTTCCATTTTCTAAATAATGGATTAAATTCTAATCCTTTTACATCAATTGTATTAAAATTATTTTTATTTAAGTAATTTTCAAGTTCTTCTGGTTTTATAAATTTACTCCATTCGTGGGTTCCTATCGGCAACCATCTCAATACGTATTCAGCGCCAATAATAGCTTTTACATATGAAGTAAATGTTCTATTGATAGTAGCGGTGAACATTAAACCATTTTTTTTAAGTAATTTTTCGCAAGATTTTATATAAAGATTAATATCATCAACATGTTCAACAATTTCTAAATTCAAAATAATATCATAAGAGTTATACTCTTCAAATTTTTCTGGAGAATTTTGCAGATAACGAATTTTGAGATTATTTTTTTGAGCATGTAACTTAGCTACCTTAACATTTTTTTCTGAGGCGTCTATTCCAGTTACTTTTCCACCTAATCTCGAAAGCGGCTCGCTTATTAATCCGCCACCACATCCAATATCTAATATTTTCAAATTTTCTAAATATCTATTGTTTTTTATTTCCTTTGAAATATTGAAGTGAAGCTTAATTTTTTCGATAATATATTCAATCCTTATAGGATTAAACATATGCAAAGGTTTGAATTTGCCATTAACATCCCACCACTCATCTGCTAACTTTGAAAACTTTTGAATTTCTTGTTTATTTATAGTACTCATGTATTTATTTTATATATAAATTAATTTTATATCTTTTTAAATTATTTTTAATTCTAAAATGGCAAAAAAAGTACTAAAGTTTGGTGGAACGTCTGTTGGAACTATTGAGAGAATTCAACATGTGGCTAAAATAGTCAAAAAAGAACATGACGCAGGTAATAAAGTTATTGTTGTAGTTTCAGCTATGGCAGGAAAGACAAATGAATTAATTAAATTCTCAAAAAAGATTTCTAATGATTTTAATAAGCGGGAGCTGGATGTGCTTTTATCATCGGGAGAACAAGTAACTTCTGCCCTTTTAGCAGGTGCATTAATTGAAAAAAAAATAAAATCTAAGTCTTGGTTGAATTGGCAAATTCCAATTTTAACTGAAGGTGAACATTTAAATGCAAGAATAGTGAACATGAATATTTCTAAAATCAATAAATTTTTAGAGGAAGGTGTGGCTATAATTCCTGGTTTTCAAGGCATATCTAAAGATGGTGAGATCATGACAATCGGAAGAGGAGGATCGGACGCGACCGCAGTTGCCATTGCAAAACTATTTAATGCAGACTCGTGTGAAATTTACACTGATGTTGATGGAGTTTATTCAACTGATCCAAACAAAATTCCTCTTGCAAAAAAAATTGAAAAAATCTCGTATGATGAAATGTTAGAATTATCGACTTTAGGGGCAAAAGTAATGCAGTCATCAGCAGTTCAAACTGCAATGATGTACGATATACCTTTAGAAGTGAAGTCCACTTTTACAAATAGAAAAGGGACAAAAATTTTCAATCAACAAAATATTGATTATACTAAAAGTGTTACTGGCGTAGCTTACTCAAAAGACGATGCCAAAATCACTCTTATAGGAGTTGAGGATAAACCAGGTGTTGCAGCCAATATATTTGAACCACTTAATCAAGCTCAAATAAATGTGGATATGGTAATTCAAAATATCTCATCTGATCAAAAAACAACTGATATTACTTTTACAATAAAGAGAGAAGATTTATTAAAAACAAAAAAAATTTTGGAAAATAATAAAAATATTGTCTATAAAAACATAACGCACAATGATAAGGTATCTAAAATCTCAATAGTAGGAGCAGGTATGGTGTCTACACCTGGAGTGACTTATAAAATGTTCAGAGGTTTAGCAGACAATAAGATTAATATTTTAGCCATTTCTACCTCAGAGATTAAATTGTCAGTAATAATCGATGAAGAAAACACTTTGAACGCTGTTAAAAAATTGCATACAATTTTTGACTTGGATTAAAATGGAATTAAGACCTCATAGAGTTATTAAAAGAAAAAAGACTAAAGAGATAAAAGTTGGAAATATCTCAGTTGGCGGGAACTCTGTTATAAGTGTTCAATCGATGACTAATACTTTAACAACTGATGTAGAAAGTACTATTAATCAAATAAATTCATTAGCGGAGGCAGGAGCAGATATTGTAAGAGTATCTTGCCCTGACGAAAGCTCTACTCAAGCTTTAAAAAAAATTACAAAGAATGTGAGTGTTCCAATTGTAGCTGACATTCACTTTCACTATAAACGAGCTATAGAGGCAGCAGAGAACGGAGCAAGTTGCATAAGAATTAACCCAGGTAATATTGGTTCAAAAGAAAGAATTTTAGAAATTATAAAGGCTGTTAAAAATAATAATTGTTCAATTAGAATAGGTGTCAATGCTGGATCATTGGATAAACTTTTGTTAGAAAAATACAAAGAGCCTTGTCCGGATGCATTAGTTGAAAGTGCTAAACATAATATCAAAATACTTGAGGACAATGATTTTTTTAATTTTAAAATAAGTGTTAAATCCTCAGATATCTTTTTGACTGTGAAAGCATACCAAATGCTTTCTAAGATATGTAATTATCCACTACATTTAGGAGTCACTGAAGCTGGAGGTTTATTTACAGGCAGCATAAAGTCTTCAATAGGTATTGGTCAACTTTTAATGGATGGTATAGGTGATACTATAAGAGTTTCTTTATCATCTGATCCAGTAGATGAAGTAAAAGCGGGATATGAAATTCTTAAATCTTTAGGAATACGATCTAGAGGTGTAAATATTATTTCTTGTCCGTCTTGTGCACGTCAAGCATTTCCTGTCATTGAGACAGTAAAAAAACTTGAGAAAAAATTGTCCCATATAAAAAAACCTATTAATCTCTCAATAATTGGTTGCGTTGTTAACGGCCCGGGAGAGGCCGCACAAACTGAGGTAGGCTTAACGGGTGGCGGTCAAGATAATAATTTATTGTACCTTTCGGGAATACCCCATTCTAAAGTAGCAAGCTCAGAAATCATAGACAAAGTGGTGGAGTTAGTTGAAGCAAGAGTAAATAAAAATAATTAATAATGATTCCAATAGAGAAAGTAAAAGATATCATAGAAAAATATAATGATTTAGAAAAGGAACTTTCCTCTGGAAAAATAGAATCAAAGTTATTTGCTCGAAAATCGAAAGAGTACTCAAACTTAGGTAATATAATTAGAATTGCGAAAGAGTATGTAAACTTTGAAAACGAAAAAAAGGATTTAGAGCAAATTCTCAGCGATAAAGATAATGGAGCTGAGATTATACAAATGGCTGAAAAAGATTTAGGAGAAATAAAATTAAAAAAAGAAAATTATGAAAACAAGCTTAAGATTTTTCTTTTGCCAAAAGATGAGGATGATGACAAAAATGCTATCGTTGAGATAAGAGCTGGTACTGGAGGCTTGGAGGCCTCCCTTTTTTGCTCAGATTTATTTAAAATGTATGAAAAAGTTTGTTCTAAAAAAAAATGGTCTTTAGAAATAATTAGCATCTCTAAAAGTGACGCAGGTGGTTTTAAAGAGGTAATTTTTTTAGTTAATGGCAATAATATTTATTCATATCTTAAATATGAGTCAGGAGTTCACAGAGTTCAAAGAATACCAGAAACAGAAACACAAGGCAGGGTGCATACATCCGCAGCGACTGTAGCAGTTTTACCTGAGGTTGAAGAAATTGACATTCAAATAAAAGATACTGATCTCAGAATTGATGTTTTTAGAGCTGGAGGCCCTGGAGGTCAATCAGTTAATACTACAGATAGTGCAGTAAGAATTACACATATTCCAAGTGGCATAGTAGTAAGTCAACAAGATGAAAAATCTCAACATAAAAATAAAGCTAAAGCATTAAAAATCTTAAGATCAAGAGTTTATGAGGCTGAGAAGAGAAAAAAAGATCAAGAAAGGTCATCTAGCAGAAGAAATCAAATTGGGAGTGGAGATAGATCAGAGAGGATAAGAACTTATAATTTTCCTCAAGGGAGAATTACAGATCACAGAATAAACTTAACATTACATAAATTAGACGAGTTTCTTAGCGGTGAAATACATGACGATATGAACCAGCAACTAAGATTAAGAGATCAAGATCTGAAATTGGAAAGTTTAAAATAAATATGAAAATATTAGATATTATTAATACTGGCTCAAAAGAACTTAAGTTAAAACATATTAACTCATATCTTCTTGATTCAGAAATTTTGATGTCCAAAGTTTTAAGTAAACGACGTGAGGAAGTTTTAATTAATTTAGATCAAGAATTAAACAATAAGCAGATTTTAGAATTTAACCAATTAATACGCAGAAGAGCTTTGAAAGAGCCAATAGCATATATTTTGGAACAAAAAGAATTTTGGAGTAGGGATTTTAAAGTAAATCGTCATACTCTAATACCGAGACCAGAAACAGAGCTAATGATCGAAAAATTAATTCAAATTTTTAAGAATAAAAGAATATCCATTCTTGATGTTGGTACTGGATCCGGATGTATCTTGATAAGCTTAGTAAGTGAGTTAAAAAATGCATCGGGTGTTGGTATTGATGTCTCAAAAAAAGCTCTTCAAATAGCAATAAAAAATGCTTATTTGAATAAAATAAACAACAAAGTAAAATTTTTGAAATGTCCATTTGAGCAATCTAACTTTAAAAAGTTTGATTTAATAGTTTCTAATCCACCTTACATTGAAAGGGGAAAAATTAAGAGACTTAATGACGATATCAAGAATCATGAACCTTGGGTAGCTTTAGACGGAGGAAATGATGGGCTTGACGTAATTGCAAAAGTTATTTACAAAGCCAAATATACCTTAAAAATTAATGGTACACTTGCTTTAGAAATCGGAAACGGACAATTTAAAAAAGTATCTAAATTATTAAGAAATAACAACTTTAGACTTATAAATAATATTAAAGATTACAAAGAGAACACAAGGTGCATAATATCAAAATTAATTTAACTAAACATGAATAATAGAAGAAGAAATTTTAGATCAAGACCGCAGAAAAATAATTTTAGAAGACGCGGTCCATCTTTAGGTTCAAACAATACAAGCAATTTTAATACTAATGGCAATTCTAATTTCAACAGAAATGGATCTATGAATAATTTACATAATGTTGAAAAAACTATGCAAAAATTTCAACAACTTGCAAAAGATGCACAAAGCAATGGTGATCCTGTGCTAGCCCAAAACTATTTACAACATGCGGATCATTATCTAAGACGTTTTAATGAATTAAACGATAAAAAAGTCAATCTGATTAATAAAACAGCTGAAGTTGAGAGCACAATTTCGCAAGGAACCACAGAAAAAAACTAATATAAATTTTTTTACCTTAATTCTGCTAACTTAAGATCAATTTTAATTCTCTTAAACTCAAATTCTTCTCTAGCTTTACCTTTAAGCACTTTACCGGAGGGCAACTTCAATTTTTGAGAATTTACTTTTTTTCCGTTAACAATTACTTCATAGTGAAGATGAGGACCAGTCGACAATCCTGTCGAGCCTACATAGCCTATTATCTGACCTTGTTTCACTTTTCTTCCCTCTTTTATTCCTTTTGCAAAAGATTTCATGTGAGCGTAAATAGTTTCATAACTTGAATTATGTTTTATTTTTACACAATTTCCCCCTCCACCACACCATCTTGCCCTAGTGACTGTTCCAGAACCAGAGGCCATTATTGGAGTGCCACTCGGAGCAGCAAAGTCAGTTCCTCTATGCATCTTATTATATCCTAATATTGGATGCTTCCTCATACCAAAAGAGGAAGATAACCTTGCACCATTGATAGGAGTTTTCATTAATGATTTAGTAATACTTTTTCCTTTAATATCATAAAACTCTTCATCATTTTTATATTTAAAATTATAAAGATTAATCTCCTCTTTGTTAACATACATCGAAGCATAAATGATTTTACCAGTATCTCTAACCTTACCATTTTCATCTTCAAATTTTTCATAATAAATTTCAAACCAATCTCCATTTCTTATATCTCTTTGAAAATCAACTTCGAATCCAAATATTCTTGCAAACTCGATTATGATATTTGGTTCTAATTTAACTTCCATGGCAGAACTATACAAATTTTTATTTATTGAGTTTTTTACAACAATTTCTTTTTTATACAGTTTCAGTATATTTTCTTTTATTACAAAGTCATTTTTGACCCTCCTTACCTCAACACTAGTTGTATTATTTATCGGAAATAATAGATTAACCACTTGATTTTTCTCGTTTTTATCTTTTTTAAAAACTAAATTAAGTTCCCGTCCAGAATAAATATTTGAAAGTTTTTTTTGTTTGAGTTTTAATGAAATTACTTTAATATCGTTTTTGCTGATATCAAATCTTTTCAAAATTTTTTCTACGGTGTCATTGTTTTTGATTTGATATTTTACCGCTTGGTAAGGACTATTTATTTTCGATAAAAGAAAATTTGTAAAATTTAAAAAATCGTTAGTTTCAGTAACAACTTTCAAATTGCCTGTGTTTTTTTGATAATTTTTTTTATTGATTTTATCAAAGGCTAGAAAGAATATAGTTAATAGGATTGTAAAAGAAAATATTATTACACGATTTATGTTTAAAAACTTGATTTTATTCCCTTTGGATATAGCTGATGCAAGCTCTATTTTTTTTAGATAATTCATTGTTTTTTGGATTATCGTCATAGTTGTTTTCTACAAAAAATTTAAGATCAATGCAACGCAGAGGTAGCCAAAAAAGCCTATTTATATTGTATTTTTACTAATATACGCCTTGACTTATGCTAAAATTGTAATAAAACGGGCGCTCACCTCTACTAAGTTAATTTTTGACATAGCCAGAGGTGTGTAGATTTTAAAGACAAAAATCTTAGCTTTTTTAAATTGTATATTAGAAGAGAAGTGTGGACGGCTAGGTTAATAAAGAAATTGTCGTACACGCTTTAACGAAAGATAACTTTAAATTACCTTTAAAGTTATTAAAGCTAGTGTGCGCCGTTATTAAACTTGAGAGTTTGATCATGGCTCAGAACGTACGCTGGCGGCACGCCTAACACATGCAAGTCGAACGCAGTAGCAATACTGAGTGGCAAACGGGTGAGTATAATGTGGGAATCTGCCTTTTGGTTTGGAATAACACGGGGAAACTTGTGCTAATACCGAATAAGCCCTTACGGGGAAAGTTTTAACGCCGAAAGATGAGCCCGCACTTGATTAGCTAGTTGGTAAGGTAAAAGCTTACCAAGGCAACGATCAATAGCTGTTCTTAGAGGAAGACCAGCCACATTGGGACTGAGACACGGCCCAGACTCCTACGGGAGGCAGCAGTGGGGAATCTTGCACAATGGGGGAAACCCTGATGCAGCGATGCCGCGTGAGTGAAGAAGGCCTTTGGGTTGTAAAACTCTTTCGTCGGGGAAGAAAATGACTGTACCCGAATAAGAAGGTCCGGCTAACTTCGTGCCAGCAGCCGCGGTAATACGAAGGGACCTAGCGTAGTTCGGAATTACTGGGCTTAAAGAGCTCGTAGGTGGTTAAAAAAGTTGATGGTGAAATCCCAAGGCTCAACCTTGGAACTGCCATCAAAACTTTTTAGCTAGAGTGTGATAGAGGTAAGTGGAATTTCTAGTGTAGAGGTGAAATTCGTAGATATTAGAAAGAACACCAAATGCGAAGGCAACTTACTGGGTCACTACTGACACTGAGGAGCGAAAGCATGGGTAGCGAAGAGGATTAGATACCCTCGTAGTCCATGCCGTAAACGATGAGTGCTAGACGTTGGAAATATATTTTTCAGTGTCGCAGCGAAAGCATTAAGCACTCCGCCTGGGGAGTACGACCGCAAGGTTAAAACTCAAATGAATTGACGGGGACCCGCACAAGCAGTGGAGCATGTGGTTTAATTCGAAGATACGCGCAGAACCTTACCAACGCTTGACATGTTCGTCGCGAGACTAAGAGATTAGTTTCTTCAGTTCGGCTGGACGAAACACAGGTGCTGCATGGCTGTCGTCAGCTCGTGTCGTGAGATGTTGGGTTAAGTCCCGCAACGAGCGCAACCCCTACTTTTAGTTGCCACCA
>CACOVP010000006.1:32500-61684 GCA_902630665.1 uncultured Pelagibacteraceae bacterium
GTTGTCCGCCAAACTTAAGATTTTTGTAGCCTTTTTTTAAGGAACTTAAACTATACAATTTTTGATCTATCAAAGTTAAAAACAAACAAGCCAGCGCATGACCTTTGCTTAAAATAAAAAAATTTTTTCTTTTTTTTTTGAGATCAATAAAGTTTCCATAAAATAATACTATGCATATATCTAAGCAAGAAAGTGTCCCTCCTATATGAAATTTAAATCCATCTAAAAGAATTTTTATGAAATCCTTTCTAAGTTTTTTTCCTTTTTCTAAAAATTTAGTTTTAAGATTTCTTTCCATAAATTTTCTGATTTGGATCTGTAAAAACCTCTATTATCATTGGTTTCTTGTTGGAAAAAATAATTTTTAATTTATTTCTTATTTCCGAAGCTTTTTTTATCTGGGTATATTTTAGATCAAAAGCCTCAGCTATTTTCTTAAAATTCATAGTCCCTACACCTGTTTTCTCTTCAGTATCTAGTCTATTACCCTTAAAATAATCATCTTGCCATTTTTTCATTGAAGCGTAGCCTCCATTGTTAATTACAAATGTTTTTATATTTAAATTATAGTGCGAAATAGTTTTTAATTCTTGAATGTTTAACTCGATTGATCCATCACCAGTAACAGATAAAACCTGTCTATTTGAACCTACTGCCGCACCAACAGAGAGTGGAATTGATAAACCCATAGCTGCATTTGTTGTTGAGGCAATTTCTTTTTGACCTTTTTCAAATCTCCAAGCTTGACCACCGACATAGTAATTCGACCCAGCATCTGTAACTAATATATGTTTTTTATTACTATTTTCACAAAGTTCGTACATAAATTGATAAAGATTCAAAGGGTAAGATTTTTTGTAAATATCTTTTATTGGGTTTGATTTTTTAATGTCATTACATCTATCAAGCCATTCACTGTTTTTGATTTTAATTTTATTTTTTTTTATACTTTTAAAGAAAGTATCCAAGTCAGCATGAATTTTTTGATTTATATTAATTAGTGGATTATTAAGTTCATTTTTGTCGTTATTTACAGAAAATATTCGTTTATTTTTTGAAAAATAAGAAGCATTACCAAAAGTCAATGTAGGCGCTAATCTACAACCCAACGAGAGAATCAAATCACATTCTTTGATTAATTTTTCACCATACAGAGTGCCTTTTATACCTAACAAACCCATGTTTTCTCTCATGCTATATGGAAATAAATCTAAGGCAAATCTTGATGTAACAAACGGTATTTTATACTTTTTTACAAAATTCCTAAATTCGCGCTCAGTCTTAGATTGTTTTAATCCATTTCCAATTATAAACAGCGGTTTTTTTGAACTATTCAAACCTTCAATAAACCTATGTAAATTTATTTTTGCTTTTTTCTTTTCTTTGATTTTAAAATTTCTTAATTTTTTTACATCTTTAATTTTGAAAGCCTGTACATCAAGAGGTATTTCAATCCATACTGGACCTGGTCTACCAGATTTACAAAGGTACAATGCTTTTTGAATTTCATACAAGCAATCGTAGGGGTTTCTAATTGTGACTGAATATTTGGTAATATTTTTAACTACTCTGGTTACTGAAAATTCTGCAGTGCCTAGTGAACGTAAGAAAATTTTTTTGTAGTTATCAGCACTAAATTTTTTTTCTACTTGACCTGATATTACTATTATAGGAGAGCTATCGACATATGCCTCAGCTAATCCTGGTAAAGCATTTGTTGCTCCTGGTCCTGCAGTTACACAAACGGCCCCAATATTACCATTACATTTTGCATAAGCTTCAGCCATCATAGGTGCTGCAGCTTCGTTTCGAGCGGCATAATATTTAATTTTTGACTTCTCAACCGCATCGTTGAGGTACATTGCCCCATAACCAGTTAACATGAAAATACTGTTAATCTTATTTTTTTTAAGTTCCGAAGCTATAATTTCTGATACAGTTTTCATAAGTTATGATATCAAATATTTATACATTATTTTTTAACAATATCATCTTATAAATTTATAAAATGGTTAATTTTAATAAAATTAAAAGAGTTGGTTTGGGCTTTGGTTTTGGAGGTGCTTTTTCAAAAGAGTCAAAATATAATTTAAATCATAAAAAAACTTTAAAATTTTTTTGCAAAACTAAATTAGGGAATTTTATAGACACTTCGATTTCTTATGGAGATGGTGATAGTGAAAAAATTATTGGCAAAATTAAAGATAATATCAAACAGAAGAACTTTATTTCCACAAAAGTAACTGCAGAAAACTTGACTTTTGATAAATTTATAAGCTCTACTCTTAAAAGCTTAAAAAATTTACACGTAAAAAAAATTGACTTAATACAACCTCATTGGCCAAATTACGATGTCAAAAATGATGAAATAATCAAAGCCTTTAAACATTTAAAAAGAGATAAAAAAGTTAGATTTTTTGGATTAAGTAATTACGATTTAAAAGATATAAAATATTTTAAGAAAAAACTTAAAGATTCTTTTAAATTTATACAAGATGAATTTTCTATACGAGATAGAAGTTTAGAAAATAAAATTAAATATTGCGAGAAAAATAATATTAAAATTATTTGTTATAGCCCTTTTGGATCAGGTGAAATTGTTTTTTCTGCCAAAGAAAATGAAATATTAAATTTAATGATGAAAAAGTACCGTAGATCAAGATATTCAATTATTCTTAACTATCTGGCAGGCAAATCTAAAAATATAATTTTAATCCCACACACTAAAAAAATTACACATTTAAAGGACAATTTAAGTTCTCTTAAATTTAAATTAAATTCTAAAGATGTAAGAAAACTTGATGTCTATTTTAAACCTAATTATATCCATTTAAAATTAAAAGATGTTGTTTATTATAATAAAAAATATAAGAAAATAACAAATTTAAAAGATGCTTTAAATAATAAAGGAGAGTTACACCCTTCTCCTAAAACACTTTCAAAAATTTTAAAAAAAGGACATAAACTAAAATTAATAAAATTAAAAAAAATAAATAATAAGTTTCACATAAAAGAGGGAAGACTAAGATATTGGGCTCATGTGATTGCCTATGGTTGGAACAAAAAAATAAAAATGATGATAGCTTAATGACAAAAAAAATATCATTAGTAATGATTGGCCTTAATGAATATGATGGCATAAATCTTTTAAAAGAGAGAATTAATCATCAAAAAAAGTTTCTCACAGAGATACTTTACATCGATGGAGGCTCAACAGACGGTTCATCAGAAATTGCTAAATCAATGGGATGGAGAATTATTATTCAAAGCAAGGATAATAGCGGCGCATTAAATGCAATTAAGCTTGGTGTCGAAGAAGCTTTGGGAGATTTTGTGATTTTTTTCTCTCCAGATAATAATTGTATTCCAGAAAAAATTGAAGAAGTTACAAAAAAAATCAATGAGGGTTGGGATTTTGTAAAGGTCTCAAGGTATTACGGTAATGCTAAAAGTTATGATGATAATTTAATAACAGGTTTTGGTAATAAATTATTTAACTTTTTAATTAAAATTTTCTATGGGTTTAAAACATCTGATGCACTTGGAATTTACTACGGTGTTAATAAAAAACTTTTTAAAACACTCAAAATAAATTTTAAGAATACAGCAATAAATACAGAGCTTATGATAAAATCAAAAATATTTGATATAAAGTGTATTGATATTGAAGGCGATGAACTAAAAAGAGTTGGAGGTGAGTCGAAGAGACCAATTATACTTCATGGAATTAATGAGACTTTAACTATATTGAAGTTTATACCACTTAAGTTTACAAAAAAACTTTAGACAACTTCAAAAAATTTAAAAAGCTTTTGCTGATTTTTTTTTAGTAATTTTAAGTGTCGTGAACTGATTTTTAGGTTTTCACCTTTACCTTTGTATTCACGAGTAGTCACATAATTTATGTAAACTACGTACCGGTCTTTACTAGTATTTTTGACACCTTTATGAAATCCTATAGTGTCAGCAAGAAAACCAGTACCTGCAGCTCCGTATGCTTCCTTAACTAACTTTTTTCCGTAAAATTTTGAAACTTCTTTCTCAGGAATCATGTATTTATTTATCTTATTTTGTTTTATCTTTGGTTTATTTGTTTTGCTGTTGATCACATAAACAAAAGGTCCGTCATTTTTCGTATTAATATTATTTAAATATAACACAAGTTTTACTAAATTTTTTCCGTTATCGTCATAATGAAAAAAGTTTGTATCAAATTCTGGTAAACGGTTTTTAAAAAATCTTCTTACCTTAACATATCCAATGTATAGATTTTTTGTTTGAAAATACTTCTGAACTGTTGATACGACTTTTAAATCAGTGCAAATATTTATGAGCTCTGGTAAGTTTAAAATAGGCTGCTTGATGCTCACTCCATTAGTCATTTTACGGATAAATTTAGTACCTTTTTCAAAATCTAGCTTATTCAGATATATTTTTTCTTTATCAAATTTTTTCCTAGATTCACCATTGAGAAACATTTGAGATTTCGCAAGATTTTTTATATTTACGGCTGGACCTAAATTTAAGTTATTTTTAAAAAAATAATCTATTTTATCTTTTAATTTTTTAGCTTTGTTTGGCTTAATTAGTAAACCAACATTTTTAAAACCATTTTCCTGTAAATTTAATTTCATTTTAATTGAAAATACAGTACGAGATTCTCGAAGCATATTTAAATCTCTCTAATCTAATATTATTTAAACCTATTGATTTCATTAAAGCCAGTGTTTCTCCTGGAGAGTCCTTATCATTAAGTTCATCAAATGCCAATACTGTACCCTTTACCATTCTTGGCTTAAGCAATTCCAAACACCTTAGTGTTGGTTCATATAAGTCAAAATCAAAATATGCAAGTGAGACAATCAACTCTTGATTTTTTTTTAAAAGTTCTTTTAAAATTTTAGGAGCATCTCCTTTATTGACCATATTTTTTTTGATATGTGATATTGGGTTTAAACTATCTATTAAATCAAGATGGTTTTGAAGAAACTTCGGATAATCTTGAGTAGTTTTAAGATTACCTACCTTCATCAATCTAGATTTACCATCTTTTTTGTTTATTTTATTGAAACCGGAAAAAGTATCAAATGCAAAAACTCTTTTGTGTCTATTAAAAGGTTCATAAATTCCTCTTAAAGTAGAGAATAAAGATGCGTTTTGACCCCAACGCGTACCAAAGTCAAATATATTTCCATTTATTTTTATTTGTTGCTTATATAAGAAATCTAAACAAAGAATTCTAGACAAATTTTTTGAAGAAAGAAACATTCCTAAATTTTCCAATAATTCATTATCTGGAATTTTTCTACTTTGTAAGTTTTTCAAAATTTTTATTTCTGCAGATTGTTCAGAAACACTTTTAAAAGATAGTTTCCCTTTTATATTTGATTTAGTCATGATAAATTAATAAACCATAGATTTAGATGATAACCATCTTTGGATATGCTGAATATTTAAGATAATTTCTTCTCTAGAAAATGAATTTCCCCAATGCGTCTGTTTTTTATATCTGAAAGGTAATCCAACACTTTCGTTGTTAGAAAATCTGAATAATAAATGAGCATGTTTATCCCAGTTTTTATCTATGAATTCTATGTCATATTTATCTGGGTTTTGATAAATTGGTGAACCTGGCATTGGACAAAAACCAGAAAGACTTACATAATCAGGTTTTTGTTTTTCTATAAAATTAATTGTTTTATCAACAATATTTTTTGGCTCTCCAGGCAATCCTAGAATTAAACAAATTTTAATTTTGATACCAACTTTTTTTGCATTCTCAATAAATTGATTAATTATTTTTTCAGATTGCCACGTCTTATCAATCATTTTCATTACATTATCATCAACTGTCTCTATGCCAACAGACAACTCTAAGCACCCAGTTTCCTTTGCAAGTTTTAATTGTTCATACGTTCCTATAGAAGTAGTCTGTCCTCTCCATAAAATATTTGAATTACCTATAGCCTCCATTTGAGGAAAGAAAATTTTCTTATTAGGATTCAAAGCAATTTCATCTTTGAGTAATATTGCTTGGACATCATAATTGGTTTTTAAGTAATTTATTTCATCCTCAATTAATTTTGGACTTTTGGCCTGTAATTTATTTGGTACGTTGTAAACACAGTAAGCACACCTATAAAAACAACCTCTTGAGAAATATACCATTGTCGCATTGTAATCGCCGTATTGTTTAAACATATTTTTACTAATTACAGAGTTATAAGGCAGCCAATCTCTTTTAGGATAAGGTGTATCAGCAAAATCAACTTTGCTGTAACTTTCTAAAAATTTTTTTTCAGACCCATTCTGAATTGCATTTAGAAAACTGTTTTCTCCAGGGCCAACTATAATTGAGTCAAATACTTTTTTACACTCATCTTGAAGCATATCAACGTGAGTACCGCCTGCGATGTGTTTTGATCTCGGAAATTTCTTTTTTAACAGGTCTACTATTGAATAAATTTCATTAGCATCTCCAGATTTCATTATCCAATATAAATAAAAATCTTTTTCATCAAGCTCATTTATAATTTCATTAAATTTTTCATTTTTTTTTGATTTGCCTCTTAAATCTATAATTTTTATATCTGTTTTTTCGCCTAATTTTTTTTTTAAAATAGAGCTGTAATAAAGCTCCCAATAAGGTTGTAGCTTAAAAGGGTCCTTAAAATAATGCCAACTTGGAACTATAAAACCAATTCTCATTCTACTCTTTTGTATATCATTTTTTATTTACATTAAAGACCATATGAAATATCAATCAAAATATAGTTGTTCGTTTAAGTAAATATTTATAAATTTAACCATTAAAATGAAAAATATTAAAAAAAAATTGATTGATTTTGAGAATAAAATCAAAAAAATTTACGAAGCAGGGAAAATTCGAGCTCCAATACACTTATCAAGGGGTAACGAAAGACAATTAATAAAAATTTTTAAAAGAATTAAAAAAGACGATTGGGTAATTTCTAATTGGAGGAGTCATTATCATGCTTTATTGCACGGAGTTCCTGAAAAAACTATTTTAAATGAAATTATTCGAGGTAAAAGTATGAGCCTAAATTTTAACAAATACAAATTTATTGCCTCTTCAATTGTTGCAGGAGGAATTCCTATTGGGCTTGGAGTTGCTCTAGCCATTAAGAGAAGAAAATTAAAGAATAAAGTATTTGTTTTTTTAGGCGATATGACTTTTGAGACTGGAACTTTCCATGAATGTTATAAATATGCAAAAAATTTTAAATTACCTATAAAATTTGTCGTAGAGGATAATGGATTAAGTACGAATACACCAACAAAGAGTGCTTGGAAAGTTTTATCTAAAAAACCAAATGATGTAATTTATTACAAATACAAAAGAGGATTTCCCCACCATGGAACTGGTTCATGGATATTATTCTAATGAAAAAATTGAAGTATAAAACAGAATTGACTAGAAGTATGAGCTATCTTGCAAAAAATAAAAAAACAATATTTATAGGCCAATCTGTTAATTTTAGCGGAAACGCAATTTATAATACATTATCGCATCTTCCTAAAAGTAAAAAAATTGAACTTCCAGTTTTTGAGGAAGTGCAACTAGGAATGTCCACAGGTTTAGCTTTGAATGGTTTTATACCTATTACGTGTTTCCCAAGATTCGATTTTTTAATTTTAGCAATGAATCAATTAGTTAATCATTTAGATAAAATACGAACACTATCTAATAATTCATTCAAACCTAGAGTTATCATAAGAACCTCGGTAGGATCAAAAAAACCATTAAATGGCGGAGTTCAGCATACTCAAGATTACACTAAAATATTCAAACAAATACTTACCGAGGTAAATGTTGTTAATTTAACAAACTCATCTCAAATTTTTAAACAATTTAAAAAAGCCCTCAACAGGCCTGACTCTAAATCTACTCTTTTGATTGAAAATGGGGATTTTTACAATTCAAAATGAATCTTACATCAAGCACACTTAAAAAAAAATTTAAAAATAAAAAAATAATCATTACTGGTGGCACAGGTTTAATAGGCAGACAACTTACTAAAATTTTATGTGATTTAAATGCAAAAGTTACAGTTGTTTCCCTAGATAAATTCTCTGTAGAGAAAAAAGCCAAGCACGTTTTAGGAGATTTATCAGATTTTAATTTTTGTAAGTCAATCACAAAAAATAAAGATTTTGCTTTTCATCTTGCCGGAATAAAAGCTTCAGTAAAAACAACAATTGAAAAGCCTGCAAGTTTTTATGTACCTCTAGTAATGATGAATACTAATTTCCTAGAGGCATGTAGGATTAATAAGATCAAAAGATTGGTATATACAAGTTCTATTGGAGCATATTCAAAAGGAAGTATATTCAGAGAAAAAAAATCCAATTTTAAAAATTTACCTATGGATTTTTACCCAGGTTGGGCTAAACGAATGGCTGAATTACAAATCGTAGCATATAAAAAACAATTTAATTTAAAAAACTTTTTTATTGTAAGACCATCAAATGTATATGGACCAGGTGATAATTTCGATAAAAAAAATGCAATGGTAATTCCATCTTTAATGTCAAAAATTTTATCTAATAAAAGACCAATAGAAGTATGGGGTGACGGTTCTCCAATTAGAGACTTTGCCTATTCTGAAGATGTAGCAATTGGAATATTACAAACCTTAGTTTATGGGACTGGAAAATTTGATTTTATAAACTTAGGGAGTGGAAAAGGAGTATCAATTAAGAATTTAGTTAAAACAATGAGTAAAATTAATCAATTTACCTACAAATTTAAATCTAACAAAAATCAAGGTTATTCAAAAAGAGTCATGGATATCTCTGTTGCGAAAAAAATCATCAATTATAATCCCAACACTTCTTTAGAGCTAGGTTTGAGAAAAACATGGAATTGGTTTATTAAAAATAATAAACAATACAAATTAAGAAAAAATTATTTCAATTAATTACTTATTTAGTCTGTACCATTTAATTGTTTTTTTAAGCCCTTCTTGAATAGTAAAATTCAATTTGAACTTTATCATTCTTTTAATTTTTTTATTACTTATTTTACGAAATGGTATCATTGTAGGTTTATCTTTATTGAAAGTTATTTTTGGTTTTTTGTAACTATATTCTTTTTTCAAAATATCAATAATTTTTCTCAAGCTGACTGGTTTTGATGAAGCAATATTTAGGACATTATACTTATTAATTTTTTCTAAAATTAATAATAAATTGTCAACAAAATCCTCAATAAATATAAAATCTTTCACATCTTTACCTGATCCCCAAACTTCAATATTTTTTTTTCTTTCAAACTTTCTAATAAGCGCTGGAATTACTTTTGACCTTACGGGATCAAATTTATCATATGGCCCATATAAATTTGCAGGTCTGATGATTAAAATCTTCATATTTTTTTTATACATTTCACAGAGCTTTTCAGAAAAAATCTTCATCCATCCAACGTTAAAATATTTAGAAAACAAGGAATAATTCAAATTTTTTTCAGTCATAGATTTTTTGCTGACAGGATAAACAGTATTACTGCTCAAAAAAATAAACTTTTTAACTTTATTTCGAGCTGAAGCCTTTAGAATGTTCATATTCATAATAATGTTATCATTTACATGATACATTGGATTATTTTGTATTATCATCGCACCACTTGAGACTGCAGCGCACATAATTACAGTATCTATAGATTTTGAAATTCTTTTACAAAAATTATAATTTTTAAGGTCTCCTTTTATATACTTCACATTTGGGGTTTTTAAAAACTTTTTACTCCTAAAATAGGTTGCAAATACTCGATACTTTTTGAAATTTATTTTTTTTAAAATATTTATTCCAACAAAACCTGAACCACCAACTATTAAAATATTTCTTTTCATGATCAACTTAAAAATTTATTATATATTATGCAGCTTCCAGAATTTTCAAATTGAAAATCAACATTTCTATAATTTGATAAATTTTTGATTATTAATTTTTTCCTGGATGGGGCGCAAAGAATATAAACAAATCCACCTCCTCCTGCTCCAAGGAGCTTTACACCGTATGCACCACTCTTTATTGCAATTTTACAAATTTGATCAACTTTCTTTGTAGATACATCTTTTGATAGCCTTTTTTTTTCAAGCCAATAACTGCTCATTAACTCTCCTATTTTCTTAAGATCCCAGTCAGATTTTACAAATTCCTCATATGCTTCTTCTGAAATTTTTTGAATTTTCCTCAAGTTTTTATCTAAAAGATTTTTTTTAATTTTATTTATTTTCCCTTTTTCTAAGTTTTGACCAAGTCTTTGTTGCCCAGACCAAATTAATATTGAACTTTTATTAAGTTTATCAATTTTTTTTTTATTACTTAAAAGATCTTCGACAGCGTAATCCTCATTCATCTTAAACTTTATAGAGTTAAAACCTCCAAATGCCGAAAAAATTTGATCTTGAAAACCTACGCTTTCTTTTAAAATATTTCTCTCAATCTTAATTGCCAGATTAGCAAGGTTTTTTTTATTAAGGAATGATCCCCGTAAATTAGAAATAGCATTAATTGCTGATACTGTGGAGCTAGAACTTGATCCAAGACCAGATAACGCAGGTAAATCAGACGTGTGAATTATTTCAATATTTTCTTTCGAACAGTCAAAATATTTTAAAATCTCTCTGTAAGGACCGTGATGAATATCCTTTATATTTTTTGTTAATTCAGTTTTGAAATACCTCAATCTATAATTAAAATTAAATATTTTAGGCAGATATCTCGCATGAATATAACTATACTTATTTATTGTTCCACCAATAACAATACTTTCATTTTTATTAAACCATTCTGGGTAGTCGGTTCCACCCCCAAAAAGTGATATTCTCAAAGGCGATCTACTTATAATCATAATTTAAGTGTCTCTCTTGGATAAAATTGGTTTTATTTTTTTGGGCCATTTAAATTTAAAATTTTTGTCTCTCCAATTAATTGTAAATTGAGACTCACGATTGTACAGTGTCGATTGCTTATAGTGAAATATTGCTTTCTTTGACTTAACGTAATGCGCATTTCCAAAACCAGGAGGAATAAGTATTTGTAAATTGTTTTGATCAGAAAGCTTAAATATTTGCCATTTTTTAAATTGTTTATCTTTTTTTTTATTATTAACTACTAAAAGTAAAAACTCGCCCATTAAACAGGTTACTAATTTCCAAGTTTTGAAATCACCATGTATACCCCTCAAAACATTCCTTCTAGATATAGAAATATCGTCTTGTATGAAATTCACTTTTTTTTTTGTATTTTTGAAAAGTTTTTTATTAAAAATTTCCAGATACGTACCCCTTAAATCATTGAAAGGTTTAAGTCGAATTTGCAAGACACCATTCAACCTTGTTTTACTAATTTTCATCTATTTATAAAATTTGAGTTGTCTGTCTTTTCTCTCCAGTAATTTAACAAATCCATCATTGTTTTTTTAAATTTGTATAGAGGTTTCCAATTGGTATGCTTTTTAAACTTAGAAGTATCAGGTATCTGAAGATCAGCATCTATAGGTCTTAAACGATTTTTGTCGATTTTTACTTTTATTCCACTAACAAAACTATTTTTTAACAAAAAATTCAATATTTGTTTTATTGAGCAAGAATAACTACCTCCAATATTATAACTTTCACCAAATTGTGGTCTCTTAGTAACAAGCATAAAATAAGCTCTAACTGCGTCTCTAACATCTGCAATTGTTCTCAAAGAGTTTAAATTTCCAACCAATATTACTTTATTTTGGTATCCTTTTTCAATTAATGCAATTTGTTTTGCAAAACTCGACTCAGCAAAATAATCTCCTCTTCTTGGACCTGTGTGAGTGAACATTCTGGTTATCAATATTTTCATTTTAAATGCCTCGTAATAATATTTGGCTATATAATCTGTTCCAATTTTCGAAATAGCGTAAGGTGATGCTGGATGAAATTTGTTATTTTCATTAATTGGTAAATCTTTCTTTTTAACTCTTCCAAATACTTCTGAAGAAGAACAAACGTGAATTATTGGATTAATTTTTGATTTATGAATTATATGTAGCAGCCTATCAGTTCCTATAACGTTAGTATTATAAGTAATTTCTCTTTGATCAAAACTTGCTTGAGGAAAACTTTGAGCTGCAAGGTGGAAAACATAATCGGGTTTTACCTCATTAATTACCTTTTCAATGCTACTATAATCACACAGATCCAAGTATCTTATTTCAATTCTTTTTTTTTTATTTATTACGTCGGACAAATGTAGAATATTATCAGTTGGGCTCCTCCATCTACAAACACCAAATATTTTCCAATTAGTGTTTTCGAGTAAATAATCAGCCAGATGCGAACCTACCATTCCAGTAAACCCTGTAATTAATGCTTTTTTCATAAAAATAATTTATTTTTTGAAATTACTTTTTTTTTAAATATTTAAATGCTTTTTTAATAGCGTTAGGTGAAAAACTATACAAACTATTTACTTCCATATGACAAAGGACATCACAAGTGGCACACCCTGTTCTGTAAAGTGGCATTTCTTCGAAGGCTTTGTTAAAAGACATTTTTTTTAAATCCATTCCCTTAAATTTAGGATCAACCATTGCTGGAAAGCATGGGTATAACTCCCCAGTTGGAGAAATAACAGAGTACCCAATTCCCGCAAAACAAACTTTTGGGGCACCTTTTTTTTTAGTAATCATTTTAAGATAATCATTTGAGTTAACAATATTTTTATTATCTCCGATTTCTTCAACCACTTTTTTAAATAATTCATTAGTTGGGCGACTTAAATTTGTACCTTGTTGCCATTTTTTTATGACATCATGTTCAACATATGCTTCTAAGGACCAATTAACATTCAATTCTTTCATAAGCTTATTCATCTCGGGTATATTATCAATGTTTGCGCTCATAATAGTTGTATTAACTAAAACTGGTATATTATTTGCTTTAGCAATTTTTACCGCCTCAATAGCTTTTGCAAAGCTACCCTTTTTTCTTCTAATAAAATCATGTGTTTCTTCAGTTCCATCAATACTAATATTTAATAAGCTGATTTTTTTTAGTACTTCTGAATATCTTTTTACAAACCAGCCATTAGTTGTTAAAGATATCATTAAATCATTATCGTCACTTTTTTTAATAATTTCATCAATACCCTTTCTTACTAAAGGTTCACCGCCAGTAAAACCAACTCTGAGCATACCATGTTCATTCATTTCTTTTATTAAAGATAAAATTTTATCAGTTTTAATATCTAAATGTGCTTTTGAATTATCAATATCTGCACCACAATGAGCACACTCAAAATTACAAACAAACGTAATAGCAAATGTTGTACTTAGAGATATTTTTTTTCCAGTATACTTTTTATTATGATCTTCAATTTTAGGTGTGAGTTGTTTTAAGTTTGCACCAAGCCATAATTTTGATAATTGGTATGCAAAATTAAAAGGTGTTTTTTTCATTTTAAATTCTCTAAATTTATTATTAATGTTATTATAATTATATCTATGATTAATAAATTAATTGCATTATATCAACTATTATCTAACGCAGTAGTTCTGTTGTTTTCTAATCAAATTAACAAAAAAAAACTTTTAAAACATCACTTTGAAAATTCAATAATTTATTTTGATGTTGGTGCGAACTTAGGATCTAATGTCAAATTTATAAAAAAGCTTTATAGAGAACAGTCTGAAATTCATTGTTTTGAACCTAATAAAAAATGCTTTAAAATTTTAAAATCAATAAAAGGTATAATTGCGAACAATGTTGCAATAGATAACACTAACTCATCAAAAAATTTTTATGAACATAAAATCTCATCCTGGTCGAGTTTAAAAAAAATTAAAGGATTTAACGAAAAGTATAAAGTAAATTGTCAAACTTTAGATAGATATATTTCAAAAAATAAAATAAAAAAAATTGATTATTTAAAAATTGATACTGAAGGTAATGATTTTAATGTATTACTTTCTGCAAGAAAATCTATTAAACTTAAAAAAATAAAATTAATAGAGGTAGAAATTATCTTTAGTGAGAAAAATAATTTTACAAATAAATATTTTGATTCTATTTATGGTTTTTTGAAAAAAAATAACTATTTACTTATCGGAATAAACGATCAAAAAATAAAAAGAAATAAGATATTAGGTTTAAATGCAATTTTTTGCATTAAGTAAATATTTTTATTTTTATTCTAAATATTCACAAACACAATTAAGGATAACCATATGAGCTTCTTGAATATGTGCAGTTGAAAAATTATTTACTATTATTTTAAAATCTGAAATAGATTTTAATTTTCCACCTTTTCTCCCTAGTAAAGAAAATATTTTCACTCCCTTTTTTTTTGCTTCCTTTGCTGCATAAACGAGATTTACAGATTTTTTATTATCGCCACCACTTGTAGACAATATGATGAGAAGATCACCTCTATTTCCTAAAGCAGTAATTTTTCTTTTGTAAAAAGTGTTATAATTAAAATCATTCGACCAAGCCGTTAATGCAGCTATATTACTGCTGAGACAAGTTGCAGGGAATGGAGCTCTTTTTTTTGATGCATAAGTGCAAAGTAACTCGCCTGTAAAATGTTCAGCATCTGATGCTGATCCACCATTTCCTATAACCAAAATTTTCTTTTTTCTTTTTTTACATTCTTTAATTAAATTTGCCAACTTAATGATCTTTTCTTTGTGGAGAATAATATTAGAAATATTTACTGAGCTATTTTTAATATGTTTTTCTATTTTTCCTACCATATTATTTTTTATAATCTAACTTTAAGTATATTCAATTTATTTTTAATTATAAAAATAACAAGAGTTAAAAAAGCAATAATAGATATTACTTTCAATATTAGCCTTACATCATTCCTATAAAAAACTTCATTAGTTTCCCCAGGTCGTAAATTTATAAACATTAATGCATTATCAATTGACATAATTTTATTTTTATCTATTTTCCAGAAGTCATCATAGATAAAAGGAACTAAAATACTTAGATTTGCATCGGACTCGTTCTTAATTAAATATTTATTTAATCCAATTCTTTTAATGACCACTTTGTCCTCAAATTTAAAAAACTCTTTATTTTTTAAAATACACTTTACACTTTCCTTTGATGGACAGCCAAAATTCTTGTTTTCTGAAATATAATTTTTTAAGACAAGTCTTTTGTTATTTGTACTTTCAAGTAAAAAAACAGGTGAACCGTAGTTATCAAATTTATGAATTATTTTGAACTTATTGAAATTGATTTTTTCGATTTCATCCTCATAAATTAATAAATATTTTATCTTAAATAATTTAAGAAATAATTCATTATTGATTTCGTCAAATTTTGGTTTTATTATCGTATACATTTTTCTGGGTGATGATATTAAAGAATTTACAGAAGCATTTTTTAAAATTAAATTAAAAGAATACAAGTTATAATTTCTTAAATCTTTCTCGCTAAAAACATTTGACTCATAAAAAATATTGTTTTCTCTAGAAAAATTTGTATCTGTTTTATGAAAAAAATTGAAAACTTTTGGACTTAGATAAACTTTATCAAAGCTTTTGTTTTCAAAATTTTCAAGTTTTTGAAAAAAAACACTCTTCTCAAATTGATTATTTTTTTTTATAAAATTTGGTTTTATCTCATTTTTTTTAATTTCAAAATTAAGCACATAATTCATCACAGAAACTGTTAATGAGGCCACAATAATAATTTTACTTACTTTCGTAGAGCTTAAATTTTGAAGAAAAATGCCAAAAATAATGATTGCTAATAAGATAAATATATCTCTAAAAATAAAAAGAGAGGTAATTAAAAAACTCGAAAACTCAATTAAGCTTAATGAAAAAAATATTAGAAATAAAATATTCAAATAATTATATTTACTAGACTGCCTAGAAATAACTAATCGAATGGCTTCATAAAGTGAAAAATATAAAAAAATCCCTGTAAACGCTAAAAAATAATTGTCTTGGGGTTTGAATTTTGAAACAAACATGAAATCAATCTCAAAAAAAGTTTCAAAAAATTTAAATATTAGAGCTAATCCTGAAAAAAAATGTTTAAGAGAATAATTCGGCATTATATCACGCGGTAAACCATCGTGTGATATATACTCTAAGTAAATTCTGTAAATATTTTCACTTAAAATAAGCAAAGAAAAAAGAACGCCTAAATAAAAATATCTTTTTTTAAGAAAAAAAAATTTATTATTAATTATAAAGAATAATATTAGAAAAATATAAATAATAGGAACATAGGAAAGAGTGCAATTGAGAGTTAAATAACATAAAAATAAGATTAGTTTGAAAAAGTCAAAAGCATTCTCAAATTTCATAAATTTGAATGCATAATAAAACACCGCAGGGAAAAAAGATAAAGCAACGAAAATTTTTAAATGATCGTAAGAATAAAGCTCAGCAAATAAGCTAATATTAAAAATATGCAAAAAAATTAAAAGAAAGTAATTTTTAATATTATAAAATTTAAGTATTTTCTTTAAGTAATTAAATTGAAGATATAAACAAAAAGCTATTGTAAAAAAATAATATATTAAAATATCATTTATAAAAAAATGAGCAGGAAAAAAATAAAACAATCCGTTACCAAGTGGGAATTTTATTCCTGGTCCAAACAGATCATGAAAAAAAATAAAAGGTGAAAAATTTTGTTTCGAAATAATCTCTAAAGAAAAAAAACTATAGAAGTAATCTTCATTAGTACTAGTTCCATTTAGAAATATTGGAATATAAGTTAAGAATAGAATTGTAATAAAAAAAAGGGTTTCCTTGAACAAATTAGTTTTTTTTTCTAGCATGACTTAATTCAATTTCTTATTAATTAAACTATACAAATTTTGGTATTTATTAATATCGAAATACTTTATACCACTATTTTCTGCGAATTTTTTATCAGTTGCTTTATCACCTATCATGTAAACTTTTTTCATATCTATCCTCCAAGATTTTTTTATTAAATTAAACATACCTATATCTGGTTTCCTTAAATTCTTATTCTTGCGATAAATCTTGTTTTTCGACAGCGCATAATAAAAGGCAGAATAAAATTGATCTATATGAGCGCCCTCTATTTTTAGTTTTTTCTTAATATAATCATTAATTTTAGTGACACTTTTTTCACCATAGTATCCTCTGCCCACCCCTGATTGATTAGATACTACAAACACATAAAAATTATTATCATTTAACAATTTTATAGCCTTAATGACCTTTTTTTTAAATTTAAATCTTTTTATATTTCCAACATAGCCATAGTCATGATTAATTACACCGTCTCTATCTAGCAAAACAGTCTTTTTCTTTTTTTTTTTAAGAATATAATTTTTAGCTCTCTTTAAGTCTCTCTTTATACCAATATCTAAAAAATCTGTGTTGAATTTTTTATAAGTTAATTTTGATTTTTTTAGTAAACCTGGAAATATATCATTCTCTAGAGAACTCACCTTTTTGGAGATTTTTCTTAAAATTTGCTTTTTGTTTAAATAATAAATTCCACCATTAACAAAATTTTTATTAATTTTTAAATAGCGTTTTCCAAAATTTTTATTCGATAAGGCTATAATACCTGCTTTTTCTTTTTTACAAGAGACAAAAAGGTCTAAAATATTGATATCAAAGTATGTATCGCCATTACACATGAAAAAATTATCTTCTAATAAATTAGATGCGTTTCGTAGTGCCCCTGCAGTACCAAGAGGTTTTTTTTCTTTTATACAAGTTATCTTAATTCGATTAATTTTTTTATTATGAAAT
Organism: uncultured Pelagibacteraceae bacterium; assembly: GCA_902630665.1. GTDB lineage: Bacteria > Pseudomonadota > Alphaproteobacteria > Pelagibacterales > Pelagibacteraceae > Pelagilacustribacter. The sequence goes on from CACOVP010000006.1 coordinate 50,268, forward strand.
TTTTTAAAAATATTTTTATATTTGTAACCACAAAGTAATAATATCTTATCGATGGGATATCTTGATAAATTTTCAATTAATAATTCTAAAAAAGTTTTTTTATCAATTATTTTCAACATTGGCTTTGACTCTTTCTTTGTTATTTCTTTGAGCCGTGATCCTTTTCCCCCTGCTAATATCACTAATTGTAAAAGTTTTTTTTTATTCATTAATTTTTATAATAATTAAACTTTATTCTTTGGGCAGATAAAGTGAAACCAGCATGAATACAAATTTTAATTGATGGAAAATTTCTATTGTTTATTTTAGCTTTGTATTTTGATCGATATTTTTTAACAAATAATTTAAGCATTTTTTTACCGTAATTTTTCCCTCTAAATTTTTTTTTCAAACCCCATGATAGCTCTTTATGACTTTTTTTCTTATTTACTCTGATAAAGCCTATTATATTCTTTTTAAATTTTACTAAATAAATTATTTGACTCCTCTTTTTTAAAATTTTTTCAAGCCAAAGCAGGTGACTTTTGTAAGAAAATTTTTTATTATTTGTTGAAAATTTTCTCGAAAGGGTGTCATTGTTTACTTCGTATAAGTCTAGAGCATTTTTTGAGTTTTTAAGTTTTTGAAAACTAATACTCATGATTTATGTTATAAATTTTTTTAAAATAGGTGAGTTTTTCTTTATAGCTTTTTTTACAACTTTTCCTAAAATTTTGAAATAATGTTCTGAGCCGATTCCTATTTTTGGCCGCAAACAAATAATGTTATTATCTGTTATTTTTGAACCTTTGGAGATATCAACTTTTGCATAAATTGAACGTCTAAAAAATAAAGTATTTTTGTTTACAGACTCCTCTTTATATTCTTTTTTTCCTAAAGAGTTAAAAATTCTTTGCGAAGCTTGTTTTAAATTTAATAATTGATCGGGTGTGATAGAGAATTTTGCGTCATGAGAATTAATTTTACTTGATGTTTTGAAATGTTTTTCAATAATTGTTGCTCCTAAAGGTATTGAAGCTAAAGCACTAAATATATCATTTGTATGATCTGATAACCCTATATGATTTTTAGGAAAAGTTTCGCTCAATAATGTAATCCTACTGATGTCCGCCTCTTTCTCAAGCGTAGGATAATTAGATACACAATGAAGAATTATTACTTTATTATGAAATTTATTTATTAATTTTAAAGCAGATTTGATTTCTAACAATGAAGAATTGCCAGTAGATATAATTATAGGCTTTTTCTTACTTGCAATATAATTGATGAGTTTATAGTCGGTAATTTCAAATGAGGAGATTTTATATATGGGAACATTATACTTTTCTAAGAGATCAACTGCTCTAATACTGAATGGTGTGCTAAATAAAACCACACCAATTTTTTTTGCTAATAAAAATGCATCTTCGTGCCATTTAAAAGGAGTATGTGCTTTTTTATAAATCGACCATAAACTTTTAGATTTCCATATACCTTTTCTGATAACGTGTTTTTGACTCTTATGAGTAATATCTAATGGTTCGTAAGTTTGAATTTTAACTAAATCAGCTCCAAATTTTGCCGCCAGCTTTATATGATTTAAAAAAATTGATTTTTTACCACAATGATTTCCTGATATTTCTGCAATTATTAGTGGAGGTTTGTTTTTACCTAAATATAACTTCTTATTAATCTTTATATTCATTGACATTATCATTATCAGAATCAAATTTTCTTGCAAGATTTGTTAACTTTATTATTAATATGACTAATGATTAAAAGAAAAAAACAAAAAAAAGACTCATTTTATATAAATTCTATAGAAAAAATTAGAAGCAAAAATAATAAAAATTGGATGGATCTTTTGAGAGTCGCTTTAGAGCACGAACCCAAAAGGACAAAACAAATTATTAAAAGAATATTTAAATCTGATAAAGCTATAAATAGTCTAGTAAATAAAATAATAAAAAATTAAAATGCAAAATTTTATACCCTATGGAAAGCAAACTATAGAAAAAGATGATTTAAATTCAGTTCTAAAAAGTCTAAAACAGAAATTTCTTACAACTGGTCCGAAAGTTATAAAATTTGAGAAAGAATTTAATAAAAAGGTAAAATCAAAATTTTCAGTTTCAAGTAATAGTGGAACATCAGCGATTTTTTTGGCTTTAAAAGCTATAAGGCTTAAACCAAAAGAGGTAGTTATAATACCATCGATCAATTTTATTGCTGCAGCTAACGTATCAAAAATGATTGGAGCTAAAATATTCTTCGCCGATGTCGATTCTAGAACTGGTCAAATGTCACCAGAAAATTTAATTGATTGTATAAAGATTAATAAATTAAAAAAAATTAAAGTTATCTTTACAATGCATAATGGAGGTTTTAACAATTTTGCAAAGGAATTTTATAGTATAAAAAAAAAATATAAATGCTTCTTAATAGAAGATGCATGTCATGCGCTAGGTGCGAATAACTCATCCAAAAAGGATGATAAGGTAGGAAATTGTAGATATTCTGATTTAGCGACATTCTCCTTTCATCCACTAAAATCAATTACAACTGGTGAAGGTGGTATGACTACTACAAGAAATAAACTTCTTTATAAAGAAATGCTGAAACTAAGAAATCATGGTTTTGATGTCAGAAAAAATTCAAAAAATAAAAATTATAATTGGAAAAATATTCTACTCTCAAATAGTTTAAACTTTAGACTCAATGATATTCAATCTAGTCTAGGTATAAGTCAAATAAAAAAATTAAATAAATTTGTCAAAAAGAGAAATAATATTGCAAATTACTACCTTAAAAAACTCTCCCGTTTGAGTAATTTTATTTTTTTACCAAATAATAATAAATTTTATTCTGCTTGGCATTTATTTATAATAATATTTAAAACTGAAAAAATCTCAATATCAAGAGATAAAATAATTCAATTATTATTTAAATCCGGAATATTAACCCAAGTTCATTATATACCAAATTATAGACAAAAACCTTTTCTAATAAAAAGTAAAAAAAACTTTAAAGGTGCAGAATATTTTTTTTCAAGATGTTTAAGCTTACCCATTTATCCTGAAATGAGTAAAAAACAGTTAAATTATGTCATAAAAAGGATTGAAAACATTATTTTTAAAAATAAAAAAATTCCCAACAAATAAATTTTATGTTAATAATGTTCAAAATTTGAACGTATAATGAGTTTACTTGATAAAAAAACTATTTTAATTACTGGAGGGACTGGCTCTTTCGGCAAGAAATTTATTGAAATAGTATTAAAAAAATATAAACCAAAAAAGATAATCATTTTTAGTCGAGACGAATTAAAACAGTATTTAATGAAATCTCAATTAAAAAAATTTGGTAAAATCTTAAGATATTTTTTAGGAGACGTAAGAGATTTAGATAGACTGAGACTAGCCATGCAAGATGTTGATTTGGTAATTCACGCTGCAGCTTTAAAACATGTAGACTCAGGAGAATATAATCCTTTCGAGGTTATTAAAACAAATGTTGTAGGAACACAAAATGTAGTTGACGCTATTGTTGACTCTAAAGTAGAAAATGCAATTTTTCTAAGTACAGACAAAGCAGTATCCCCGATCAATCTTTATGGGGCATCAAAACTTGCAGCTGAAAAACTTTTTATCGCTGCAAATAATTTCTCTAAAAAAAAATTTTCTGTAGTAAAATATGGAAACGTCTTTAATTCAAGAGGGTCAGTAGTTCCAACTTTCATTGAGCAAATTAAAAAAAGAAATAAATTATTTTTAACTAATAAAAAAATGACAAGATTTAATATATCATTAGAAGAAGGTGTAAATTTTGTGATTATGTGTCTAAACAAAATGATTGGAGGGGAGACATTTATTCCAATCATGGATACTATAGAAATTATCGATCTAATAAAAATTCTTAATCCAAAACAAGGATTTGAAGAAATTGGAATAAAACCGGGCGAAAAAATACACGAAGAACTTATATCTGCTTCAGACAATTCAGTAAAAATAAATTGTGGAAAATATTTTATTATTTGTCCTTCAACATCTCTATCTAAAGACTCTGTCGTAAAAAAATATTTAAAAAAAAATAGAGGAAAAATAATCAAAAATAATTTCTCTTATAATAGTAGCGACACAAAAAAAAGGCTTAAATCTTCTGAAATAAAAAAATTGGTAATTAAAAATTATCAAATTAAATGAATATTGCAATTATTCCAGCAAGGGGCGGAAGTAAAAGAATTAAAAATAAAAATTTTAAAAATTTTTTTGGAAGACCCATTATTACTTATTCAATAGATTTAGCAAAAAAATCGAAATTATTTTCTGAAATAATAGTCTCAACAGATAATAAAAAAATAATGAAAATTTCTAAAAAACAGGGTGCAACAATTTTATTTAAAAGACCTAAATATCTCTCAAAAGATAATGCCCCTATAATTGATGTTATCGCTCATTCAATTAAAAGATTAAGAAAACTGAGATTAAAACCATCAAATGTTTGCTGTATTTTTCCTGTAAGCCCTTTAATTAAAAAAAATACACTTAAAAAATCTCTTCAAATATTAAAAAATAAAAGATTAAATTATGTATTTCCAGTGACAAAAAATACTCATTCTAATCAAAATCAATTATTTGTGTCTAAAAATAAAACTTTATTAAAAAACAAAAAAGAAAATAAATTTTTCGATGCAGGACAATTCTATTGGGGACGAGCGAAAGCATGGGAAAATAAAATAGAAATTTTTAGCTCTAAAAGTGGTGTTATCGAATTAAATTCAAAAAAAATTATTGATGTAAACTACATTTCAGATTGGAATAGACTCAAAACAATTTTTAAAAAAAATGCTAAAAAAAGAAAATTATAAAATATTTGTTAGACCAAAAAAAAATAAAAACTATTTAGTTGTAGTATTAATAGGTAAAAAGATAACTAACGAATGGGAAAAATATTCAAAAAAATTAATGGTTAACTATTGTAGAAAAAACCTTATTGGTCTTATTTCATTCCATAAGGATCTTACAGTTGATAAAGGATATTATTCTCAACCAGTATTTAATAAATATTTATTTGCTGATTATTTTAATAAAAATTTAAGATTTATTGAAAATGTTTGTTATCTAGATCATGATATTTTGTGCAATCCAAATGGCCCAAATATTTTTAATTACTTTAAAAAAGGAAAGTTTAATGTAGTATCTAAATATAAAAATTTACCATACCCTCAATCTGATGATTTTTTAAGAAGAAGAGCAGCATTCAATAGAAAAGCTTATTATGATAAAAGTTTTCCTCTGGATAGTTCTCTCACAATATCAAGAAAAAAGACTTTCAATTATCATGGCTGGCCTGATCAAGGAGACTATTTTTGCTCTGGTGTAATAATGTTTAATGTAAAGCAGAAGGCATCCTTTTTTAAAAAAGTATATTTAAAGTATTGTAAAAAAAATTTTTTTACTATGACAACTGGAGAGGAGCCAATAATAAATTACGAAATTTTGAAAACAAAAAAGATAAATTGGTTAGATTACAAATTTCAAGTACTTTGGCTTCTTGAGATGAATAGCAAATACCCATTTCTTTATAAACTTAAGAAAAATAAGAATATTATAAAAGCGTGTATTGAAAATTCAATAAGTGAAAATTGCTTTATCCATTTTGCTGGCAAATGGCCTGAAGGTCAAATGTGGAAACAAAAAAATCTATTCAATTTAAATACATCAAAATTTTATAACCGATTTAAAAGATACTTAGACAAAAAGTTAAAGTCTCAACCTAGAAAAAATTTAATAAAATTTAAGAATTAGATTTTTAATACTAAAACTTAAATATGGAAAAAACTCAATAATGTATGAACGTCAGGGTCCATCTTATTTGGAGATCTTTTAAAAGAAATGTGAGTTCCTATTTCAGCGTTATTCCAATGCGATTTTTTGTCTAAAATTCTTCTTAGCAGCCTGTTATCCATAGAGCATATTAGGTTTTGGTCTTTAATTTTTCCGTCAAGAATTTTTATTTTCTTACCATTAAAATCCAAAAAGACATTAGACTTTAAGTCAACATTAAATTTGTTCGACCTCTCATTTAATCTAGTTTTAGCGATTTCAATATCTTTTTCTAATTTTTCTTCGTCAGGATTAGCATCAAATTCATAATCATATTTCTCAGATTTTATTTTATTTATGTAATCAATCATGTCTTCTTTTTTTATTTTTTTATAATCACCAACTCTTTCAAGTTTTATTAAGTCAAATATTTGATTTTCCATCAAGCAAAAAATATTTGTTTTGAACTTTAAATTTTTTATCAAATATTCAGCACAATCATCCCATGTTGTTGTGCCAAGGTACTCATTTTTTTCAAAGTTTTTACCTCCAATCACATACGCTCCAGCGAAGGGCAGGACTGATTTTGGCTTTAATAAAGGAATAGTCTTACATAAATGATCAAAATTTCTCTTAAGAATTCTACTGTGTTCTATTTTCTTTTCTACCTTCGACAAATTGTCAAAACAGGAAGGGTATGGACCCGCAGCATTATAATTCATCAAAGCAAGATGAATATTTTTAAATTTATTATTTATTTCAACACATGCTCTCTCATCAGGAGTATTGTCATTGAAATTAATAGCAACTATGTCATTTTCTCTTAAAGCTATAGCGCTATCAATTAAGTTTCCAAGCAAGGACTCTTCGTAAATATGTTTTGTAAAAGGTTTGTATAATGTTATCTCAAATTCTTTAAATTTTCTTGTTTCTTTATCCTTTACCTCTATAAAGTTTTTGTAACCTTTTTTTTCAAGATTTTTTTTTAAAAAATTTGGACCCTCATTTAACAATATAATTGGCATATTTTTAGGAAAATTAAAATTTCTTTCGTCATAATGATCGGGATGAATATGGCTCAAATAAATAGCATCTACATCTTGTAAGTCTTTGATTTTTGTTTTTAGCGGCGGATAGTTGTACCAACTTCCGTCAAAAATTTTATCTTCAACCCATGGATCGCATAAGATTTTTGTTCCTTTGGAACTGTAAAAGATTCCACAAGCATTTGATATAAATTCGAATTTCATAATTTGTTAATATCCTAACTTTTTCTATGTTGTCAAATGCTTTGCTAACCGCAATGTGAGCTGAATAATAGTAAATGTTGGGTTAAAATGTCCTCCCGAAGGAAAAACTGAACTACCAATCACATAAAGATTAGAAACATTTTTCACTTTTAAATCTTGATCAACAACACCATCTCTACCTTTAGACATAATGGTTCCTCCCATATGGTGATGATTTGCAAATATATCTTTTGAATTTTTAAATGATTGATCATATACAAATCTATCCACACCAACTCTGCCAATATTTTTTTCAATAGACTCTTGTCCTAATTTTTCCAAACTTTTTTTTAATGAAAAAAAAACATCATCTTTAATATTCCATTTAAGTTGAATTCTTGGAATATCATATTTGTCGAGTGAACTTTTAGATAAATTTACCGAATTTTCGATATCAGGTTTTTGTTCTATACTAAACTTTATTGCAGATAAACAATGAACTACATTATTCGATAAACTTTCAATAATCTTTTTTCCAAAATGTGGAGCTATACAAACTAAATCTTTAACGAAATGTTTAAAAGTTTCATTACCTGTCTTCTCCCAAAACTGGATTGAGAATCTAACATTATTTAATTTTTCATTCTCTAAGAATTTTTTTGAAGGTACTAAAAAATAATTTTTCTTTTTAAAAACCGACTCTACTTTATTTTTTTCTGAGATAAAGTGGCCTATTTCACCAGATGGGTGCTCCATCCAATATTTTCCTATTGGAAGACCTTCTAAAAAATTGCCTTTATAAAGTTCTCTTGACCAAAGAAGAATTCTTGAGTTTTCAATTCCACCGCAAGCAAGAATTACCTTATTATGTGATGAAAGTTTTATTTTTTTTAAGTTTTCATTAATTATAATATTTAAGTACTCAACTCTAGAACCTGTCTTATCTGGCTGAAAAGAAAGTACACTTGAATTTAAAAGTAAATTTATATTTTTGCTGTCTTTAATTTGATCTAAGTATTTATCTTTAAAATTGACATATCCATCTTCAATAGAACTAAGATCAAATGAATTAAAAATTGATTTTTCATATTTGATAAATTCATTTTTAATATTAAGAATTTTTTTTGCATCAATTTCAAAATTTTTTAATTCGTTGTAACTAATAGGCCAGTTTTTTAAGTCGTATTCATCTAGTGGAGCGCAATTCCCTCCCCAATGATTTGATGAACCTCCTAAATATCTTAGTCTAGTAACATCTAGATCATAATATTTGTCTCCAACTACTTCGCCTTTATAATGAGATTGCACCTTTTCATCAAACTCTAATCCACCTGCCTCAATCAATAAAATATTTTTATCTTTGCTAGCTAGTTGAGTTGCTAAAGTAATTCCTGCAGGACCACCGCCAATTATTAAATAATCAGGTAAACTTCCATCTTCTATGTTATTAATAATCATTAGTCTTTAGATGATAAAATCCAAGTTTTACTCTTGAATTTTTTTTTTACTATTATTTTAAGAACTTTATCCTTGAGACTTATAACAGGGAGATAAATTGATAGAATGGATGCGAAAAGGATCTTAGTAAATTTTCTTCTGTTTTTTTTCATTGAATTGATTATATATAATATTCTTTAAAGTTAAAATTAAAGAGTGTGTAATGTATCAAATTATTTATATCAAGCCCATTGACAGCGATTTTACGAAACTTTGTAAGTAACTTTTATGAAAAGAATAGCGATAGTCGGCAGTGGTTTTTTTGGTTTAAGCTTAGCTATTAAATTATCTAAAAAATTTTCTGTAGACGTGTTTGAAAAAAAAGGAGTGATTTTAGGGGGGGCATCTAAAGCCAATCAACTGCGTTATCACTTAGGTTATCATTATCCAAGATCTTATAAAACTCTAAAAGAGGTTCAAATTATGCATAGAAGTTTTGAACAATTCTTTGGAAAATCAGTTTTTGGTAGGACAGATAATTACTATGGTATCGCTAAAAAAAAAACTAAGACATCTTTTAAAGATTACATAAATTTTTTAAAAAGAAATAAGCTTTTCTTTAATATAGTTAAATCACATGATTATTCTGAAAAAGTTGAAGGAGCAATTATAAGTAATGAAAAAAACCTCAATTATTTTAAAGCAAAGTCTATTCTCTCTAAAAAGATTAAAAAAAAAAATATCAAAATTTATTTAAATAAGAGTTTTGTTAAGGAAAATTTAGGTAAATATTATAAAGTAATCATAGCCTGCTATGACCAAAATAATATTGTTCTGAAAAACCTAAATATAAAACCAAAAAAAAAATACAAATTTGAATTGGTAGAAAAAATATTAATAAAATTACCAAAATATTTTAAAAATAAAAGTTACATGGTTTTAGATGGTAAATTTGTTTCATTAGATCCTTACCTAGGTACCGCTCAACATTTGCTCAGTGACGTTAAATATTCAAAGATTGAAATTTCGAAAGGGTATTTTCCAAAATTTAAGGATTACAGAAAAAAATTTGTGAACAAAGGGATAATTACGACAAAAAAAATAAGTAATTTTAAAAAATTTATTAAGCGTAGCTCTAAGTTCTTGCCTTTCTTAATAAATGCTAAGTATAAAGGTTCATTTTTTGTAATAAGAGCTATTGAACTAAATAAAGAGACAACTGATGAAAGAGTAAATTCGATTAATTTTTTTGGAAAAAAAGTTATCACAATATTTTCTGGAAAATGGAATACATCGATTGGACTTTCTGAAATATTGTACAAAAATATAAAATGAGAAAGAAAAAAGTTGGAATAATTGGATATGGAAAATGGGCAAAAAAAGTAATACCAATTATAAATAAAATCTGCAAAATACATTTTATTTCTAACACAAAAAATTCATATAAGCTGCAAGATCATAATGTTGATTGGGTATTTGTATTATCTAATAATGAGTCTCACTATAAGATCGTTAAATATTTTCTTAGCAAAAAAATTAACGTTTTTTGTGAAAAGCCTCTTACAGAGTCACTAACTCAATCAAAAAAATTGATTGATTATTCAAATAAAAAAAAAACAAGACTATTTATAAGTGAGGTTGAGTTATTTAAAAATAAAAAAATTCCAAAATCTAGAAAGTTTAAAATCAAAAGAGAAAAGTTTGAAAAAATAAAAAAATTCTCTAGCCCAATTATATATAGATTAGCCTACCATGATTTTTATCTATTGTTTGAAACTTTAAAAAGGGAAATTATAAGAAAAATATCTTATAAAAATCAAAAAAAACAAATTAGTATTAAAATAAATACAGATAAAACTGAATATAATTTTAATTATAATTTAAATATCAAAAAACAGTCACATTTTATAAACAATATAAATTTTAATAATTTTTCAGGAAATCCTTTTAAAAAAATGATAAAAAACGTTTTGAGCAACAAAGTAAATTTTAAGAGCAACAATACCAGAGCAATATTCTGCAATTATTTAATTTCAAAAATAAAACGATATGAAACTTCTTTTTAATCATCAAAAAAAATTAAATAACGCTTAATGAAAAAAAAAAAAATCATATTAATTCATTTTAACCGTTTTTTAGATAAGTTTGATTGGCAAAGATACGAACTTGATTTGTTATCAAAAAAATTTGCCGTTGAGGTTCATGTGTTGATAAACCTTGTTCATCCACACTTAAAAGATAAAAGATATAGTAAATATTATAACAATAAAAAAGTAAAAGTATTTGATAATTTAAGCGAATGGAAAAATAAAGTTAAAAATTATAATAAAGATTATCACTTTGTGTTTCAAACTTTTCCTTATAATTATACTGCTTTAAAAATATTCCACTATATAAAATCAAAAAGTTTTAAAACATCAATTATTTTTATTAATAACTTACCAACCTATGCAGATTACGGGTATAAGATGAATTTTTTTAAAAATATTTACAATAAGTTTTTATCTATACTTTTTAGACCAAAACACACTTTAGCTATAATAAATAAAAATATAATTTTAAACCTTTTTAAGTTATTTCCAAATAAATTAAGTCCAGATTACTCTTTAGTAGGAGGTTCGATTAAAAAAAAAGAGTATTTTAATAAAATAGTAAGAATAAATTCTTGGGATTTTTCAAATACATTAAGGAAAAATAAAGTTCTTAAAAAAAATTCAAATTATATTTTATATATTAGCGATGGAGAGACAAGATATCAATCTGACTCTCAATTATGGAATACTAAAAGGGTAGAAAATACCAATCTATATCTAAAAAAACTTAATAATTTTTTTGAAAAAATTGAAAAAAAATTCAATACTAAAATAGTTATAGCTGCTCACCCAAGAAGTTATCCCAGCGTAAAAATAGACTCCCATTTAGGAGGAAGAGAAAATTTTTATGGCAA
>CACOVP010000007.1 GCA_902630665.1 uncultured Pelagibacteraceae bacterium
GAGATTAAAAAACTTCAAACTCAATTAAAAACTACTTCTCTTTATGTAACACATGATCAAGTTGAAGCCATGACTTTAGCTGATCGAATGATTGTAATGAACGAAGGTAATGTAGAACATATTGGAACCCCTTTAGAAGTGTATACAAAACCTAAAACTTTATTCACTGCTCAATTTATCGGAAGTCCAGCAATGAATATTTTAAAAGGTAATTGTGGAGGTAACAAATTGATTTTGGCAAACAAAGCTTCACTTTCGGTAAATTCAAAATTTAATGGACCTGTTAATATAGGTATGCGACCTGAAGATTTTGAATTAGATCAAAATGGTCCAATCAAGTTAAAAGTTGAACTTGTGGAGCTGATCGGAGCTAATACACTTATTCATGGTAAACTTGAAAATAGTAATGAAATTTTAGTTGCAAGTATCTCAGGTGTTGTTAAAGAAGATACTATTGGAAAAAATATTAATCTTTCCATTCAAAATGACAAACTACACCTGTTTGATACTAATACTGACTTGAGGATTAATTGATCAATCCATTTTTAACGAAACCTAACTACATAAGAATTTACGGCCACAGGGGAGCTAGAGGCGATATTGTTGAAAACTCAATCTCTGGTTTTAAATACACATTTGATTTAGGCATCAAGGCAGTTGAGTTTGATGTCGTGATTTCAAAAGATAATATCCCAACAATATTTCATGATTACAGATTAAATCCTGATTTAGTTAAAGATGCTTCAGGTAGCTGGATCACAGATAAAAGTATGAAATTAGTAGAACTGACTTATGAGGAAATTAGCAAGTATAGTATTGGAAGTATAAAACCTGAAACAAAGTACGCAAAAAGGTTTAAAAATCAAAAACCTATTACAGGAGAAAAAATACCAAAGTTAACTGATTTCTTTAAATTAGTGACGGAAGAAAAATACAAAGACGTATTCTTAAATCTAGAAATTAAATCAACTCCTACACAAGAAAATGTAACACCAGATCCAGAGAAAATGGTTTCCTTAATCCTTAAAGATATTAAAGATTTTAAACTTGAGGATAGAACTTTAATTACTTCTTATGATTTTAGAATTTTGTATGCTGTTAAAAAACAAAACCCAAATATCCTAAGAGGATTTATTACCTTACAACAAGGTCTTTCAATAACTAAAAAGAATATTTACGAGAACTCTCCCTGGATGGTTCAAAATTATCCTTTGGAAGAATTATTTTTGCTGCCAAACATTATTAAATCATTAGAGGGACACGTATGGAGTGTTTTCTACCGTGATGTGACTAAACAAAATGTTGAATTGGCTCATAAACATGGTCTAGCTACTTGTGTTTGGACAGTTAATAGAGAAAAAGATATTATTAGGATGATCGAGTACGGAGTTGATGGAATTATCACCGACTATCCAAAAAAAGTTCAAGAAATTTGCAAATCTAAAAATATCTCCTGGTTTTAGGTACGCTGCTACAAATTCACATACTTACTAATCTAGTTTTAAACCTCTTAAAATTTCAGGTATAATTTAAAGATGACATTATTATTTTTATCTTTGGCAGGTATTATCGCTATAATAGTTATTCTTGTATCGGCTAAATTTATTAAAGCAGGATTTGACGCTAGAGGCGAAGTTAAAGAGGAACAAAGAAAAGAGAAACTTAAGAAAGAGGATGAAGATATTTTAGACGAGTTAAAAAGAAAAGATTTATCCGAAAAAGATTTGAAAGACTTATACGATAAAATTCAAGATAAAAACAAAGATAGCTAAAATAGTTCTCGTGGAATAATGAAATAGTGAATCACTAGAACTATTGCCACTGAAACACTTAAACCAAAAAACATTTTTACAAAATCCTTACCAATTAATGGGAACACATATTTGAACTTATATTCTTTGTTCATTGTTGAAATAGCAAGCTCCCTTCCACACAACAAACCTACAAACACCCAAGTTGTTGACATTGGTAAATCATTTAACTCTTTAAAATAGTATAAAACTGCTGCATAGATTACATTTATAATTGTTGCTGATCTTGCGTATCTAGTTCCAGTTTTTTCTAATACAACTTTTTGAATTGGCCCTCCGTGAATATAAAAGATATAAAATAATAAGGCTGTAAAATATGCCATAACAATTAACAACAATGTTAGATCCAACTGCCTCGGTAGAAATACCGCAATATTAGCAACGTCGTGAGATAACCAAACCCACCATAACCATCCAGATGTTACCCAAACTGAATTACGCCAAAAAGAAATCCATTTATCTCCTTTTACCTCATCGAGTTTTTCATTGATAAATTTGGAAACTACAATCCAGCATATGTAGGCAACTGTGGCTGCAATACCATAACCAACAATACTTTTTACTAACATTTTTTCCAAAACAATTGTCGAAGCAAATGCGGACAAAACTAAAAAAGTAGTCGAAACTGGAATACCAATTCTTGTTAATAATAAGAGAATAGCTGGCGCAACAGCGTGGTACCATTGAATTTCTTGATATGGAATTCTCGTTAATCTGCCATAAGAAATATCTCCATCATAATTATACCATCCCCAAGCTAGGGCAAAAATCATAACTAATGAAGCTGATCCCGCTAGAATATACCAAGCAAACCACTTTTTCTTAGATGCAATAAATGTCCCTAAAGTTTGTATAGAGTCATTTGCTATTACACTGTAACCAGCAAGACCGAAACCAATTATTGTATATACTAAATTTATATCCATAAGATGATTCACTTTATAACTTTCTAAAAAAGATTGTCTACTAGGAAAATTTATTTTTATTATTTTTGGTTTGGGACTTGGGTCGTTGTTAAAAATTTTTTTTTAAAAATCAAATTTTAAATATTCTATCCACAAATTTTTTTATATAATTAAATTTCACAGCTTAATTTCACGAGGTTATTTAATGAAATATAATTTGATAAAACCCTATTAAAAATAAAGGAATTTGTAATCCGAAGTTTGTAAGAATAGCTTTATCTTTTGATAAAAAACCAGCTATCGTCCAACCTACAACTCCTGCGCCATGGAACATTATATTTACTGGATAAATATTTAAGTTAGTTAACAGTATTCCCGTCAAGACTAAAAAAGTGCTTAACCACTTAAGGTATTTTTTAATAAATTCCATTTGTGTTTGAATTACCCTGAAGCCTTAACTTTTTTCTCAATAAATTCTGGAATCTCATCACCAAGATCATCGTCTTTTTGATTTTTAGGTTGAAAGGCATACAAAACATGAAGTTTGCAATAAGGGAAATCTCCTTCAGGCTTTCTACCGCAAAAATAGAATTTTTCCTCATTTGGATGACCGATAGGCCACTTGCAAGTTTCATCAGTAAGTTCTTCAAGTGATTTAGGGTTTTCTGGCTCGAAGTTTTTATCTAATAATATTGATTGAAATTTAGCTTTTCTTGATGTGGGCGCAGGTCCTCTTCTATTCTGCTTATTGTCATTAGTTCTTGGTGAGTTAGATTGCTTAGAAGGCGCTCTAGCTTCTAAATTCAACCTATGAGCTTTTCCAATAACAGCGTTTCTAGTGGTGTCACCCAATGCTTCGGCTATCTGACTTGCAGTATGACCTTTAGACCAGAGTTCTTTTAATTTAGCGACTTTTTCTTCTGTCCAACTCATTGTATATAATTACAATATTTAGTAATTATGAAAAACTTAGGACATAATATTGGGGTTTAAAACATTAAAACGCATCAAAGCTGTGAGTAGATTTAGTTTTGCACAGTTTTTTTAATAACAGGTTATAAGACTATCAATGGTTGAAATTTCGAAAAAATATAAAATTGGAAAAAGAAGATTCGGATTAGTTAATTGGTACGGAACATGGACTTTATACAAAAAAGAAGTTCTTAGATTCCTAATTGTTTGGATACAAACTATTTTTTCTCCACTAATTTCGTCTTTACTCTTTTTACTTGTTTTATCTTTAGCAATTGGATCAGATAGAGGTGATGTTCTTGGTGTGCCTTTTATATCTTTTTTAGCGCCAGGGTTGATTTCAATGCAGGTAATTCAACAATCTTTTTCTCATTCTTCTTCATCTTTTATGATTAAAAAAATTGATGGAACTATAGTAGATTTATTATTTGCTCCTCTGTCAGCTGGAGAGGTTACAATCTCAGTTTCTCTTGCGGCTGTAACTAGAAGTGTATTAATTGGAATAGTTTCGATAATTGTATTTAAATTAATAATAGATATTGAAATCAAAAACTATTTAACGCTTATAGCCTTTACTTTGCTCTCCTCTTTTGTTTTAGGAAACATAGGAATAATCGCTGGATTATGGGCTGAAAAATTTGATCATATGGCAACAGTTACTAATTTTGTAATAGTTCCATTATCTTTCTTATCGGGCACTTTTTATTCAATAGAGAGACTTCCTGACTTTTTGCAAGCAGTAAGTAAAGTTAATCCGTTTTTTTATATGATTGATGGTTTTAGATATAGTTTTATTGGCACTTCAGACGGTTCAATCTCTATTGGGTTGTCATATTTAACTGCTTTAAGCTTTGTGAGCTGGCTTGTTTGTTATTTATTGTATAAAAAAGGCTATAAAATAAAATCATGAGTAAAATTTTAAATACTTATAACAGAAAGAAAATCTCTTTTTCCAAGGGAAAAGGAAGTTTCTTATATACAACGAATGGAAAGAAATATTTAGATTTCGTGCAAGGGATTGCTGTAAATTGTCTTGGCCA
Organism: uncultured Pelagibacteraceae bacterium; assembly: GCA_902630665.1. Classification (GTDB taxonomy): domain Bacteria; phylum Pseudomonadota; class Alphaproteobacteria; order Pelagibacterales; family Pelagibacteraceae; genus Pelagilacustribacter. The sequence goes on from CACOVP010000007.1 coordinate 4,729, forward strand.
TGCTAACGACTACTTAATTAGATCTATTAATAAACAATCTAAAAAATTATGGCATGTTTCAAACGTTTTTATCATTCCTGAGCAAGAGAGATTAGCAAAAAGACTTGCCCAAAAAACATTTGCGGATTATGTAACTTTTCAAAATTCTGGTGCTGAAGCGACGGAGGCAGCTATTAAATTTGCTAGAAGATATTTTTATTCAAAAGGTCAACCAAGAAAAAATAGAGTTCTTTGCATCAATAATAGTTTTCATGGAAGAACTATCGCGGCTATTTTTGCAAGTAATAGCAAAAAAGCTATTGAAGGTTTCAAACCAAAAGTAGATGGTTTTGATCATTTTAACTTTGGTGATCACAAAGGCTTAGAAAAAGCGATAACCAGCAGAACAGCTGCTATCATGGTTGAGACAATTATGGGAGAAGGGGGCATCAAAGTTATTCCTGATATTTGCCTCAAAGGCCTAAGAAAACTATGTAATAAGAAAAAAATTTTATTAATTCTTGATGAAGTACAATGCGGTATCGGAAGAAGTGGTAAATTTTTCGCTTTTGAATATGCGAAAATCAAACCTGATATTGTTCCAATTGCAAAAGGTATTGGTGGCGGCTTTCCGATTGGTGCAGTTTTAGTAAATAAAAAAGTAGCTTCAGGTATGAAGCCTGGAACCCATGGATCAACATTTGGTGGAAATCCTTTAGCAATGAGTGCTGGAAATGCGGTGATGGATATCATGTTTAAAAAAGGTTTCTTAAACAATGTAAGCAAAAATGGAAAATATTTTTTAAATCAACTCGATAAAATTAAAAATAAGTATCCCAAAGTTATAAAAGAAGTAAGAGGCAAAGGACTGCTCATCGGACTTTGTCTTCACGTAAATCAAGTAAAATTTATCCAAAAGCTTTTAGATAATAATTTGTTGACTGTAAGAGCTGCTGAAAACGTTGTCAGACTTTTGCCTCCTTTGAATGTAACAAAGAGCGAGATAAATTTAAGTTTAAAAATAATAGAGAAAGTTTGCAAAAATTTTAAATGAAAAACTTTATAAATATCTCTGACTGTTCTTCAGTAGAGCTAAGAGCTATTATTGAAGAAGCAAAAAAGAGAAAACAAAATAGATCTGGATTAAATAAATCTGCTCCTGACGAAGATAAACCTTTTGAGGGCAAGTCAATGGCTATGATTTTTGAGAAACCATCTACTAGGACAAGAATGTCATTTGACATTGCTGTTAAACAATTAGGTGGATCATCAATTATTTTAAATCCAGATGGTATACATTACGGCAAGGGTGAGGAAACTTTAAAAGATACGGCAAAAGTTTTATCTGAGTATGTCGATATCGTTATGTTGAGAACGTCATCTCACAAAAATTTAGAGGAGTTCGGAAAGCATTTAGATATTCCAATTATCAATGGCCTTTCAGATGCGAGCCATCCATGTCAAATTATGTCTGATATTCTTACTTACGAAGAAAGTAATGGTTCTATTGAGGGTAAAACTGTTTCTTGGATTGGAGATGGTAATAACAATATGTCAAATTCTTTAATAGAAGCAGCCGGGAAATTTAATTTTAAACTTAATATCGGTTGTCCAAAAAAATATTCTCCAAATAAGAGTATATTAAAATTAGCCAAAAAAGAGAGAGTGAAATTAACAATTACTTCTAAACCTCTAGAAGCAGTGAAAGATGCTGATTGCATAATGACGGACAAATGGATCTCAATGAACGATAAGGTTAATAAAGTCTCTAAAAAGAAAACTTTAAAACCCTACCAAGTTAATAAGAAATTAATGAGCAAGGCAAATTCAGAAGCTATTTTTATGCATTGTCTTCCAGTGGGAAGAGGAGAAGAGGTCACGGATGAAGTAATAGATGGGAAGCAATCAGTAGTTTGGAGACAAGCGTTGAACAGAGTGCACGCTCAAAAAAGTATTATAAAGTGGTGTCTAGATTAAGGTAAAGGTTTTGGGTTATCACCTTTTGAATTCATATATAAAATAACCGAAGCTCTATCTTTTTCTTTTCTTAGTCCGGCAAAAGCCATTTTAGTTCCTTTAATATATGCTTGCGGCTTAATTAGGTAACTATTCATTTCTTCAAAAGACCATTCTTTAGCGTAAGCTACCATTGCTTTAGAATATTTATAATCACTTACTGAACCAGCTGTTCTTCCAATAACATTCCATAAATTTGGACCTATCATGTTTTTTCCACCAGCTGCAATCATATGACAAGCGCTACATTTTTTAAAAACTTTTTCTCCGTGTGCTAAGTCTCCCATAGCTAATAGAGCTTTTATATCTACTACTTCCGCAACCTTTTCAGTAGACTCAGCCATGTTGCTAGTTGAGGCAACTTCTAATCCTTCAACTTTATAAGCCGCTTGCTCTGGTTTCTCCACGTGGAATAATATGTCAGTGAATTTTCCAATACCAATAACAATTAAAGCCGTAAGAAGAATTGCGGCTATTATTTTATTTAATTCAAAACTATCCATATTTTTGGTAAGAACTTTAGAGATGTATAACACGAGTTTTTAAAAAAAAACTTAAAATTACCAAATTTTTTTGCGTCTCTAAGACGCATAATTATGAATAAAACTGCAATAATAATACCATCAAGACTAAGCGCTCAGCGATTACCTAATAAACCTCTTAAACTTATAAATAATAAAGAGATGATTCTTCATGTTTATGACGCAGCAAAAAAATCTAAAGCCGGAGAGGTTTATGTGGCCACTCCCGACCAACAAATAATAGATAAGGTGAAAAGTTATGGCGGAAACGCAATACTTACCTCACAAAACCATCAAACTGGAACTGATAGAGTTTTTGAGGTTTTTAAAAAAACACTACAAGAGAAACCAAAAATAATTGTAAATCTACAAGGCGATATGCCAAATATTAATCCTGAGTCAATCAAACAATTAATTGATCATATGTGGGATGATAAATGTGAAATTGGCACTTTAGCTTCAGCTCTATTAGTTGACGAAGTTTATGATAAAAACGTAGTTAAAGTGTTTACAAGGCGTTTACCTAATAATAAACTTGAAGAAGCAATAAAAAATTCAACTTTTTCTCCAGTCTCAGATTTCGATAGAATTATTACTAAAGATCATAATGATTATGCATACCACCATATTGGGATTTACGGATTTACTAGAGAGGCATTAATAAAGTATGTAAATCTTAAAAGAAGTAAGCTAGAGTTGGAAAGAAATTTAGAACAAATGAGGGCTTTTGAAAATAATATGAAGATAAACGTTGGTTTTGTAAACACAAAACCTTTAAGTGTAGATACCGAAAAAGATTTAGATGAAATCCTAAAAATAATGGGGACAAATGAGTAAAAAAAAAATTGCTATACAAGGTGAACTTGGAGCATATTCTCATATTGCAGTTGAAAATCTTTATAAAAATGCAGAGATAAAAACCTGCCCCACTTTTGAGGAAACTTTTGAACAAGCTTATAAAGATTCTGATTATAAAATAGTAATACCTATAGAGAACTCTCTTGCAGGAAGGGTGGCTGATATTCACTATTTATTGCCAAAATACAAACTACAAATTCACGGTGAGCATTTCCAGGTAGTTGAACACAATTTGTTATGTAAAAGGGATGCGAAAATTGAAGACATAAAATTTGTAAGAAGTCATGCTCAAGCTATAGGCCAATGCCAAAATATAATTAATAAAAAAAAATTTAAGCCAATAATTTCAGCAGATACAGCAGGCTCAGCAAAAGATTTAGCTGAAGGTAACGATAAAACTATTGCAGCAATTGCTTCAGAACTTTCTGCAAAAATTTATAATCTAAAGATACTAGAAAAAAATATCGAAGATGAAAAAGGAAACGTAACTAGATTTTTAATAATGGGAAAAAGCATAGAGCAACCCGAATTTAGCAAACAAAAAAATTTCATTACAAGTTGTATATTTAGAGTAAAAAGCGAACCATCAGCTTTGTATAAATGTTTAGGAGGTTTCGCAACCAACCAGGTAAATTTGACAAAGCTTGAGAGTTTTTCAGTTAAAAATACTTTTGATCAAGCAAACTTTTATTTAGATCTAGAGGGTCACATAGAGCAACCTGGGGTAAAAAAAGCATTAGAGGAACTTGGTTTTCATACCGAAACTTTAGATATTTTGGGAGTTTATGAAGCTTCAAATTTTAGACAAAAATAGTCCACAAATTTCAATTCTACTATTGTAGTATTTAAATTTATCTTGATATACTCCTTTTGAGGTTGGCATCAGGTGAATCTTTCATAAACCCGGTCAGGTCTGAAAAGAAGCAGCCGTAGTGAAAATTGTTCAGGTTGTTGCCTGCCTCTAGAATTATAAATGACAAACAAAATTTTAGCTTTAAAGTATAGACCTCAAGATTTTAAAGACTTAATAGGTCAAGAGGTAATGGCTCAGACAATAATAAACGCCATTAAGTTAAACAAGACTCCAAACGCCTATCTTTTAACTGGAATAAGGGGAGTGGGTAAAACCACAACAGCTAGATTAATAGCTAAATCTTTAAATTGTGAAAAAAATAAAAACCCAAAGATAAATTGTTTAGAAAATAATTTTTGTAATACTTGTCGTGAAATTATAAATTCAAATCATATTGATGTTCTAGAGATGGATGCTGCTTCAAAAACAGGTATTGATGATATAAGAGAACTTATCGAAAATTCTAAGTATAGCCCAACAAGTGCAAATTATAAGATATTTATTATAGATGAAGTTCATATGCTTTCAAAGCAAGCTTTTAACGGGTTACTTAAAACTCTAGAAGAACCTCCACCAAGTTTGAAATTTATTTTAGCAACAACAGAAGTTAGAAAAATACCAGTTACAATTTTATCTCGTTGCCAAAGATTCGATCTTAAAAGAGTAAACGTAGAATTACTTTTTAATCATTTAAAAAAAATATCTAAATTAGAGAAAGGAAGTATTTCGGATGATGCTTTAAAACTAATCGCTAAATCCTCTGAAGGATCAGTAAGAGACTCTATTTCTTTATTAGATCGGGCTTTAATTTCACGACCAAATCAAAATAACAATCAAATAGAAGAACAAGACGTTCGAGAAATGCTTGGTCTAGCGGATAAAGCTAAAGTTATTTTCTTATTTAAAGAAATTCTTAATGGCAATGAAAAAGAGTCTTTAAAATATATGAAAGAGCTTATCAATGACGGTTTGGATGCGAAAAATTTTCTTAACGATATTTTAGAAATATTATACATATTCAGCAGAAGAATAAATCTTGGTCCTATAGAAAAAGATATGTCGATTTCCGATACGGAAATAAAGATGGTTGATGACTATTCTAAGAATATAGATATGCAAGACATAGGTTTATTTTGGCAACTAACTATTAAAACAATTGATGATTTAAGATTAGTAGGTAATGAAAATTTAACTTTAGAGATGTATATAATGCAGCTAGTCCATTTAAAAAATTTAGATCAAACAGAAAAAGTAGATAACAAAACTCATTATTCTGACACAGATCAAGAAAACTTAATTGGAAAAAAAATAAAAGAAAAAGAAAAGTCTTATGCTGATAGTATACTTGACAAAGTAAAAAATCAGTTAAAAAGTACAGATCAATTAAAAACTAATCCTGTAAAAAGTTTTACTTCTGAAAAAAATTTACCTATTTTCGAAATAAAAAGCTTTCAGGATTTAATTAAGATCGCGAGCAATGAAAAAGAAATTGAGTTAAAATATGATTTAGAACGCAATGTTAAATTAGTCAGTTTTAATAAAGGATCAATAGATATAAGTTTTAACGAAAAACTTAACAAAAACTTCATTAAAAATTTAACTGAAAAACTACTACAATGGACTGGTGAAAGATGGATTATATCTTTAAGTAAAAATACTGAAGCTAAAAGTATTTATGAAAAAAATTTAGAAAATAAAAACGATTTAATTAAAGATTTTAAAAATAGTAAAATTTCAAAAAATCTTGAAAGTGCATTTCCAGACGCAAAACTAATAGATATTAAAAAAGAGGTAGATTAAATGACCAACTTTTCAGATATGTTATCTAAAGCAAAAGCAATGCAAGAAAAAATGAGAGAGGCACAAGATAAAATCAAAAGTATCGAAGTTCAAGGCATGTCTGGCGGAAATTTAGTAACAGTAACTTTAACCGGTGATTATGAGCTTAAGTCAATATTAATTTCGGAAAGTGCAAAAAAAGAAAGCCAAGATATTATAAATGATTTAATCATTGCCGCTTATAACAATGCTAAAGAAAATCTTAAAAAAAGATCTGCAGAGGAATTAACTAAGGTAACCGGTGGACTAAATTTCCCCCCAGATTTTAAAATACCTTTTTAATGGATAATAATATCCCTGAAATAAACGAACTTATTAAACAATTTTCTAAGCTGCCTGGTTTAGGACCTAAATCAGCTAAAAGAATAATTTTAAAATTAATTAATAACAAAGAAAATATGGTAAAGCCTTTGGCAAAATCTTTAGCCCAGGTTTACAAAAAAGTAGTCCGCTGTACAGAGTGTGGAAATTTAAAAATTATTGATGTAGATTGTTTGTGTTCAAAAGATAACTCATATGATAAAATTTGTGTTGTAGAAAATTTGGCTGATATGTGGGTAATAGATTCGGCACAAATTTATAAAGGTCATTATCACATTCTAGGTGGTACTTTAAATTCAAACGAAAACTATGAGCAAAAAAATTTACTAATCGAGTCATTACTTAAAAGAATAAAAAAAAATAATCTTAAAGAAGTAATTATTGCAACTAGTGCTACAGTTGAAGGTCAAACTACTGCGCATTATATAGAGGACACAATCAAAAATGACAAAATTAAAATAACCAAATTAGCGCAAGGGCTTCCTGTTGGAGGAGAAATAGAACAGCTTGATGATGGTACTCTACTATCAGCTTTTAAAAACAGAGTTCCGGTAACGGACAATTAAACAAGTGCTTTTTTTTCAAGCCTTTTTTTATGTAATAAAGGCTCAGTATATCCCGAGGGTTGAACCGCACCCTTAAAAACAAGATCACAAGCAGCTGAAAAAGCTATGGAATTTTCAAAGTCTTCAGACATTTTTTTGTATTCAGGATCATTCTTATTTTGGTTATCTACAATTTTAGCCATTTTTTTCATCACACTCATGACTTGATCTTTGTTGCAAATCCCGTGATGAAGCCAGTTTGCTATATGTTGTGAGGAAATTCTTAGAGTAGCTCTATCTTCCATTAAACCTATATTATTAATATCCGGAACTTTTGAGCAACCTACACCTTGATCCACCCATCTTACTACGTAACCTAAAATCCCCTGAGCATTATTTTCTAGTTCTCGGTTGATGTCCTGTATTGACCAATTAGGTCTGTCTGCTTTAGGAATCTCTAAAATATCTTCAACTTTAGCTTGGTCTCTTTTTTTAATTTTGTTTTGTTCTAAAAATACATTTATTTTGTGATAGTGTAGTGAGTGTAATGCTGCTGCAGTAGGTGAGGGAACCCAAGCACAATTAGCTCCTGATTTTGGGTGAGTTATTTTTTGATCCATCATATTCGCCATTTGATCAGGCATAGCCCACATTCCTTTGCCGATTTGTGCCTTACCTGAAAATCCACATTTTAAACCTACATCAACGTTCCAATTTTCATATGCATTCAACCATTTTGATTTTTTCATTTCTCCTTTGAAAATCATTGGGCCAGCTTCAAAAGAGGTATGCATTTCGTCTCCTGTTCGATCTAAGAAACCTGTATTAATAAAAACAATTCTATTTTTTACTTGCCTTATACATTCTTTTAAATTTACAGTAGTCCTTCGTTCTTCATCCATAATGCCTACTTTTATAGAATATTTTTCCATACCCAATGCTTTTTCAACTTTTTCAAATAATTTATTAGTAAAAGCAACCTCTTCAGGACCATGCATTTTAGGTTTTACAATATAAATTGAACCAGTTCTTGAATTTTTCTTATTTTTAAAATCATGTAATGCACATAGACTCGATATAAATGCATCTAAAATTCCCTCAGGTATTTCTGACCCATCTTTTAGGATAATCGAAGGATTTTTCATTAGATGTCCTACATTTCTATTTAAGAGAAGAGCTCTTCCGTGTAAGAAAATTTTTTTCCCCTCTTTTGAGATATAACTTCTGTCTGGATTTAATTTTCTAGTAAATTTTTTTCCATTTTTTTCAATATCAGCAGTAAGATTACCTTTCATTAAACCTAACCAGTTACGATAACATTTCACTTTATCTTTCGCATCTACTGCAGCAACAGAGTCTTCATTATCAATTATTGTTGATATTGCAGACTCGGTGATTACGTCTGAAATATGTGCTTTATCGTCTTTACCCACCTCAGTCTCTGGATCTATAATGATATCTATATGAAGGTTATTATTTTTGATTAATATTGAATTAGGTTTTTTTTTATCGCCATTATAACCTACAAATTGACTATTATCTTTAAGGAGACTTTTTTCTGATCCACTAAAAAAAACTAATTTATCACCTTCAACAATAATTTTTGTAATTTTTTGCCAGTCTGATTTTATCAAAGGAAAATTTTGATTAAAAAAATTTTTTACATATTCTCTTACTTTATTAGCTCTAACAATATTATACTCATTAGTTTTTTCACCAGGAATAATATCAGTACCATATAATGAATCATAAAGGCTTACCCACCTCGCATTTGCTGCGTTTAAAGCATATCGAGCATTATCAACCGGTACAACTAATTGTGGACCGGCAACCGAAGTAATCTCTTTGTCAACGTTAGAAGTCTCAATTTTAAAATCATTTTCTTCTTTGATTAAATAATCTATTGATTTTAAAAATTCTATATAACCTGATTTGTCAAATTCTTTCCCTTTATTTAATTTATGCCACTCATCTATTTTTTTTTGTATTTGTTCTCTCTTCTCAACAAGACTTTTATTTATAGGAGAAAGTTCATGTACTACATCAGAAAAATTTTGCCAAAACTCTTCGTGTTTGATTTTTGTTCCTGGCAACACTTCGTCATTAATAAATTTGTACAAAGTGAGACTAATTTTTAAGCCGTTTTTATCTACAGTATTCATATATTAGCCGACATTTACATTATTTTGTAATATAATAATACTATTAAAATTGTACCAATATTATGAAAAACTATTTGGATTTTGAAAAAGAAATTAAAGAATTAGAGCAAGAAGTTGATGGATTAAAAAGCCCATTTGGTTCAGAGGGAATTTCTGAAGTTGATACAAAAAAAATTAAAGATACTCAATTTGAATTAAATCAAAAACTAGATGAAGTTTACTCAAATTTAAATAATTGGCAAAGAACACAAGTAGCCAGACATGAAGATAGACCAAAAGCTAATTTTTATATAAACAAAATTTTTTCACAATTTACTCTTCTTTCAGGAGATCGGTATTTTGGAGATGATAAATCAGTAATCGCAGGTTTTGGATTGATAGACAACAAATCTGTTTTAGTAATTGGTCAAGAAAAAGGAGATGATTTAAACAGCAGAATAGAAAGAAATTTTGGAATGATGCGTCCAGAGGGATATAGAAAATGTATCAGATTAATGAAGCTTGCTGATAGATTTCAGATACCAGTAGTAAGTTTTATAGATACTCCAGGAGCTTTTCCAGGTTTAGGTGCCGAACAAAGAGGACAAGCGTCTGCAATAGCAAATTCAATTGAATGCTGCATGTCGTTAATGGTTCCAAATATTTCAATAATAATTGGAGAGGGAGGGTCAGGTGGTGCGATTGCTTTAGCATCATCTAATAAAGTAATTATGTTAGAAAACTCAATTTACTCAGTAATATCTCCTGAGGGATGTGCATCAATACTTTGGCGAGATCCAAGCAAATCTTTACAAGCAGCAGAAGCTATGAAGCTTACAGCTCATGATCTTTTAAAACTAAAAATTATTGATGAGGTAATTCCTGAACCTTTAGGTGGAGCCCACAGAGATCCTGAGAGTATAGCTGCTGATATTAAGCAATCAATAATTAAAAATCTAAAAGTTTTTGAAAGTTTTGGTAAACATGAAATTTTTGAACACAGGAAAGCTAAATTTCTTCAAATAGGAAGAGACAAAGGTTTTAGCAAATCAACTAATCTAAGCGAGGGTGGATTAAGTTATCAAGACTCAAAGTTTGAAAATTTTAAGATACACATTGATAAAAATAAATACCTATACGGTGGTTTAGGACTTGTTGCTATTGCTAGCTTAATCGCTCTTTTATCCTAGTATTGTTGCAAAAAAACAATTGCGTCAAATTTTATAATTCTACTATTGACTTTCATGAAGCAAATCTATTTAAGGTGTTCAGGATTAGCTTTAAAGCTAATCAAAGTTAATAAAAAAAAGGAAAACTACAAATATGAGTACACTAAAAGGTAAAGTAAAGTGGTTCAATGGCACTAAAGGATATGGTTTCATTGAAAGAGAAGACAAAGAAAAAGACGTGTTCGTCCATTCTTCTGCTGTTAGGGAAGCTGGTTTAAAGTATTTAAACGAGGGTGATGAGTTAACGTTTGAAGTGGAGAGCACAGAAAAAGGTCCTTCAGCAGTAAAACTGCAGAAAACATCTTAATCTAAATTTCCAAAAATCACTGATTATCGGGACATTAACTTTAGTCTTAACTATTATTATTGTCCCGCTAATTTCATCTTGAAATAGACACAATTATTTTCTAAAAAGTTCTTATGATTATTGATAAGAGAATCATTTCAACAATTAGATCTCATTCGCATAGAATGCACGCTAGGCTATTGCTTAGCTTGTAATCAAAAATATATAAATTTACTAAAAATTAAGATAAAAATAACAGGGATGCAGCAGTAGCTCAGTTGGTTAGAGCACTAGTTTGTGGAACTAGGGGTCGGTGGTTCGAATCCACCCTGCTGTACCAAAAAATGACAAAAGAAAAAAAGAACAAACCTTCTAAAGATCTTCCGCTAGGGTTTGTTGACAGGCAAGAAAAAGAATTACTAGTACGTGATTTTATAATTTCAAATATTAAGGAAGTTATGATTAAGTACGGTTTCCAATATCTTGAAACACCCAGTTTTGAGTATGCAGATAGTATTGGAAAATTCTTACCCGACAAAGATAGACCTGATGAAGGAGTGTTTTCATTTAAGGATGAAAATAAATGGTTATCATTAAGATATGACCTAACAGCTCCTCTAGCTAGGTACGTTGCAAAAAACTATTTGGAAATTCCGAAACCATTTAAAAGATATCAATTAGGCACTGTTTGGAGAAATGAAAAACCTGGTCCTGGCAGATTTAGAGAATTTTTACAATTTGATGCTGATTTTGTAGGAACAAAAAGTTCACAAGCAGATGCTGAGTTATGTATTATGATTTCAGAAATACTTGAAAAATGTGGTCTCACTAAGTCAGAATATATAATAAAAATTTCATCGCGTAAAATAACTGAAGAGTTATTCAAAAAAATAAATGTTAGCGATAATCAGCAAAAACTTACTGCTTTAAGAGCTCTTGATAAAATTGACAGGCTAGGTTGGGATGGAGTTAAAGAACTGCTAGCTGCTGGTAGAAAAGACAAATCCGGAGATTTCACAAAAGGTGCAAATTTAAAACCTGAAAATATCGAAGTAATAAAAGAAACTCTAAATAAAAAAACACCCGATACAGAAGATCTTGCTGAGATATTAAAAATTTTTGAAGATTATAATTTTATTAATTTTGAATTTGATCCATCAATTGTTAGAGGGTTAGAATATTACACCGGGGCAATATTTGAAGTGAATTTAAAATTTGATGTAAAAAATAACAAAGGACAGGTAATTCAATTTGGTTCCATAGGTGGTGGAGGGAGATATGATAATTTAGTAAGTAATTTTGGCAACTTAGATGCACCCGCTACAGGTATATCAATAGGATTAGATCGATTGGTTTATGCACTGATGCAGAAAAAGGAATTTAAAGTAAAACAATCAAAACCTGTTGTAATCTGTGTTTTTGATAAAAATTCTATGAAAGAATACATAAACGTGCAAACGATATTAAGAAGAGCCGGTATCAGTACAGAAATTTATCCTGGGGAAAGTAAGTTAAAAAAACAAATGGAATATGCGAATAAAATAAAATCTCCAGCTGTTATTTTATATGGAGAAGATGAGATAAAATTAGGTAAACCAACACTAAGAAATTTAAGCAACGGTAAAGAGCAATCAATCAAAATAAAAGAATTAGTTAATGAAATCAAAAAAATTATCTGAAACTATAATTAAAAATTTTAAAAGCAATGGTTTTGTTTTATCAGAACCTGATGTTCTTCTAGACTCAGATTATATTATTGAGAGATCAGGGGAAAAATTTAGAAGTTCAATGCTAACATTTGATAAAGAAGATGGAAAAACGATGTGCTTAAGACCCGATTTGACTGTAGCCTCATGTATAAGTTACTTACAAAAAAAATCTTCCTCAAAAATTTATTATTCTGGTCAAGCCTATAGGAGATCAGGTAATAAAGGCACGAATTTCATTAATGACCAGCTAGGGATTGAAATTCTAGGTTCAAAAAATCAAATTCAAGATGATTTTAAAATTATAAGTACGATTCTAAGCTCAGCAAAAAAGATAAAGAAAAAAAATGTTTTAATTAAAGTTGGAGATATTGGATTATTCAAAAGTTTAATTAATGCTCTGGATATGCCTGAAAGATGGAAGCTTAGACTTATAAGACATTTTTGGAGACCTAATTATTTTGAGGAGCTTTTAAAAAGACTAGAAAAAAATACTGATATTGATGCAGTTACTTTCGACACAGATAAAAAAAGATTTTATGAAATGAAAAAAAAAGATCAAGATAAAGTAGTTGCTGGAAGGACTATAGCGGAAATCTTAAAAAGATTTGACAAAAAGATTAAAGATCCAAGATCTTTTGTTGATGGAAAAAAAATTGTAAAAATTATTAAATCCTTTTTAAAAATAAACTGCAAACTCTCAGAACTGGATGAAAGATTGTTAGATTTTACTAAAAAAAATAATCTCAAAAAAAATATATTCAAAGACATTAAATCCATTCTTTATTTGAAAAAACTTAGGCAAGATATTAGTTTCATCGCAAATTTTGGTAGAGATGTAGAATATTATACTGGAATTGTGTTTGAAGTATTCTCAGGAAAAAAGGAAATTGCTAGGGGAGGTCGTTATGACGACTTACTTAAAAGTCTGGGGGCTAAAAAAAATACCCCAGCTGTTGGTGCTGCAATTAATTTAAAAAATATATGAAAGATTTAATCACCATAGGTTTACCAAGTAAAGGACGATTAAAAGATAAAGCAATTTCATTTTTTAATGATAGAGGATTTAAGATTTTACAAAGTGAAAAAGAAAGAAATTATTTTGGGACGATGGAAAATGAACCTAATATTAAGATCATTTTTCTCCATGCTAAAGAAATAATTCAAAGATTAGGAGACGGAACTCTTGATATAGGTGTATCTGGGTTAGATCTTTTAAAAGAGTCTGATAAAAACTTACAGAATAAAATAAATATTCAAAAAAAACTTGGTTTCGGCAATGCTAACTTAGTTATAGCAGTGCCGGATGATTGGATAGATGTACAGACGATTGCCGATCTTGAGGAGGTATCTTTTGATATTAGATCTAAAAGAAATTCTAGATTGAGAGTGGCGACTAAATATCCAAATTTAACAAATAATTTTTTAATTTCTAAAGGGGTTACTCAGTATAAATTAATTCTCAGTCTTGGTGCTACTGAAACTTATCCATTTATAGGTTCTTCCGAAATCATTACAGATATTTCATCAACGGGTAAAACTTTGGCTGATAATAATTTAAGAGTTCTTAAAGATGGTTTGATACTAAGCTCAAATGCATGTTTATTTATTGCAAAAAAAAAGGCTGCGAAGCTGCAGCCTTTTTTAAAATCTTTTGTGTAAGTGAAATTACATTCCCATTCCACCCATGCCGCCCATTCCACCCATGCCACCACCCATTGGAGGCATTGCAGGACTAGCATCTTTTTCCTCAGGTTTGTCTGCAATCATTGCCTCTGTTGTAATCAATAGGCCAGCTATTGAAGCAGCATCCTGTAATGCAGATCTTACAACCTTTGTTGGATCTATAATTCCTTTAGCAAACATATCTACATAATCTTCATTCTGAGCGTCGTAACCTTGAGAAGCTTTTTTACCCTCTAAAAGTTTACCTACAACTACTGAACCATCGACACCTGCGTTAGCAGTAATTTGTCTTATTGGAGCTTGAAGGGCTTTTTTAACTATTTCGACGCCAGCCTTTTGGTCATCACCTTTTACTTTAACACCATCTAAATCTTGCGCGGCGTAAAGTAACGCACAACCACCACCGATTACTACTCCTTCTTCAACAGCAGCTCTAGTTGCATTAAGAGCGTCTTCAACTCTGTCTTTTCTTTCTTTAACTTCAACCTCTGTAGCTCCGCCAACTTTAATTACGGCAACTCCACCAGCAAGTTTAGCTAACCTCTCTTGAAGTTTCTCTTTATCATAATCAGATGTTGTTTCATTGATCTCAGATCTAATTTGATTACATCTTGCCTCAATATCAGATTTTTTACCTTCACCAGCTACAATTGTACTGTTCTCTTTATCAATTTTTACCTTTTTGCAAGAACCAAGATCACCAATTTTAACGTTCTCTAATTTAATTCCAAGATCTTCCGAGATGACTTGTCCTCCAGTTAGAATAGCAATATCTTCTAACATTGCTTTTCTTCTATCACCAAAACCAGGAGCTTTAACAGCTACAACTTTAAGACCCCCTCTTAATTTGTTTACAACTAAAGTTGCTAAAGCCTCACCTTCAACATCTTCAGAAATTATCATTAATGGTCTGTTAGCTTGTACTACCGACTCAAGCAAAGGTACCATAGGTTGAAGATTAGTTAATTTTTTTTCAACTAAAAGCACTAAAGGATTTTCAAGTTCAGTTGTCATTTTTTCAGTATTTGTAACAAAGTAAGGTGACAGATATCCTCTATCAAATTGCATACCTTCTACAACATCCAACTCAGTTTCAACTCCTTTTGCTTCTTCTACTGTAATTACACCTTCATTTCCAACTTTTTGCATTGCTTTAGAAATCATATCGCCAATAGATTTTTCACCATTTGCAGATATTGTTCCAACCTGAGCAACTTCTTCGTTGGCTTTAACTTTTTTTGAGGATGTTTTTAATTTATCAATTACTTGCTCAACCGCTTTGTCGATACCACGTTTGATATCCATCGGGTTCATTCCAGCTGTAACATATTTGAGACCCTCATTTACAATTGCTTGTGTTAAAATGGTAGCGGTAGTGGTTCCATCACCAGCATTGTCATTTGTTTTGCTTGCAACTTCTTTGACCATTTGAGCACCCATGTTTTCAAATTTATCTTCTAGTTCAATTTCTTTTGCAACAGAGACACCATCTTTTGTAGTTCTTGGAGCGCCATAAGATTTATCCATTACAACATTACGTCCTTTTGGACCTAATGTTACTTTCACAGCGTTTGCCAACGTATTTACTCCCGTGAGCATTTTTGATCTAGCCTCTGTATCAAATTTAATTAGTTTTGCCATTTTTTTCTCCTATAATGTTTATTTTTTACTTTTTGAAATTCCCATTATGTCTGACTCTTTCATAATGCTGTATTCTTTACCGTCAATTTTAACTTCAGTTCCAGACCATTTTCCAAATAAAACTATATCTCCAACTTTAACGTCCATTGCAGAAACTTTTCCACTTTCATTTTTAGCTCCAGGACCCACAGCTACAACTTCACCTTCCTGTGGTTTTTCTTTAGCAGTGTCTGGTATGATAATTCCGCCAGCAGTTTTTTCCTCACTGTCTAGCACTTTAATAAGCACACGGTCGTGCAGAGGTCTAAATTTCATATGTATTTTCTCCTATAAATTTTTACGTAGTGTTGATATGGTATGTTTTAACTATATTTCAAGAGGCAAAAATCACTAAAAAAACCATTAAATACTATATTTATGGGCATTAAAAGGAGAGAATTAGTAAATTGAAAGAACTTAAACACTTAGAAGATATATTCGAAAACTATGACACGTTTGTTATAGATTTATGGGGCGTTATGCACAACGGTGTAGTTCTTAATCCAAAAGCAATAGACGCAGTAGAACATTTAAAAAAAAATCTAAAGAAAATTGTATTTTTATCTAATGCGCCAAGGCCGAGTTCTAAAGTTATTAATTTTTTAATTAAAATGAAAATGGATAAAAAATTTCTTGAAAATGTGATGACTTCAGGCGAAGCAGCAATGCATGCAATAAATCAAAAAAAATTTGGAAAGACATTTTTCCATCTTGGTCCAGAGAGAGATATTTCAGTTTTTGAAAAAGTAAAAGACAACAGAACTGATCTTCTTAGTTGTGACTTCATTTTATGCACTGGGTTATTTGATGATTATGATGATGATCTAGACTATTATAAAAAATTTTTATTGAAACATATCTCAAAAAAATTAATTTGTACTAATCCAGATTTAATAGTTCATAGAGGAAATATGGAAGAATTATGTGCTGGTTCAGTAGCAAAAGTTTTTGAGGAACTTGGAGGTGAAGTCATCTATTTTGGCAAACCCCACAGAGAAATTTACAATATGTGTTTTGGTTCTAATGAAAAAGTTTTAGCCATTGGCGATAACCTAAGAACAGATATTAAGGGAGCTAACAATTTAAAAATTGATTGCATATTTATATCAGATGGTGTTCATCGAAAAGAAATCAAAAGTTTTTCTGGGCTTAATGAACTTTTAGAAAAATATGAGGTAAAAGCAAATTTTTTTCAAAAAGAATTAAAGTGGTAAAATGAAAATTTACAAAAGTCCAAATATAAATCTAAAACATTGTAATGGTGTAATTGCAATTGGAAATTTTGATGGATTACATTTAGGCCATCAAAAAGTTATAAAAGAAGGAAAGCGAAAAGCTAAAAAAAATAAATTACCTTTTGGAGTTATGACTTTTGAGCCTGTGCCTGTAATGTTTTTTAATAAAAAAATTAAAAATCATAGAATTAATTCTTTAGAACAGAAAAAGACTCATCTAAAAAAACTTAAATTAGATTTCTTAATAATAATAAAATTTAATAAAAAGTTTTCATCTCAATCACCAGAACAGTTTATAAAAAAGATAATCTTTAAAAAAACAAAATGTAAATATTTATATGTCAGTAAAAATTTTAAATTTGGTTTTAAAAGGCAAGGTAATATTTCAACTCTTAAAAAATTTGAAAAAAAATATAACTTTAGAAATATTGTAACTAAACCATTTAAAAAAAATAACAAAACAATTTCATCTACTTTTATAAGAAAAAAACTAAGACTGGGTAAAATCGAGGAAGTAAATAGATTATTAGGTCGTAATTGGTGTGTTGTTGGCAAAGTAATAAAAGGACAGAGAAGAGGACGTAAAATTGGTTTCCCAACGTGTAATTTAAAATTAAATGATTACGTTGTTCCTAAGTGTGGAGTTTACGCTGTTAAAGTTAAAAGTGATAGTTTTTACAAAAATGGTGTTGCGAATGTAGGTTATAGACCTACTTTTAATGGACAAAAATTATTATTAGAGACAAATATCTTTGGAATTAATAAAAATTTATATAATAAGGTAATAGGTATAAATTTTAAAAAATTTATAAGACCAGAAAAAAAATTTAGGAATTTGAAATATTTAAAAAAACAAATCAAATTTGATATTAAACAAGCTAGTAAATAATGTCTAAAGATACTTTACAACTCCCTAAGACGGCTTTCTCGATGAAGGCTGGTTTGCCATTAAAAGAACCTGAAATTTTGAAGAAATGGGAAAAAAATAAAATTTTTGAAAAGCTAAGAAAAAAGTCCAAAGGAAAAGAAAAATTCATTCTTCATGATGGTCCACCTTATGCCAATGGTCATATACATATGGGTACCGCGTTGAATAAAATTTTAAAAGATATGATTACTCGCTTTCATCAAATGAATGGCAAAGACTCTATTTATGTTCCTGGTTGGGACTGCCATGGACTACCAATAGAATGGAAGATTGAAGAACAGTATAAAAAAAAGAAAAAAAATAAAGACGAGGTCCCGATTAAAGATTTTAGACAGGAATGCAGGGAATTCGCAAAAAGCTGGATTGATGTTCATATCAAAGAATTTAAACGACTGGGAGTAGTTGGAGACTTTGAAAATTATTATTCCACAATGAGTTACGAAGCAGAAGCTCAAATTGTAAGAGAGTTAGGTAAATTTCTTTTAGATGGAAGTTTATATCAAGGTTTTAAACCAGTTCTTTGGTCTACTGTTGAAAAAACTGCTTTAGCTGATGCTGAAGTAGAATATTTAGATCATACTTCTAATACAATCTACGTTGCATTTAAAGTCAAAGAGACTGATAAAGACTTTCTTAAGGATACAAGCATAATAATTTGGACGACTACGCCATGGACTATACCAGCCAACAAAGCATTAGCTTTTAATAGTAATATTGAATACGCAATTCTAGAAATTGACAACCTTGAATATTTTAAAGATAAGAGAATTGTTGTTGCAAAAAATTTAATTGAATCAATCACTAAAGAATGTGAGATCAAAAGCTTTAAAGAATTAAAGACTTTTAAGGGTTCAGAATTTATTGGAACAATATGCAGCCACCCATTAGTTAAAATGGATTTTGACTATAATGTTCCAATGTTAGATGCTCAATTTGTAAATTTGGAACAAGGAACAGGAATTGTTCATTGTGCTCCAAGCCACGGTCCAGATGATTTTAATTTATGTTTAAGAAACAATATACCTTCACTTTATACAGTTGATAACTCTGGTGTTTACACCAAAGAGGTACCTTATTTTAAAAATACACATGTATTTAAAGCTGACCCGATAGTCATAGAAAAATTAAAAGAGCAAAATAAATTGCTTAAATCTGATAAACTTAATCATAGTTACCCTCATTCTTGGAGATCTAAGGCTCCATTAATTTATAGAGCAACACCTCAATGGTTTATCTCTATGCAAAAAAATAAATTAAGAGATAAAGCTGTTAAAGCTATAAATGAAACTGTTTTCTATCCAAATAAGGGAAAGGATAGACTTTTATCAATGATTGAGGGAAGACCAGACTGGTGTGTCTCAAGACAAAGAGTCTGGGGAGTACCATTGCCAATTTTTATTAATAAAAAAACAAAAGAGCCATTAAGAGATCAAAAAATTATAGATAGAATTGCATCAATTTACGAGAAACAAGGCTCTGATTGTTGGTTCACAGATGATGCAAAAACCTTTTTAGGGGAGGATTATGACGCAAAAGATTATGAAAAATTAAATGATATTGTTGAGGTTTGGTTCGATAGCGGCTCGACACATAGTTTTGTTTTAGAGAAAAGAAAAGATTTAAAATGGCCTGCAGATATGTATTTAGAGGGATCTGATCAGCATAGAGGATGGTTTCACTCATCTTTATTGGAGTCATGTGGAACTAGAGGTAAAGCACCATTTAAAAGTATTCTCTCACATGGTTTTGTCGTGGACGGTAAGGGTATGAAAATGTCTAAATCAATGGGAAATGTTATCTCTCCAGAGGATATTCTAAAAAATTATGGCGCAGATATACTCAGAGTTTGGGCTTCAGCTTCTGATTATGCTGAAGATTTAAGAATAGATAAAAATATTTTAATCCAACATGCAGAATCTTATAGGAAAATTAGAAATACCTTTAGATTTATGCTTGGTAACTTAAAAGATAATTTTGAAAAACAAAACTTTGAAAAAACTAAGCTAAACGAATTCGATGAACTTGAACAATTTATTTTGCATAAGTTGTTTTCAATAAATAAATCTTTTAATGAAAATTTAAAAAATTATAATTTGCATAAATTGTATAAAGAGCTTTTAAATTTTTGCACACTCGATCTTTCTTCTTTTTATTTTGATATAAGAAAAGATGTTCTTTACTGTGATAGCTTAAATTCAAAAAAAAGAAAAAATTGTATAATCGTTCTTAATATAATTTTAGAGAGTTTATTAAAATGGTTTGCTCCAATTTTAGTTTTCACCACCGAAGAAATTTACAGCTTAGTAAATAAAAATAATGATGAAAGTATACATGAAAATCATTTTGTAAGAATTCCAACAAGTTGGGAAAATAATAAGCTTAACGAAAAATGGTTGAAATTATTTAAAATTAAACAAGATGCAAATATTGCGATAGAGGAGAAGAGAGCTAACAAAGAAATCGGATCAAGCTTAGAGGCTGAAATTAAACTTATATTAAAAAAAGATCAGTTAGAACTTCTCGATAAATTAGATTTACCAGATTACTTTATTGTTTCAAAAGCTGAAAAAGAATTGTCAAATAATGATGAAATCAAGATTGAGGTTAAAAAAGCTCAAGGGGTAAAATGTGAGAGATGCTGGAAAATTATTGAAAAAAAATGTGAGAGATGTTCAAAAGTTATCCAGTAAAATAGAAAGAAAATATTTTGATTAATATTAAAGATATAAAAAATAAAATTTTTACTCGTGAAAATTCTTATTTTTTAATAATCGTATCTATTACATTTTTTCTAGATAGATATTCAAAAATTCTTGTTCTTCAAAAAATAAGTGAAAATAGTTTTTACGTAAATAATTACTTAAATCTTGATCTTTTGTGGAATACAGGTATAGGATTTGGATTGTTAAGTTCTAACTCTCCTTTTTTATATAATTCGATAACTGTAATTATTGCATTAGTAATTATTTTTTTAATAATAATTTCTATTAAATCTAATAAATTTGACAAAATTACGTTTTCTTTAATAATTGGCGGAGCGATAGGAAATTTTTATGACAGAGTAATCTTTAAAGCAGTTCCGGATTTTATTGATTTTCACTACAAAGATTTACACTGGTTTACATTTAATTTAGCAGATATATTTATTACTTTCGGAATTTTAATATATTTATTGAAAGATGTTGTAAGATTAAAATATGAAAAAAATTAGCTTACTGTTAACGGCTTTAATACTATTTTCTTGTGCTTCAGTAGAGGAGGCGGGAAAAGTTTTAAGAAATGAAAAAATTAAAACAAATGATGAATTTTTAGTTAAAAAGAAGGATCCTTTGATACTACCACCTGATCACAAGAAAATACCTGAACCAGGCAGCATCGTAAATGATAAAAAAAGTGATACTCAAAGAATAAAAAAAATTTTGAAAGCACCTGAAGATAAAAGTACAGGTGTCAACAAATCCTCTTCAGTCGAAAAATCAATTTTAGAAAAAATTCGCCAGTGATAAGCAATTTTTATTTAAAAAATAACATAAAAAAAAACCATTTCAGTTTTGATCTAAATAAAAGATTATCAAAAAATTATGATAAAATTTTTAACAAAATTGTAAACCAAATTAAATTAGATAGAAATACACTTAATGTTTTAAATGAAAATTTTATTTTTAATTTCAAAAAAAACCATTTGAATAGATTTCAAAAATTTAAAAATATAGTTGTAATTGGCATGGGCGGCTCAATTTTGGGAATAGAGGCCATTTACCAGTTTCTAAATCACAAAATAAAAAAGAATTGTTATTTTTTAGGTGATTTTGATATCAAAAAAATTGAACATATAAAAAAAAAATTAAAAAAAAATAAAACTTTATACTTAGTAATTTCTAAATCTGGTAATACTATTGAAACTTTGTCTACTTCATTGTTTCTTGAAATATTCAAAAAAGACTCAAAAAACATAATCCTAATTTCCGAAAGAAAAAATAATGTATTATTTAATTTGGCGAAAAATAAAAATTTATTCTATATAGAGCATAAAAATTTTATTGGTGGTCGTTATTCAGTTTTATCTGAGGTTGGAATGATACCTGCTTTTTTAATGGGTCTTAATATTCGCAAACTTAGATTAAATATAAAAAGATTTATTAAAAACAAAAAAGAAAAAAATTTTTTAAAGGAAAGTGTTATTATGATGTCAACTTTACTAGCTCAAGGTAAATATAAAAACCTAATTTTTTTAAATTATTCTCCAAAATTGGAAAAATTTGTTTACTGGTGCCAACAATTAATCGCTGAAAGTTTAGGAAAAAAAGGAAAGGGCTTTTTACCAACAATTTCAAATGTGCCGAAAGATCATCACAGTTTATTACAACTTTATTTGGATGGGCCAAAAGATAAGATATTTCAAATTATAAGCATTAATAAAGAGGATGGTGGTAAAAAAATTAAGATTCCTTTCTCTAATAATGAGATAAAATATTTAGAAAACAAAGACTTAAATACTATTAAAGAAGCACAAAAAAAAGCTTTAATTGAAACATTAAAATTGAATAAAATTCCATACAGGGAGTTTCAATTTAGGAAAAAAAATCAAGAGTTATTGGGTGAATTATTTTCTTATTTTATTTTGGAAACAGTTTTAATTGCCGAGATTTTAAAAATAAATCCTTATAATCAACCGGCAGTGGAACAAGTCAAAAGTTTCACAAAAAAATTTCTTAAATAAATTTTCCAAATATTATTTTAGATCTACCATAAATTTTTTCTTCAAAAATTTCTAAAATATTTTTCAGCTCATCTTCTGTTTTCTTTTCTCTGTGCAGGACTACAATATGATTATTTTTAAAAAGTTTCTTTTTTTTAATCAATTTTAGATCAATCAAAAATTCTTTATTTTTAAAAGGTGGATCTAAAAAAAAAATGTCAAACTTTTCAGTTTTAAAATTATTAAGAGTGTTTCGAGTTTTTTGATTAAAAACAAACGCCTTATTATCTGATGATATTTTAGAAAGATTTAGCCTAAGAATTTTTATCGCACTATTATTGTATTCAACAAAAGTAATTCTTTTCGCACCTCTAGATAGGCATTCCAAACCAAAAGATCCTATTCCCGAATAAAAATCTAAGACATCTGATTCATTTATTTTTACTTTTATTTTTTTTGAGTGTTCTAAAATATTAAAAATATTTTCTTTAACTGAGTCTTTCAAAGGTCTAGTAGCGGGATTTTTTAAAAACTCAAGTTTTTTTCCTTTAAATTTACCTCCTATGATGCGCATTTTTTTTAATTACTTTCCAACCTATGTCTTTTCTATAAAAACCAGCGTTCCAATTAATTCTTCTAATTATTCTAATAATATTTTTTCTAATAGAGGAAAAATTTCTTCCTAAAGATGTAATGTTTAAAACTCTTCCACCATTGGATAAAATTTTATTATTTTCTATTTTAGTTCCAGCGTGAAAAATGATTTCATTAGATTTAGGTTTAAATTTATCTAAACCGTTTAATATTTTATTTTTCTTATAATTTCCGGGATATCCCTTTGAGCATAAAACGATGGTCATACATTTTTCTTTTTTCCAAGAGAGCTTTAAATTTTCTAGCTTATTTTCAATACAAGAATTTACAACCTTAACAAAATCTGTTTTTAATCTTGGCATAATTACCTGACACTCTGGATCACCCATTCGAATATTAAACTCGATTAAATACGGTTCATTTTTTTTTATCATAAGCCCAACATATAAAAATCCTTTATAGTGTTTATTGTTTGTTTTCAAAAAATTTAAAGTTGGTTTAACTATTTTATTTAATATTTTTTTTTCGATATTTTTACTTACTATTGGGGCAGGAGAGTATGCACCCATGCCACCTGTATTTGGTCCTTTATCAAATTCATATGCGCGTTTATGGTCTTGTGCAGTTCCAAAAAATTTAAATGTTTTTTTATCAGCTAAAATAAAATAACTTGCTTCTTCCCCATCAAGAAATTCCTCAAGCACAAGCGATTTTGAAGATTTAAATTTACCTTTAAAAATTTCCTTTGAAATTTTTATTATCTCATCTTTCGTCTTACATATGGAAACACCTTTTCCTGCAGCTAAACCGTCTGCTTTAACAACCAAAGGTAACTTATTTTTTTTTAGAAAAAATTTAACATCAGTTAAATTTTTACAAATTTTAAAAGATGCTGTAGGTATATTTTTTATTTTACACACTTTTTTCATAAATGCCTTTGATCCCTCTAATTTGGCTGCATATTTATTAGGACCAAAAACTTTTATCTTATTTTTCTCTAAAAAATCGACCATTCCTCTAACCAAAGGCTCCTCTGGTCCAATTATTATCAAGTCAATTTTATAATTTTTGATTTCGTTTAAAAGCTTATTAAAATTAAGAATATCTACGTTGATGTTTTTTGCATATTTAGAGGTACCGGCGTTTCCAGGAAAACAAAATATTTTTTTTACCAAATTAGAATCATTTATTTTTTTGCATAACGCATGCTCCCTACCTCCACTTCCTATTAATCCAATATTCATCTTAAATAATTTATTGTATAATTTATAGATGGATAAAAAAAAAGCTAAACTTCTTTTTAAGCACAACTCTTATGATATATTAGAAGATGGTGAGTACGTAATATGTGCAGTCTCCGGAAAAAAAATTATGCTAAACAATCTCAATTATTGGAACGTAGAGCTACAAGAAGCTTATTTTTCAGCAGAAGAGGCAGACAAAAGATATAGAGACTTAATTAAGTAAATTATTTCCACCTGTTGTGTGTCCAAATCCATTGGTATGGATTCTTTATAATCAAGCTTTCTAAAAAACTATTTAATTTTTTTGTCATTTCTATTTTATTTTTAAAATCACTTGATTTTATCTCTTCATAAAATTGGATCGTGAAATTATTTAATTCATCTCTTTCCAAAAAAACTGGAACTACAGATAATCCAAATTTCAATGCAAGTTGCGCTGGTAGAGTGGTTGTAAATGCAGGCTTACCAAAAAAATTAATTTTTTCTCCCTCACTAACTCTTTGATCAATCATCAAGGCAACACTATAATCTTGTTTGATGTAATTAATTGCATCTCTAACACCGTTAATTCCTTTTTTAATTTGGTTTTTACACACAAATTTTCTTCTAAGAAATTCCATTAAGGGATTAACGAAAAAATTATTTAATGGTCTGTAAATTGTAGCAAGTTTTATTTTTCTTTTTACTATTTCCATAGACATTAATTCGTAATTAGCAAAGTGTCCTGAAACAAATATTACGGGTTTATTTTTTTCGATTATCTTTTGTAAGTTATTCTCCCCAAGTATTTTTATATGAGAGTTATTTTTTTGAAAATAGCTAAGGAAAACATATTCTATAAATGTCATTCCGTAATTTTTCCACATACTTAAAATTATTTTATCTTTTTCTTTTTTAGAAATTTCACTATTAAATATTGATAAATTTTTGTTAATTATTTTTTTTGATTTAAATAGAGGAGCTAAAATTATGAAAATATTTGAGAAAAGTGTTCTGCTTATTTTTAAACCTAAAACTTTTCCAAACAAGAAAAAAAAATATAAAATGACTGCTTGTATTAAATATTTAAAAAATTTCATTTATAAATTTATAATCTCAATAAGCTCATCTTTTTTATCTATTACCAATTCAATTTTTAAAAAATTCAAGTTAGGAAATTTGAAATCCTTTATTTTATTATAATCTTTTTCAGTGACTATTACTTCACAACCTTTTTTAATTGCAGATTGAATTATATTAGAAATTTCTATCTTTTTAAATTTATGATGATCCGGAAAGATTTTTTCTTCTACTACTTTTAAATTATGATTTTTTAAAGTTTCAAAAAAATTTTCAGGATTTCCTATTCCTGCTACAGCTATCAAGTCCTTACCTTTAAAAGTATCCGCATTCAAAGCTCTATATTGTGAATAAAAAAATTTGATATTTTCATTTTTTTTAAGTATTTGATTTTCAAAATCTTTATCTTTTCTTCCATTTATCATTATCAAATCTGCTTTTGATAATGAATTTAAATTTTCTCTCAAAGGGCCAGCAGGTAGCACTAAGCCATTACCAATAAGCTGTCTTTGATTAAAACAAATTATGTTAAGATTTTTTTTAATTTTATAGTCTTGAAATCCATCATCAAGTATGACGATGTCAAAATCGTTTTTCTCAGCAATCTTAATACCAGACTCTCTTTTTTTATCTAAAATCAAATCTTTAAAATATTTTTTAATAAGAAAATACTCATCCTCATGACTACTATAATACTTTCTTACTATTGCGGTTTTCTTTCCCTTTTTATTTAGCTCGTTAGCTAACAAAATTGATAATGGGGTTTTGCCAGTACCTCCAAGATAAATGTTTCCAACACACACTATTGGAATATTAAAAGTTTTAGATTTTATAATTAATTTTTTTAGAAAGATAAAAAATATTACCAGGAAGGAAAAAGGTAATAAAAATTTTGATAAAAAACTATTTTTTTTATCCCAAAATTTTGGTTTATTAAATTTCATTTTTTAAAAATTTATTAATTTTTTCCATATTATTAATCAATACAGAGGCCCCTAAGTCATTTAAAAATTTATCGAATTGAAATTTTTTTTTCTCATTTGCATTTAAGTCACTTTTAAGATTTTCCACCAATTCATCTGAACTCTCAATTTTTTTCGAAATATTCTTTTCTCCAAAAAGTTGGTATATTTCTCTGAAATTGTATACAAAAGGTCCATGATATACTTTGCATCCGAGTTTAGCTGCTTCAATGGGATTTTGACCACCTTCTTTTTCTAATCTTTTAATAAATGATTTTCCTATAAAAGCACTTTTTGCATACTTAAAATATGAAGGCAAAGCGCCAAATGAATTAATAATGATTATCTCTTTCTCTTTTAATATAATGTCGTTCTCATTAAGAATTTGATTAGATAAATTTAGTTTACTACACATATTTTGAATTTGTTTGCTGCGACTGATATGTCTCGGTGCAATTATTGTAGTTATTTTTTTGAAGTGCTCTTTTAATTTTTTATGAGTAGCTAAACAAAATTCCTCCTCATTAGAATGAGTGCTAGCAGCAAGCCAAAATTTTTCTTTTTCTAAAAATTCTTTATTGGTATTTTCAATTTTATTTTGATCAATTTTATTTATTAATTTAATATTCCCCGTAAAAAAAACGTTTTTTGCTTTTAAATCAATTAATTTCTTTTTTGTTTCATTATTGGAAGCAAGACATAAATCAATTGAACTAAATATTTTATTTGCAGTTTTGTGAAATAACATCCATTTATCAGATGTCTTTTTTGTGATTCTTGCATTTATCAATGCCAATGGTATTTTTAATTCTCTAGAATACAAAATTAAATTTGGCCAAATCTCAGAATCAACCAAAAAAATTGCTTTTGGTTTCCAATTTTTTAAAAAACTTTTGATTACAAAACTTACATCAATTGGTAAAAACCTATGGTAAATATTTTCAATATTTTTAAATTCTTTATTAACTAATTTACTTGAGCTCAGTGTGGTAGTTGTTATTAAAAATTGATAATCTTTATTGATATTTTTTAATTCTTCAATAATAGGATGTATACTCCTTAATTCACCTATGCTTGCTGCATGAAACCAAATTAAATCTGGTATATTTTTGACAATATTAAATTTATTAGGAAAGATTTTTTCTGTAAATCTTTTTGGGTCCTCTTTACCAAAAAATCTTCTTAAATAAATTATTATTACGATAGTAGGATACAATAATACACCTAATAATCTATAAAGCGTTATCATTTTAATTGTTTTGAATAAAGTGACTTATACTCCTCACTTTTTTCTATTAATGCCTCGTGCTTTCCTGAATCAATCACTTTTCCATTTTTTAAAACAAAAATTTTATCCGCGTTATGTATTGTTGAAAGTCTATGTGCTATCACCAAAGTAGTTTTATTTTTTGTAAGATTGAGAATTGCATTTTGAACGATCTCCTCAGACTCAGCATCAAGGGAAGAAGTTGCTTCATCTAATAAAATAATTGGAGACTCTTTTAAAATAGCTCTAGCAATAGAAATCCTTTGTTTTTGACCTCCAGATAATCTTACACCATTCTCACCCACAACAGTATCGTATCCCAAAGGTAGCTTTTCTATAAATTCATCTGCAGCGGCAAATTTACAAGCTCTTTTAATTTCCTCAGTTGATGCACTCTCTTTGGCATATGCAATGTTATTCTTAATTGTATCATCAAACAAAATCACATCTTGACTGACCAATGATAAATTTTTTCTCAATGAGTTTAATGAAACCTCTTTAATATTTTGATCATCAATTATTATTTTGCCCTCTTGTGGGTCGTAAAATCTTGGAAGTAAGTTTATTATTGTGCTTTTACCTGCTCCACTATGGCCAACAAAAGCTGACATTGTATTACCTTTGATTTCGAAATTTACGTCTTTAATTGCTTGTTTATCGGTTGTTTCGTATTTAAAACTCACATTACTAAAAATTATGTTTGAATCTTTTAAAATCAACTCAGGATTTTTTTCCTCATTTTTTATTTCAATTTTTTTGTCAATTATGTCACTAACTCTTTTAAAAGCTGCTGCTCCTTGATAAGCAGCCATATTGATTGTCGCTAAAGATCTTATTGGTTGGTATGCTAACATCATAGCAGCTAGAAATGAAAAAAAATTATTTACTCCTAACTCCCCATTCTCGATTAAAGTCCCTGAAAAAATAATAAAACCTGCTATCATTACACCTGTCAAACTTTCCATTATAGGAGTAGCTCTGATTAGCACACTTCCAATTTTTATATTTTTTTCGACTAAGTCATCGATAAAGTTATTTGCTTTTTTATTTTCAATATTTTCTTTTTGATAAATTCTTATCATTTTTGAACCTTTAAATATTTCGGTCAAGAAAGAAGCTAAATTACCCGATGATGCTCCTGCTTTAGATGTAGCTTTGCCAATTCTTTTTCCCAACGATTTAGCTAAAGCCCCAGCTAATGGCATCATTAAAATTGCAAACAAAGCAAGTTTCCAATTTTGATAAAACATTAATGACACTAATGCAATGACAGAAAGAGTATCTTTCATTAAATTAAGAACACCATTGCTGACTAAATTTCTTATATGGTAAGTGTCAAACATTATATTAGAAATATATTTTCCCGAATGCCTGTTATCTAATGTTTGAATATCTGAAGTTAAAATATTTACAGCAACTTTTTTTTGAAGCTCTCCAGCAACCTCCTCACCAACCCTTATAATATTTATTCTAGCTAAGTATAAAGATAGTCCTTTGCTTGAAAAAGCTAAAATAATAAGTATGGGAATAGTCCACGCAAAAAGCCTGTCTTGGTCAATAAATATTTTTTTTACAGCAGGGTCAAGCAGCCAAGCAATACCTGCTGTACTTCCCGCAACTATAACTGATAAAAAAAGAGCTAATAAAATTTTCTTAATATGTTTTTTTACATATTGTTTAAAAAGCTTTTTAAGTAAAATTTTTAATTCTTCAAATTTCATTTAGTAATTTATTGCTAAGATGCTTAAAAAGAGAGTTAAACCCGATAAATTATTTAGCTTAAAAGCTTTTAAACAATCCTTGGGTTTTATAAATTTAAATCCATAAATTTGATAAATTAAACTTAAAATAAATATTAAAAAAATAATTGAAAATAAATTCATGCCTATCTCATTTTTGAAAAAAAATACCATCAATAATGAACTTATAATGTACGAAAATAATACAAACGATTTCATATTCTTTTTAAATTTAATAGAAGTTGATTTAAGTCCAATTATTTCATCGTCTGACATATCTTGAGCTCCGTATATCGTGTCATACCCCAATGTCCAAAATATGGCCGATAAATAAAGTATGATAATTTCTGGAGAAAAATCATTAAAGATAGATGTCCATGCCATTATAATTCCCCAGTTGAAAGTTAATCCTAAAAATAGTTGAGGCCAGTATGTAATTCTTTTCATGAACGGATAAGAAAAAGCCAAACTCATTGATGCTATTCCAAGAATTATAGTTAACAAATTGAATTGAATAAGTACCATAAAGGCAATTATGCAAAGAAGAACTACATAGATGAATGATTTTTTTACAGAAATTTTACCAGATGCTATGGGTCTATTTTTTGTTCTATGAACTTTTTTGTCAAAATCTCTATCCACTATGTCGTTAAAAATACATCCGGCGCTTCTCATTAAAACTGAACCGAGAAAAAAAAGTAACAAATGATAGATAAATAAATCGATATTTTGATTTAAATAGTAACTATAAGCTAAACTCCAAGAACAAGGCCAAAATAAAAGCATAAATCCTATAGGTTTATTCAATCTTGTGAGACTTATGAATATTTCAATTTGTTTCATTAAATATTACTTGTAAATATCAAACACTATCTTCATAATCAATTTGATTCGATATGGACATTGATTACACAGTAGCAGCTCTAATGTTCCCTGCAATTCCATTAATGATGACGATGTATAGCAATCGTTTTCATACTTTGAGTGCATTAATTCGGCAACTACATGACAAATTTACTTTTGAAAAAAAAGTTCCACCAGAGTTAGAAAAACAACTTCATGTTTTAAATAAAAGAACTAATTTTCTAAAGTATGTGATGGGTTTTTCATCTTTTGGATTCCTTTTTAATATGCTTACAGTATTACTGTTATATTTAAACTTAACATTTTATGCTAGGCTGAGTTTTGCATCGTGTTGTATTTGTATGATAATTTCAATTTTCTTATTTTTACAGGAAGTAAGAATGTCTAATGAAGCGTTGAAATATCATCTTAGTGACATGGACTCTATGAAAAAAGATTTATAGATCAACTCTCCGAAAGTTTTTTTTTAAAAAGTGAAATTCCTTGATTAATTTTATGATTGTAGGACTCTTCAAAAGCACTTAATTGCCACCCTTGCATTCGGGATTTTATTTTCTTAAGATTTTCTAATTTCCATTCTTCACCTATATTTTCATCTTTCCATTGTTTTTTTTCTTCATCAGTTCTTGCGCATCCGTAGCAATAGCCAGTTACAGGGTCAGTTTTACAAATACTAATGCAAGGAGAAATTATTTTTTTTGACATTAAGGAATTAAAATTGCTGGACCAATTAATTTTCGTGCCTCTAAATCTGCATGAGCATTTTTAGCGTCTGCAAGCTTATACTTTTTTGCAATTCTAATTTTTATTTTTCCAAATTTAACCTTTTCAAAAATTTGATCAGCCCCAGCTTGAAGTTCTTTTCTATTACTAAAATATTGTCCAATAGAAGGCCTTACTAGATATAGCCCTTTAGGTTGGAGTTCTTTTGGAACATTAACAGGATCTAAAGGTCCAGATGCATTTCCAAAGCTTATCATCATACCTCTTGTTGAAAGACATTCTAGTGATCCATGAAATGTTTTTTTTCCGACACCATCAAAAACTGCAGGCACTCCTTTATTATTAGTAATTTTCATAACTTCATTAGCAAAATTATTTTTTGTATAATTAATAACGTGAGAGTAACCATTTTCTTCAGCTATTTTTATTTTATTATCAGAGCCAACTGTTCCAATCACTTTTGCTCCAATACTATTTGCCCATTGAGCAAAAATTTGGCCGACCCCCCCAGCAGCTGCGTGAAAAAGGACTGTTTCACCAGCTTTCAATTTATAAGTCTTGGTGAGTAAATAATTTGTAGTTAAACCTTTTGTCATTAAGGTTGCGGCCAACTCATGTGAAATTCCATCGGGTACTTTTACAGCTATTTTAGCCGGGATAATTCTTTGTTGGGCATATGCTCCTAAAGGAACCGAGGCGTAAGCAATATTATCACCTTTATTAAATTCAGAAACATTTGAACCTACTTCATCAATTTTTCCAGCAGCTTCTAAACCAATACCACTGGGCAACTTGATAGGGTATAAACCAGATCTATGATAAGTATCGATATAATTTAAACCAATTGCATGATTTGTAACTTTAATTTCGTCTGCACCTGGAGAGTCAATGTTAACATCCTGAAGTTCTAATACTTCAGGACTTCCATTTTTTTTAATTACAATAGATTTAGACATTTTTACGGGAACGTACTTTAACTTTTAATATTTAGCAAATGTTCCGTTGTTATAGTCTTGAATAGCTTCAAGTATTTCAGCTTTTGTATTCATCACAAATGGTCCACCTCTCGCAATAGGTTCACCAATCGGCTTACCAGCTATAAATAAAAACTCAGATTTTTTGGTTGCTTCAATTTTTAATTTACTGCCTCGCTCTAATAATATTAAATTTGAGTCAGCTGTTTTATCGTGGCTTTTCTCTCCAATATTTAATTCTCCTTTTAACAGGTATACAAAAGAGTTATGTCCTAAAGGCACATCACAATTAAATTCTTTTCCTTCATTTAAAATTACATGAAAATAAATAGGATCAACGTTATGATTTTTTTCTGGTCCTTCAGCTTTTTTGTATTTACCTGCTATCACTTTTACATTTTTCTCACTATCTTTGTGTTCTCCGAGTTCATTACCTTTAATATATAGGTATTCTGGTTTATTTTTTTTCATTTTAGCCGGCATGTTTATCCAAAGTTGAAATCCCAATAACTTACCCTCTTTCATTGCAGGCATTTCAGAATGAATAATTCCTCTACCAGTTTTCATCCATTGCACATCTCCGGATGTCATAATACCTTTTGCTCCAGTGCTGTCTTGATGTTCAAACTCTCCGTTTAACATATAAGTAACTGTTTCTATTCCTCTATGCGGATGAGGAGGAAAACCAGCGACATAGTCATCTTTATTTTCAGAACCAAATTCATCAAGCATTAAAAATGGATCAATATAATCTGCTTCTGGAGTTCCAATGCTTCTTTTCAATTTTACTCCTGCACCATCTGAGGCACTTAAAGCTTTAATAATTTTTTTAACTTCAATTTGAGACATGGAACAAATATATTAGATGTTTAAATTATATCAAGCAGATGCGTTAAATTATTTATCTCATTTTTTGGCTGATAATCAAGAATATCAAACTTTAATTTATTTCGATTTACCCAAATTGAATTATAACCATAGTTCCCACCTCCAGAAACATCCCATGTATTAGCGCTTAAAAAAGTAATTTCATTAGCTTTAACATTATATTTTTTTAACGGTATTTCATATACTCTTGGATCGGGTTTATAAACTTTTACTTCTTCAACAGAAAAAAGATCATCAAATAGTTTGTTTAACTTATTACTTTCTACCAATTCACTCAGAAGGTCAGGAGTTCCGTTAGAAAGTATAGCAAGTTTAAAGTTTTTATTTTTTAAATCTTCTAATACCTCTCTAACCTCGGGATACGGAGATAAAATCTTGTAAAGATTTAATAGCTCATTTTTCATGTTGATATTAATATTGAACACTTTCATAGATTTCTCCAAACTGTCTTCAGTAATTTCCCAAAAATTTTTATGTCTTTTCATTAAACTTCTAAGCCAAGTATATTCAAGTTGAGTAGTTCTCCAAAAATTTGCAAATGCCTCCCACTTAGTTCCAATTTTATCTTTACATCTTTCGGCAGCTGAATTTACGTCAAATAAGGTACCGTAAGCGTCAAACACTACTGCCTTTGTTTTCATTAATTTTTAAATGTTATGTGAACCATCGCATAATGGTTGATCATTTGTTTGTTTACATGAGCAGAAAAAAACTTTTTTAGATTGCTCAGCCAAATATTTCAAAGGAATAAATTCAGTTCCTTTATGTGAACCATCACAAAAAGGTTGCTTTGAACTAATTCCACAAGTACACCAAAAATAAGATTTTCCCTCTAACACATCAATGCCAATTGGGGCATCTCCAGCTCTTATACCTTTTTTCATTAAAGCTCCTTTATATATCTAAAATTTATTTATATTATAGTTACTAATGAATATTAGATTATATCATCCAGACAGTATACTAGAAAATAATACAAGTTTGCTAAGTAAAGAGCACACTCATTATGTTGTAAATGTAATGCGACTTAAAAGAGGCTCTAACTTAAATTTTTTTAATAAAAACGGAGAATGGAAAAGTGAAATAATTTTTCTAAATAAAGATAGAGTAGAAGTCAGGTTTTTAGAAAAAATTAAAGAAGCTAAAAATCTATCTAAAACAGAAATAGCAATTTGTTTGGTTAAAAAAAATCCAATGGACACTATTCTGCAAAAAGCTACTGAGCTGGGAGTTAGAAAAATAATTCCAATTGTTTCAGAGAGAACAGAAGTAAAAGAATTAAATATTGATAGAGCAAAAAAAATTGTAATTGAGGCAACTGAGCAATCTAATCAGCTCGTTCCCCCTGAAATTACAAATGTAATTAAATTAAAAGATTTTTTGAAAACCTTTGATAAAACCTCAAAAATTTTATTTGCTGATGTTAATTCAAAAGATAATTTAAAAATTGAGGATTTTAAAAACTTTAAATCTTTCTGTATATTAGTTGGTCCTGAGGGTGATTTTTCTCCAGTTGAACGTGAGTTTATCCTTCAAAATAGAGCGGTAAAACCTTTTACGTTATCTAGAAACATTCTAAGGTCTGACACTGCTGTAATAAGCGCGATTTCATTAGTAAATTTTATCAATAACTTTAATTAATTGTCGCATTAATTGAAATTGTTAAATCATCTAAAAACTGTATAAAAACTCATGATTAAAAAAATTGCTTACACATTTTTTTGGATATGGCCTTCTGCAATTTTAGCTAGTGAACCTAAGGACTGGCAATTAGGTTTCCAAAAGTCAGCTTCAAAAAGCATGGACGATATTGTTTGGTTTCATGATTACATGCTAGTACCAATAATTACAGCTATCACAGCTTTTGTTTTATTTTTACTTTTATACGTTTGTGTAAGATACAGAGCTTCTAAAAATCAAGTTCCATCTACTACAAGCCACAATACATTAATCGAAGTTATTTGGACGCTAGTTCCATGTTTAATTTTGATTGTAATGGCAGTTCCTTCATTTAAAGTTTTATACTCACAAGACGAAATACCAAAAGCAGATGTAACAATTAAAGCTATCGGATATCAGTGGTATTGGGGTTATGAATACCCAGATGAAAATATTATTTTTGACTCTTACATGATTGATGAAAAAGATTTAAAAGAAAATCAACCGAGATTATTGGCAGTTGATAATGCAGTTTATGTTCCAGTGAATAAAGTTGTAAAAGTTATGATAACTGCAAATGACGTTTTACATGCATGGGCACTCCCATCTTTTGGAGTTAAAAGAGATGCCATACCTGGAAGAATAAATGAGACATGGTTTAAAGCTGACCGAACTGGAACTTTCTACGGTCAGTGTTCTGAGTTATGTGGAATTAAACACGCTTTCATGCCAATCACAGTTAATGTTGTGTCTGAGGATGAGTACAATAAATGGTTAGAAGAGGCTAAAGTTAAATTTGCAAAAGAGGAAATTAAAAATAACATTAAAATTGTAAAAAAAATTGAGGAGATGAAATAATGTCAGCAACTACTGCAGATCACGAGCATCATCACAACCCAACAGGTTGGAAGAGATGGGCTTACTCCACTAATCATAAAGATATTGGAACAATGTATCTTATATTTGCAATAATTGCTGGTTTAATTGGATCTGCTTTTTCAGTTTTGATGAGAATGGAATTAATGCACCCAGGAGATGGAATTCTTGGAGGCGATTATCATTTATATAATGTTTTGGTTACTGGTCACGGTCTTATTATGATTTTCTTTATGGTTATGCCAGCGATGATTGGTGGTTTTGGTAATTGGTTTGTTCCAATTATGATTGGTGCACCAGATATGGCATTCCCAAGGATGAATAATATTTCTTTTTGGCTATTACCAGTCGCTCTTATTTTATTATTAGTATCAATTTTTGTTGATGGCCCTCCAGGTGCAAAAGGAGTTGGAGGAGGTTGGACAATTTACCCGCCTTTATCATCAAAAACTGGTCAACCAGGTCCCGCGATGGATTTAGCTATTTTAAGTTTACATGTCGCTGGAGCTTCATCAATTTTAGGAGCAATTAACTTTATCACGACAATTTTAAATATGAGAACTCCTGGAATGACTTTACACAAAATGCCATTATTCTCTTGGTCAATTTTAGTAACAGCATTTTTACTTTTATTATCACTTCCAGTTTTAGCAGGAGCAATAACAATGCTTCTAACAGATAGAAATTTTGGAACTGCTTTCTTTGAAGCTCAAACAGGTGGAGATCCAGTTTTATTCCAACATTTGTTTTGGTTTTTTGGTCACCCAGAGGTGTATATTTTAATCTTGCCAGGTTTTGGAATGATAAGTCATATTGTTTCAACTTTCTCAAGAAAGCCTGTGTTTGGTTATCTTGGAATGGCTTATGCCATGGTGGCTATTGGAGTTGTTGGCTTCGTCGTTTGGGCTCACCACATGTATACAGTTGGATTAGACACAGATACTAAGGCCTATTTCTTAGCGGCAACCATGATTATTGCAGTTCCAACCGGAATTAAGATTTTTTCTTGGATAGCAACAATGTGGGGTGGCTCTATAAGTTTTCAGACACCTATGTTATGGGCTATTGGTTTTATATTTTTATTCACTTTAGGAGGCGTAACTGGAGTTGTTCTTGCAAACGCAGGTGTCGACACCGCGCTACATGATACATATTATGTTGTAGCACATTTCCATTATGTATTATCTATGGGTGCTGTATATGCGATCTTTGCAGGATTTTATTATTGGTTTAGCAAAATGACAGGTTATGAATACTCAGAATTCCTGGGAAAATTGCATTTTTGGTTAACGTTCATAGGGGTCAACTTAATATTTTTTCCACAACATTTCTTAGGATTAGCAGGAATGCCAAGAAGATATGCAGATTATCCAGACGCATTTGCTGGTTGGAATTATATTTCTTCGATTGGTTCATATATATCGATAATCGGCTTAGCGGTATTTTTATTAAATCTATTGTACGCTTTTATGAAAAAGAAAAAAGCAGAACAAAATCCATGGGGAGAAGGAGCAACAACTCTAGAATGGACAGTGTCATCACCGCCACCATTCCATACTTTTGAAGAGCTACCTAAAGTAAAGTAAATTGAGCCAGATAAGTATAAAAACTAGAAACTCTAAACTTGGTTTAGCCTTAGAACTAAGCTCATTTTTTAATTTAATGAAACCAAGAGTAATGTCTTTGGTTTTATTTACTTGTATGGTTGGTTTGCTAATAGCTCCAGTTAATATGGATTTTACTTCTGCTTGTATTTCCCTTATAGCGGTTGCTATAGGTTCGGGAGCCGCTGGAACACTTAACATGTGGTACGAGTCTGATTTAGATGCTTTGATGAGTAGAACTTGTTTAAGACCTATTCCAACTGGAAAAGTTAAAAAAGATCAAGCCTTATACTTCGGTATTATTTTATCAGCTTTATCAGTAAGTATTATTTATTTTTCAGCTAACTTAATTTCTTCTATTTTATTAGCATCAACAATTGCTTTTTACTTTTTTGTTTATACAATTTGGTTAAAAAGAAAAACTCCACAAAACATTGTGATCGGTGGTGCCGCAGGTGCTTTACCACCAGTAATTGGTTGGACTATAGCAACAGGAAGTATTTCTATAGAGCCAATGATATTGTTTTTAGTCATTTTTTTATGGACCCCATCACACTTTTGGGCATTAAGTTTATATAAATTAGGTGATTATAAAAAAGCAAAAGTGCCAATGTTACCAATAATTTCTGGAACAAGAACGACTAAAATAAATATTCTTGCTTATGCTTTGATTATGGCACCAGTAGTATTGGCGCCATACTTTT
>CACOVP010000008.1 GCA_902630665.1 uncultured Pelagibacteraceae bacterium
ATCTTTTAACCGTATTAAAGAAATGATCATTTCTGGAGCAAATATAATTGATATTGGTGGAGAGTCTACTAGGCCAGGTTCAAAAATGGTCAAAGAAAAATTAGAAATAAAAAGAATTAAATTTGTGCTTGATAAATTTAAAAGAAAATTTAAAAAAACTTGTTTATCTCTAGATACAAGAAAATCAACAGTAATGTTATTTGGTATAAAAAAAGGAGTAGATTTAATTAATGATGTTTCCGGATTCAACCATGATAAAAACTCTTTAGAAAATTTAAGAAAGTATAAGATTTCAAAAGTTCTGCACCATATGTTAGGGACACCAAGCAGTATGCAAAAAAACCCAAAATATAAAAATGTTCTACTAGATATTTATGATTATTTTGAAAAAAATTTAAAAACAAAACTAAGAGAAAGTAAAGTTATATTAGATCCAGGTATTGGTTTCGGTAAAACTTTGAAACATAATTTGACTTTAATTTCCAAGATATCTTTGTTTCATAGTCTTGGTTTACCAATTTTAGTTGGCACTTCCAGAAAAAGATTTATAAATCAAATATCTGGCCAATATGATAGTAAAGAAAGAATAGGAGGAACTCTGGGATCTGTAATATTCTTACTTTCTCAAGGAGTTCAAATTTTTAGAGTACATAACGTAAAAGAGGTAAAACAGGGAATTTTGGTATTCAAAAAAATATTAATAAATAAATGAAAAATAAATATTTTGGAACCGATGGTATTAGAGGAAGAGTAAATAGTGGAAATATTACAGGGGAAAAGTTTTTTAAGTTCGGTTTAGCATCAGGGACTTATTTTAAAAATCAAAAAAAATCTAAACAAATTGCAGTTATTGCAAAAGATACAAGATTATCCGGATATACTCTTGAACCTGCGTTGGTTTCAGGCTTAGTTTCTGGAGGAATGCATGTGATTACTCTCGGACCATTACCTACTAATGGGCTTGCAATGTTAACTAAAACTATGAGAGCAAACATGGGTATTATGATAACTGCATCGCATAACCCTTTCGATGATAATGGATTAAAACTATTTGGACCAGATGGATTGAAATTATCTGACAAAATTGAAAAGAGAATTGAGAAACTAATAGATGCCAAGAACACAAAGCAACTTACAAATCCTAAATTGTTAGGAAGAGTTAAAAGATTAGAAAATGGAAATGATAAATATATTAAAATACTTAAAAAGAATTTTCCTAAAAATTTTAATTTAAAAGGCATAAGGATTGTCTTGGATTGTGCTAATGGCGCAGGCTACAAAGCAGCTCCAAAACTTTTAAGAGAATTGGGGGCAAAGATTCACCCTATTGGAATTAAACCAAACGGATTTAATATTAACTCTAAATGTGGATCTACACACCCATCAAAAATAAAATCGGCAGTAAAAAAATTTAAAGCACATGTTGGTATATCATTCGATGGTGATGCTGATAGAGTTATAATGTGTGATGAAAATGGTAAAATTATTGATGGCGACCAGATAATTGCAATGCTAGCAAGAAGGTGGAAATTAAAGAGAATTTTAAAAGGCGGTGTTGTTGGAACATTAATGTCGAATTACGGTTTGGAAAATTTTTTAAAAAATGAAAAAATACGATTTGTTCGCTCAAATGTAGGAGATAGATATGTAAAGGAAAAAATGAAAAAAGTAAATTTTAATCTAGGAGGTGAACAATCTGGCCATATTATTCTAGGTAAATTCGCAACAACTGGAGATGGTTTGCTTGTTGCATTAGAAGTTTTATTTTCACTTAGAAAAAATAAAAAGGCTAGTAAACTATTAAATGTTTTTAAACCAGTTCCTCAAAAATTAAAAAATATTTTAGTTAAAAATAAGAATATTATTGATAAATTAAGTTGTAAAAAATCAATAAAACAAGCAAAAATATTAATGGGCGACAAAGGTAGAATACTAGTTAGAAAATCAGGAACAGAACAAAAAATTAGGATTATGGCAGAGTCATATGATAAAAAATTAATAATGAAAAGTATTAATTTAATTAAAAATAAAATTAAATAAATTGAAATCAAGATCAAAAGTTTTAATTGTAGCAGGATCAGACTCTTCTGGTGGAGCAGGTATTCAAGCCGACATAAAAACTATTTCATCACTTGGTAGTTACGCTATGACTGCCATTACAGCAATAACTTCTCAAAATACTACCGGCGTTCAATCAGTATTTCCTATTAATCATGTAGAAGTTGAAAAACAAATTAGATTTACCTGTAAAGATATAAAACCAAATGCAATTAAGGTTGGAATGCTTCATTCTTCAAAAATAATTAATTCTGTATTTTATGAGCTTAAAAAATTTAATGATATAAAAATAGTTTTAGACCCTGTTATGGTAGCGAAAAATGGAACAAAACTAATTGACAACAGTGCAATAAAAAATTTGAAAAAGAAATTACTTAGCATCTCTTATCTGATTACGCCGAATATTCCAGAGGCTGAAGTCTTAACTAATGTAAAAATTAAAGATACAGACGATATGATTATTGTAGGAAAAATTTTGCTAAAAATGGGGGCAAAAAACGTTTTGATTAAAGGGGGGCATAGCAAGGCAAGCTTTATAGAGGATGTCTTAATTAGCGACCGTAATATTAATATATTTAGGAATAAAAAAATTAAAACTAAAAATACTCATGGAACAGGTTGTACATTATCAAGCGCTATTGCAACATTTTTATCATGTGGAAAACCTCTAAAGAAATCTTGTGAGCTAGGAATTAAATATGTAAACCAAGCAATTAAGTTCAACCGAAACTATGGAAAGGGACACGGTCCAATAAATCATCTTAACTCAATTAAAATAAAAAAAATATTTGAATAATGAAAAATGTAGTTGTCGTAGGTTCACAGTGGGGAGACGAGGGAAAAGGAAAGATTGTTGACTGGCTTTCAAGTGAGGCAGATATTGTTGTTCGTTTTCAAGGGGGCCATAACGCAGGTCATACGCTAGTAATTGATAAAAAAATATTTAAGTTAAGATTATTACCTTCAGGCATTGTTCGTAAAGGAAAAATATCAATTTTGGGTAACGGAGTTGTTATTGATCCATGGGCACTCCTAGAAGAAATAGAGGAAATTAAAAAAAAAGGAGTGGATGTTACACCTGAAAACTTTATGATCTCAGAATCAGCTTCACTAATATTACCTTTTCATAAAGAAATGGATGAAATTAGAGAAGACTCTGCAGGAAAAGAAAAAATTGGAACTACTCGAAGAGGAATCGGACCTTGTTACGAGGACAAAGTTGGTCGAAGATCTATTAGGATAATGGATCTCAGGTCGAAAAGTAATTTAGAAAGTAGGCTAGAAAATGTTTTGTTGCATCACAATGCTTTAAGAAAAGGTTTGAAAAAAAAAATTTTCAAAAAAGAGATACTTAAAAAAAAATTATTAGAAATAGCGCCTAAATTACTGTGTTTCGCTCAACCGATTTGGCTAAAACTTGATGAATTTAAAAAAGAGAGAAAAAAAATATTATTTGAAGGTGCTCAAGGTATCTTATTAGATGTTGATCATGGAACTTATCCATATGTGACTTCCTCAAATACTGTGCCAGCCGCAGCAGCTACAGGTTCTGGATCTGGGCCAAATGAAATAAGTTATATTTTAGGTATTACTAAGGCTTATACAACAAGAGTTGGAAGCGGACCATTCCCAACAGAGTTAAAAAATAAAATTGGAGAAATTCTTGGTAAACGTGGAAAGGAATTCGGTACAGTAACAGCAAGAAAAAGACGTTGTGGATGGTTTGATGGAGTTTTAGTGCGTCAGACAATTAAAATTTCTGGTATTAACGGAATTGCTTTGACAAAACTTGATGTACTTGATGAGTTGGAAGAGATTAAAATTTGTGTGGGATATGAATTGAATGGAAAAAAATTGAATTACTTTCCTGCAGCTACAGAAGATCAGTTTAATATCAAACCAATATATAAAACGTTTCCTGGCTGGATGACAAAAACTCAAGGAATAAGAAATATAAACGATTTACCTGAAAAAGCAAAAAAATATATTTATGCTTTAGAAGATTTTATTGGCGCAAAAGTTTCTAGCATTTCAACTAGTCCTGAAAGAGAAGATACAATATTAATAGAAGATCCTTTTAAGCTTTAACTTACTGGCAATAAGTTTTTCGACTTTGAAGCATTTATCATTGATTTTTGCAATTTTTCAAAAGCTTTAGTTTCAATTTGACGAATTCTCTCTCTACTAATTTTGTATTTTTTACTTAGCTCATCAAGTGTAATGGGGTTTTCAGATAATCTTCTTGCAGATATTATTTCTTTCTCTCTATCATTTAATATTTTCATCGCGCTAGAAAGTAATTCTTTTTTGTCCTCATATTCCTGTTTTTGAGAGACAATTAATTCTTGGTCCAAATTATCATCAATTAACCAATCTTGCCATTCATCAGTTTCTCCAACTTTAATTGGGTCGTTTAAAGATTTTTCCTGACCCATCATTCTTCTATTCATATTAATCACTTCACTTTTATCAACATCCAACCTTTTTGAAATTTCTTTTACTTGATGATCTTTCAAATCTCCCTCTTGATTTGGTGCTATTTGACTTTTTAATTTCTTAAGATTAAAAAAAAGCTTTTTTTGCGCTGAGGTAGTTCCCATTTTTACCAAACTCCATGATCTTAAAACATATTCTTGTATAGCAGCCTTAATCCACCACATAGCATAAGTCGCCAATCTAAAACCCTTATCTGGGTCAAATTTTTTTACCGCTTGCATTAATCCGATATTACCTTCAGAAATTAATTCATTGACTGGCAATCCATATCCTCGGTAACCCATCGCTATTTTTGCTACTAATCTTAAATGACTAGTCACGAGCTTATGAGCTGATTGTAAATTGCCATTCTCTCTCCAATTTTTAGCTAACATGTATTCTTCCTCTGCATCAAGCATTGGAAACTTCTTTATTTGTGATAAATACAAAGATAGTCCGCCAGTTGAGGGTGTGGGCAAATTACTTATTTGGTTTATTTCGCTCATAACTAAGATTTATCTATTTGTTTTTTTTTTTCAACCACTCAATTTAGTTAGTAAATTCAACAATTTTTTAAAGCTATCAGGTAATTCAGAGTCAAATTTTACCTTTTTGTTTTTTGTTGGATGAATAAATTCTAAAGTTTTTGCATGCAGCGTCTGACCTTTTAAAACTACAAATTTTTTATAAAATTCAGAATTAATTTTCTTAAATTTTATATTTTTCTTTCCATACTGAATATCCCCTAATATGGGCACTCTTTTATATTTCATATGTAATCTAATTTGATGAGTTCTTCCCGTTTCAAGTTCACACTCAATTAAGCTAATTTTTGGCACATCCTTGATAGTAAAAATTTTCACTGTTTTGTAGTTTGTAATAGCTTTTTTTCCAGATGTTTCACTTACTGTCATTAATTTTCTATTTTTTTTATTTCTAGTAATTAGAGTTTGAATTTTCCCATTAAGCGGTCTTATAACTCCCCAAATTAAACACTGATATTTTCTCTTAATAGAATGTTCGTTAAACTGAATTCCAAGTTTACTGTGTGCGTAATTATTTTTAGCTATTACCAGCAATCCGCTGGTATCCTTATCAATTCTATGTACTATACCAGGTCTTAAAGCTCCATTAACGTCGGATAGATTTTTTTTAAATTTAGATATAAGAGCATTTACCAAGGTTTCGTCAAAATTACCAGCACCAGGGTGAACAACCATTCCTTTAGGCTTGTTGACCACGACTAAGTCGTTATCTTCAAAAATTATATCTAAATTCGCATTAAATGGAATTAGATTATTTTTTTTAGTTCTAGCTAATGTCTTTACCTTTATTTCATCAAATGTTTTTACTCTTGTAGATGGGGACATACTTAAAGTTTCATTGAGCATAACGCTTTTATTAACTATAAGCTTTTTAATAAATGACCTAGATAAATTATCCATCTTGTTGGATAAAAAAATATCCAATCTCTTACAATTATCATTTTTTTCTACTAAGAATTTCATTGTTTTATTCATAAATTAATTTAAATTAGCTTCATGCGCCGGTAGCTTCAACTGGATAGAGCGCCGGATTTCGGCTCCGGAGGTTATGGGTTCGACTCCTATCCGGCGCACCAAATTATAAAATCCATTCTTTAAATTTTTCTTTATTATTATATACGTAACTTGGAAAACTATCATCTACATTAACTTTTTTATATTTTATATTTCTGCCAAACAAATCTTCACCCTTAGAAATTTTTTCTTTAATGCTCTCAACATTTGTAAATTCTTCCTTATTGTATTCTTGGTGAGAGTAGGAAATTATTTTGTGTTTTATGGAATTTGGTTCTTTCAAAAAACTAAAATGCCAGCCTCCATTATTAA
This sequence comes from uncultured Pelagibacteraceae bacterium, assembly GCA_902630665.1. Classification (GTDB taxonomy): domain Bacteria; phylum Pseudomonadota; class Alphaproteobacteria; order Pelagibacterales; family Pelagibacteraceae; genus Pelagilacustribacter. The sequence continues at coordinate 6,405 of CACOVP010000008.1, forward strand.
TCAGCTGGATCTTTTGATTAAAAATTTTCCAAAAAGGTCTTTTTTTGGCTTTCAGATTTCTAAGCCATTGAGGAGACCTAAGATCTTTCTTCCGACAAATTTTTGTTCCAGCCCAACTTGTTTCACTTATATTCAATAGGTTAATTTTAGATTGAAAATTTTTTTGTAAAAAACAGCCAAATTTATTTTTTACATTAAATTCTTTTATACTTATCGGATTTGGAATTTCATCAATATCTGAAATCATTATAAGATCATTATCCTCAAATCTTTTATATCCCCGAGACAACCCGTTACGCTGAAACTGATCTCTAACATGATTACTGTGCCATCCTTTTTTTAAAGACTTTACCTCAGAAGGTAAATCATCTATGACGATGTAGATTATTTTTTCCTTAAATTTTATAAAATTTTTTAAATTAAAATTTAATTTTTTGGGCTCGCCTGAATGTGTTTTAGTTGCCTCTGCAATAACAAACTTATCAACTTTTTCTTTCAAGGTATTTAGTCTTATATCTAAAACTAAATCTTCATCAAAATACATAAAACAATCAATTAATTTCATAATTTAATAGTTGAAGACGTAAAACCTAACTTTCTATTTTTCAGATTACTAGAAGAGCAATGTAGATTAGTCCTATCAAAAACCAATATATCTCCTAATTTCCATTTATAAATTAATTCAACTTTTAAACCTTTTAAATTTCCTATTTCTTCATGTTTTAAATATTTATCGTGAATTTTTTTATCAAAAGTCTCACCATTATATAAATTAATATGCTCTGAGGATCTTTTATTATAACCTTTTGCAGCTAATTCTGTTGGGTTAATTGAAAATGTTGTTGAACACCCATAGAACCTGTTTTTAAATATAATCGTTTCACCTTCCTCGGATAAAGGCACTAGTGTTTGTTTGAAAATAATTTTGTTAAAATCAAATCCAGTATCAACATGTAATGAAACCGGTAAAAAACTCTCTTGAAATAAACCCAGGCTTTCCAAATTGTCCTTAGAGTTAGGGTTATCCATTTGATAGTCTCCTATAATTGATTTTAATTTATTTTTATAATTAATCTGCAATTCTTTTTCAAAATTTATAGACCATTTTTTTTTTACAATTTTTTGCCTTTTATTATCGACTTCTACAGGCAGATCTGAGTATAATTTTTGAAATTTAAGAATTTCTGTTTTATCTAAAAAATTTTTTACAATTATAGGTTTACTCTCATTTTTTTTTATCTCATCAATTTTCGTATGCATTTTATTCTCCCATATTAATTAAAGTTCCTCTTTTTTTTGCACCGAAATATGAGGCATAAAAAACTATAATTCCTATTACAAAATAAATAACAGAAATAATTGATGAGATAAAAATATTTGAATAATTAACAGAATCATTTAAAAGAATACTCCGCATTTCCTCAAAAATGTGAACTAATGGTAATCCTTTAGCTAATATTTGTAAAATATTTGGCAATATATCTATTGGATAATAAATACATCCTAAAGGAGCCAAGAAAAATAAACTTGCCCATGCAATATTTTCAAACGATGGACCAAACCTTAAAAGCCCAGACGTTACAAAAAGTCCTAAACTTATTCCAAATAAATACAGTGCTAATAAAAGTAACACTAAAGGCGGGCCTAACTCTAAAATAGACACACCAAATAACGGTATTGAAATTAAAACAGCGGGGACTAAACCTATTAAAGTTCGTAAAATTGCGGTCAAAGTTAAAGAAACAATAATTTCACTTATTTTAATTGGAGCAATGAAAAGGTTAGTAAAATTCCTGCTCCAGATTTCCTCTAAGAACATCATGTTGAAACTAATACTAGCTCTAAACAAAAAGTCGTACAAAATTGCTGCTGTAAGTATTACTCCAACTGTATTGCTATAATAATCAGAGTTTAATGTAAAAAATTTTGATATAAATCCCCATAAAAAAATTTGTACAGTTGGCCAGTAAATTAGATCTAACACTCTTGGAAAAGAGTTCATTATTAAATAAAGATGTCTTAAACCAAGTGCATAAATCTTACTAAAATTCATCTTTACTCCTAGCAAGTTTTAAAAAAGTTTCTTCCAAATTATTTCTTCCATGTTTTTTTATAAGTTCTTCACATGTCCCGTTGTCTATTATTTTACCTTTTCTCATCATTACTATACTATCGCACAATCGCTCAACTTCGCTCATATTGTGTGATGCTAATAATATCGTAACTTTATTTTTAGATTTATAGTCTTGAATATAACTTCGAACAAAATCTCCAATATCTGGATCTAAACTTGCAGTAGGCTCATCTAAAAGTAAAATTTCTGGTTTATTAATTAAAGCTTTAGCTAGAGATACTCTATTTTTTTGACCAGATGAAAGTTCACCAGTTTTCCTATCAAAAAAATTTTTAATGTCTAGGTCATTAGAAATTTCATCTATTCTTTCAGAGAGATTTTTAATTCCATATAATCTTCCATAGATTTCAAGGTTTTGTTTCACAGTTAGTTTTTTTGGTAATTCAACATAGGGAGATGCAAAATTCAATCTACTTAAAATTTGATCTCTACTAAAAGATTTTAGATTTTTATTATTAATCAAAATATCACCACTCGTTGGTGTTATTAAACCAAGCATCATACCTATGGACGTTGTTTTTCCACAACCATTTGGTCCTAATAATCCAATAGTTTTATTTTTTTCTATAAAAAAATTAATTTTGTTTACAGCTAAATAGTCTTTATAAATTTTTGTGAGATTTTTTACCTGAATAAACATTATTTTGAAGCTCTTTTTATTCGATCATTAATAGCTATACCTGGGCCTTTATTGGGTATTTTTGAAATAAATATTTTTTTAAATCCTTTTTTTTTAATTTTTCTCATAATTTTATACAAGTTAGCAGCAGCTTCTTTCAAGTCGCCTTTTTTGCTTAAATTAAAATTATTCTTATTATTTTTGTTGTTTTTTCCAAAAGTTATTTGAGCATGATTAAGATTTTTAGTATTTCGACCTAAAATGATTGGAATTCCCGGTGAATAATGTTTTTTCATCATTCCTGGTGATCTAATTGTTTTGTTTTTTTTAGAAAAGCTCACCCTTAGGTATTTTTTAATTTCCTCTGAACTAATTATGCCAGGTCTTAAAATTTTTGGTTTTTTAGTTAAATCTATTACTGTTGACTCAATTCCAACTTTTGAGTTTCCACCATCAATAATAATCTTTAATTTTCTTTTAAATTCTTCATAAACATCTGATGCACTTACGGGGCTTAATCCGGAAGAAAGGTTTGCGCTTGGCATCGCAAGGGGAAAATTTATGATTTTTAGCAATGATTTAATTATTTTATGATCAGGAAACCTGACAGCGATAGTATTTAAACCTGCAGATGCTAAAGAAACAACTTTTGATTTATTATTTTTCTTTAAGACAAAAGTTAATGGTCCAGGACAATATTTTTTATAAAGTTTAAAAAAGTTTTTATTTAGTATTACATCTTTTTTTAAAGAGGTGATGTTGTTATAATGAATTATTAAAGGGTTTTTTTTTGGTCTATTCTTTAAGTGAAAAATTTTTTTCACAGCTTTTTTTGAATATGCATTTCCCGCAAGACCATAAACTGTTTCAGTTGGTATTCCAGCTATATTGCCTAGTTTGAGATAATTAGCGGTTTTTTTCAGTATCTTTTTATTAAAAGTGTAGATATTTGGGTAGATGTTTTTCATTATGTTATTATTATTTAATTTATGAAATTTGAAAATATTCCAGCTGATATCAAAAGTAAATCACTAAAAGAGGCTAGAGAGGAAATAAATGAAATAATTACCAAGCTTGAAGGCCAAAATTTTGAATTAAACAATATTGAAGACATGTATAAAAGATTAATAAATTTAAATAAGCATGTGGAAAATCTTTTCAAAATTAAATCAAAAAAATTATCAAATTCTTAAATAGCAAATATCAAAATGATTAAAAAAAAATTAATAAATAACGCAAATAAGGTTGATAAATATTTACTTAATTATTTAAATAAACAGAAAAAATCGTTTTTAGCTTCACCAATGAAGTATGGAGTAATTTCTGGAGGGAAAAAAATAAGATCTACAATTATTTTAGACGCAGGTAAACTATTAAAAGTGAGTCAAAAAAAACTTTTAAGCATCTGTGCAGCTGTAGAATGTATTCACTCTTATTCACTCATCCATGATGATCTTCCTTGCATGGATAATGACACAATCAGAAGAGGTAAGCCTACAACACATAAAAAATATGGTGAAGCAACAGCTGTACTTGCAGGAAATTCATTATTAACTTTAGCATTTGAAATAATTGCGAGTAAAAAAAATTCACTCAATTTAAAACAAAAAAACGAAATAATAGAACTTTTATCTAACAGCGCAGGTCATACAGGAATAGCTGGCGGTCAAGAGCTAGATTTGAAGTTTGAAAATAAAAGAAAAAATTTAAATCAAATATTAGATATGCAAAGAAAAAAAACAGGGAAATTATTCAATTTTTGCATTCAATCAGTTGCAATTATTGGAAACAAAAATAATAAGGACAAGATATTATTAGGGAAACTTGGAGAAGACATTGGATTGTTATTTCAATTGACTGATGACTTTTTAGATATAACAGGTTCTAAAAAAGTGACTGGAAAACAAATCAAAAAAGATAACAAAAAAGGCAAATCTACTTTAATAAGACTTCTTGGTTATGAAAATACATTAAGATATGCAGATAAATTAGAGAAAAAAATATTGCTTAAATTAAAAAAACATGGAAAAAATGCAAAAGACTTAATAAATACTTTAAAATTTATAAAAGAAAGAAACTTTTAATGACAAGAATTATTAAACAAATTAATTTTCCATCTGATTTAAGAAAATTTAAAAAAGAAGATTTAAAGCGAATTTCTGATGAACTTAGAGATGAGTTAATTGATGTTGTCTCAGAAACAGGAGGCCATCTAGGTGCTGGTTTAGGCGTAGTTGAGCTTACGGTGGCTTTGCACTATGTATTTGATACTCCAAAAGATAAATTAGTCTGGGATGTTAGTCATCAATGCTATCCTCATAAACTCATTACTGGCAGAAGAGAACGAATAAAAACTTTGAGAAAAGGCGGAGGTTTATCTGGTTTTACAAAAAGAACAGAGAGCGAGTATGATCCTTTTGGAGCGGCTCATAGTTCCACTTCTATTTCTTCAACCTTGGGCATGTCAGTGGCAAAAAAATTATCAAATAATAATAATAATGTTATAGCAGTTATAGGCGATGGGGCTATGAGCGCTGGAATGGCATATGAAGCAATGAATAATGCTGGAGCTCTAAAATCTAATTTAATAGTAGTATTAAATGATAATGATATGTCAATCGCTAGACCCGTAGGTGCAATGAGCAAATATTTAGCTAATTTGTTGTCTGGTAAACTATATTTTAGTTTTAGAGAAACTTTGAAAATGATTATTTCTGCTTTTTCAAAAAGATTTAGTCAAACAGCAGGTAAAGCTGAAGATATGCTAAGAAATATGGTTACAGGTGGAACATTATTTAGCGAACTTGGATTTTATTACGTGGGGCCAATAGACGGACATGACGTAGAAAATCTAGTACAAATATTCGAAAATGTTAAAAATTCTAATCATCAAGGACCTGTTCTTATTCATGTAAGAACGCAAAAAGGAAAAGGATATAAACCTGCTGAGGAGTCCGGGGATAAATATCATGGAGTTTCTAAGTTTAACATTTCAACTGGCGAGCAATCAAAGTCTAAGTCAAATACCCCTTCATACACAAAAGTTTTTGCAGATACTTTGATTAAACACGCGGAACAAGACACAAAAATTGTAGGAATTACCGGTGCAATGCCATCTGGGACTGGTATAAATTTATTTGAAAAACGATTTCCTGATAGAGCGTTTGACGTTGGGATAGCAGAACAACATGCTATAACTTTTGCAGCAGGATTAGCTACAGAGGGATATAAACCTTATGCAGCAATTTATTCAACTTTTTTACAAAGAGCTTATGATCAAGTAGTTCATGACGTTGCTCTACAATCCTTGCCAGTGAGGTTTGCAATAGATAGAGCTGGGTTAGTCGGCGCTGACGGACCAACTCACGCAGGATCTTTTGACATAACATACTTGTCAACTTTACCAAATTTTGTAGTTATGGCTGCAAGCGATGAGGCAGAACTAGTTAAAATGATAAATACATCTGTTGAAATTAATGATCGACCTTCAGCCTTTAGATATCCTAGAGGTAATGGAGTTGGAGTTTCGTTGCCTTCCATAAATGAAATTTTAGAAATTGGAAAAGCAAAGCTAATAAAGGAGGGAAAAAAAGCAGCATTATTAAGTTTTGGAACACGACTTGAAGAATGTAAAAAAGCCTCTGAAAGCTTAAGTAAAAAAGGTATTGAATGTACAATAGTTGACGCAAGATTTGCCAAACCATTAGATGAAAAATTAATTATGGAGGTAGCTACTAACCATGAAGTTTTGATAACAATCGAGGAAGGTTCTATAGGTGGTTTTGGCTCACATGTGATGCAATTATTATCTGATAGAGGAGTTTTTGATACAGGCTTAAAATTCAGATCGATGATTTTGCCGGATATTTTTATAGATCAAGACACACCTGAAAAAATGTATGAAACTGCTGGTTTAGATAGTTTATCGATAGTAAATAAAGTTCAAGAAACTTTGAATTCAAATATAATTATAGCAAAAAATAAAAATAAGAAATCTAATTAACTACACTGCGCTCTATGCATTAAATAATGATCCAATAGAACGCAGTTTATCATGGCTTCACCTATCGGCACTGCTCTAATGCCTACGCAAGGATCATGTCTTCCTTTTACTGAGATTTTAGTATTTTTGCCTTTTTTATCTATTGTATTTCTTTTTGTTAAAATTGATGAAGTAGGTTTGACTGCAAATGAAGCAACAATATTTTGACCTGAAGAAATACCGCCCAAAATTCCACCAGCTTGGTTAGTTTTAAATTTTACTGCTCCAGACCCTTTTCTCATTTCGTCAGAATTTTCCTCTCCAGTTAAAAAAGCCGCATTCATTCCAGCTCCAATATTAACTCCCTTTACAGCATTTATACTCATTAATGCTGCAGCTATATCAGTATCAAGTTTAGAATAGATTGGAGCACCTAAACCAACTGGAACACCAGTTGCTCTTAATTCTATTATTGCTCCACAAGAGGAACCTGCTTTTCTTACAGCCAAAAGATATTTTTCCCAAAGTTTTACAGATTTTTTATCTGGACAAAAAAAGGGATTTTTTCTTATCTCACTATTCTTCCAATTTAGTTTATCGCAAGACATTAACCCTAGTTGAGTGACGGCACCGATTACATTAAATTTTGAACCTATCATCTTCTTAAGAACAGTTTTGGCTACTGCGCCTGCAGCAACTCTACTAGCAGTTTCTCGAGCAGATTGCCTGCCTCCACCTCTGTAATCTCTAATTCCATATTTTTTAAAATAAGTATAGTCAGCGTGACCAGGTCTAAATTTATTTTTTATTGTTTCATAGTCTCTGGATCTTTTATCTTCATTATAAATGATTATAGAGATTGGAGTCCCAGTAGTTTTACCTTCAAATACACCAGATAAAATTATAACTTTATCTGCCTCTTTTCTTTGAGTGGTAAATTTTGATTGACCAGGTCTTCTTCTGTCCATATCTTTCTGAATATCTGCCTCAGATATAGGTATATTAGGGGGACATCCATCTATTACACAACCAATAGCGGGGCCATGAGACTCTCCCCAAGTGGTAAACCTAAATATTTTTCCAAAAGTATTAAAAGACATAGATAATTAATGTATAAATTATTTTAAAGAAATTATGAATCAAAAAAATGGCAAAAATTCACTTGGTATAGATATTATCTTTGAAGAATTAGATAATCCTATAGAATTGTTTAAAAAATGGTTTTCTAAGGCAGAGAAAAGTGAAATTAATGACCCGAACGCCGTTGCAATTGCAACTTCAAACAAACATAATCAGCCAAATGTAAGAATAGTCCTTCTCAAAGGTTTAAGCGACAAAGGATTTGTTTTTTATACTAATTTTAACAGTAAAAAAGGAAATGAACTTAAAGAAAATCAAAAAGCCTCAATGTGCTTTCATTGGAAAAGTTTAAGACGTCAAGTAAGAGCTATTGGAAAAGTAGAAGAGGTTTCAGCTAAAGAGGCAGATGATTATTTTAATTCACGACCATACAAAAATAGAATTGGTGCGTGGGCCTCATCACAATCTTCAATTTTAGACCAAAGAGAAACTTTTTTGAGTAAAATAAAACAATTTGAAAAAAAATTTCCTGATCAAAAAAATGTACCAAGACCACCACACTGGTCCGGATGGAGATTATTACCAGAGGAAATAGAATTTTGGTTGGATGGTGAAGGAAGAATACATGAGAGATTAAACTATAGAAAAAAAAATGGAAATTGGGAGAAAGAGCTTCTTTATCCTTAAAAAGATCTATTAAGGCTAAAGCTCGTTAAGTTTTGTAAGATTTTTTTATCTTCGTTATCCGGAAAAATTGCTAAAGCATCATAAGAAACATTTACAAAATATTCAGCTTTTTTGAATGTAGCTTCGACTGCTTTATATTTATTAATTATAGATAATGTATCACTAAAATCTTTTTCAGTTCTTTTTTCTTTTTTCATTATTATATCAAGAAAATTTTTTTCTTCCTTATTTCCTTTCTGAAAAATAATAATCATTGGAAGAGTAACTTTTCCTTCAAAAAAATCTTTACCAATTTCTTTACCAAACATTTTTTCTTTTGCATAAAAGTCAAGAGCGTCATCAGCAATTTGAAATGCCAGTCCCAAATTTCTACCGTATGATTCTAAAGCTTTTTTTTCTTTTTCATTACTCCCTGATAAACAAGCTCCTGTTTTAGTTGCAGCAGAAAAAAGTGAGGCTGTTTTTAAATTTATTATATCTATATATGTTTCCTCTAATAGATCAGCTTCACCTTTATGCTGAAGTTGCAAAACTTCACCCTGAGCAATTTTTGAAGAAGTAGAGGATAGCAATTTTAAAACTTCTAAGTCACCGTCTTCAACCATCATTTCAAAACATCTACTAAGTAAATAATCACCTACCAAAATAGATGATTGATTACCCCAAACAGAATTAGTAGTTTTGACTCCCCTCCTTAATTCACTTTCATCTATTACATCATCGTGTAAAAGAGTTGCAGAATGAATTAATTCAACACAAGCAGCTAAATTAATATCTCTTTTATCTTCATTATATCCAGTTAATTTTGCAGACTCTAAAGTTAGGAGTGCTCTTAATCTTTTACCGCCTGATCCTAAGTGATGATCGCTCATCTTCTGTATCAGACTTACATCACTTTTTAACTTTTCTTGAATAAGATTTTCAACTTTTTGCAGTTTATCACCAAGAAGGTTTTTAAGTTCAAGGTAAGCAGAATTTGCTGATTTCTTTAAAGGTATAACTGATCCCATAAGCAATATTTATATTTGTTTCCGCTAATAATAAATTTTTAAATGGACCCGTGGTGACGCACCCACAATTCAACTATAAGTAGCGTAATTATTAATTAAAATTTAATTTTTTGCTGCTATAAGAATATAATTAATCATCAAAAAATATGTTTTCATTTTTTAAGAAAAAAAAAGTTGTTCCACATGTCAGACTCACAGGCATTATAGGTTCAGCAGGTAAGTTTAAACAAGGCATGGAACTAGCCAATCAGAGGGAAATTCTGAAAAAAGCTTTTTCAGTTAAAAAAATTTCTCACGTTGCAATATCAATTAATTCTCCTGGAGGATCTCCGGTTCAGTCGCATTTAATTTATAGTTATATAAGGCAGCTGGCTGAAAAAAAAAAGGTAAAAGTAATTATATTTGCCGAAGACGTCGCAGCATCAGGTGGATATTTTATTGCATGCGCTGGAGATGAAATTTATGCTAATTCAAGTTCTATAATTGGTTCAATAGGGGTAATTTCTGCATCTTTTGGTTTTAAAGACTTAATTCAAAAAATCGGAATAGAAAGAAGAGTTTATACAGCTGGAAAAAATAAAAGCACTTTAGATCCATTTAAAGAAGAAAAAGAGGACGATATTAAAAGATTAAAAACTATACAGCTTGAATTACATGAAGACTTTATTAAAATTGTTCAGAAAAGCAGAGGCTCAAAACTGAAGGATCCCGAAAAAAATAATATTTTTACAGGAGAATTTTGGACAGGAAAAACATCATTAAAGCTTGGGCTAATTGATGGTATCGGAAATGCAGATCAAGTTTTAAAAGAAAAATTTGGAGAAAAGGTAATTATTAAAACATTTGAAAAACCTAAAGGGTTTATTGCAAGAAAACTTTCCTCATCTGTTCAAGACCCGGTTGAAAAACTTTTTAATTTAATTGAAGAAAAATCGATATGGCAAAAATTTGGTTTATAGATGCCAGCTAAAAAAAAAGTAAAAAAAAAAAGTAATTCTCTTTCTTTTCAAGATATAATAATGAGTCTTCAAAAATTTTGGGGAAAAAATGGCTGTGTGATTTTACAACCATACGATTTAGAGGTTGGAGCTGGGACCTTTCATCCTGCAACCACATTAAGATCTCTGGGCCCTAAACCATGGAGAGCAGCTTATGTTCAGCCGTCAAGACGACCAACAGACGGTAGATATGGTGAAAACCCAAATCGTTTACAACACTATTATCAGTATCAAGTTATTATTAAACCATCTCCGAACAACATTAAACAAACATATTTAAAAAGCTTAGCAGCTATTGGTATTGATGTTAAAAATCATGACATCCGTTTTGTTGAAGATGATTGGGAAAGTCCAACCTTAGGGGCAGCGGGATTAGGATGGGAAGTTTGGTGTGACGGAATGGAGATAACTCAATTTACTTATTTTCAACAAATGACAGGTATAGAATGCAAACCTGTTCCAGTTGAAATTACTTATGGTCTCGAGAGGCTATGTATGTTTGTTCAAGAAAAAAATAATGTCTTTGATCTGGATTGGAATAATAATGGTGTAAAATATAAAGAAGTTTTCTTTCAAGCTGAAAAAGAATTTTCTGCTTACAACTTTGAGTTTGCAAATACTGATACTTTACTTAAAAGTTTTGAAAATACTGAAAATGAGTGTAAATCTTTACTTGAAAAAAAACTTTCATTACCAGCTTATGATCAATGCCTTAAAGCAAGTCATATTTTTAATTTATTAGACGCTCGGGGCGTAATTGGAGTTGCAGAAAGAACTGGCTATATTACTAGAATTAGGGATCTCGCAAAAGGTTGTGGAGCTTTATGGTTAAGCTCACAAAGTTAAATTATGGCAGAACTTTTATTGGAATTATATAGCGAGGAAATTCCACCAAATTTACAAATAGCAGCAAGGTCTCAAATAAAACAATTTCTTGAAAACTCATTCGAAGAGGGAAACATAAAGTATAAGGATTTATCGGTTTATTCTTCACCAACTAGACTAATGTTATTTATAAAAAATCTTACTGAAAAAATTAAAATTGAGGCCAAAGAAATCAAAGGGCCAAAAGTAGGTTCTCCTATTCAAGTTGTGCAAGGTTTTATTAAAGCTAAAAATGTCAATGAGAAAGACTTAATCGAAAAAGATACTGAAAAAGGAAAATTTTACTTTATTAGAACACAATCCCAATCAATTTTGGTTGAAGACTTATTAATCAAAATTATTCCAAAGGCAATAGGATTAATTAATTGGAAAAAATCAATGAAATGGTCAAATCATAATTTGATGTGGGGTAGGCCTCTTAGGTCAATTTTTGCAAAGTTTAACAATAAAAAATTAACATTTAAATTTGAACATCTTGATACTACCGATGAGGTAATTATTGAACAAGATTTAATTATAAAAACTAAAAAAATAAAAGATTTTAGGGATTACTTAAATTTTTTAAAAACTAATAAAATAATCGTAGATCATAAGGAAAGAGAAGAGATTATTCTTAGAAAAATAAGTTCATTTTCTCAATCTAAACAGTACAAAGAGAGTCTAAATCCGAAACTTTTAGAAGAGGTTGTTAATATTGTTGAGGATCCAAATTTACTTCATGTGAGTTTTAGTAAAGATTATTTAGAAATACCTAAAGAGATTATAATATCTACACTTGAGAAACATCAGAGATATTTTCCAATTTTTGATAGTAGAGATCGATTAACTAACTATTTTTTTGTTGTTGCAAATAAAAAAGATGAAAAAAAATTAATTTCCCAAGGAAATAGAAGAGTTGTAGAAGCCAGATTAGCAGATGCTAAATTTTTCTGGGATAAAGATAGATCTAAAAATTTAATTAAACAAATAGCAAATCTCAAAACAGTAACTTTTTACGAAAAACTAGGTACTATTTATGACAAAACGCAAAGGCTAAGACAGTTGGCTGGCTTATTATCTGATGATTTAAATATTAATAAAGAAAAAGTTCAAGTTGCAGCTTCCATTTCTAAATCCGATTTATGTTCTGACCTAGTTGGAGAATATCCAGAACTTCAAGGGGTGATGGGAAAATATTTTGCATTAGCACAAGGTTTTGATGAAGATGTGGCAAACTCAGTAAGTGATCATTATTTGCCAATAGGTCTTACTTCAGTAATACCAAAAAAACCTTTTAGCTATTCTATCTCAATAGTAGATAAGATAGATACGTTAGTAGGTTTTTTTGTCATTGATGAAAAACCTACGAGTTCAAAAGATCCTTTTGCTTTAAGACGGGCTGCGATTGGATTGCTTAGAATTATTATTGAAAATAAATTATCGTTTAAACTTAGAGATTTAATTAGTTACGCCATAAGACTTTATCAAGAACAAGGTGTTAAAATAGTAAATGGGAAAACAGAACTTGAGGTTTTGGAATTTATAAAGGAAAGAATGCGTAACGTGTTAAAATTGAAAAATATTAAAACTGATGTTATTGAGGCATCAATTAGCTCTCACGCTGGGGATAATTTCTTAGCACTTTATAAAAAAACAATTTTAATGAACAAATACAAAAATAAAGGAATTGGCTATAATGCTATAAGTTCATATAAAAGAGCTTCAAATATTTTAGATAAAGTTGGAAAGAGTATCACTGGTAAACCTGATGCTGTATTATTTAGAAAAGATGAAGAAAAAAAACTTTATGAAAAAATAAATGAGATACGTAAAGCTTTTACAGTTAAAGATGATAATAAAGATTATGAAAGCTTGTTAATAAAGCTTTCTGATACTAAAGAAACTACGGATAATTTTTTTGAAAATGTGGTAGTAAATGATGAAAATCAGGATATTAAAAATAATCGATTTGAGTTGTTAAAAATGTTCTGTAATACATTTGACAATTTTATCGATTTTTCAAAATTAGAGGGATTGTAATGGCAAAAGTTATATTTAGCTTTGATGATAAATCTGCCAAAAAGTTAAAGAACAAAAAAAATATTTTGGGTGGTAAAGGAGCTAATCTTGGTGAAATGGGTAGATTAGGTTTACCTGTTCCCCCAGGATTTACTATTACCACAGATGTTTGTGATCTTTTTTACAAAAATAAAAAAAAACTACCCAAAAATGTAATTAAAAATATTGAAGCTGAACTCAAAAATATCGAAAATAAAACTAAAAAGAAGTTTGGTGGCCTTAACAATCCTCTTTTAGTGTCTGTAAGATCTGGTGCGAGAATCTCCATGCCTGGAATGATGGATACTATCCTAAATCTTGGCTTAAATGATAAAACAGTAGAGTCCTTAAAGAAAAAAACATTAAACGGAAGGTTTGCAAAAGATAGCTATAGGAGATTTATACAAATGTACAGTAATGTAGTTTTAGGCGTAGAGGGACATCTGTTTGAAGAACTAATTGATAATTACAAGTTAACCAAAGGAGTTTTGCTCGATACAGACTTAGATGAAAGTGATTGGGATGGTTTAATTATTAATTTTAAAGAATTAGTAAAAAAAGAAAAAAAAATTAGCTTCCCTCAAGATGTCAAAGAGCAATTATTAGGAGCAATCTACGCTGTATTTTTATCTTGGGACAGCCAAAGAGCAAAAACTTATAGAAAATTAAATCAAATTCCAGATCATTGGGGAACAGCTGTAAATATTCAAGCAATGGTTTTTGGAAATATGGGTGATGATTGTTCAACAGGAGTTGCCTTTACAAGAAATCCTTCAACAGGAGAAAATTCTTTTTTCGGAGAATTTTTAATTAATGCACAAGGTGAAGATGTAGTGGCAGGCACAAGAACTCCTCAATACATCACAAAGAAAGCAAAGCAAGAATCAGGTTCAAAAGACCTCTCAATGGAGGAGGCTATGCCTAAAGTTTACAAAGAATTATCAAAAGTGTTTTTAAAATTAGAAAAGCATTACAAAGATATGCAAGATATTGAGTTTACAGTTGAGAATAACAAACTTTGGATGCTTCAAACGAGATCAGGAAAAAGAACTGCCAAAGCCGCAATTAAAATTGCAGTTGATATGGTTAAAGAAAAATTAATTTCAAAAAAAGAGGCAATAAAAAGAGTAGACCCAAATACTTTAGATACTTTATTACATCCAACTTTAGATGACAAAGTTGAGAGAGAAGTGATCGCTTCAGGCTTACCTGCATCACCAGGGGCAGCAAGTGGTAAAGTTGTTTTTACAGCTGATGAGGCAGAAAAATTAAACGGGATGATGCAAGATACTATATTAGTCAGATTAGAAACTTCACCAGAAGATATACACGGTATGCATGCTGCTAAAGGAATTCTTACTGCAAGAGGCGGTATGACAAGTCATGCTGCGGTTGTCGCAAGAGGAATGGGAAGACCATGCGTTTCTGGTTCAAGTGAAATAATGATCGATTATGAATTAAAACAATTCAAAGCTGGGGATGTAATTATTAAAGAAGGAGATATTATTACTATTGACGGTGGAAGTGGAAAAGTAATGAAAGGACTAGTTCCTACTGTTCAACCAGAAATATCTGGATATTTCTCTACGATAATGAAATGGGCTGATGCATTTAGAAAATTAAAAGTGAGAACTAATGCTGAAACAGAAGCAGACAGCAAAACAGCTAGAGAGTTTGGAGCTGAAGGAATTGGTCTATGTAGAACAGAGCATATGTTCTTTGATGAAGAAAGAATTTTATCTGTTAGACAAATGATATTGTCTAAATCAAAAGAGGATAGAAATAGCGCGCTAAATAAACTTCTTCCTTATCAAAAAGAAGACTTTAAAAAAATATTTAAAGTAATGTCAGGCTTACCAGTTACGGTAAGATTATTAGATCCACCACTTCACGAGTTTTTACCAAAAGCTGAGAAAGACATAGATGAAGTAGCAAGATCTTTAAATCTATCAGCGAAAGAAGTTAAAGATAGAATTGCAGAGCTCCATGAAGAAAATCCTATGTTAGGCCATAGAGGTTGTAGACTTGGTATTTCTTTTCCAGAGATTTACGAGATGCAATGTAGAGCAATATTTGAAGCTATAGTTGAATTAAAAAAACAAAAAATTAAAGCAGCTTTTGTGGAAATAATGATACCATTGGTTTCAACTGAGTCTGAATTAAAAATTTTAAGAGCTTTAGTTAATAAAATTGCAAAAGAAATAGAAAATGAGAATAAATTAAAACTTGAATATATGGTTGGCACTATGATTGAATTACCACGTGCTGCTTTACAAGCAAAGTCTATTTCAAAACACGCTGACTTCTTCAGTTTTGGAACAAATGATTTGACACAAACAACCTTTGGGATTAGTCGAGATGACTCAGGAAAATTTTTAAAGGATTATATTGATAATAAAATTTTTGATGTAG
This sequence comes from uncultured Pelagibacteraceae bacterium, assembly GCA_902630665.1. Taxonomy (GTDB): domain Bacteria; phylum Pseudomonadota; class Alphaproteobacteria; order Pelagibacterales; family Pelagibacteraceae; genus Pelagilacustribacter. Next base: position 22,249 of record CACOVP010000008.1, read on the forward strand.
ATCCATTTGTTAGTATTGATCAAAATGGAGTAGGTGAGCTTGTAGAAATAGCATCTTCAAGGGGTAAAAAAACAAACAAAAATATTAAATTAGGTATTTGCGGAGAACATGGTGGCGATCCAAAGAGTATTGAGTTTTGTTCTAAAAAAGGACTAAACTATGTTTCCTGTTCTCCATATAGAGTACCAGTAGCAAGATTAGCTGCCGCGCAAGCAGAACTATCTAAATAATAAAGTAGTATCAAATGATCTGGTGCTATGAGTAATCGCACCAACTGAAATTCTATTTACACCTGTTTCGGATATTTGCTTAATATTATTTAAAGTAGCATTTCCGGAATACTCTGTTTCATATTTATTTTTACAGAGTTTTAAACAATTTTTTAATTGTGAAGATTTCATATTATCAAAAAGTATTCTTTTAAAATTTAAGCCTAAAATTTGTTTAACCTGATTTACATTTTCAACTTCAACTGTAACGATTTTTTTTGTTTTTATAGCTTTCTTAACCAATTCCCTAAGACTTTTAGATGAACTAATGTGATTGTCTTTAATAAGAATTTCATCACTTAAATTATATCTATGATTATAACCACCACCTTTTTTGACTGCATATTTTTCAAGTGTTCTCAAATTAGGTGTAGTTTTTCTTGTACAACAGATCTTAGTTTTTTTACTAATTTTTTTTACGAATTGATTTGTTAATGTGGCGATACCTGAGGCGTGATTAAGAAAGTTTAAAGCAGTTCTCTCAGCAGTTAAGATTGTTTTTGTTTTAGCTTTTATATTGGCAATTACTTTATTTTTTTTTATCTTTTTTCCATCTGAAACTTTCTTTGTAAAAACGGTTTCTCTACCAATTAATTTAAATGCTGTTTTGCAAAACTCTAATCCAGCTATTACACCATCTTGTTTAGCTATTATCCTAGCTTTAATAATTTTATTTTTTGATTTAATAATGTTTGTAGTGATATCACCCTTAGGCTTCAGGTCCTCCTCAAGAGCCTTTCTTACAACTGACTTAATATAAAATTGATTTAATACTTGCACTGATTCTAACGACCGATCTCGGTCATTCTGATTACGGACTTTCTCGCGGCCTCTATAGTTTTACTATCTAAAATAATTTCGTTAGTTTCATTTTCTAAACAGTTTAATATTTTTTTTAAATTAATTTTTTTCATATAAGGACATAAATTACATGGCTTGATAAAAGATACGTTCGGATGATCAGCTTCCACGTTGTCACTCATTGAACATTCCGTTACTAACATAACTTTTTTAGGTTGTTTATTTTTCACATAATCGATCATTCCAGAAGTTGATCCTGTAAAATCAGAGGCAGCAATTACATCTGGTGGACATTCAGGGTGAGCTATTATTTTAATTCCGGGATTTTCAGATTTAATTTCTTTAATTTCTTTTCCTGTAAACTGTTCATGTACTATACAAGTTCCTTTCCAAGAAATTATTTTGACCTTAGTATTTTTTGCTACATAGTCTGCTAAATACTGGTCAGGTAGAAAAATTACTTTATCTACATTTAAAGACTCAACTACTTTTACTGCATTGGCTGAAGTACAACAAACATCAGTTTCTGCTTTTACGTCTGCAGAAGTATTTACATAAGAGACAACAGGCACGCCTGGAAACTTTTGTTTAAGTAATTTTACATCTTCACCTGTAATAGAATTAGATAAAGAGCAACCAGCCTGCATGTCGGGAAGAAATACTTTTTTTTCTGGACACATTAATTTTGCTGTTTCAGCCATAAAGTGTACCCCACACATAATAATTTTATCAGCTTTTGTTTTAGACGCCTCTACTGCTAGCGCTAATGAGTCCGCAGATATATCTGCTACACCATGGTAAATTTCTGGAGTTTGGTAATTATGAGCAAGTATAATTGCATTTTTGTCTTTTTTAATTTTATTAATTCTCTCTATTAATGGAGCATGAATTTTCCATTCAGCCTCAGGAACGAATTTTGAGATTTTCTTATAAATCTCTTGAGTAGAACTCAAATTTTGTTGTTGTACAGACATACTAATTCTAATTTACCAACTTGAGATTAAATTGTCATTCATTTATTGTCGCATTATTATTGCGGTCGTGCTGAAATTGGTAGACAGGCACGCTTGAGGGGCGTGTGGGTTTCCCGTGAGAGTTCGAGTCTCTCCGACCGCACCAAAAAATAGGTTTATGATTGAATATATAAGAAAGCACAAAAGAATTATATTTATAATTTTAGTTATAGCTTTTATTGAATTGAGTGGATATGGAATTTTAGCATCGTTATCTAGGTTACTTAACGTGCTCTAAAATTTTACATTCTTTATTATTTGCTAATAATTTTTTATCAATAAAATCTTTAAGATTAGGTTCGAAAACTTTAATTAATCCGAAGGCATAGGGCTGATCAATTAGTATTTTTCCTATTATAATATTATTAAAAGTAATTTCATCACCGATATTTAATTTTTCAGTTGATGATATGGGAAACAATCTTCTTCTAAGTTTATTTTTTAATTTCATCCTCGCAGTATTTTCTTGTCCTACAAAACATCCTTTTTTAAAATCTATAGCTTGAAGCGTCTCAAAATTTGCTTCTAAACCAAACAATTGATCTTTTAAATTTATTAACCCTTTTTCAGGTATTCCTAATTTATGTGCAAGAGAATAATATTCTTTATTATCGATAATATTTAGATTTAATTTTTTGATTGTTAGGTAAAATTTTTCAAGATTTGAAATTATTCTTGCTCCTAATTCTTTATTTCTTGGATCTAAAAAAATAGGTGTATCTCTAAAAGTAATAGTATTTTCATTTGACTTTAATTTCTCTTGTAATTCTCTAAATTTTGAATCGTTTATTACTCCAATAACGAATTTAGAAGAAAAGTCCTCAATTTTAACTTTTGATCTTAATTTGTACTTTGATAAATCTATTATTAGTTCTTTAGTAGAGTCCTCGCTACAGTCTAACAAATATCCTTTATTACTTTTAATTATAAAAAATTCATTTAAATATTTACCTTGAGGTGTTAATAGGGCTGCGAAAACAGAGTTTTTATTAGAAACTTTATTTATGTCATTTGTAATTATATTTTGGAGAAAGTCTTTACTATCTTCTCCACTTACTAAGATCACGCCTCTTTTTTCTAAAATTACAACTTGATCTTTTTTCATAATTGTTACTTATACATTATATTATATATAAAAAATATGTCTGATAATTATACTCTTATTATTAAAAATGGTTCCTGTTATATCGATGGAAAATTGATAAAATCTGATATCGGTTTATACGAAAATAAAATTAAAAAAATAGGTAATATAGAGGAGAATAATTATAAAGTTTACGACGCATCTGGCAAAGTAGTTTTGCCAGGGATCATTGACACCCAAGTACATTTTAGAGAACCTGGATCTACTGATGCAGAAGATTTAGAAAGCGGAAGCAGAGCCGCAGTTCTTGGCGGCGTAACTTCTTTGTTTGAAATGCCTAATACCAATCCTCCAACAGCAAATTTAGTAGAGTTTGAAAAAAAATTAAAAGCCGCAAAAAACAGAATGCACAGTAATTACGCATTTTATTTTGGAGCAACTCCACAAAATACTGAACAACTCGCACAACTTAAAAACGTTGAGGGCTGTTGTGGAGTTAAACTTTTTGCAGGATCCTCTACAGGCAATCTTTTAGTGGACAAAGAGGCGGATATCGAAAAAGTGATTTCTAGTAGTGACAGAATAGTTTCAATTCACTCTGAAGATGAAGACATAATTAAATTAAGAAAAAAATTTATTAGACAAGGAGATGTCCACTCTCATCCTGAATGGAGAAATGTGGAATGTGCGATGTCCTCAACTCGTAGAGTTGTAAAAATTGCAGCAAGATATAACAAAAAAATTCATGTCTTACATGTTACTACTAAAGAAGAGGTCGATTTTTTAGCTATGCATAAAAAAAACGTTACTTTTGAAACAACCCCTCAACATTTAACTTTGTATGCACCAGATTGTTACAATAAATTAGGAACTTACGCTCAAATGAACCCACCTTTAAGATCGAAAGATCATTACGATCGTTTGTGGGTTGCTATAAAAAATAATGTTGTAGATGTTCTTGGGTCAGATCATGCTCCTCACTTAAAAATAAATAAAGACAAAGAATACCCGAATACTCCCTCAGGAATGCCAGGTGTTCAAACTATTTTTCCAGTTATGATTGATCATGTGAACAATGGAAAACTAGGGTTAAATCAACTCATAAATTTGATGTGTGAAAATCCATGTAAAATTTTTGGAATTAAAAATAAAGGTTTTATAAAAGAGGGTTTTGATGCGGATTTGACAATAGTTGATATGGATAAAGAAGTTACTATAAAGAATGAAATGATCGCTAGTAAATGTGGATGGACACCCTTTCATAATTATAAAGTTAAAGGTTTCCCTGTAGGTACTGTCGTAAACGGTATTTTAGTAATGTCTGAAGGAAAAATTTTAGTTGAGTCTAAAGGGCAACCTTTAAAGTTTTAGAATATTATTATCTTTCAAGTCTTGTTTAATTTCATCTAGAATAGCTGGATCATCTATAGTTGCTGGCATTTTATAAGGTTCATTATCTGCAATTTTTCTTACTGTTCCTCTAAGCACCTTTCCTGATCTAGTTTTAGGCAATCTCTTTACTACAATCGCTATTTTGAATGCCGCAACAGGACCAACCTTTTCTCTTACCATTTTTACACACTCGCTAATTATATCTTTTTTATCTTTAGTTACCCCAGCTTTAAGTGCTAGCAAACCGATAGGTATTTGACCTTTAAGTTTGTCAGCTATTCCTATTACTGCGCATTCCGCAACATTCGGATGTTCTGCTAAAACTTCCTCAATAGCCCCAGTTGATAGTCTATGGCCCGCAACATTAATAATGTCGTCTGTTCTAGACATGATCCAAACATATCCATCTTCATCAATGTGTCCCGCATCATAAGTTTGATAATATCCTGGATAAGTAGTCATATAATTCTCTTTATATCTTTTATCCGCTCCCCAAAGAGTTGGAAAAGTTCCTGGCGGAAGAGGGAGTTTGACAACAATATCACCCATCTTTCCTGGACCCACTTCTTTACCTTCAGAATTTAAAACTTTTAAATCATAACCTGGCACCGGTTTAAAAGCTGATCCGTATTTTACAGGAAAATTTTCTATTCCTGTACAACTTGATGTTATTGCCCAGCTTGTTTCAGTTTGCCACCAATGATCGATTACAGGTGAGTTAGAAAGCTTTTCAAACCATTTAATTGTATCAGGGTCGGCTCTTTCACCAGCAAGAAATAGTTTATCAAACTTAGTCAAATCGTATTTTTTAAAGAATTCTCCATTAGGATCCTCTTTTTTTATAGCTCTAATTGCTGTTGGTGCAGTAAAAAGAGATTTTACTTTATGCTCTGAAATTACTCTCCAAAAAACTCCTGCGTCAGGAGTTCCCACTGGTTTTCCCTCAAACAAAACTGTCGTACATCCATAAAATAAAGGACCATATACTATATAAGAGTGTCCAACTATCCAACCAATATCACTAGCAGACCACCATACGTCCTCTGGTTTGATATTGTAAATGTTTTTCATAGTCCATTTTAATGCAACTATATGTCCGCCTATATCACGAACTATTCCTTTCGGTAGGCCCGTAGTTCCTGACGTGTAAAGAATATAAGCGTAATCATTCGCATTCATTTTTTCACACTCTGCAGGCCTAACATCTTTGTGAGCATCGTTCCAGGTAATATCAATCGCGGGATTTAATTCTGCTTTATCCTTTTCTCTTTGAAAAATTATACACTTTTTAATTTTATGATTTGCTAATTCCAATGATTTATTAACTAAAGGTTTATAATGAACAGTTCGTCCAGGTTCATAGCCGCAAGAGGCGGTAACAAGTATTTTAGCTTTAGAGTCATCAATCCTGCTTGCTAATTCGTTTGCCGCAAAGCCCCCGAATACAACTGAGTGTACTGCACCTATTCTCCCACAGGCAAGCATAGCTACTACTGCCTCTGGTATCATAGGCATATAGATTATAACCCTATCTCCTTTGCTTACGCCTTGTTTTTTTAAAGCTCCAGCAAATAAAGCTACTTTTTCTTTCAACTTATTATAAGTTATATTTTCTTTTGAACCTGTTATGGGACTATCATAAATAATCGCAAGCTTTTCACCTTTACCTTGGTCTACATGTAGATCTAAAGCATTATAACATGTATTTGTTACTCCATCTTCGAACCACTTGTAAAACGGAGGATTTTGGGAATTTAAAATTTTTGTAGGTTTTTTATACCAAAATATATCATTAGAGATTTCTTTCCAAAAATCCTCTCGATTTTTGATAGATTTTTGGTAAATGTCATTATATTTTTGAGTCAATTCTTACCCCCGGAATTTCTTTCATTCTTAAGATTATTTCATAAATATCCCCAAAAAAAAATAGAAAATCCAACAAATATGCGGTTTTTTTGCAAAAAAAACACTTCACTGTAACTTTGTTTTTTACTAAGGTCCTCCACATATTATTCGGTGGTGAATTTATTTATCACTCGTCCGAGTAGTTTATATATAAACTAAACGAAAACTAAACAAACGAGGGAGGTTTTCATGAGAAAATTAGGTCTTCTTGCTTTAGCAGCTGTTGCCTTTTTAGGTATAACAAGCTCAGCTAACGCAGCGACTGCATTGTTACAGACAAATGATTTCGTAGGAATTTCATTTTGGCTTGTATCAATGGGAATGATCGCAACAACTGTGTTTTTCTTTGCAGAAAGAGGAACTGTTGCTGCATCATGGAGAACATCTTTAACAGTAGCTGGACTTGTAACTGGTGTTGCATTTGTTCACTACATGTACATGAGAGAAGTTTGGGTGTCGACTGGTGACTCGCCAACGGTATACAGATATATCGACTGGTTAATCACAGTACCACTTCAAATGATCGAATTCTATCTAATCTTGGCAGCTGTTAGAAAGGTGCCAACTTCTATATTCTGGAAGCTATTAATTGGTTCATTAGTAATGTTAATCGGTGGATACTTAGGTGAAGCTGGTTACATACAACCATTCGTAGGTTTCGTAATTGGAATGGCTGGATGGATTTACATCTTGTTTGAAATATTTTCAGGAGAGGCTGGAACAATGGCGGCAAAAGCTGGTAACAAGGCTATGTCGACAGCGTTCAGCGCTATGAGAATAATCGTAACTATTGGTTGGGCGATTTATCCATTAGGATATATTTTCGGTTACCTAACTGGTGGTGTAGATGCAAATGCTTTAAACGTTATTTATAACTTAGCTGACTTTGTTAACAAGATCGCTTTTGGTCTTGTAATCTGGGCAGCAGCAATGCAGAACACAAGATTATCGTCTAGATAATAGATAAAAACTAATAATTAAGGGCAGGTATGTCTTACATACTTGCCCTTTTTTTTTAGATACTTATATTAAATTAATGCCAAAGATTACTTATAAAGATATTAAAGGAGCATCAAAAACAATTGAAGTGGACAATGGTTTGTCCGTTATGGAAGGCGCCATTCAAAATGAAATTCCAGGAATAGATGCTGATTGCGGTGGATCGATGGCTTGTGCAACTTGTCACGTTTACGTAAATGAAAAATGGTTTCATAAATTACCTAAAGCAGAAAGTGCAGAAATAGATATGATAGACATGGCCTTTGAACCAAAAAAAAATAGCAGACTAAGTTGTCAAATAATCGTTAGCGATGAATTAGATGGTTTAGAGATAACGACTCCAGAAAAACAAACTTAATGAAAAAAACAGATGTTATAATTATTGGTGCTGGTCCAGTAGGTCTTTTTGCAGTTCATCAGCTTGGCATTAAAGGTCTTAAAGCAGTAGTAATTGACAACCTTGATAAAGCTGGTGGACAATGTATTGAACTTTATCCAGACAAACCTATTTATGATATTCCGGCAGTTCCAGAATGCACTGGAGAACAACTAACTACAAGATTGTTAGAACAAATAAAACCATTTAAAACTGAATTTTTTTTAAATGAGAGAGTTGACGAAGTACATCAAGAAAAAGAGAATTGGGTTGTAAAAACAAATAATCAAAAAGAATTTATTGCTCCTAACATTATTATCGCAGGTGGAGTGGGCTCATTTGAACCTAGAAAAATATCCCTAAAAGAAGCAGAGAAGTTAGAGGGAAAATCTGTATTTTATGCGGTAAGAAATAAAGAGCAGTTTAAAAATAAAAAAATATCAATTTTTGGGGGAGGAGATTCCGCTTTAGATTGGGCTTTAGAGCTATCAAAATTTTCAAAAATAACACTTATACATAGAAGAAATGAGTTTAGGGGAGCTCAGCACACTCTTTCTGAAATAAAAAAATTAGAGAAAGAGGATAAAGTATCAATTAAAACTCCTTGTCAAATTGAATCTTTAGATAACCAAAATGAGCTTAAGTCTATCACTATTAAGTTTGATGATGGAAAAACAGAAAAAATTTCAACTGATGTCATTCTTGGATTTTTTGGTTTAATAATGAAACTTGGCCCAATTGCTGAATGGGGATTGAATATGGACAAAAAAACTATTGAGGTAAACCCAGAAAATTTTGAAACAAATAAGAAAGGTATATTTGCAGCTGGCGATATTTGTTCTTATCCAGGAAAACTAAAATTAATTCTCTCAGGTTTTCACGAGGTTGCTCTTGCTTCAGTTGAATGTTTTAAAAGAGCTAGACCTAATGAAAAATATAGGTTTGAATTCACAACATCTTCCAAAACAATTCAAGATAGACTAGGAAAAAAATGATTGAACTGCTTACCGCTAATACTCCAAACGGTAAAAAGATTTCAATTATGCTTGAGGAAATAAAATTTAAGTACAAAGTTACAAAAATAAATATCAATAAAGATGAACAGTTTAATCCTAAGTTTGTAAAACTTAGCCCATTTAGAAAAATTCCAGTTATTATTGATCACGAGAATAATCTAAGCTTATTCGAGTCCGGAGCAATTTTAATTTACCTAGCTGAAAAAAGTGGAAAATTTTATGATGAAAGTCAAAGGACTGTCATTAATCAATGGCTTATGGGTCAAATGGGATACGTAGGACCAATGTTGGGCCAACATCATCAGTTTCATCATTATAATCCTGGAAAAAGTGATTTTGGTGAAAAAAGGTATTTCAAAATTTCTGAGAGAATTTATAAAGAATTGGACGAAAGGTTATCAAATTCTAAGTATTTAGCTGGCGAAAAATACACAATTGCAGATATTGCAACATTTCCATGGATTGCAAGACATGAATGGCATGATATTGGCTTATCAAACTACCAGCACCTATCTAGATGGTATCAGCTTATTTCAAAAAGAGAATCAGTCATAAAAGGCTATGATTTGTTAAAAAAGGGTGAGGAAATTCCTAAAGTTTAATCTTCTATAAAAATCTTTTCATCTCTTTCGTGACGCTCTTGTGCCTCTATAGATAAAGTAGCGACTGGTCTAGCTATCAATCTTTTTAGTCCAATTTGCTCACCAGTTTCTTCACAGTAGCCATAAGTACCCTCTTTAATTCTTTGTAAAGCAGAATTAATTTTTGAAATTAGTTTTCTACTTCTGTTTAATGCTTTTAATTCTACAGATTTATCAGTGTATGAAGAGGCTTGATCAACCATATCAGCTGAGGAAACGCTATCATCAGAGGAATTTAAAATATTACCCAGGTTATTCGATTTGATTATATCATTTTTCCATTTAAGAAGTTCTTCAGTAAAAAATTTTTTATGTTTTGCACACATGTATTTTTCTTTAGAATTGGGAATATATTTCTTTATAGTGGTTTTTTTTGACATTTTTAAATTTCGGAAGTATATGTTTGATTTTATTCGTGTCAATAGCTTATAAATTGTAATAATTTCAATATATGATAAATAAAAATAACGTATATAAATATTATTATATTTTTTTATCTTCTCACTTATTAATTTGGACAGTTATCCCAAGCATATCAAACGTTAATCTACCTTTAGATACTATTGAGGCTTTAGCATGGGGAAGTAATTTAGATTGGGGATTTAATAAACATCCTCCGTTAAGTGCATTTGCCGTAGAGGTAGTTTACCGAATTTTTGGAAATCAAGATTGGGCCTATTACATTTTAAGTCAAATTTTTGTGGTTTTTTCTTTTATAGTAATTTTTAAATTATCTCTTCACTTATTTAATAACCCCAATTATGCTCTATTATCAATTTTTTTACTCGAAGGTATATTTTTTTATAATTTCACCACTCCAGAATTTAATGTGAATATCGCTCAACTGCCTTTTTGGGCTTTAACTATTTATTTTTCGTATAGATGCACTAAACATAATAAGATTACAGATTTTATATTATTAGGTTTATTTATAGGCCTAGGAATTTTATCAAAATATTTATTTTTTTACTTAGTTGCCGGAGTAAAACTTTTATTTCTTTATTTAATTTTCAAGAAAAAAAAATTAAATTTATTTTATCTTTTAATACCAGGGCTAATTACCTTGGTAGTAATTATGCCACATCTAATGTGGCTATATGAAAATAATTTTACTACTGTCAGATATGGATTCAATAGAACTGGGGGTATCGGAAGTTTAAGTGATCATATTTTTTTACCAATTTTTTTTATTTTCAAACAAATAGGGCTTCTACTACCTATTTTAATTATGAGTTATTTCTTAATAAAAAAGATCAAAAAAATCAAAATCAATTTTAGTGAAAATAATGTTTTTGTTTTTTTTATGTTTTTGGTTCCAATAATATTAATTGTACTTACATCAATTTTATTCGGTGTAAAAATAAGAACTATGTGGATGACACCTTTTTACCTTTTAGCTGGAGTCTTTATTATTGAGATTCTAAAAAAACACCTTAATATAAAATCATTAAATAAATTTTACGTTTCTTTTTTATTTTTCTTTTTTTTGTCCCCAATTTTGTATTTATTAGTCTCACTTAATAATGATCGTAAAAGAACTGATTATCCTGGAAAAGAAATAGCAAGGTTGGTGCAAAATAAATGGGATAATAATTTTACAAATGAAATTAAAATTGTAATTGGCGATGAGTGGTATGCCGGAAATTTGTCTTATCATTTATATTCCAGACCGGTATGGATCAACGACTTTAAGGAAAAATCTTCAAGTGTGGCTAATGACGAAGGTGTAATATATACAGGCAATCCCAAAATATTAAAGAAAATTTGCCCTGGAGTGTTTGGAACTATCAGGCCAGTCGGATATTGCATGATTGGTAGAAAATGAAAAGAGTTATTATTTTAGTACCAGTCTTTAATGATTGGGAGTCTCTAAAAAGACTATTACAAGAGATTAATAAGAATATTAAAAATTTTAAAAATATAGTTTTTGATTGTTTTATTGTTAATGATGCCTCTACAATTAAACAACCAAAGATGGAAAAACCTGATTTAATAAATCTAATCAAAATATTTAATATGAAAAAAAATCAAGGTCATGCTAGATGTAATGCTTTTGGTATAAAATTTATATTTGAGCAAGAGGAATTTGATAATCTCATTGTTATGGATGGGGACGGAGAAGACAGGCCTCAGGAAATAAAAGATCTAATAAATCAATCAATCAAAGACCCAAACAAATCTATTGTTGCAAAAAGAATTAAAAGATCAGAGGGTTTATTTTTTCAATTACTTTATAAATTTCATAAATTATTGACTTTATTCTTTACTGGTCAAAATATTAACTTTGGTAACTTTACCTGTCTTACAAAAGCTGATGTAGGAGTCTTGTCTACCAGGGGAAGTTTATGGAATAGTTTCTCAGGTACTCTAAAAAAAAATATTAAATATTTTAATGAAATTAATTCAATTAGGGGTTCGAGATATTATGGTCCCTCAAAAATGCGTTTCTCGCAACTAATATTACACTCTTTATCAATAATTAGTGTTTTCAAGTATCAAGTTTTTTTCCGGTCTCTTTTGATTTTTTTTTTAATAAGTTTACTAAATAATTTTATTGGAACATTGTCGCTTATTCTTCAGTTTTTACTTATAATTTTTAATTTTATAATATTTGTAATATCTCTGAGAGAAAAAAAAATAGACCTTATAAATTCTCAAAATAACTTGAGAGACATTAAAGAGATATAACAACAATAAGTTGAATAAAGAGTCTTAAATAGAATCATAATAGAATCAAAACGTGAACATTTACCTTAAATTTCGAACTATTGTGAATAACATAAAACATAGATAATCTAAGATTCAATCTTTAAGAGAATATGATAAAATTACAATGCCACTGTGGACAAGTTGAAGCGGAAATTAATGTTCCTGAGAAATTAGAAAAAATAATCAGATGTAATTGCTCATTTTGTAAAAGGAGAGGAGCAGTAATGTCTCTTGTAAAAAATGAAAATTTCAAAGTCACTAAAGGTCGTGAAAAATTAAAATCTTATCAATTTCACACTAATGTTGCTAAACACTACTTTTGTAATTACTGTGGTATATATACTCATCATCATCCTAGATCAAATCCTGCTATGACAGGTTTTAATCTTGGATGTGTAGACTCAATAGATACGTTTAGTTTAAATGATATAAAAATAAATGATGGCTTAAATCATCCATTAGATAAAAAAGATAAATGAGTTTTAGTTCGAAAAAATTTAATAACGTAAAAAAAAAATATCTTAAATTTATCGAAACCCAAGAAGTTTTATCTGAACCTTTCAGGGATAAAATTAATCAATTAAAAAATTTTTATATCCCCATCTCTAAAATGATAGTTAAGAATTATAAAAAAAATAAAACTATTATTATCGGACTCTCTGGGGGACAAGGCTCAGGAAAATCAACAATCTCAAATATAATTAAAATAATCTTACATGAAATGTTTGACTTAAAAACTGTAATTTTTTCAATCGATGATTTTTATAAGACTCGAAAAGAAAGAAGGATTATGGCATCAAAGATTAGCCCACTTTTTTTAACAAGAGGGGTGCCAGGAACACATGATACAAATTTTTTATTTAAGTGCATTAAAAATTTAAAAACAAAAAAATTTAAAAAATTTAAAATTCCCAAGTTTGATAAGTCTATAGACGATAGACTTAAAGAAAAAAAATGGCAAAATATACAAGAAAAACCTAATATTGTAATATTTGAGGGATGGTGCGTAGGAGCAACTTTTCAAAAAAATAAAGATTTATTAATTCCAACCAATAGATTAGAAAAAGAGAAAGATATTGATAGAATATGGAGAACAACTGTAAACAATGAACTAAAAAAAAATTATAGAAAAATTTTTAAACTTATAGATAAAATTATTTTTTTAAAAGTGC
>CACOVP010000009.1 GCA_902630665.1 uncultured Pelagibacteraceae bacterium
TTTCATTTAAGCATAAAATATTTTCCACTTTGCTTGGAGAAATATTATCTCCACCAAGATTTACAATGATATCTTTTTTTCTATCTGTAATTTTTAAATAATTATTATTATCGAGTTCTCCTATATCTCCTGTATGAAGCCATCCATCTTTAATTACTTTTTCTGTCTCCTCTTTCAAATTCCAATATCCCAACATTACGTTTTCACCCTTAATTAGAATTTCTCCATCTTCTGCTATTTTAACTTTATTAGTTCTGAACGGTGGTCCTACTGATTCAACTTTAACCAAATCTGGTAAATTACAGCTCACAACTGGAGAAGCTTCGGTAAGGCCATATCCTTGAAGTGTGGGTAAACCAACAGCATTTAAAAATTCTCCAATATTTTGATCTAAAGCCCCTCCCCCAGATACAAAAGCTTGAAGATTTCCTCCAAACTGATTTCTGATTTTTTTTCTAACTAATTTTTCACACAAAAAATTAGTGATTTTTTCGCTTAATTTTAATTCCTCTTTTTTAAGTATTTTTTTTCCTAAATTTAATGTCTGGTTTATTAGTTTTCTTTTTAATCCAGATTGCTTTTCAAAATTCATATTTATTTTTGTAAAAAGATTTTGATAGAATCTAGGAACGGCTGTCATTATTGTAGGTTTTGCCACTCCCATATTGGAGATCAGTTTTTCTAAACTTTCGGCATAAAAAACTTTTGCCCCAACTATGATTTGTATGAATTGAACTGTGTGCTCATAAGAATGCGATAAAGGCAACCAAGTCAAAAATACTGGATCTTGTTTTTTAGTTAAAATTTCTAGTAACTCAACTGCCCCTTCACAGTTTGAAAGAATACCGCCATGACTTAAAACAACACCTTTAGGATTTCCTGATGTACCTGAGGTGTAAATTATACAAGCAGGCAAATTTCTTTTTAAATCTTTATTTACTATTTTTTCCTTTATTTCTTCATCTAGAATTTCTTTGATTAACAAACTATCAGTATCTATTTTTTCAAAAGATATAATTTTCTTAACATCGCTATTTATAAATTTTTTAATTTTATTAAATTGATCTTGATTTGAGACAAATATTAATGAGGGCTTACAATCATTTAAAATATACTCATAATCATTTGCAGAATAAGTTGTAAAAATAGGAACTGAAATACCACCCGCATTCATAATAGCGATATCGGTCATTAACCAATATGGTCTATTCTCAGAAAGTATCAAACATCTATCACCTTGTTTTATTAATGATTTAATTTTTGCGGTAAGTTTATAAATTATTTCAGTTACATCTTCCCAATTATAAGTTCGTTTGTCAGGTTTAAGCCATTTTAAAAATGGTCTTTTATTCTCAACTTCTTCTGTCTTTTTAAAATAAAGTTCAACTAGGCTATTTAATTTACTTATATCCATAACTTGGTGGGCGAAGAGAGACTCGAACTCTCAAGGTATTGCTACCACCGGATTTTGAGTCCGGCGCGTCTACCAGTTCCACCATTCGCCCTTTTTTTAATAATCTAATTGATTTTTCTTACTATGAGAACAAAAATAATAGAGGTACAAAACATCACTAAAGCATAGGCTGCTGTTGGTACCATGAACACAATATCATCAAATAATTGTGTTGTTACAAACACAGCTAGAGTTCCGTTTTGTAAGCCACATTCTAATGAAATACATTTTCTTTGTGCTATTCCTGATGTCAAAAATTTTGCAACATAATATCCTACGAAAATCATAGTCATATTTAAAATGAAAGCTACTAAGCCTGCTCTAGTTATAAATGATACAATTCTGTCCCACTCCTCTACCCAAATTGCGATAAATACGACTAAAAACAAAATTATCGACAATCTTTGAATTATTAAAGTTTTGGATATTATAAAGTCTGTCATTAAACTTCTAACAATCATTCCAAAAATAACGGGAACAGTTACAACAAAAAACATTTTTAAAGCTATGTTAATCATTGAGATGTCTTTTGTAATTCCAATCCCTAAAAATTCAGCCGAATTAAAGACTATTAATGGAACGATGAGAATACTTAGTAGACTGACAATCGCTGTTAAACTGACTGATAAAGCAACGTCTCCATCTGCAAATTTAGTAAGAATGTTTGAGGTTACTCCTCCTGGTGCTGCGGCTATCACCATAACTCCTAAAGCTATTTCTGGTGACAGTGAAATAATATTAATTAAAATAAAAGCAATTATTGGAAGCAAAATAACCTGACATAAAAAACCTACAAAAAAATCTCTTGGATTTTTTAATACCCTTGTAAAATCTCCTATTGTTAAGCCAAGACCTAAACCGAACATTATTATGGCAAGACATACGGGTGCTATTGTAGTTACGATTTCCATAATATTATAAGTTCCTATTCTACTTTAAAGGAAGAGTTTTTCATGAGGTCGAAAATTGTAGTCACAAAACCAGCTTTATGCTTTTGGTTATGCATGTAGTTTTCTTCGAAGGATTTGATATTTTTGGGAGATGGTAAAAGCATATATTCTAGCTTTTTGTTTTTTGTAACTAATTTTTGTTTTAAAAGGTATTTTAATTTTCTAATCACAGTGGCTCTAGGGATCGTTGAAATTTCGGAAATAGAAGATGCATTTATTCCATTTTTAGGAGTATGCCTTAAAAGATGCAAATATAAGTCAGCGTAAGTTCTCGGATCTTCTATAACTCTGCCTTTTACTTGTTTTGAATAATCGGTAAATTGTGAGATACCAATAGCACCCCAAACATTCCATGTTTCTAAATCACCAAAAAAAGTTCTGTGTCTTACTAAAAAGGGAATCTGAAGCCTTAGCCAATGCTGCCAACATATAGTAAAGTAAGTGTCTATAAATTTCTCAATTTCTTCTTTAGTGAATGGTCTTCCAAACCATTCTTCTTTCCCAAGGATGGAGCTGGTTTTTTCTAGAAAATTCGCCATCATTATTTTTGAATTAGATGGTTTTTGTACACGATTTATTGCGTTATTAAAAAAAATAGTTTTCCCTTTTCTAAAAATTATATTTTGATTTTGCAAAAAATTAACTTTTCTTCTTATTGTTTCTTTAGGAATATTAAGCTCTTTTGAGATTTCTATTAAATTAATTTTATCTACTACTAATTCATTTTTTTCATAGAATTCTATAAATGAAAGATATTGAAAACGATCTGAATATTTTTGAAAAACTTGATTTACCAAATAGATTAAAATTAAATAACTATCATAGTCTCTGAAGGTGCTATAAGCATTATTGCACCATGCTTGCTGTAACTTGAACCACAAAGTAACTGTTTCATTAGAATTATTAGATAAGACTTCATAAACTAGGTCAGAATTTAATGTATTAAAAAATTTGTTTTCAAAAGATGGTTTTTTTTTTAAAGGCTCGAAAATTTTTACAGTTTTTAGATCTACTGGCTTAGACATTTACTTTTTCCACGTCACACTTTGATTAATTAATATAGCCATCAAAATCCAAATAATAAATGTTCCTTCTGGCGAAAAACCGTAATCAGCACCAAACATTCCTGCAACTATAACGATTGAATAAATGGTAACTGTAGATAATATTAAACTTGCCAGATACCTTAGGATTGTGCATTTTAAATTCATGATTTTAAAAAAATTATACGATAGATGCGTTGAGCTTGCTAGACATAAATTTTCAAAGCCCTTATTGGGTTTTGTAGCATTTATCGAAAGTTTCTTTTTTCCAGTTCCTCCTGACCTAATGATTGTTCCCATGGTAGTGGCAAAGAGAGACGATTATCTTAAAATATTTCTTATCGCCACGACCGGCTCTGTTTTAGGTGGGTTATTCGGATATATGTTAGGAGTTTTCTTTTTAGATGTATCGATGGTGATTATTGAATTTTATGGTTACGAAGAAAAAGTTTTTGAGATGCAAGATAAGATGTCAACAAAAGGTGGTTTTTTAGCATGGCTTGGAATTATGTTTTTAGCGGGTTTTACTCCTCTTCCTTTTAAGGTATTTACTATTACCAGTGGAGTGATCGCCTATAATCTTCCAGTATTTTTCTTTATATGTTTATTTACCAGAGGGCTAAGATTTTTCTTAGTTTCTTATTTAACATTTATTTTTGGAAAAAAATTTGGTGATTTCATCGAGAAAAGAGGTGCGCTATGGTTTACTTTAACTGGAATTTTCATTGTGGTTTTAGCCGTTGTTCTTTATATAATTTTCACCTAATGTTGAGTAATAATAAGTTAATTTTAAATAGTGTATTGGCTTTTAGTTTTTTATCTTTGGCTATAGCTTATTTCATACAATACATATTAGGACATGAACCTTGTAATTTATGTCTGATTGAGAGAATTCCTTATTTAGCGTCTTTAATACTTATTTCACTAATATTTATAATAAATAAGTTTGAGAAATTAATTGCTAGTATTGTGCTATTATTTTTTATTTTTGGATCTGTAGTTTCTTTTTATCATGTAGGGATTGAGCAAGGATTTTTTAGTGAGTCTTTTGTTTGCGATTTAGGTTCTTCTAGTACGGATATGTCAAAAGAAGATTTGCTAAAACAACTTCAAAGTAAGACTCCAATAAGCTGTAAAGACGTTACTTTTACGTTTTTTGGGCTCTCTCTTGCTACAATAAATACAATTATATCAATTCTATTAAGTGGTATTATGATTAGTGTAATTAAAAATTATGGAAAAAACTAATAAAAAAACTTTAGAAGAAATTATAAGAGTTGATCACGCTGGAGAACGTGGGGCTATTAAAATCTACGAAGGTCAATTACTTGCTCTTAAGACTTTCAAACAAAATGCTTCCTTAAAAAGAAAAATTGAGGAAATGAAAGAGCACGAAAGAGAGCATTACGAATACTTTGATAAAGAGATTAAAAAAAGAAATATTCAGCCAACTAAACTTTTACCTCTTTGGGATTTAATGGGAGTTACTTTAGGTTTTGGAACTGCGATGCTCGGCGAGAGAGCAGCTATGTTATGTACTGCCTCTGTTGAAGAAGTAATCGACGGGCATTATAAAGACCAAACATATAAACTTGGAAAAGATGAAGAGGAATTGAAAAAGAAAATTATGAAGTTTAGACAAGATGAACTTGATCATAAAGATATAGCTTATGACAATGGTGCAACAAAAAAAGGTTTATTTGGGGTGTTAGATAAAGTTATCAAAACTTCATCAAGAATAGCTATTACAATTTCTGAAAAAATTTAATTACGGTTCTAATTCGATATCCCAATAAAGATAGTCCATCCAACTTTCGTGTAAAAAATTAGGCGGAAAATTTCTACCATTTCTGTGAAGGTCTTCTACAGTAGGAGCGTAAGGCTTATTGGATAATTTTAAATCACAGTCTTTATAAAGTTTACCACCTTTTTTAACGTTACAACTGGAACAAGCTGTAACAACGTTGTTCCAGTCTGTCAGACCACCTTTGGATTTTGGAAGAAGGTGATCAAAAGTTAAATCTTTTCTATCTCCACAATATTGGCATGCAAACTTGTCTCTTAAGAAAACATTAAATCTTGTAAAGTTTGGATTTTTTGATGGTTGTATAAAATTTTTTAAAGCTATTACACTTGGTAAATTCATTTCAAAAGATGGACTTCTAATTTTTCTTTTGTAATTCGAAACAATACTTACTCTATCTAAAAAAACTGATTTAACTGCATCTTGCCAGCACCATATTGAAAGGGGATAATAACTCAAAGGTCTAAAATCAGCATTAAGAACCAATGCTGGGCATTTTTCTAGCGGAACTTTTTCTGCAGAAGAAATAATCATAACTAAAGCTAACTGATAAGAAAAATTTTATCAAGTAATAATTATGTAACAGGTAAAATAGTTATAAATTAAAATGTTTTTTGATAAATTGTAAACCCAAACTTGATCCTTCAGTTGGTATACGATGTTCACAGTGTTTAAATATTTTTGTTTTAATTTTGTAATTATTTTTTCCAAAAAATTCTTTAGCCTCAAGAAGCGATTCTATTGGAACGACTTGGTCAAGATCTCCATGCATTAAGATAATGTTAGGTCTTGAAATTATATTTTTAGATAGGTGTTCTGTGTTAATAATTCGTCCGGAATATCCAACGATAGAATTTATCGTATCTTTTCTCTTTATCCCGGTTTGTAAAGTTATCATGCATCCTTGGCTAAACCCTCCAATAATTATTTCATCAGCTTTCAAATTATATTTTTCCTTAACTTCATCTATTAATTTATTAAGTTTACTCTCAGCTACCAAAGATTTTGATAAGATTTGTTCAGCACTTTGGTCCATTAAATCAAACCATTGAAATCCTGTTGGACTTGCTGCACATTTTTCAGGAGCGTCTGGACAAATTATAATAGTGTCAGGCAAATGTGCTCTCCAATAACTAGCTAAAATTGAAATATCTTTACCGTCTCCACCATAACCATGGCAAAGGATTACTGCATTCTTTGGTTTTTCTTTAGATAGTGGCTCTAAAATAATTGTATTTAGTGAAAAGGTCATATAGATAAATTATCAATGTCTGAATTTTTATTTAATTTTATAGGATTTACTTTATTAGGTGCAGTTGCCATAGTTCTAATATTGGGTATTTATACTTTATTTAAAGGCGGAAGTACTAGTAAAAAATATTCTAATAAACTTATGCAGTTAAGGGTATTATTGCAATTTATTGCAATCATTGTTTTAGTTTTACTTGCCTATTTTTTTAAAGACTAGATATAATTTCTTAAGAAATTTATAAATTCTTCACTAGCAAAATCAATTTCGCCAATTACTTTTCCGAACTCTTTTCCTTCTTTATTAACTAGTATACTTGTTGGTAGGCCTCTTAATTTAAACCCTTTGACTAATCTTAGTTCAGGATCATAGTAAGTTTTAAGATTTTTAACTCCTATATTTTTAAAAAATTTATCTACTTTTAAATTATTTGGTTTTTCCATATTTACCGCAAAAATGTCAATTTCTGGCAACTTGTTACCTAATTTTTCTAAAGAGGGCATTTCTTTTCTGCATGGTGCACACCATGTAGCCCAAAAATTAATTATCATGATCTTGCCTCTTTTGTTGCTTAAATCAACGTCTTGAAGATTTGAGTCTTTAAATTTTAGTTCGGTAATAATTTGAGGTTTTTCGTGAATAATAACGTTTTTTGAAAAACCTTCTGCTCCAACAAGATTCTTGCTAAGAAGAGATAGAACTATTATGTGAATATAGATTTTAAAAGATTTACTAATTTTCATATTAATTTAAATTGTAAATAACATAGTAAAATGAAAAATAAAACTGTTTGGGCGAATAGACTAAAAGGAAAGACATCAATCTCTTTTCAAAAAATAGGCTCATCTATTAGTGTAGATAAAAGACTATATGAGCAAGATATAGCTGCGTCTATTGTTCATGCCAAAATGCTTGTTAAACAAAAAATTATCAGCGGTAAGGAAGGATCGAAAATCATCAATGGGCTCAAAAAGATTAAATCTCAGATTGATAAAGGAAAGTTTAAGTTTCAAGACAAATTTGAAGATATTCATCTAAATATAGAAAAAAAATTATTTGAATTAATTGGTCCATCGGCGGGTTTTTTGCACACAGCTAGATCAAGAAATGATCAAGTTGTTACAGATTTTAAATTATGGATTAAGAAATCTTCAAAAGAAACTATTGGTAACATTAATTCCTTAATGAAAATATTAATAAAAAAAGCGGATAAAAATGTGGATGCTATAATGCCTGGCTTAACACATCTTAAAAATGCCCAACCTATTTCATTTGCACACTATCTTCTCTCTTATTTTGAGATGTTTAAAAGAGACATTAAAAGATTTGAAAATAATATAAAACTTTTAGATGAGTGCCCATTAGGTTCAGCTGCACTTGCGGGCACTTCTCATAATATAGACAGAAACTATACTTCAAAACAACTCGGTTTTAAAAAACCAACTGATAATTCAATAGACTCAGTTTCTGACAGAGATTTTGCAGTGGATTTTTTATATGCCTCTGCTTTATGTGCAATGCATTTATCTAGATTAGCCGAAGATTTTATAATTTTAAATTCAAATGCATTTAATTTGATCTCATTTGATGACAGCATGCTAACTGGCTCATCAATTATGCCGCAAAAGAAAAATCCTGATCCTGCTGAATTAATTAGAGGTAGAGTTGGTTTGAACTATGGTAATTTAAGTTCGATGCTAACTATAATGAAAGGACTTCCTATGTCTTATTTCAAAGATCTTCAAGACGATAAAAAACTTGTCTTCGATGGATTCGATACTTTGAATGACTCATTAGTTTTAGGTCTTGAGTTAGTGAATTCAATAAAACCAAATAAAAAAAATATGCTTAAAATGGCCAATGAAGGTTATACAACGGCTACCGATTTTGCTGATTATTTAGTAAAAGAAAAAAAG
This sequence comes from uncultured Pelagibacteraceae bacterium, assembly GCA_902630665.1. Classification (GTDB taxonomy): domain Bacteria; phylum Pseudomonadota; class Alphaproteobacteria; order Pelagibacterales; family Pelagibacteraceae; genus Pelagilacustribacter. The sequence continues at coordinate 8,416 of CACOVP010000009.1, forward strand.
CTCACTTTTAGAGCAGCTTATGCGATTGCAGCAAAATTAGTAAATTACGCTGAAAAGAAAAATAAGTTATTGTTTGAGTTATCTTTGCAAGAAATAATGAAAATTTACAAAAATTTAGATAAAAAAGTATTGAAAATATTTGATGTAAAAAATTCAGTGAACTCGAAAAAATCTCATGGAGGAACTTCTATTACAAATATTAAATCAATGATTAAAAAATATAAAAAGGAATTAAAATGAGAATATTAGTATCAATTTGTATAATAATTTTAACTCTGTCAGGGTGTGGAAAAAAATCAGAACCTAAATATCAAGGAAAACTTAATCAAATACAAATAATTTTATAATTTCATGCAAAATTTAAAGTACGTAGGCAAAAATTTATTTCTGGAGCAAGTGTCAATCCGAAACTTTTTAAAAAAAAATAAAACTCCTTTTTATATTTATTCTAAAAATCAAATAGTCTCAAACTACTCAAGTTTTGTTAGGACATTTAAGAAAACTAATCCTTTAATATGTTTCGCTGCAAAATCTAATAGCAATACGAATATTTTAAGAATTTTGGGTAAACTTGGAGCTGGAGCCGATGTTGTATCTGGTGGAGAACTATTAAAAGCTCTCAAAGCTGGTATCAAACCAAAAAAGATTGTTTTTTCAGGAGTTGGAAAAACAGAAGAAGAATTAAAGATTGCAATTAGTAATAAAATTTTACTAATCAACTGCGAATCTGAAAGTGAAGCGAAATTAGTAAACAGATTAGCTAAAAAATTAAGAAAAAATGTTTCTATCGGATTTAGGTTGAATCCAAATGTTGATGCAAAAACACATAAAAATATTTCTACTGGTAAAGCAGATAATAAGTTTGGGCTATCAATAAAAAATTTTAAGTCTTTTCTCAAAGAGATAAATAAACTTAAAAATATAAAACTTGAAGCGTTAAGTGTTCATATAGGAAGCCAAATTTTAAATGATAGACCCTTCAAAAAGACGCTAAATATTATGAATAAACTGATTAAAGAATTAAAGTTAAATTTAAAATATGTTGATTTAGGTGGAGGTTTCGGAATTAATTATGGTGATAATGAAAAGCCAATTAATCTTAATAATTATGCAAAATTAGTAAATAATTTTGCAACAAAACTTAAATGTAAAATTATTTTTGAGCCGGGTAGATCAATTATTGGAAATACAGGCTTACTTGTTAGTAAAGTTCAATTTATAAAAAAAGGGCTCAATAAAAACTTTATAATATTAGATGCAGGTATGAACGATTTTATGCGTCCAGCTTTATATGAAGCTTTTCATAAGATTGTTCCTATAACTAAAAATTCATCTAAAATGAAAAATGCAATAGAATTTGTAGGTCCAATTTGTGAAAGCACTTGTAAATTTGGAGTTTACAAAAAATATCAAAAATTAATTGAGAATGACTTTGTGGCAATTACAAATGTAGGTGCATACGGCTCCTCGTTGTCATCAAACTATAATACGAGACCTTTAATTGCTGAAATTTTAATCAATAAAAATAAATTTAAATATATAAGAAAAAAACAAAACTTACTTAAATTGATAAATTCTTAATGCAATTTATTAAATCTTTAATTTTTAATATCTTTCTTTATTTTGGACTTATTTTAATTTTCATATTTGCAATACCAACATTAATTCTTCCTAATAGAGTTACAATTTTTTTTGGAAGATTGTCAGCAAAATACATTGTTTTAATTTTAAAACTTGTGATGAATACTAAAGTAATTTTTCACGGGGAAGAAAACTTAAAAAAAGTTGATAATTTTTTTGTCGCATCTGCTCATCAATCAATGTTTGAAACTTTTGCATTACAAATTCCGCTTAATGGTCCAATTTTTATTTTAAAAAAAGAGCTTTTAAATATTCCTTTATTTGGTTGGTATTTAAGAAAAATTGGTTCTATAGCTATAATAAGAGAGACTACTACTAAAGAAAATTTAAATTTTTTTGACAAAATAAAAGAGAGATTAGAGAAAAATAAAAGACCACTTTTGATATTTCCTCAAGGTACACGGGTCAAATTAGATGAACATCCTCCATTTAAAAAAGGAGTAGGTCGAATATATAAAGTATTAAATTTACCCTGTATTCCAGTCGCATTAAATACTGGAAAAGTTTGGCCGAAAAATAGTTTTATGAAATTCTCAGGAGATATTCATATTTCATTTCTAGATCCTATTATGCCTGGTAAAGAAAATGACGAATTCACAAAAGAACTTGAAAATAAGATTTATACCGAAATAAAAAAATATTATTAATTATTTTCTTCCAAAGTCTGGTTTTTCAGTATCTTGTCCAGCTTCAATAATTTCTTTTCTTACTTTCTTAGTTGATGAAAATATTTCTAGAAGCTTTTCACTGTCTTTATTTTTAATAGCACTTTTAATATCATCGAGATTTTTTGAATAATTGTCTAACACTTTCAATATATTTTCACTGTTATCAATAAAAATATCTTTCCACATCAATGGATCTGAAGCAGCAATTCTAGTAAAATCTCTTAATCCTCCAGCACTATATTGTATAACATCATTTTTAAATTTGTCCTCATTATTTATTGCAGTTCTAACAATACTGTATGCAACTGCGTGTGGAAGATGACTAGTCAAAGACAAAACATAATCATGGTCTTCAAATGACATGACTTTAACTTTACTTCCTAATTTGGACCAAAATTTTTCTAAGTTTTCAATTTTATTTTTAGCAACTTGATTGTCAGCTGAAAGAATGCACCATCTATTCTCAAATAAACTTGAAAATCCTGCAGTAGGTCCGCTATATTCTGTTCCAGCTATTGGATGTGAAGCTATCCAACTAATATTTTTAAGACCTAAATTGTTTACAATTTTGTTAACTTCTTTTTTAGCAGAACCAGTATCGGTAAGAATAGATCCTTCCTTTAAGTTTGATTTTATAGAAAGCAAAATTTCTTTGTAACTACTTAATGGTGCAGAAATTATTATAAGATCTGCATCTTTTGCTGACTCTGTCAAATTAGAGCAAATATCGGCTGTAAAATTTTTTTTTAAATATTCCATGACTTTATTTGATTTGTCATGAACACTTATTTTTTTAGCTAATTTTTTTTTCTCTGCTACTCTCAGAATTGAAGATCCAATCAATCCACAGCCTATGATACTTATTTTACCGAACATTTAAAATTTTTCTCATTTTTTTCATTAATGCAATATTTTCTGATGTTGTCCCAATGGTTATACGTAAAGAATTTTTAATTCCATAAACATCCATTTTACGAACCAGTATTCCCGATTTTGCGAGTAATCTAAATACTTTAGCAGAATTTATTTTAACTTTATCAAATTTTACCAATAAGAAATTAGTAAAACTTTTATTTGTTTCTATTCTCATTTTTTTGAACTCAGAATACATTTTTTTACTCCATTTATTTACGTGTTTAATTTCTTTATTCAACCATGGACTATCTTTTACGGCAGCAGAAGCTGCAAACAAAGCTGGTCTGCTCACATTAAAAGGTGGCTTAACCTTATTTAGCGCGGAAATAATTTCTTTTGATCCATATCCCCAGCCCACTCTGAGCCCTGCTAAACCATATATTTTTGAAAAAGTTCTTGTCATAATTACATTTTTAAAATTTGTAAAAATTTTTAAACCAGACAAATAATCATTATTTTTTACATACTCAAAATAAGCATCATCTACTACTAACAAGATATCACTTCTTAGTTTTTTTCTTAAAAAGAGTAATTCTTTCTTTGGAATATATGTTCCAGTTGGATTATTTGGATTAGCTAGGAAAACTATTTTGGTTTTTCTTGTAACTTTTTTGAGTATATCTTTAATTGAAACAGTAAAATTATTCTCTTTTGAATAAATAACTTTTGCTCCATTCATTCTGCTGTAAATTCGGTAAATTATAAAACTAAACTTAGGGACTATAACTTCATCTCCTTGCTTTAGGAAAGATTTACATATTAGTTCAAAAATTTGATCAGAACCTGATCCTAAGATTATTCTATTTTTATCAATCTTAAACTTCTTAGCAAGCGTATTTCTTAAAAAGGTTCCATCGGAGTCAGGGTATCTTGCAAAGTTTTTTGAAACTTCTAGATATTGTTTTCTTGCTTTCGGGCTAGGACCGAGAGCAGACTCATTAGCAGATAATTTAATTTTTGCTAATTTACTCTTGAATAAGCTCATTCCAGCTACATATTTCTCTGCAACAATGTTATTTGGTTTCGGAAATCTCATTTAATTAATGTATTATCTAAATTGTTTAAGTTTTTCTATAGCTCTTTATCTTATATAAAATTGACAAGTTTGTGATGATTTAGTAAACATTATTCGCGCTGATTTAACCATATTGCAAGCGCATAATAAATGTAGCTAAAAAGGGGATGCCCAGTTTAGCTGGGCTTTTTTTTTGGATGAATATAAAACTTGAGAATATAAAGAAATTAAAAGTTACTAAACCGCTTAAACTAGACTGCGGTAAAACTATAAAAGATTTTCCTCTCGCTTACGAGACTTATGGAAAATTGAATGACAACAAAGACAACGCAATACTGGTGTTTCATGCATTAACTGGAGATCAGTTCGTGACTGGAATTAATCCTATTACCAATAAAGAAGGTTGGTGGGTTACTGCATTAGGGCCTGGGAAAGCAATAGATACAAATAAATATTTTGTTATTTGTGCAAATGTGATCGGAGGATGTATGGGTTCGTTAGGTCCTAAAGATATTAACCCGGTAACAAAAAAACCTTACGGATTAGATTTTCCAGTTATAACAATTAAAGATATGGTAAAAGCTCAGGAGTCCTTACTTGAACATTTAGGAATTAAAAAACTTTTATGTGCGACTGGTGGTTCAATGGGTGGAATGCAACTTTTACAATTTTGTGCAACATTTCCGGATAAAGCTTTTTCAGCGGTGCCGATAGCCTGTAGCTCGAGCCATAGCGCTCAAAATATTGCTCTTAATGAATTAGCTCGTCAAGCAATTATGGCAGATCCTGTATGGGATAATGGCAAGTATGTTTTAAAAAATGTTCAACCAAAAAATGGTTTAGCAGTTGCAAGAATGGTTGGGCATATAAGTTATTTATCTGAAAAAGGTATGCAGGAAAAATTTGGTCGAAAATTACAAGAGAAGGCAGATTATGAATTTAGTTTTAATGCTGACTTTCAGGTTGAAAGTTATTTAAGACATCAAGGCTATGCATTTGTTGAAAGATTTGATGCTAATTCAGTACTATATATAACAAGAGCTATGGATTATTTTGATCTTTCAAAACAATTTAAAGGAGGTTTGGTAGAAGCATTTAAAAATCAAAAAACAAAATTCTTAATCATATCATTTTCTTCTGATTGGCTTTACACAACAAAAGATAACAAAGATATAGTAATAGCATTAAATGCGTCAGGTGCAGATGTCTCTTACTCTGAGATAATTACAGATAAAGGACATGACTCTTTTTTACTTAATGAGCCTGAATTTTTAAAAACACTTAAAGGTTTTATAGACTCTATGTATGAAAAATTTAAAAATGAAAAAAGAATTTAAAGTAATTGCAGATTTATTACCTAATAATACTAGGGTTCTTGATATAGGATGTGGAGACGGATCTTTAATGCATCTTCTTAGAATAGAGAAAAATATAGAGGTACGTGGACTAGAGCTTAATCAAGATAATGTTAAAGAATGTATTTACAAAGGTTTGCCGGTCATTCAGGGTGATGCAGAAACTGAATTGCATCAATTTCCTGATAAATCATTTGACTATGTTGTGCTCAGTCAAACTCTACAAGCATTTTATGAGCCAGAGAAAGTTTTAAAAAATCTTTTAAGAATAGGAAAATCAGTTATTATCTCAATTCCTAATTTTGGGTATTGGAAAGTAAGAACAAAACTTTTGCTCTTTGGTAAGATGCCAGTCACAAAGACACTGCCAAATACTTGGTATAATACTCCTAATTTACACATGTGCACAATAAAAGATTTATTTAATTTTTGTGATGAAAAAAATATTATTATTAAAAAAGTTGTTGGTGTTAATGAAAATAAAACTTCATTAATAGGAAAAAGTAATTTAGAAATTAAAAATCTTTTTTCAAAAGTTGGTATTTTTTTAATCAGTTAATATGAAAGTAGAAATTATTCCTTGTTTGAGTGATAACTTTAGTTACTTAATTCACGATAAAGAGTCTGACAAGGTTTCTATAGTTGATCCTGCTGAATATAAGGCATGTGATAATGTAATTAAAAAGTATAAGAAGTTAGATTTTATTCTAAATACTCATCATCATGCCGATCATGTTGATGGTAATTTAGAGTTAAAAAAAAAATATAACTCTAAAATTTTGGGTTTTGGATTAGATAAAGATCGAATTCCTGGCATAGACATCCTGCTTAAAGAAAATCAAAAGCATAAAATTGGAAAATTAGAATTTGAAGTAATTTTTGTTCCTGGTCATACTAAGGGCCATGTCGCATTTTTCTTTTTTAAAGAAAAAGTAGTTTTTACAGGTGATACTTTATTTTCATTAGGATGTGGTAGAGTTTTTGAGGGTACCCATGAAGAAATGTTTAACTCTTTAAATAAAATTAAAAAACTCCCACCAGATACAAAAATATATTGTGGACACGAATATACTAAGTCAAATTTAAATTTTTGTTTAAAATATGACTCCAAAAATACTTTTTTAAAAGAGAGAGAAATTGAAATTCAAAAAAAATTAAGTTCTAATCAGCCAACTATCCCAACTACTTTAGGCCAAGAAATTAAAACAAATATTTTTTTAAGGTGTGATGTTCCTCAAATAAAGCATACTTTAGGACTAAAAGATTCAGCAGAAGCTAAAGTTTTTTCAAAATTACGAGATTTAAAGGACTCTTTTTAACTTCAATAATCTTGACTTGCTAGCAGTGAAGGCTATATTGCGTGGAAATTAAAAAAAGAAAATTTATGTCATTTGCTATATTTGAAACAGGTGGAAAGCAGTACAAAGTATCTGCAAGTAAAATTTTAGAAATTGAAAAGCTAAATGCTAAAGTTGGAGAAACTATTAAATTTAATAATGTTTTACTTTTGAATGATGACAAAAATACTGAAATTGGAAATCCTAAAATCGACGGGGCAGCAGTTGAAGCTAAACTTTTAGATAATGTTAAAGATAGAACTGTATTAATTTTTCATAAGAGGAGACGAAAACACTCAAGAAAGAAAAACGGGCATAGACAGCGACATTCTAAAATACAAATCACAAAAATTTTAGCTAAAGGTGGGAAAGTTATAGGTGAGGCTAAAATTGTCGAAAAAAAGAAACCTATCAAAGAAGAGAAAAAAGTTATAAAAAAGGCTGCAAAAAAATAGGAAATTAAATGGCAACTAAAAAAGCAGGTGGATCATCGAAGAACGGCCGAGATAGTAAAGGTAGACGTCTTGGAGTTAAAAAATATGGTGACCAAGTTGTAATACCTGGTAACATTATAGTTAGACAAAGAGGTACAAGAATTCATCCTGGTGACAATGTTGGTATGGGTAAAGACCACTCAATTTTTTCTTTAATTAAAGGAAAAGTAAAATTTAAAAAATCTAAATTAAACAGAACTTTTGTTTCTGTAATCCCCAATTAAATATATATAAATAACTAAAGTTATTTATATTAAATAAAATGAAATTTTTAGATCAAGCAAAAATTTATATTAAAGCTGGAAATGGTGGCTCAGGATCTGCAAGCTTCAGAAGAGAAAAGTTTGTGGAGTACGGCGGACCAGATGGAGGTGACGGCGGTGACGGGGGATCTATAATTATCCAATCAGATAGAAACCTTAATACGTTAATTGATTTCAGGTATGCTCAACATTTTAAAGCACAACATGGAAAACCTGGCAGTAAAAGAAACAAAACTGGGGCTAATGGGGAAGATTTGATTTTAAAAGTTCCATTAGGAACTCAAGTATACGAAGAGGATAATAATACCTTAATTTACGATTTTACAAAAAATAGAGAAAAATATCTTGTGGCATCGGGAGGCAAAGGTGGGCTTGGCAACTTAAGATTTAAAAGTTCGACAAATAGAGCGCCAAGAAAAAAAACTAATGGAAAATTAGGTGAAGAATTTTGGATATGGCTTCAATTAAAAGTAATTGCTGATATTGGAATTATTGGTAAGCCAAATGCTGGTAAATCCAGTTTGCTTGCAGCGTTAACAAGAGCAAAGCCAAAAATAGCAAACTATCCTTTTACAACAATTAATCCAAATTTAGGAGTGTCTTACTACGGAGGGAAAGAGATTACTTTAGCTGATATTCCTGGGTTAGTGGAAGGTGCACATAAAGGTGTGGGACTTGGAGATAAATTCTTGAGACATATAGAAAGGTGTAAAATTTTGCTACACTTAATTGATTTATCAGAAGATGATTTATTAAATTCTTATAATAAAATTAAATCAGAATTATCTAATTATGATAAAAGTTTAATAAGAAAGAAAGAAATCATTTTTTTTAATAAATCGGATTTATTAAATGACGGAGAGATAAACGAAAAATTAAAAGAATTTAAAAAAAAAATTAAAAACGATTATGAAATTGTATCTGTTTACTCTATCAAAGATATTCAAAAAATAAAAAAATTATTGATAAAATATGCTAATTAAAAATGCTAATAAAATAGTTTTAAAACTTGGATCTACGACTGTAGTTGACAGTAAAGGTGTTTTTAAAAAAAAGTGGGTAACTTCTCTCATAAAAGATATAAAAAAATTCGGAAAAGGAAAAAACTTCGTTATTGTTTCTTCAGGAGCGATTGCTCTAGGCCAGAAATATCTCAAAATTAAAAAAGGGAAAATTAAATTAGAAATGAGTCAAGCTATTGCAGCAGTTGGTCAAATTCACTTAGCAGGTGAATTTCAGAAACTGTTTGACAAACATAAAATTAAAACAGGTCAAATTTTAATTAGCCCAGATGATACAGAACAAAGACGAAGAGCGATTAATGTTAGAAGAACTTTTGATAATTTGTTTAAACTTAAAGCTATTCCTGTAGTAAATGAAAATGATTCAACAGCAACCAGTGAAATTAAATATGGTGATAATGATAGATTAGCCGCAAGAGTTGCCCAAATTATTGGGGCAGACTTGCTGATATTATTTTCTGATGTTGATGGTTTATATGATAAGTCTAAAAGTAGAAAAATAATAAGAGAAGTAACTTCAATAAATGAGAAAATTACATCGCTTATAGATAATAAAAAAAATAAGTTTGGCTCAGGCGGCATAGCTACAAAGTTAGATGCTGCTAAGATTTGTATGAATTCAGGCAGTCATATGTTTATAGCAAACGGTAAATTAAATAACCCAATTTTAAATATGATAAAAAATAAAAAATATACTCATTTTTTACCAAAAATTTCAACTTTGGATGCTAGAAAAAAATGGATTATCGGCTCTCTCAATTACAACGGTACTATATATATAGATAATGGAGCGGCTAAAGCTCTTTCAAATGGTAAAAGCTTACTCGCAGCTGGCATTATTAAGATAAATGGAAATTTCAAAAAAGGGGAAAATGTTGTAATTTTAGATCAGAACAATAACCAATTAGCTCGAGGATTATCCTCATTCAGCTCTACTGAAATAGAAAAAATTAGAGGTAAACAAAGTAAAGAGATTGAAAAAATTCTTGGTTATCTAAGTAAAACTGAGGTAATTCATAAAGATGATATGGTATTGTTATAAATGAATTATTTAAATTCAATAGGAAAAAATGCAAAAAAAGCTTTTGAAGATTTAAAAGGTGTGAATCATAAAAAAATAAAAAAAGTTTTAGAGAAATACAATCAATCGCTTCTAAAAAATACAAATAAGGTTATAAGAGAAAATTTAAAAGATATTAAAAATGTAAAAAGAAAACATTTAGTTGACAGACTTATTTTAGATAAAAAAAGAATTGAAGGTATTAGGCATTCAATAAATGAAATAGCTAAATTTAAAAACCCTGTTGGAAGAGTTTTAGAAACATGGCGTAGACCAAATAATTTGACAATTAAAAAAGTCACAACCTCAATAGGTGTTATAGGTGTGATATATGAAAGCAGACCCAATGTAACTGCTGATGTTGCAGCATTATGTTTAAAGTCAGGTAATTGTTCTATTTTAAGAGGAGGGTCTGAAGCTTTTTACTCAAATAAATTATTAGCTAATTTATTTAGAGATAATTTAAGGAAAAATAATATCAATCAAAACTGTGTTCAATTTATTGAGAACAAAAATAGAAAAATAGTTGATCAAATGTTATCAAAAATGAGCGCATTCATTGATGTTATTGTTCCAAGAGGTGGAAAGGGACTAGTAACAAAAGTACAAAAATTTTCTAAGGTACATGTAATTGGCCATCTTGAAGGATTGTGCCACATCTATGTCGATAAAACTGCAAATATAAAAATGGCGAAAGATTTAATTATTAATGCAAAAATGAGAAGGACCAGTATATGTGGGGCAGTTGAAACTCTTTTAATCGATGAAAAAGCTTTAAATTCACATGCTAAAGAAATAATTAATGCTCTTTTAAATTCAGGATGTGAAGTCAGAGCAGATAATAAAGTTAATAAACTTTTTAATGGAAAACTAAAAAAAACAGTAGAAAAAGATTGGAAGACAGAATATCTGGACGCAATTATTTCTATTAAAGCTGTAAAAAATGTAGGTGATGCTGTCCAGCATATTTTGAAATATGGTACGATGCATACCGATAGTATTATTACTAATTCCAAAAGAAATGCTGAAATTTTTTTAAATGGCGTTAATAGCTCAATAGCAATGCATAATGTTTCAACCCAATTTGCCGATGGCGGAGAGTTTGGCTTTGGCGGTGAAATTGGTATCTCTACTAACAAGCTTCCACCTAGAGGACCTGTTGGAATAAATCAATTAACATCTTACAAATATTTTGTTTCTGGAAAAGGAATTGTTAGACCGTAGTTAATGGCAAATATCCAAAAAAAAACTATAGGTTTGCTGGGTGGAAGTTTTGATCCCGCACATAGAGGACACTTAGGTATATCAAAAATTGCTTTAAAAAAATTTAAATTAAAAAAAATTTATTGGGTTATTACAAGGAAAAATCCTTTTAAAAAAAAAACTTTTTATTCCCTTGATGAAAGAATTAAACATGCAAAAAAAATAACTAAGTATCAAAAGGAAATTAAAACAATTTATATTGATAATATTATAAAATCTTCAAGAATTATTGATGTTATAAATTACCTTATAAAAAAAAAGAAAATCAATAATATCATATTTATAATTGGATCTGATAATTTAATTCGATTTCACAAGTGGAAAAGCTGGAAAAAAATAGTAAAAATAGTAAAATTAGTGGTTTTTTCTAGAAAAGGATATGATAAAAAGGGAATGAAATCAATTGTGGTTAAAAATTTTAAAAATAAAATTATCTTTATAAAAAACAAACCTATATCTTTTTCATCTACGCAATTAAGAAAGCAGAAAAAATTGAAAATTTAATGAGAATTATTGATATTAAAGACAATATTGAAAAAATATTAGATGATAATAAAGCTCAAAATATTACATGTATCGATTTGAAAAATAAATCATACATTGCAGATTATATGATTGTAGCATCAGGAACATCTTCAAGACATTTGCAGGCAGTATCTGAAATTCTTGTGACTAAGTTAAAAGAATTAGGAATAGATAATTGTCGTATTGAGGGAAAAGATAGCAATGATTGGAAGTTAGTAGATACTCAAGATATAATTGTACATATATTTCACCCCGAAAAAAGAGAATTTTATGATCTAGAAAAAATGTGGTCAGAAGAAATTCCTAAGGAAAAGGCTATGATATGAGAAAGATTTCAATTTTTTTTTTTACACTTATTTGTTTATGCTCTAACGCAGTTTTTTCAAAAAATAACCTTTACGAAAAAATTGATCTTTTTGGAGAGGTCTTAGAAAATATAGAGAAAGAGTACGTTGATGATATAGATCAAGCTGAAATGATGGACTCCGCAATCAATGGCGTTCTCCAATCTTTAGATCCTTATTCAGCTTATATGAGTCCAGAACTTTTTAAAGAGATGCAAACAGATACCAGAGGAGAATTTGGTGGTCTTGGAATAGAAATTGGAATGGAGGCTGGAGTTGTCAAAGTAATTTCTCCAATTGACGATACACCGGCGGCTAAAGCTGGTATAAAAGCAGGTGATTACATTGTAAAAATTGGGGAAGAGCAAGTGCAAGGTAAATCATTGTTAGAGGCAGTAAAATTAATGAGAGGTCCAGTCGGAACATCAATAAATCTCACGGTAAGAAGAAAAAATGTTAAAAAACCTTTAGAATTTAAAATTGTCAGAAAAATAATAGAAGTACAGTCTGTAAGCTCAAAAATAGTAGGTGAAGAAAAAAATTTAGCTTATATCAGATTAAAATCATTTAATGAAAATAGTGATAAACAATTTTTAAAATCCATAAAGAAATTTGAAAAGTCTCAAATGAAAGGTTACGTGCTCGATTTAAGAAATAATCCTGGTGGACTATTAACCCAAGCTATAAACATTACAGACTTTTTTTTAGAAGATGGAGAGATAGTATCCACTAAAGGAAGAAAAATTTCTGAAACCAGAAAATTTTTTGCTAGAAAAGGTGATGAAATTCAAGGTAAGCCAATTGTTGTATTAATAAATAATGGTTCAGCATCAGCATCTGAAATATTTGCAGGCGCTTTAAAAGACCACAAAAGAGCTATCATTTTGGGGGAAAGTTCATACGGTAAGGGTTCAGTTCAATCAATTATTCCACTTAAAAACGGAGGAGGAATGAGGCTTACTATTTCTAAATATTATCTACCTTCAGGTAAATCGATTTCGGAAGTTGGTGTAACACCTGACATATTGGTTGAAGAGGAAGGTAATGAATTCCTCATTAATTCAGACAAAGATAATCAGCTAGATTACGCTATAAAACTTTTTAATTCTTAATATGAATAAAATTAAATTACCTATGCGACTTGGTGTAGGCGTAATAGTTTTAAATAATGAAAATAAAATTTTTGTAGGTAAAAGAAAGGATAATCCTGTAGATAAATGGCAAATGCCACAAGGAGGTGTTGATAGTGGAGAGAATTATTTAACAGCGATGAAGCGAGAACTTGCGGAAGAAACGAGTATAAAAAGTATTAAAATATTGAGAGAATTGGAAGGATTTTTTGAGTATGAGCTACCAAATAATTTAGTTGGTGTAATTTGGAAAGGAAAATTTAGAGGTCAAAAGCAAAAATGGTTTATTGCTAAATTTGTTGGTGAAGAGAAAGAAATTGATTTAAAAACTAAAAATCCTGAATTTATAGATTGGAAATGGATTTTTCCAGAGCAACTTCCAGAGGTAATAGTAGATTTTAAAAGAGAGATGTATTTAAAGATACTAGATAATATTAAAAAGTTTATTAATTAAGATTTTTTAAAGTGTTTATTTTATAGGATAGTAAGTATTTTTCTTTGTCGGAAATTTCCGAGTTTCCAATTTTTTTTTCTGCTTCAGATATGATTTCATCTATTTCCGTTTTATCAAATTTATTAACATCTTTAGCAGTCGAAGTTAAAATTAAAAGATTATCATCGATAAACTCAACTGTTCCATCTTCAACAAAATAATTTCTTTCGATTTCGTTAATTATTTTTATTACCCCGGGCCTAAGAAAAGTGATTATTGGTATGTGATTTTTTAAAATACCCATTTCTCCCTCATAAGATGGAATAACAACCTCAGATGTGTCTGATTTTATAATTGACTTGATTGGGGATATTATTTCAACTGTAAATTTATCTGACATTATTTAGCGTCTTTAGTTAATTTGTCAGCTTTTTCAATAACTTCCTCTATACCGCCTACCATATAAAAAGCTGCCTCAGGTAAATGATCGTACTCACCTTTACAAATTGCATCAAAGCCTTTAATTGTAGCGTCTAAATCTACTAATTTCCCTGGGGAACCAGTAAATACTTCTGCAACAAAGAATGGTTGAGATAAAAATCTTTGAATTTTTCTTGCCCTTGCTACAGTTAATTTATCTTCCTCTGAAAGTTCATCCATCCCAAGAATTGCAATTATGTCTTGAAGTGATTTATAAGCCTGTAAAATACGTTGGACATCTCTTGCTACTCTATAGTGTTCTTCTCCAACCACTCTTGGATCTAAAATTCTAGAAGTTGAATCTAGTGGGTCTACGGCAGGATAAATACCTATTTCTGCTATTTGTCTAGATAATACTGTAGTAGCATCTAAGTGTGAAAACGAAGTTGCTGGAGCAGGATCAGTTAGGTCGTCTGCCGGTACATATATTGCCTGAACAGAAGTAATAGAACCTTTGTCTGTCGAAGTAATTCTCTCTTGTAAGTTACCCATATCAGTAGCTAAAGTTGGTTGGTAACCTACTGCGGATGGTATTCTTCCAAGTAAAGCTGAAACTTCTGATCCAGCTTGTGTAAATCTAAAAATGTTATCAACAAAAAATAACACGTCTTGACCTTCCTTATCTCTAAAATATTCTGCGACTGTAAGACCCGTTAGAGCCACTCTAGCTCTTGCTCCGGGAGGTTCGTTCATCTGTCCATAAACCAAAGCTGCTTTTGATCCTTTTCCATCTGTTTTAATAACTCCAGATTCTATCATTTCATGATAAAGATCGTTTCCTTCCCTAGTTCTTTCTCCGACACCTGCAAATACTGAAAATCCCCCGTGAGCTTTAGCAATATTGTTTATTAATTCCATAATTGTAACTGTTTTTCCAACACCTGCCCCTCCGAATAATCCAATTTTTCCACCTTTCGCATATGGCGCTAATAAATCAATTACCTTAATACCTGTCACTAGTTGTTCAGTTTCAGTAGCTTGATCTGTAAATTTTGGCGCAGGCCTGTGTATAGGCCATTTCTCTTTAGTTTTTACATCGCCTTTTTCATCTATTGACTCACCTACAACATTAATTATTCTTCCAAGAGTTTCTGGTCCAACTGGAACACTTATAGGAGAACCAGTGTTGATTACTTCGTCACCCCTTTTCAATCCTTCAGTAGCATCCATTGCAATTGTTCTGACGTCATTTTCGCCTAAGTGTTGAGCAACTTCTAATATTAGTTTATTACCAGAATTGTTTGCCTCTAATGCCGTATAAATTTCAGGTAGATCACCCTCAAAATTAACATCGACTACAGCTCCAATAATCTGAGTTATTCTACCCCTCTTAATCATGCTTATAAACTTTCAGCTCCCGATATTATTTCTATTAATTCTTTTGTAATTGAAGCTTGTCTGCTTCGATTATAATTTATTGTAAGCTTGTCAACTAAATCTCCAGCATTTCTTGTTGCATTATCCATTGCAGTCATTCTTGATCCTTGCTCACTAGCAGCATTTTCTAAAAAGGCTTTAAAAACCTGCGTCGATATATTTTTTGGAAGCAAATCCTCTAAAATTTCATCTTCATCGGGCTCAAATTCATATGACAAAGTATCATTTTTCTTTAAGTCTGCATTCTTATTTTCAGCAGGAATAATTTGTTGGGCTTGAGGAATTTGAGTAATTACATTTTTGAAATTATTATAAAATAATATGCACTTATCAAACTCATTTTTATTAAATAGGCTTATTATTTCATTACCTATAATATCCACTTCTTTATATGAAACTTGCTTTTTTTCTTTAAAACTGAATTTCTTAATTATAAACTTTTCATATTCTCTTTTTATTTGATCTAAACCTTTTGAGCCAACTGTTATAATTTTTAAATTTTTTCCTTCACCTAAAATCTCCTTAAAATTTGCTTTTGCTAATTTACATATATTTGAATTGAAACCACCACATAGACCTCTGTCTGCTGTTAGCACTACACATAAATATGTTTTATCTTGACCTGTGCCTACGAGAAGTTTAGGTGCATTTTCAGGATTTTCGATTGATTTAGTTAAATTTAAAATAATATTTTGCATTTTTTCACTATATGGACGGCCTTTCTCCGCATTTTCTTGTGCCTTTCTAAGTTTAGCAGCAGCCACCATTTTCATAGCTTTGGTAATTTTTTGCGTTGATTTAACACTCTTAATTCTTTTTTTTAAGTCATCTAAACTTGGCATTATTTATTTTC
Source organism: uncultured Pelagibacteraceae bacterium (assembly GCA_902630665.1). Lineage (GTDB taxonomy): Bacteria > Pseudomonadota > Alphaproteobacteria > Pelagibacterales > Pelagibacteraceae > Pelagilacustribacter. The sequence continues at coordinate 24,591 of CACOVP010000009.1, forward strand.
CTTTTTGAATTGCTCAATAATTTGATTTAAATTATTTTCTGTATCTTCCTCTAATTTTCCAGATGTCTCGATTGAATCGATTATTTCAGGTTTTTCTGACTTAATTTTTTCTATAATCCCTTTTTCAAAACTTTTAATATTTCCTAAATCTAAGTCGTCTAGGAAACCTTTTACACCAGTAAAAACAGAAATTACTTGCTCGGCTACAGTCATAGGAGAGTATTGATCCTGTTTTAAAAGTTCAGTTAGTTTAGCTCCACGATTTAACAATTTTTGAGTTGAGGCATCTAAATCTGAGCCGAACTGGGCAAATGCTGCCATTTCTCTATACTGCGCCAATTCAAGTTTAATAGATCCAGCAACTTTTTTCATTGCTTTTGTTTGTGCAGCAGATCCTACTCTAGACACTGAAAGTCCGACATTTACTGCTGGTCTTATACCTTGGTTAAATAGTTCAGTTTCTAAAAATATTTGTCCATCAGTAATAGAAATTACATTTGTTGGTATATACGCAGATACATCACCAGCTTGAGTTTCGATAATAGGTAGTGCAGTTAAGGATCCGCCTCCACTTTTGTCATTAAGCTTAGCTGCACGCTCTAATAATCTGCTGTGTAAATAAAAAACATCTCCTGGATATGCTTCACGCCCCGGTGGTCTTCTCAATAATAATGACATTTGTCTGTAGGCAACAGCTTGTTTTGATAAATCATCATAAACAATTAATGAGTGCATACCATTATCTCTAAAATATTCTCCAATAGTACAGCCAGTGTATGGTGCTAAAAATTGTAAAGGTGCAGAGTCAGATGCAGTAGCAGCTACAATGGTAGTGTATTTTAGTGCGCCAGCTTCTTCAAGAGTTTTTGTGATTTGAGCAACTGTCGATCGTTTTTGACCAATAGCTACGTAAACGCAATATAATTTCTTTTTCTCATCTGATGACTCGTTTATCTTTTTTTGATTTATAATCGCATCAATCGCAACTGCAGTTTTGCCTGTCTGCCTATCACCAATAATCAGCTCTCTCTGTCCTCTACCAATTGGAATAAGTGAGTCTATTGATTTTAAACCAGTTTGCATTGGCTCATTGACTGACTGCCTAGGTATTATACCAGGTGCCTTCACCTCAACTCTTTTTCTACTTTTAGCTGACAACGGGCCTTTTCCGTCTATAGGATTTCCTAGCCCGTCTACCACTCTACCCAAAAGTTCTTTACCAACTGGCACATCTACAATTGCATTAGTCCTTTTAATTGTATCACCTTCTTTAATATTTCTATCATCACCAAATATAACTACCCCTACGTTATCGTTTTCTAAATTAAGAGCCATTCCTTTAGAACTGTCCTCAAATTCGACCATTTCACCAGCTTGAACATTATCTAATCCATATACTCTAGCAATACCGTCTCCTACAGATAAAACTTTTCCTATTTCTGAAATTTCAGCTTTTTCACCAAAATTTTTTATTTGATCTTTTAATAGTTTTGTTACTTCTGAGGGATTTATTGTCATCTTAATTTTCCATCATTTGTTGTTCGTACCTTTTTAATTTATTTTTTATAGATGTATCTATCATAAAACTACCAAGTTGAATTTTAAGTCCTCCGATCAAATTTTTATCAACTTTAAAATCAAACTTTAATTTTGATCCTAAAACATTTGACAGTTCTAAAGTTATTTTATCAAGTTCAGTTTCTGATAGATGTTTTGAAGAGATTAGTGAAGCGTTGATTTCACCTCTTTTTTTTATAATGAGATTTAAAAAACTGTTAAAGATTTTTTTAACATAAAAAATTCTTCTTTTTTCGATTAAAAGTAAAAAAAAATTTTTTAAGTTTTTAGCAAATTCTAATTTTTCACAAATTAAGCTCATTACCTCTATTTGTTGATTTTTACTTTTAGAAGGATCTTTGATGAAGTTATTAACACCGGGGCTTGAATTCAAAAGTGCTTGAAAATTTTTGACGTCAGTTTCAACTTTGTCTAATTCATTTGACTCTTGTGAAACTTCAAATAATGCGCGCGAGTATCTGTTTGAAGTTTCTGTTGAGAAAGATTTGTTTGCACTCATTTTAGTCTTTAGAACTTATTGTGAAATAATGATGTGGTCGTATCATAAGAGTATAACTTGATCAAGTTAGCAATTTTGTTATTAGGCAAAATTGACAGGATCAACATCAACCGTAAGTTTTATTTTTGGTGAGATTTTTAGCCTATTTAACACATTTGTGATTTTTTTTTGCATTAGTAAGTGGTTGCTAAATCTTAATAATAACCTTGTCCTAAAATATTTTTTTATTTTTAATAAAGGAGAGTCAACTGGACCAAGAACTTCAATATCGTTTAATTTATTTAATTTAATCTTAATTTCCCTAGCTCCTTGTAAACTTAAGCTTCGATCTTTTGAAGAAATAATTAAAGAAACGAGTCTTGTAAACGGTGGAAGTTTATTTTTCTCTCTAATCTGAAGTTCATTTTGAAGAAGTTCTTCTGATTTATTTTTTATTAACTCATTAAGTATTATATCTTGAGGTGATAATGTTTGATAAATTATTAATGACTCTGAGCTAAATCTGCCAGCTCTTCCACTTAGCTGATGATATAATTGAATGTTCTTCTCCGTTGTTCTGAGATCGTATCCTCTTCCTGAAAAATCAGCATCAATTACTACTATACAATTTAATTTTGGAAAATTGAAACCTTTTGAAATCATTTGGGTTCCAATCAAAATATCTATTTTTTTTTCATTAATTTCTTTAAAGAAATTTTTAGTCTTTTTTTTTGATTTTAAGTAGTCACTAGAAAAAATTCTTATTTTTTTTTGGGAAAAAATTTGCTCAACTTCCTCGTATATTTTTTCTACTCCTGGTCCATACATTGCAAATTCACAATTTTCTCCCTGCTTACATTTAATTGCTATCTTTTTTTCTAATGAACAGTGGTGACAAACTGCTTTATTTTTTAATTTATGATAAGTTAAATATAAGGAACAATTAGGACATGTTTTTTTATGGCCACATTTTTTACAAATCAAAAATGGAGAATAACCTCTTCTATTTATAAAAAATAAAACTTGTTCTCCTTTATTTAAAAATTTTTTTACAAGTTCAATTGTCTCGTTTGCAATAAATTTTTTTGTAATTTTTTCTATATTAAGATTTATTATTTTTGTTTTTGGTAAAGGATAATCTTGAAATCTTCTTAGAATCTTAAAATGTCTATATTTTTTTTTCAAAATATTGTTATACGTTTCAATTGACGGTATTGAGGTGATTAAATGAATAGGAATTTTCTCAAAATTTGCTCTGGATATAGCCATATCTCTAGCATTATATATTACTCCTTCATCTTGCTTGTAAGACGTATCATGTTCTTCATCAACAATTATG
>CACOVP010000010.1 GCA_902630665.1 uncultured Pelagibacteraceae bacterium
TGATTACAAAAATATAGGATTGCTAAGGAAATATATTACAGATAATGGAAAAATAATTTCTTCTAAAATTTCATCTGTATCTTTCAATAAACAAAAAAAATTAACAAAAGAAATTAAAAAAGCGAAAATTTTAGGACTTATTTAAAATGGAATTAATTTTGCTAGAAAATATAATTAATTTAGGAAATATTGGTGATAAGGTTAAAGTCAGAAATGGATATGGTAGAAATTATTTACTTAAACAGGGTAAAGCACTCAGGTTTAATAAAGAAAATTTAGAATTAGTAAATAAAAAAAAAGACGAACTTAATAAAAAAAATACAGAGCTCAAAAACAAATTTAAAGAGTCTGCAAAGCTTTTAAACAATAAGTCTTTTAATTTCTTTAAAGAAAGTAAAGATAACGGTGAACTTTACGGTTCAATAAAACCAAAAGAAATTACAAATTTAATCAATGATAAAATTAAAGTTGAAGTAAGTCCTTCTCAGATAATTCTCAAAAATGAATTGAATAAGATTGGAACTTATAAAGTAGAAATACAATTCCATTCTGAGGTCAAAGCTATAATTTCAATTAAAATAGACAAAATACAAACTAAATAACTTTTCCACAGAGCTTAGAAAAAGGTGTGTAACTTTTTCTTTGATTGATTTGACTATACAAATATTATCGAATTGTGAAAGAAATCAAAAATCTTCAACAAAATTCTGAAAATAAGCAGCCTTCCAACCTTGAGGCTGAACAGGCACTTATAGGCTCTGTATTGGTTAATAATGATATAATCGATGAGGTGTCTACAATTATTAACTCGTCCATTTTTTTTGATCCAGCTCATGTAAAAATTTACGAAGTAATAGAAAACCTTAACAACAAAGGTATGATAGCTAATCCAATAACTTTAAAAAACTTTTTTGAGAAAGATAATATGCTTGCAGAAGTTGGTGGCACTGAATATTTAGTAAAACTTACAAGATTTTCTGGTTCAGCAAAGCAAGCTGTAGATTATGCAAAAATAATACATGAAATGTATTTAAGAAGAGAGCTAGTGATGATTTCAGATCAATTATCTGCCGATACTTTAAATGCTCACGCTCAAGAGCAAAATGCAGAAAATATAATTGAGAATACCGAAAAATCTCTTTTTGAATTAGCGGAAAGAGGAACTTTTTCACAATCTTTTTTAAAATTTAATAAAGCTTTAGATCAAACTATTCAGATGGCGACAATGGCAATGCAGAATGACCAGGGACTTGTGGGTGTCCCAACAGGATTAACTGAGCTAGACGAGAAGTTAGGCGGTCTACATAAATCCGACTTAATTATTCTTGCTGGAAGACCTTCAATGGGTAAAACTGCTCTGGCAACAAACATTGCTTATAATGCATCACAGAATATTTTAAAAAGACAAGAAAAATCATCTGTAGCCTTTTTTTCTTTAGAAATGTCTTCAGAACAATTATCTACAAGAATTTTATCTGAGCAGGCAAAGATCAAATCAGATGACATTAGGAGGGGGAAAGTTTCAGAAGAAGAAATAAATAGATACATAGAAACCTCAAGAAATATTTACAATCTCCCTTTATACATCGATGAAACACCCGCAATAACTATTGCTACTTTGTGTAATAGAGCAAGAAGAATTAAACGATTATTCGGACTAAGTCTTGTAGTTGTGGATTATATACAGTTGATGAGATCTAGTTTGAGTAAAAATGAAGGTCGAGTTCAAGAAATTTCTGAAATCACTCAAGGTTTAAAAGCCCTTGCAAAAGAACTCTCGGTCCCTGTCTTGGCTTTATCTCAATTATCTAGGGCAGTAGAACAAAGAGATGATAAACAACCTCAACTTGCGGATTTAAGAGAGTCTGGTTCTATAGAGCAGGATGCAGATGTTGTTATGTTTGTTTATCGTGAAGCTTATTATTTGGAAAGAAAACAGCCTAAATTAGGATCAATAGAACACGCAGAGTGGCAATCAAAAATGAATGATGTAAATGGGTTAGCAGATATAATTTTAGGTAAACAAAGGCATGGTCCTACAGGAACAATTAAAGTTGAGTTTGAAGGAATTTATACCAAATTTAAAGATTTAACTAAAAATTAGACCTAATTTTTTCTTTAGTTATAAAAAAATTAAGATATATCTCAATAATCTAGATGTTGTCTAATATTTATAAAAAATTAGTAATAGATTTTCCTAAAATAACACTTTTTCTCTTAGCAGTTGTTTTGGTCTTTTCTCTCTATCAATCAAAAGATTTTAATTTAGATGCGTCTTCAGATGCCCTTCTTTTAGAAGGTGACAAAGATTTAAAGTACCTAAGGGAAATTAATGATAGATATGGATCTAAAGACTTTTTAGTTCTTACTTACACTCCTGTCACAAGTTTTGAAGATCAGGAAACAATTTTAAACTTGCAGCTTTTAAAATCTAAAATAGAAAAATTGACATGGGTAGATAGCGTAATCACTGTAATTGATGTACCTCTATTAAAAAGCACAGATGAAGGGTTAATGGAAAGGTTAAAGAATTATAAAACCCTAGCTTATCCAGAAATAGATAAAAAAAGAGGATTTGAAGAAATATTAAATAGTCCTATTTATAAAGATTATGTAATTAGTGCTGATGGCAAAACTTCTGGAATTGTAGTTTATCTAAAGAAAGACGAAAGATTAGACGAATATATCAAAGTCAAAGATAAATATTTTGTTCAAATCAATGAAACTGGATTATCAAAAGAAGATAAGCTCAATTACAAAAAATTTATACGTGAGTATGAGGAATATAAAAATCTTTACAATAAGAGAAATCATCAAAACATATCAGAAATAAGAGATGTAATTTCTAAATATGGAGTAAACGCGAATATACATCTTGGTGGAATTCCTATGATTGCAAATGATATGATGAGTTTTATAAAAAAAGATATTATAGTTTTCGGTATTGGTGTTTTCATATTCATTATTTTAACTCTTTGGTTTATTTTCAAAAATTTTAGATGGGTTTTAATGCCATTACTTGGTTGTGCCAGTTCAGTGATAATTATGATTGGGTTACTAGGATTAGTTGGGTGGAAAGTAACTGTAATTTCATCAAACTTTATTGCGCTAATGCTTATTCTTAACATGGCAATGAATATTCATTTAACTGTAAGATATTTGCAGCTTAAGAAAGAAGATCAAAATATTTCAAAAAAGGACGCTGTTTTTCAGGCAAGCAAAAAAATGATCTTGCCAATACTTTATACAGTTTTAACTACAATCTGTGCTTTTTTGTCATTAATTTTTAGTGGAATAAAACCGATTATTGATTTTGGATGGATGATGACTTTAGGATTAATTATATCTTTACTGGTTACGTTTCTTCTATTACCCTCTTTGCTGAGTATTTTTGCAACTGAAAATAATGTAGATGTAAAAGATACTGAAAAGTCAATAATAACAAATGCGCTTGGTTACATCGCAAAAAATAATACATTTTTAATATTCTCAACAACAATTTTAATAATAATTTTAAGCTTACTAGGCATATCCAGATTACAAGTAGAAAATAGCTTTATAAATTATTTTGATAAAGAAACAGAAATTTATAAAGGGATGAAAAAAATTGATGATAAATTAGGTGGAACAACTCCCTTAAATGTTATTTTAAAATTTCCTTCCGCAAAAATTGATAATGAAAATGATGATGAATTTTCAGAATGGGACGAAGATAACGAAAGTGCTGAAGATAAATCAAAATATTGGTTTACGAGAGATAAGATGGATAAAATTTTAAAAGTCCATGATTATTTGGACTCGCTTCCAGAGATTGGAAAAGTTTTATCATTCGGATCAATACTTAGAGTTGCAGAAGATTTAAATAAAAAAGAACTACAAAGTCTCGAAATAGCAGTTTTATATAGTAAAATCCCTGAAGAAATAAAAAAAGAAATAGTTTTACCTTATATCTCAGTCGATAAAGACGAGGCAAGAATTTCCGTTAGGATAAAAGACTCTTTAAGAGACTTGAGAAGAAATGAATTAATTAAAAAAATTAATTTAGAGTTAAACACAAAATTAGGATTTGAAAAAAAAGATTACAAGTTAGCTGGAGTTTTAATATTGTTTAATAATTTATTACAAAGTTTATTTAAATCTCAAATCTTAACCCTTGGAATTGTTCTTTTCGGAATATTTGCAATGTTTTTTATATTATTTAGAAATATCAATTTGTCTCTAATCGGAATTGTCCCTAATTTTTTGGCAGCTTTTTTCATTTTAGGGATCATAGGATTGATGAATATCCCTCTAGATATGATGACAATTACTATTGCTGCAATTACAATTGGTATCGCTGTCGATAACAGTATTCATTATATCTATCGTTTCAAAGAGGAATTTAATAAAATTAAAGATTACAATAAGACACTTGATAAATGTCATAAAACAGTTGGTATAGCAATTTTAAATACCTCGATTACAATTGTTTTTGGTTTTTCTATACTAGTTTTGTCAAATTTTATACCAACAATTTATTTTGGAGTATTTACTGGTGTTGCAATGTTGTTAGCGATGATATCTGTTTTAACTTTGCTTCCAAAGTTATTATTAATCTATAAACCTTTTGGTAAAGAAAAAATTGAATAATAGTCAGAGTACTTATGGAACAAATTATAAATAAAATGAATTTTTTTGATTTATTAGTTTCCTTAATTTTTTTATACTCAATTATACAATGTTTTATTAAGGGCTTCTCTTTAAGTTTAATTTCTTTCATGAAATGGGTCTTCTCGACTGTGATAACAATAATTTTAGTTCCAAAATTACAACCAACTGTAAGTGATTATATAGAGTCAGAATTTTTAAATAGTATAGGTTTGGGTATAGTAATATTTGTTTTAAGTCTTTTTTTTACAATTTTAGTTGGAAAAACATTAAGTAAAACAGTTACTTGGACTGGTGTTGGAGCTATTGATAAATCTTTCGGTATTATATTCGGTATTTTTAAAGGATACGTAATTTCCGTGTGTATATTTTCTATATTAAATTGGTTTTATCCTTATAAAAATTGGGGTATATCAGCAGAAAAGGCAGTTTCTTTTGATATAATAAACAAAGGAAGTGAGATTTTAATTGAAGAATTTCCATCAAGTGAAGATTTCATAGATACGAAAGAAAAAATTGAAAAAATTTGATAAAGATAAATTAAGAGAAGAATGTGGTATCTTTGGGATTTCTAATCACGAAGATGCCTCTGCTCTTGTTGCCTTAGGCTTGCATGCTTTACAGCACAGAGGGCAAGAAGGTTGCGGAATAGTTTCTTTTGATGGTAAAAATTATCACTCTGAAAAAAGACAAGGTCTTGTTGGTGATCATTTCACAAATAAAGAAATCTTAAAGAAATTACCTGGATTATTTGCAATTGGTCACAATAGGTATTCAACCACAGGGGAAACTTCTTTAAGAAATATACAACCTTTTTTTGCAGATTTGCATATGGGTGGCTTAAGTCTCGCTCACAATGGAAATTTAACTAACGCATTATCTCTAAGAGAGTCATTAGTTAAAGAAGGAGCAATATTCAGAACAACAAGTGATACTGAAACTATAGTTCAACTGATTGCTAAATCAAAAAGATCTAAATTTGTTGACAAACTTATTGAGGCATTATTTCAAATTCAAGGTGGATATTCTTTAGTTTTAATGACAAATAAAAAATTAGTTGGTGTAAGAGACCCTTTCGGAATCAGACCTCTTGTTATCGGAAAATTAAAAAATTCTTATATATTTGCATCTGAGACCTGTGCATTAGATATAGTGGGTGCGACTTTTATAAGAGAAATTGAAAATGGTGAGATAGTTGTAGTTGAAAACGGTGATTTGAAAAGTATTAAGCCTTTTCCAAAACAAAAACCCAGGCCTTGCGTGTTTGAGTATATTTACTTTGCAAGACCTGACAGTTTGATTAGTGGAAAGTGTGCTTACGAATATAGAAAAAGACTTGGTGAGGAATTAGCTAAAGAGACAGATATAAGCGCAGATTTAATTGTTCCAGTTCCAGACTCCGGAGTTCCAGCAGCATTGGGTTTCGCAAATTTTTCTAAAAAGAAATTTGAACTAGGATTAATTCGAAATCATTACGTTGGAAGAACCTTTATTGAACCAACTCAAAATATTAGAAGCTTGGGTGTAAAATTAAAACTAAGCTCTACTCGTTCAGTGGTAAAAAATAAAAAAATAATTTTAATAGATGACTCCTTAGTGAGAGGGACAACTTGTCTTAAAATAGTGAAAATGCTCTACGAAGCAGACGCAAAAGAAGTGCATGTGAGAATTGCTTGTCCAGAGATTAAATTTCCAGATTTTTATGGGGTCGACATGCCAACGAAAAACGAATTACTTGCAAATAAAAGAAGTTTAAACGAGATGTGTGATTATATTAAAGCTAAAAGTTTAAAATTTTTAAGTATTGAAGGATTGTATAATGCTCTTGCAGGTGAATTGAGAAATCCAAACTATCCTCAGTTTAGTGACCACTACTTTACAGGTGAATATCCAATTAAACCAGCTGATGATTTAGCAGGGCTTAAAATTAAACAATTATCTTTATTGAGCGGGAAATCTAACAACTAATCTATATAAGAAATTTTGTTTTTAAAATCTAAATACAATATTTTATTATTTACTAGGATTGGGTAAGTATTTATTTTACTTGGAAGTTTTTTTACTTTTTCAATATTTCCATTTAAATTTAACTTAATAATAAAAGAGTTATTTAAGAATATAAATAAATTATTATTTAATATCATCATATCTTTTAAATAAGCATTTTTTTTTCTTAAATTAAGGTAATCTGCAATTTTTTGATTAATATCAATAGAGTAAATAAATTCACCATTATCTAAATTCATTAAAATAAGCAAATTAGTTTTACTAATAAATAAAAGTTTATCTTCCTCAATTATAATTGGTTTTATTTGAGTAGAGATATTTTTTTTAAAGATTAAAGAACCGTTTCTCGCATCAAGAATGTATAAGTGATTATTTGAGGATATAATAATTTTTTCATTATTATTCACTATTTGATTGCTTAAAAATAAATTACTAGGATTAAGATCTGTTGTTTGATTTAAATTTAAAAACCAATTTATTTTCATAGAATTACTATTAATTGAATATAAAGAACCGTAGGTATTTAAAAAAAATAAATTGTCCTCATCCATAGAGAGATTATTTTCAAACTTATTTTTAATAACTGTTTCCTCAGTAGGAATAGAATTTATGGTATTGCCATTTATTTTATCAAAAAAGAATAATTCATTATTTTGATTAGCTGCAATTAATTTGTTCTTAAAAATCTTGAAATTAGATCTAAAAGGTACTTTTAAATTTTTTGCCCATATGATTTTTTCTTTTTCAACATCGTAAGCATATAGATATCCAATATTATCAGAGATATAGATAACATTATTTTCAATAATAATATTCAGTCTTTTTGTAAATTTTTTATATTTTTTTTTATAAAAATTAAATTTTTTTATCAATTTATTTTCATTGACTGAGAAAATTATTAAATTTCCTTTATCGTCGGTAAAATAAGCATTTTTACCATTGTACAGTATTCGCTCATTAATATTATATTTGGATAATTTTTTACTTTTTGAAATCAATCGATAATTCTCATTGTATTTGAAGTTTTCTAAATTATTATTTTTGGAGTAAAAGACATCATTCCAGTCTGAATTTATTTTAGTTTTTATTTTGAAAATTAAATCTTCTGGTGGGTTGATAGTTTTGTAAAAAGTTTTTTCTGTAATACTTAATTTCTCAAATTTTTCAAATTGATCTCTTTTTTGGACAGGATTTTCATTTTTCCAAATACCTGTCCTATTGTCAAAAGAGCAATTTATTAAAGTAATCAAAATAATTATTATGATTAAAAATTTCATCTTTATTTTTTAGTTTTGAATAATTTCTTCTGCCAAAGATTTGTATTTTGAATTTTCTTGAATTAATTTTTTAAGTATTTTTTCTCCTTCTTGATCACCTTCCTTTAACAAAAATAATGATTTTTTAAATAAAATAAGATCTTTTTGATTTCTTGTGAGATTAATACTTTCTACCAAATTGAAATATTCTAATATTTTCTCTTTGTTTTTTTCCAACTCTTTTTCTAAAATAACATTTAATGCCATAATAGAATAGAATTTATTTTTACTCAATAATATTTCGTTAAATATCTTTTTTGACTCTTCTTGATCAGACGAAAGTTTTAAAGAGGCCTCTATATATTTTTCTGCAATTGAATCAAAATTTTTTTTTTCTTGAATTTTAAATATAGCTACAGAAGAAAATATTATAATTATCAATGATAGTAAAAAAATTAATTTTTTTTTATTGTTATTAAAAAAAGAAATCAACCTATTTTTAAAATCAGTTTTATTTTCTAAATTTTCATCCATTTAAAAAGTTTCTCTTTGATGGGAATTTTTTAAGTTTAACCTCTTTACTATATTTTTTTATTATTTTTTCAATTGTTGTATTTAGATTAATATATTTTTTTACAAATTTCGGGTAAAAACCACTCATTCCTAATAAATCGTCAGTAACTAGTATTTGACCATCGCAAAAAACTGATGATCCAATTCCGATAGTAGGAATTTTAAGTTTATTTGTTATTAGTTTTGATGCCTCTGGTGCTAAACATTCAAGCACTATTGAGAATGCGCCAGCCTTTTCGATTTTCAAAGCATCATTTAAAAGTTTTTTTGCCTTAACAATACTTTTCCCCTCTATTTTAAATTTCTTTTTAAATTGAGGCGTGTAACCAATGTGGCCCATTACAGATATATTTGAATTCACCAAATATTTTATTATGTCATAATTTTTCTTATTATTTTCTAATTTAACAGCATGACATTTAGTCATTTTAATAATTTTTTTTGCGTTTTTTAAAGCTATTTTTTTGTTCGAATAGGTTCCTTTCGGCATATCAACTACGAGTAAAGATTTCTTAATTCCTTTTTTTACACTTATTGCATGTTCAATAATTGTTTCCAATTTTACATAATGTGTATTTTTATGACCATATAAAACATTAGCCACAGAGTCCCCGACTAGAACAATATCGCAATGGCCATCTAAAATTGTAGCTATATTTTTTGAATATGCAGTTAAACTAACAATTTTAGATTTATTTTTTTTCTTTAAAATTTCAATTATTTTTTTTTTCATTTTCAAATAGCTTTATTCTAATTCAATTGTGCTTGGCGGCTTTGAACTTATATCATATACCACCCTGTTAATACCGTTCACATTATTAACAATCTTATTAGAAATTTTATCCAAAAATCCCTTTGGAAAACTAAAATAATCTGCTGTCATTCCGTCTTCAGAAACTACTGCTCTTAGCAAGCAAGTATACTCATAAGTTCTTGAGTCGCCCATAACCCCGACGGTTTTTATTGGTAACAATGCTGCATATGCTTGCCAAATTTTGTCATATAAATTATTTTCATTTAACTCTTTAATATAAATGTGATCGGCCTCCTGAAGTATTTTAATTTTTCTTGCTGTAATATTTCCTAAAATTCTAATTGCTAAACCAGGTCCTGGGAAAGGATGTCTGTTTGATATACTTTTAACAAGCCCTAAAGAATTACCTAAAATTCTTACTTCGTCCTTAAAAAATTCTTTTAAAGGCTCAATAAGTTGTAAATTCATTTTTTTTGGAAGACCTCCAACATTATGATGTGACTTAATTTTTGATGTTTTGCTTCCTGTAGATGATTTGCTTTCAATTATGTCTGGGTAAAGTGTGCCTTGAGCCAGAAATTTTACGTTTTTAATTTTTTTTGCTTCTTTTTCAAATATTTTTATAAACAAACTTCCTATAATTTTTCTTTTTTTTTCTGGATTAGACACACTTCTTAGTTTTTTAAAAAAAATCTCAGATGCATTTATCAATTTAACATTTAACTTATACTTATTTTTAAAAACTTTATAAGTGTGTTTGAATTCATTTTTTCTCATTAGGCCGGTATCTACCATTATGCAGATTAAATTCTTTTTAATTGCTTTATTTATAAGTAGTGCAACTACACTACTATCTACTCCACCAGATAAAGCACAAATTACTTTATTATTTGTCACTTTTTTTTTTATTTCATCAATAAGCCTATTTTTTTGAGAGACAACATTCCACTTAAATTTGATTTTGCAAATTTTAAATAAAAAATTTTTAAATATTTGTCTTCCATTTTCGGTATGGGTAACCTCGGGATGAAACTGAACGCCATATACTTTTTGTTTACTATTTTCTATAATTGTTAATCTTGAGCTTTTTGTAGAGGCTATTGCTTGAAAACTATTTGGTAATTTAACTACAGCATCTTCATGACTCATCCAAACAGCTGTTTCGGGTTTAAAAAAATTTTGTGTTAAAAGAGACTTTTTTTTTTTATAAATAATCGCTCTTCCAAATTCTCTTCTTTTTTTAGAAGATTTAATTTTTCCCCCAAATAATTTAGCAATTAATTGAAGACCGTAACATATACCAAGAATAGGTATTTTTTTTTTAAATATTTTTTTCGGAATAGTTTGGTATTTAACTTTTGTGACTGTTGAAGGTCCCCCAGAGAGTATTATTCCTTTAGTTAAATTAAAGTTTTCATATTTTTTTAAATCTTCTGGAGTTATAATCTCTGAATAAACACCTAGGTCTCGAACCCTTCTTGCTATTAACTTTGTTACTTGAGATCCAAAGTCGACAATTAGAATTTTTTCCTTGATATTGTGAAAGTGCATTTATTTTTTAGATAAATTTTCAATTTCTTTTTTCAATTTTGAACTTTTCTCACAAAATTTAATGCATAAATCTCCCAATCTTTTATTTAGCTCCCTGCTTTTTTGAAAATCAGAGTTTTTCAACTTCAATTTTGCAAGACTGTAAATTGCTTCCTCATTTTTTGGATTTAACAGAATAACAGTATTTAAGTTTTGTTCCTCTAAATCTTTCTTATCTAAATTTTGAAAAATTTTAGATAGATATAAATAAGACATTTCGCTTTTAGGATTAAAAACTATATCTTGTTCAAATTTAAATTTTGCTTTGTCAAACTTTTTATCTTTATATAAATTTAGACCTTCTAAAAAATATTGAGTATTTGCAAATAAAAGATTTGGTACGCAAATAAATAAAAAAAATATCATCAAAATTTTATTTTTCATGGTTTATAATTAGTTGTTTTTTGTGTCATTTCAACACTATGAACCATACTTTCATAAAATCCAGCTTTCGTAATTTTAATAAATTTGGCATTTTTTGAAATTTCATTTAATTTCTTCGCTCCTATATAACCCATAGATGATCTCAATCCACCTTTTAATTGGTAAATAATTTTTGATACTTTGCCTTTATGTTCAACTCTTCCCTCTACACCTTCAGGGACTAATTTAGATTTATCTTTAAAATTTTTTTGAAAATATCTATTTGCAGATCCAGAAGACATAGCTCCAATTGAGCCCATTCCTCTATAATGTTTAAAAGTCTTTCCTTTAAATTTAAATTTTTTACCTGGACTTTCATCTGTTCCGGCGAATATGGAACCCATCATAATTGCATCAGCGCCAGCTGCTAAGGCTTTTGCTATATCTCCAGAAAATTTTATTCCTCCGTCAGAAATGATTTTAATATTTTTATTTTTCATAGCTTTCTTCACTTCCAATATGGCTGAAAGTTGTGGCACTCCTATTCCCGCTACCATTCTAGTAGTACAAATAGAGCCAGGTCCAAT
Organism: uncultured Pelagibacteraceae bacterium; assembly: GCA_902630665.1. Taxonomy (GTDB): domain Bacteria; phylum Pseudomonadota; class Alphaproteobacteria; order Pelagibacterales; family Pelagibacteraceae; genus Pelagilacustribacter. The sequence continues at coordinate 11,778 of CACOVP010000010.1, forward strand.
TCCGATTTTGATAATATCTGCTCCAGCGTTGTATAATTTTTTTGCTGCCTCACTCGTTGCAATATTACCAACACATATTGGAACTGATTTATCAATTCTTTTCAATTTTGTTAAAGTTTTTAAAACTTTTTCACTATGGCCGTGAGCTGTATCAATTACGATTAAATCACATCCATTGGATATTAATGATTTTGCTCTATCAATATCATCTTTATTGGTACCAACAGCTGCTCCGACTAGCAGTTTTTTATAAGCGTATCGTACTTTTCTCTTAAAGATTTGAGATCTTTTTCAGCTAAATCTTGTTTCGCTATTATTGTATTTTCGTAAAAAGCCATAAATTATTATTATAAAAATGTATTTTAAATATTTTTAAAATGTGGTTTATACTATAATCATTACTTATAGCAACAGTTATTATTATTAATAAATTTTATAAATAAATATGAATGCTTTAATATTTCCGGGACAGGGTTCTCAAATAGTTGGTATGGGGAAGGAATTTTTCAATAATTTTAGTTTTGTAAAAAAAATATTTCAGGAAGCAGACGACAAATTAAAAACAAATATCTCAAAAATTATTTTAGATGGTCCAGCTGATAAGTTACAATTAACTGAAAATACACAACCTGCAATTTTAGTTGTAAGCTACTCAATATTTGAGACTATCAAGAATGAATTTAATTTTGGGATAAATAATTTCAAATATTTTGCTGGTCACTCTCTTGGTGAATATAGCGCACTTGTTTGCAGCAATGCTTTAGAATTTCAGGACGCATTATTTCTTTTATATCAAAGAGGAAAAGCAATGCAAAGCGCTGTCCCAGTGGGAAGAGGAAGCATGTTAGCTGTTTTGGGATCAAAGATAGAAAATATTGAAAATGAAATTAAAAATTTAAAGCTTGATAGTGATGTTTGTGAAATAGCAAATGATAATGCTGATGGACAAGTAATAGTAAGTGGAGATAAAAAAGGTATTGATTTATTAAAATCTAACCTTCAACAAAAAAAAATTAAATCAATACCATTAAAGGTGAGCGCTCCATTTCATTGTTCATTAATGCGACCAGCTGCAGAAAAAATGAAAGATAAAATTTTAAGTACAAAATTTAAAGAACCAGCATTAGAAATTATTTGTAATGTTACAGCAAAACCTGAAAAAAACGCCGAAACTATAAAAAAACTTTTGATTGAGCAGATTTATTCTTCCGTAAAATGGAGAGAAAGCATGATACATGTTAACGAAAGTGGTGTTTCTAATTTTATCGAAATTGGTCCTGGTAAGGTTTTGTCAGGAATGATTAAGAGAACAATTAAAGATTCTAATTGCTTTTCAATCAATTCAATAGCTGATATTAAAAAATTGCTTGATGAACTTAAAAAATAAAAAAGTTTTAATTACCGGAGCAACAGGCGGAATAGGATATTCTTTGGTTGAAAAATTCTATAATTTAGGTTCTAAAATAATTGCAACAGGAACTAATGAGGAAAAATTATCTAATTTAAAAAAAAATTTCAAAGACATTGAAATAGAAAAATTTAAACTTGATGAGCACGATAAAATTGAAAAATTTATAGACAAAGTTGATAATAGTTTAAATGGTATTGAAATTTTAATAAATAATGCCGGTATAACAAAAGACAACTTATCTATAAGAATGTCCCAAGAAGATTGGAAAAAAGTACTTGACGTAAACTTAACATCTACTTTTTTAATGAGTAAGTTTTCTATAAAAAAAATGCTTAAAAAAAAATACGGTAAAATAATAAATATTACATCAATTGTAGGACATACTGGAAATTTGGGTCAAGCCAATTACTCAGCATCTAAGGCTGGTATATCTGCTTTTTCAAAAAGTATGGCTGTAGAGTATGCAAGAAAAAATATCAATATAAATTGCGTAGCACCTGGTTTTATAAAAACTGATATGACAGATAAGATCAATGAAGAATTCAAAAAAAATTTAATTTCTAAAATTCCAGCCGGCTGTCTAGGCACGGGTGAGGATGTTTCTAATTGTGTAGTGTTTTTAGCTTCTGATCAAGCTAAGTACATTAATGGTGAAACTATTCATGTTAATGGTGGTATGTATATGGCTTGACAATTCTAATTAATAATTTATTAAGAAATTAAATAAACACGAAAGGATTTCATGGCAGACGATGTTAAAAGTAAAGTCAAAAAAATAGTTGCAGACCATCTTGGAGTTGAAGAGGATAAAGTTACCGATGAAGCAAGTTTTATTGATGATCTTGGCGCAGACAGTTTAGATACAGTCGAGTTAGTTATGGCTTTTGAAGAAGAGTTTGGTTCCGAAATATCTGATAGCGAAGCAGAAAAGATTTTAACTGTTGGAGATGCAATTAAATTTATAGAGAGTAAATCATCATAATTAAATTTCAGCTTGACAAAAGTTAGACTTGGTTCGAATGAGAGAAAATGACACTGAAAATTTAATGGTCATCTTATCATCTCCATCCGGAGTAGGTAAAACTACACTAACAAAAAAACTTCAGCAAAAAAATCATTCATTTAAAATTTCTGTCTCACACACAACTAGAGCACCTAGATCAAATGAAGTTGATGGAATAGATTATCATTTTGTAAATAAAGAAAAGTTTTTAACACTTAAAAAAGAAAATAAATTTTATGAGTCGGCCGAGATATTCGGTAATTATTATGGTACACTTAAAGAAAATGTTGATAAAGGTATAAAAAATAATGATATCATTTTTGATATTGATTGGCAGGGGACAAAACAACTATCAAATTTCAAAAATCTTAAATTGATTAAAATTTTTTTAATTACAGAGAATAAAGAAGAATTAAAAAATAGACTTAAAAAAAGAAACCAAAATACAACCAATGAGATCGAAAATAGATTTAAATCTTTTGATGAAGATATTAAACACTGGAGTGATTATGATTATATAATAATTAATAAAAACCTTGAGATTTGCTTTAGACAATTAGAAAAAATAATAGAACTGAACAAAACTAAAAAAGTATCTGTTTTTTCTCATAAATCTTTGTAATCTTGTAAAAAATTTCTGGTTTTATCTCAGATGGTCGATTAGAAAGTCTCAATTCTGGAATATTTTTTAACTCATTTTTATTAAGTAATTTTAAAATCTGTTTATTTATCATCTTCCTCTTATTAGAAAATAATACATTAGTAATTTTTTCTAAGTTTTTTATATTTTTGATTAAATTCAAATTTTTTTTTGGTTTGAAATGAATTAGTGTAGAGTCCACTTTTGGTTTTGGAAAAAAGCAATTCGGAGAAATATTAAATTTTCTTATCATTTCCAATCTATAAAATGATAAAATAGATAACCTTCCATAATTATTATCACCGAATTTGCCTAATATCTTATTACCTAGCTCTTTTTGAAACATCAGTATTAAGTGTTCAAATGATGGTTTCCATTTTTTAAAATTTAAAATTTTGACAAGTATTTGAGAAGAGATATTATAAGGTAAATTTCCAAAAATTATTGAATTAGTTTTGACAATTTTTTCTAAATCGAGTTTCAAAACATCACAATTTAAAATTTTAACATTTTTTCTTTTCAGAAAATTTAGTTTCAATTTTTCAGCAAGCACATTGTCTTTTTCAATTAAGATTAAAGATTTCGGATTTTTGCTTAATATTTCATTCGTAATTGCACCTAATCCAGGTCCAATTTCAATTATATTTTTATTTTCAACTTTTACAGTATTGACTATCTTTCTTATAATATTTTCGTCTTTCAAAAAATTTTGTCCTAAAGATTTTTTTAAATATTTCATTCTGAGGACTTATTGATAAAATCTATACATTTAATTAAACTGCTTGGATTTGCTTTATTCTTACCAATCATACTTTTAGCAGTTCCATGATCCGGTGAAGTTCTGATATATTTTAGTCCAATTGTAATATTTATTGCATCAAATTTATAGATGCTTTTGAATGGAGTCAGTACTTGGTCATGGTACATACCAATTAACAAATCGAATTTTTTGAAACTGTCCATAAAGAAAGTGTCTGCAACAAAAGGTCCTTTTATATTTATTCCACTTTTTTCTAATTTCCTGATAGTTGGTATAATTATTCTTTTCTCCTCAGAATTTTTCCTTAACTCAGCATTGTGAGGATTCAAACCCAAGACTGCTATTTTTGGTTTTTTCTTGAGTTTTTTTTTATACCATTGATTTAGAGTTTTGATTTTATTGATAATTAAAGCAGAAGTAATTTTTTTTGAAATTTCTTTTATATCTAAATGGGTTGTTAGAGGAGATACTGAAAATTTTTTATTATAAATTAACATTGCTTCTTTATTATTTTTTATATTACATTTAGAGGCAAGATATTCAGTGACTCCAATTTTTTTCCTCGAATTAAGTAAATTTTTATCAATAGGACAATTGATAAAGCCTTGAGTATAGTTTTTAAGAGCTAAGTTATGACAAACTTCTAAAGAATTTTTTATAAATTTTGAGGCAATACTTTTTTTTACTGAAAAGGGATTTTGAAACTTCAAATTTACGTCTATGATTTTGATGTTAAGACTTCCTTCTTGATCAAAAATATTTTTTACTTTATTTATTTTTGTATTATATTTTAATTTTTTAAACTGACTTTTAATTAAGTTATAGTTTGATATAAAGTAAATTCTTTTTTTTAATTTTTTGTCAAGTTTGTTCCAAGTCTTATATATTATTTCTGAATTGATACTATTTGGGTCTCCTGTAAAAATTATAATCTTTCGCTTCATTTGTATTCAATAAGTGTATTATTTTTTAATCTTGATAAATAACTACTTGAATATAAGATGAATAAATCATTTTCTTTAGCCGCTATAAGATCATTTTTTATTTTCTCTTTATTTTTTGAGTCGATCGAAACCTTTTTTTTGTCCACTAATTTTAAAAATGTTATTTTGTTCAGTTTTTTTATTGGTTTACTTACCGCACCTATTTCTAAGTCTTTTATAATTTCATGAACTGGTTTTGATAGTGCATTTTCTTTTACCCAACCTAAGTCTCCTTTTTGCTCTGCACTTGAAGATGAGCTATATTTTAGTGCTGTGTTTTCAAATCCTATCTGATCTATAAATTTTTTAATTTTTTTTATTTGATCGATTTCATTCACATCTTTTTGGAGCTCTATCTCAATTTCTGAAACCTTGTACTCAACTATTTGAGATTGTTTCTTAATAATTTCATTTAATTCCTTTTCCACGGATTTTTCAGTAGATCTAACTCTTTCTTTAAAAATTTCATATATAAGTTTTCTCCATTTCAACTCAATTTTAACTTCTTCAACAAATAAAGAGAAACTCAAATCATTATTAGAAAAATTATTTTTAAATTCAATTACATTATTAGAAGAAATTGAATTTATATATTTATTTACTTCGCTGTCTTCAGCTCTAAAATTATATTTAGACAATTCTTTCTTTTTCAATTTTAAATCAATTAATGAGTTCAAAGCCTGTTTTTTGTAGCTGTCTATATTTTTTTGATTTAAATCTACTTTAGCTAACATCAGCGAAGTTAGAATTTTATTTTTAATTTCAAAATTTGTAATAATTTCATTTCCAACAAAAACTACAATATTGCTTTTAATCATTGAATATAAGGAACTTGAGCTTAATATAGAAAAAAAAATAATTATTGAAGATAATAATGTTATTTTATACTTCATTACTGACTTATAAACGTGGGTGTTTCTAGACTTCCGAAAGGAGTCAAAGTAACTTTAAACATTAAAGAATTTTTTGGTTCGAGTTCTGAATCTGTATAAAACTCTCTTCTGTAAACTAGACCTGCTCTTAAACAATCATTTATATATTCATAACTTAAATTATAATATTCTGATGAATTAGTTACTAAATTCCTTTTATTTTCCAAGAAGATAGATGTTTTGTTGTTTTCATACCCTAACTTAGATTTTAAATAATCTTGATCTCCAATATGTTTTTTTTCTTGTAAATAATTAAGATCTAATTTTAGAGGATTAAAATTAAAATTTCCTTCAAAACTATTATAATTAAGATCAGAATAATTTTGATCTAAGGCAAAATCGTACTTTAATATAAAGTTCTCACTCATTTTAAAGCTTGTGCTTCCTACAAAATCTGAGAGTTTTTCATCCATACTAGTTATCGAGGGCATTTTATTATTTTCTTTTGCATTTATTACTTGCGCTACCGAAAAATCAAAAACATCTTCTCCACTTTTTTTAATTTTGTAATCAAAACCTAAAGTAGTACTAAGTCCAGTTTCGAAAGCATCTGTATTATTCAATCTATCAAAATTAAAAGCATTGTCAGGGTTTAGTCTTAAACCATCAATTTCTTTCCTCATATTACCTGGGGATAATCTTAGTAACATTTTCGGTGTTAATAAATGACTTGAGCTATCTTTTTTTTTGATAAAATCAATTTCTGATAAGTATCCTAAAGCAGCATGTAGTTCAGTAGAAGTTTCATTTTTGAAATTTTCAACATTTTTTACCTCATAATTTATATTCCTAAAATTCCCTAAAAATTTTCCCTTCAAACCTGATGCTAAATTTATAGTTTTTGAATTCCAATTAAAATCATTCACAAAGAAATTCTTAGATTTGTTTGTATCAAAATTATGGTATTTATAGTTAGCTTGATAATCTAAGATACCTAATCGATTGTTACTAATTAAATTTTTGTCATAAGTTAATTCTGGCAATATATATTCATATTTGTCATTATAATCATCTTTTAGTGTTTCATACATGCTTGCATTAAGTCCAAAAAATGTATCTTCGTCTTCGTGTGTAAAATCAATAGAATTTTCAAGCGTATCTTTATTATAGTCAACTAGATCTGACTTTATCTCATAAAGTTTTAAATATTTATCATTTGAAATATTTTCAGCTTTTAAAGTTAGTTTCGTTTCTTTTTTTTGCGTTTTATTAATAAATTTTTCAAATTGAGTAAAAAAATGTGATTTAGCTCCTGGTCTTTTTTTAGCACTTGTTTTCTTGTAACCATCAGTATAACCAACATCTAGTTTGAAATTGGAATTCTTAAATACTTGATGGTACTCAGCCATAATTAAAGGATTTTCAGTAACATATAATTTATTAGTTATTGTAAGATTTTTATCTTTATTTAAATCCCAAAAAAATGGTGTGACCAAACCCTGGCCTAAATTTTTAGAGCTTGTTAAAGTAGGTAGCAAAAAACCTGTTCTTCTTTCGACTGTTGGATCTGGATGGAATAATTTTGGAAAGTAAAAAATAGGTATGTCATAAATCTTAATTACAGCATTAGTATAATAAATTGTTTTCTTTGTATTATCATGTAACATTTTGGATGATTGTATTGTCCAAGGAGGACATTTGTCATTTTTTCTGTAATTACAAATTGTAAAAATACTTTTACTAAAAGATTTTGTTTCTTTTTTAATCTCCATGCTATTAGCAAATATTCTTGGCTTGTTTTGTGTATTTATTTTAAAATCTTTATCGTTTAAATAAGCTTTAATATCTGCGCCAAGAATCTCTTTTTTTTTTGTATCTATATAAATTTGAGAAAACTCGTAAGTATTATTTGTTTTGTCTTTAATTGATATTTCTCCAACCGACTTAAAAATATTTTCTTTGATAATATACTCAAAGTTTTGTAAATAAATTCTGTTATTTTCTTTATCAGTAATTACTGTGTTTTTAGATGATTTTATTGACTGCGCTAGATTATCTATAATTATATCTTCACCTTCAACGACGTATTTATCTGAAGTTATAATTTCTGTTTTACCTAAAGTTTTAAAAATTTTTGATTTATCGTCATAGTCGGCATACTTTGCATTAATCCTGTTTCCCTTCATATCCTCTACAAAGATATTTTGTTTTAATATTACAAATTGGTTTTTTTTATTATACTCAGCGTAATCACTAAATATTTTATTTCCTTCTGAAGTTTGGATTATTACGTTATTCTCGAAAATTGAAATTTCTTTATTTTTGTCTAGTGTAATATTTCTAGCTTCGATCCTAAGGTTTTCAGCTACCACAGCTGAATGAAACAAAATTACTGTTAATATAATTAAAATATTATTTTTCATTTATTTGTAAAACCCCAATACATGTGAATAAACTTAAAGCTATGACTGGAGCCCAGACTGCTAATATAAGTGGTATTCTTCCAGTTTGACCTAAAGCCAAAGATAAATCTTTAAAATAAAACATTAGTACGCTTATTATTAATCCTAAAACAACTAGTTTTAGATTATCAGATTTTTTTAATGTACCCATTGTTAGAATAGCTGCTAGCCCAGTCATCAAAAGTAACAAAAAAGGTAAAGAAAGCAAAGAGTGTAAACTTTGATTTAAAAAGTCTTTGTTGTAACCATTATTTAATAGATAATTATAATTAATTACTAATTGAACAAATGACATTGTATCAAAATTTTTAAAAAGACTGGTAATTTTTTCATAATTATAGATTGATTGAATTTGATAAGTGTCAAATTTCTCTTTTTCTAAAATATTATTTTTTTGTTTAAAAATTACAACTTCTTTTAAAACCCAATCATTATTAGAAATATCTGCTCTCTTGGCTATAATTTTTTCTATTAAGTTCGATTTATCGTTTAAATGAAAAATTGTTACATCAACAAGATCAACTCCATCAGGTTTTTCTGCAGAGATTATTCTTTGATTATCATTAACCAGATTTTCTTTGATCCATAAACCATTTTTATTATAAGTTACTAAATGATCAATATCTCTAGAATAATCAGATTTTGTTTTTTCATAATATTTTGACATTGATGAAGTTATGGGATTTATAATAAATAAAATAATCCAGCCAAGGACAAAAGATGTAAAAGCTAATATTAAAAATATTTTTAGATTTGAAAAACCATAAATTTTCAAAGTTAATAAATCTTTATTGTTTCTTATATTAGTCATAAACCACATGCTTGAAATAAATATCACAAAAGGTAAATATTTAACTATTAAGCTAGGTATGAATATTCCAGTTAAAATTAAAGGTAAAATTACGCTTACATCTGTATTCTTAAAAAATTCTATTTCTTCAAAAAGATTAAGTATGAAACCAAAACAATAAAAAACGAATACTATCATTATAAATGATTTAAGGAAATTTTTTAGCAAGTAATCAAATAAGATGTTTTTCATTTAGCTAAAGTTTCTTTTGAAAATTTATAAATTAAAAAAATATAAGTAAGAATAATCAAAATAAAAGGAATAAACATAAATCCTATCCTCATTATATCATTCAAGCCAGTATATCTGACAATAATTTCAATTCCAATCAATAAGCTAAAACCTAGAAGAAATATTGAAATTTCTTTAAAAATATTTTTTTTTGTTTTAATTAGCAAAAGAGAGCAAATTAACGATAATACCGGAATATAAAGAGGCAAAATTATTCGTCTGTTTAATGTTGGTAAAATTTCTTTTTTAGTTTCTTCATTACAAATATCCATTATTGATTTCTCTTTTGAAAAACAACCTAAAAGTTTTAAAGTTGACGTCTCTTGAAGCTTCGGTTTTTTAATAGTCGTAGTAGAAAGACCACCTAAGTCAATACTTAATTGTTCAAATTTAAATACCTCGTTTTCTGTTTCAGTTTCCTTTGTTGAAATTATTTGTCCATTAAATAAAAATAATTTTTTATTTTCAAAAATACCATTCTCCGCAACAATAGTTGTATCGTTTACACTTGATATATTAGACGATAAATTTTTAAGATTATTTCCTTTATCATTTAAAAAAATATCCTCAAATTCATTTTTGATTTTTTTACCTACAACAAAAGTAAACCCTCTATAGGAGTCATTAAACTGTTGAGTTCTTACTGTTGGTAAAAATGAATTAATTTGTTCTTGGCTAAGCAGTTGTCTTGATTTATTAAGAGCCAATGGAGTTAAAAGAGTTGTTAAAATTAGGTAAAAAATAAAAATTATAAAAGAGATTACTAAGAATAAATTTACAACAGTTATTTTTTTTACTCCGGATGTCCATAAAATAATTAACTCACTATCTCTTATATGCCTAAGAATAAATAATGTTAGCGATAAAAGGAACGAGAGAGGAATAAATTTTGGAATTATTCCAAATAAATTAAGCAATGAAAATTGAAAATAAGTAGATACAGGATAACCATTATCTACAATTAATTCTAAAAAAGCCACAGCTCTCACGGTCAGCGCTATTACAGATAAACCAAACAATATTACGAAAAATGTTTTGAAAATTTCTAATATAAAATTCTGATAAATTTTGTTTTGAAGCATTAAATTATTGTATATAAATAATGCATCCACAAACTAAATTCAACTGAAGGTTTAAATAAGACCAATTTTCCATTGAAATATTGAATATTTGGACTTATATAGCTTCATTCTATCAAATTAAATTAAAAATATGTCTATACGAATTAATTACTTGAAAAAAAAAATCAGTTTTTCTGAAAAAAATATAGTTTTATTTTCTAATGACAAATTTCAAATTAGCAATTTAAAAAACCATTTATCAAATTCTGAATTTCATTATATTAACGACATACTGAAAACAAGTGATCTTAAAAAAAACATACTTGTGTTTGAACTAAATTCAAAAAAAAAAATTATTTTATTGTCAATTAAAAATAATTTAAAACTTTCAGATATTGAAAACTTAGGTGGCGAATTTTATAGTCGTATTAACACGGGAAAAAATGCAGACTATTTTATAATTTCTGACAGTTTAAGCAGCAAGCATGAAAAATTCTTAGCTTATTTCCTCCATGGGATAAAATTAAAATCCTATGAGTTTAAAAAATATAAAACTAAAAAAGATTTAAGAAACATTTCTTTAAATGTTATAGGTAATAAAAACAGAGTGTCATCACAACATCTTTTGAGATTCAGAGCTTTAGAGGAAGGTACTTTTTTTGCAAGAGATTTAGTCTCTGAACCAGGTAATATCTTGCATCCCGACGAATACGCAAAAAGATTAATTTCATTAAGAAAATTAGGTTTAAAAGTAACAATTTACGATAGAAAAAAATTAAAGAAACTTGGAATGCATGCGTTGCTTGGTGTGGGTCAAGGAAGTATTAGAGGATCATATTTAGTGACGATGGAATGGAATGGAAAAAAAAGTGGATCAAAACCACTTGCCTTTGTCGGAAAAGGAGTTTGTTTTGACACTGGTGGTTATTCTTTAAAACCAGCAAAGTTCATGGAAGATATGACATATGACATGGCAGGATCAGCAACAGTCGTTGGTTTGATGAAAAATCTTGCAATGAGAAAAGCAAAAATAAATGCTGTTGGAGTCGTAGGTCTTGTAGAAAATATGGTAAGTGGTAATGCGCAAAGACCAGGAGATATTGTAAAATCCTATAGCGGTAAAACTATAGAAGTTTTGAACACAGATGCTGAAGGCAGGCTTGTATTAGCTGACGCGTTAACTTTCACTGAAAAAAAATTTAAGCCAAAATTTATTATTGATTTGGCTACTCTAACAGGAGCTATAATAGTTTGTTTAGGCTCAGAATATGCTGGTTTATTTTCAAATAATGACGAATTATCTGAACAAATTTTCAAAGCTGGAGAAAAAGTTGAAGAAAAAGTTTGGAGAATGCCACTACATAAAAATTACGATAAACTAATGAATTCGAAAAATGCCGATGTTCAGAATATAAACTACGTAGGTGGAGCAGGATCAACCACTGCTGCACAATTTCTACAAAGATTTATAATCAACAAAACACCTTGGGCTCATCTTGATATAGCAGGTATGGCTTTTTCAAAATATGGTGGTGCGCTCAATTCAGGTGGTGCAACAGGATTTGGAGTACGACTATTGAATCAGTTTGTTGAAGATAATTATGAGTAAACTAGAACAAACTCTTTCAATTGTCAAACCCGATGCCGTTGAGAGAAATCTTACTGAAAATATAAAAACTATTTTTTTAAAAAATAACTTAACTGTAAAAGAGAGTAAAAAAATTCACTTGTCAAAAGAGGAAGCTGCAGAATTTTATAAAGTTCATCAATCAAAACCCTTTTATGATGCACTATGTTCTTATTTATCATCAGGACCAATTATGGTTATGATTTTAGAGGGTGAAAATGCTGTATCACTAAACAGAAAATTAATGGGGGCGACAGATCCAAAAAATGCGGATGAGAACACCATAAGAAAGCTATATGGGATTTCAATTGATAAAAATTCAGTTCATGGTTCGGACTCTATAGATAATGCCAAGAGAGAAATAGACTTTTTTTTCAGTAATTAGTATACCTGAGCAATTTGATAATTGCTTCAGGATAAGCAGCGTATTCTAGTCTTTGTGTCTTAAATTTTAGTTTTTTTTCATTATCATTTTCAGAAATAAAAAAACTTTTCTGAACAATAATTTTTCCACCATCAAGTTTTTCATTAACTAAATGTACTGTGCAACCTGTTTTTTTTTCTTTATTTTTTATAATTCTAAAATAAGTATTTAAACCTTTAAATTTCGGTAAAAGTGATGGATGAATATTTAATACCTTGTATTTAAAATTTGATAAAAATTTTTTTGAGAGAATTTTCATAAAACCAGCTAAACAAATTATAGATATTTTATATTTTCTTAAATTTTGCAAAATTTTATTTTCGTAACTTCTTGTTTTAGTATTGATTAAAATAAAAGGTATTGAATTTTTTCTAGCATATTTAATTCCACCCGCGGAAGGATTATCACTTATTACAAGACTTACCGAAATTGGAAAAACGTAGTCTCTTGAATTTTTTATCAAATTATTAAGATTAGAACCGTTTCCAGAAATAAAAATGCAAGTTTTTTTTTTTACCATTTTAAATTATTAGACAAATTAATTTTTTTTTTATTGCTTGATATAAAACCTATTTCATAAGGATAGTATTTTTTAACAAAGTGCTTTTGAATTTTTTTTATATTTTCTCTCGGAGAGATAATACAAAAACCAACACCGCAATTAAAAGTTTTCATCATTTCTTGGTCAGATATATTTTGAGATTTTATCCATTTAAATATTCTTCCAATTTTAATTTTTGACAAATCAATATTTAATGACAATTTACTTGGGATAGACCTCATTAAATTCTCGATTAATCCGCCTCCAGTAATATGAGCGGCAGCATGTATTAGTTTTTTTTTTGATAATTGAACTATCTCTCTTGAGTAAATCTTAGTGGGAATTAATAAGTCATTTTTGATTTTTTTTGATAATTTTTGGTTTTTTATGATTGTTCTGACCAAAGAGTAACCGTTTGAATGAATACCACTTGAAGGCACTGCTAAAATAACATCGCCAGATTTAACATTTTTTTTTGAGAGTATTTTTTTCTTTGAAACAATACCTACACTGAAACCTGCTAAATCAAATTTATTTTTCTCGTACACACCTGGCATTTCTGCAGTTTCACCTCCTATAAGTTTACATTCAGATATTTTACATCCTTCAACGATACCACTTAAAATTTTTTTGGTTTTAATTAAGTTTAATTTACCAGTAGCAATATAATCTAAAAAAAAAAGAGGTTTAGCACCTTGGACTATTAAATCATTTACGCACATTGCTACAAGATCTATTCCTATCTTATCGAATTTTTTATATTTATTTGCTAACTCAACTTTTGTACCGACCCCATCTGTGCAAGATACAATTACTGGATCTTTAATTTTGGAAGCACTTAAGTCAAATAAAGAACCAAAGCCTCCAATATTTAATTTATCAAAAGTATTATTCCCTTTTTTGACACCTTT
>CACOVP010000011.1 GCA_902630665.1 uncultured Pelagibacteraceae bacterium
CGCCTACCAAGACAAAGGTGAGCTGGATTTAGTTTTAGGTAAAATAAAAAAATACCCTCCTTTAGTTTTTGCAGGAGAGTCGAGATCCTTAAAAAAAGCTTTAGCTCAAGTAGTTGAGGGTAAAGCATTCTTATTACAGGGTGGTGATTGTGCTGAAAGTTTTGCAGAGTTTCATCCTGATAACATACGAGATACTTTCAAAGTTTTATTGCAAATGTCATTAGTTTTAACAGCCTCTGCTTCAGTTCCAGTCGTTAAAGTTGGAAGGATAGCCGGACAGTTTTCAAAACCAAGAAGTGCTCCAACCGAAAAAAAAGATGGAAAAGAATTACCAAGTTACTTAGGTGATAATATAAATGGAATGGAATTTACAGAGAAAGCCAGAATCCCTGATCCTAAAAGATTATTCAGAGCTTATTCTCAATCAGCCTCTACATTAAATCTTTTAAGAGCTTTTTCCCAAGGTGGTTTCGCTGATTTAAGACAAGTTCATCTTTGGAATTTAGGTTTTATAAAAGATAAAACAAAAGGTAAGTACAAAGAAATTGAAGATAAAATTAGTGATGCTTTAGCATTTATGGAAGCTTGTGGTATAAATTCAGATACTAATAGAAGGTTAAGAACAGTTAATTTTTATACTTCTCACGAGGCGCTGCTACTTCCTTTTGAGGAGTCGATGACCAGAGTTGACTCAACAACTGGAGAGTATCATGATACATCAGCTCATTTTGTGTGGATTGGAGATAGGACAAGACAGCCTGATGGTGCTCATGTTGAATTTTGTAGAGGAATAAAAAATCCTCTTGGACTTAAATGCGGGCCGAGTTTAAAACCTCAGGAATTAATAAACCTTTGTAATATTCTTAACCCTGAAAATGAACCAGGAAGAATAACTTTGATTTCAAGATTTGGAGCAGATAACGTCGAAAAGTTTTTGCCTAAGCTTATTAAAGAAATAAAGAAAGAAGGTTTAAATGTTGTATGGTCTTGTGATCCAATGCATGGAAACACAATTAAAGCAGCAACTGGTTTTAAAACAAGAACTTTTGATAGTGTTGTAAAAGAAGTTAAAAATTTTTTTGCTGTACATCAGTCTGAAGGAACTTATGCGGGAGGTCTTCACATTGAAATGACAGGACAAGATGTGACCGAATGTACTGGCGGAGCTCAAAAAATATCGGAAAACGATCTTTCAAACAGATATAGGACTCATTGTGATCCTAGGCTAAATGCTAATCAAGCTTTAGAATTAGCTTTTTTAATATCTGACGAAATTAAGAAAAATTCGAAAATTTCAAACAAAATTATTCAAGCCGCGTCTTAATAATTATTGTAATTATTAAGACCAGACCTTAAAAGAAAGGTAAGGTATTAATTATGGAAGTTAAAAAAAGAGCAAAAATTATCACTGATTGGATAAATAATTATTGCGATTCGGCATCATATAATCCGAAAGCGCTAATTGTTGGAATCTCAGGCGGTATCGATTCTTCAGTAGTTAGTACTTTATGTGCAAATACTGGACGTAAAACAATTGTGTTAACGATGCCAATAAAACAAATTAAGTCTCAACATGATTTGAGCTTATTACATGCAAAATGGCTAAAAGATAAATATAAGAATGTAGAGCATCATTTGTTGGAAATGGATAAAATTTTCAATTCATTTTCTGAAGTTCTAAATAATTTTGATAATGAGCATGGATACGCCAATTCAAGAGCAAGGTTGAGGATGGCAACACTTTATCAAGTTGCAGCAGCAAATTCAGGAATAGTTGTTGGAACGGGAAATAAGGTTGAGGATTTTGGTGTTGGTTTTTATACTAAATATGGTGATGGAGGAGTGGATATATCTCCAATAGCTGATTGTACTAAGACGCAAGTTTGGGAACTTGGAAGGTATCTAGGAGTTTCAGATGATATCATTAATACACCACCAACAGACGGGCTGTGGAATGATGGAAGAAATGACGTAGATCAACTTGGAATGTCTTATGAAGACTTAGAAAAAGCTATGAGAAACAAAAATGATCCTAATTACCAAAAATACTTAAAGATAAGAGAAAAAAATTTACACAAGATGAAACCGATACCAGTATGTACATTTAATGAATAATCTATTTTTAACAAATTCTTTAACTAGAAAAAAAGAAATTTTTAAACCGATAAATCCTGAAAAAATTTCTTTATATGCATGTGGACCAACAGTCTACGATAAGCCTCACGTTGGCAACGCTAGAGCTTTAGTTGTCTTCGATCTTTTATTTGAAATTTTAAAAGAAATTTATGGCAAGACAAAAGTTACATATATTAGAAACATTACCGACATCGATGATAAAATTATTGAAACTTCCAAAAAAAGAGGAATATCAATATCAGAATTGACTAACGAAATTACAAAAGAATTTCACTCAAATTGTGTATCTTTATTTTGTAGCAAACCATCTTTAGAACCTAAGGCTACTGAGCATGTTAAAGAAATGATTTCTATGACAGAAAATCTTATAAAATTAAATGCTGCTTATGAAAAAAAAGGTCACGTATATTTTTCAGTTACATCTTTTAAAAACTATGGACAACTTTCGAATAAAAAAATTGATGAACTTAAAATTGGGGCAAGAGTCGAAGTTTCAGATTTAAAAAAAGATCCTTTAGACTTTGTTTTATGGAAACCTTCAAATAATAATGAGCCTGGCTGGAGTTCACCATGGGGAAGGGGAAGACCAGGATGGCACTTAGAATGTTCAGTAATGAGTGAAAAATACTTAGGAAACCAGTTTGACATTCATGGTGGCGGATTAGATTTAATATTCCCTCATCATGAAAATGAAATAGCTCAGTCTTGTGTAAATAACAAAACTGAAAAATTTGCAAATTATTGGGTACATAATGGATTTGTAACATTTAAAAAAGAAAAAATGTCAAAGTCTATTGGAAATATATCTACCATAGCTGACGCAAACAAAAAATACTCAGGCCAAGTCGTAAGATTGGCTCTGCTGAGCTCACATTATAAACAACCTTTAGACTGGAGTGATGAATTATTAAAACTGCAGTCTAAAACTTTAGATAAATGGTATTCAATTTATACATCAGAATATAGTGAAAAATTACCTGAGTGTTTTAATGATCTGTTGGATGATCTTAATACGCCACTATATATTTCAAAATTACATGACTTATTCAATCAATCTCAAAATGGAAATAAAGAAAAAATCAGAGAGTTCAATAGAGCTTGTAGACTACTAGGTTTATTTAAAGAAACAAAAATTGATAGAGAGAAATTTAAAAAAAGCAAAATAAAAATAACTGAGAAAATGATTTTAAGCAAAATTAAGGATCGAGAAAATGCTAAAAATAATAAAAATTATGAACTAGCAGATAAAATAAGAGATGAGCTAAGTAATGAAGGTATTGATATTAAAGACATTAAAGATAAAACAATTTGGAACTATAAATGAACAAAGAAAAAATATATATTTTTGACACAACTTTAAGAGATGGCGCACAAACAGAAGGTGTAGATTTTTCTATCGAAGATAAAAACAAAATAGCTCAAGTTTTGTCTGAAATTGGAGTTGACTATTTAGAAGGCGGATGGCCAGGCGCCAATCCAGTTGATACTAAATTTTTTTCTAATCCTCCTAAAATGAAAAAAACATTATTTACTGCATTTGGAATGACAAAAAAAACTGGAAGGAGCGCAGATAATGATCCAGGATTGGCTTCTTTGATGAATGCGAATACCTCCACGGTCTGCGTGGTTGGAAAATCTTGGGACTTTCATGTCCAAGTTGCCTTAGGTATCAAAAATGAGGAAAATTTGGAGAATATTAAAGAAACTACAAAACATTTTGTAAAAAATAATAAAGAGTTTTTATTTGATGCTGAACATTTTTTTGATGGCTATAAAGCTAATCCAGAATACGCAGTTAATTGCTTAAAGCAAGCATATGATAACGGTGCAAGATGGGTTGTTTTGTGTGACACAAATGGAGGCACACTCCCAAACGAAATAAGAGAAATAGTCTCTAAAGTTTCAAAAATTATTCCTGGTAAAAATCTAGGAATACATGCCCATAATGATACCGAAAATGCTGTAGCAAACTCATTAGCCGCAGTTGAGTGTGGTGTAAGGCAAATACAAGGAACTATTAATGGTTTAGGAGAAAGATGCGGAAATGCAAATCTTATGTCAATTATTCCTAATTTAACTTTAAAAAAATCATTTAGCGATAGGTTTGAAATAAATATTAAAAAAGAAAAGTTACCTTCATTAACAGATTGTTCAAGGTTATTAGACGAACTATTAAATAGAAAACCAAATAAAAACATGGCTTATGTAGGTGCCTCAGCATTTTCTCATAAAGGCGGTCTTCATGTTTCAGCTGTAAAAAAAGATCCAAAAACTTACGAGCATATTGATCCAAAATTAATTGGAAATCATAGAAATATAATAATTTCAAACCAATCAGGTAGATCAAACATAATATCTAGACTAGAAAAATATGGTGTTAAGATTGACTCTCAAGATCCCAAAGTTCAGAAAATTTTGGATGAGGTTAAAGATAGAGAATTTAGTGGTTATTCTTATGATGGAGCAGACGCCTCATTTGAATTGTTAGCCAACAGGCTTCTAGGAAAAGTTCCGGAATATCTCAAGGTTAAAAGTTATGATGTTAATGTTTCAAAGTCTACAAAAATTCAGACAAATGCCAAAGTTGTTTTTCTTATTGATGGAAAAGAAATTGAATGTTTTGGTGAAGGAAATGGACCTGTAAATGCCTTGGATAATGCTATGAGATCTAATTTTAAAAAAGTTACTAAATATTATAATTTTTTTGCAGATTTAAAACTGCTTGATTACAAAGTAAGAATTTTAAATACTGGCACAGAGGCCACAACAAGAGTATTGATTGAAAGCACAGATAACTCAGGCATTAGCTGGTTTACAGTTGGGGTCTCACCAAATATTATCGAAGCTTCTTTTAAGGCTTTAATTGATAGTTTAGATTATAAACTTTTCAAAGAAAAAGCTCCAGCAAATTTAAATGAAAAATAAATTTGGTTTTATTTTAGTAAAGCCACAATTAGGTGAAAATATCGGTGCGTGTGCACGCTCTATGAAAAATTTTGGTTTTGAAAAATTGAATATTGTTTCACCAAAATTCATTTTTCCAAATCACAAAACAAAGGTTACTTCCGTTGGCGCTTACGATGTAATAAAAAAAACAAAAGTTTTCGATAAAGTAGAAAATGCAGTAGAGGAATTTGATTTAATAATATCATTAAGCGCAAGAAGAAGAGATATAAATAAAAAACATATTTCTATTAATGGTTTAAAAAATATTTTAAAAAAAAGAAAAAATTTTAAATTTGGTTTTATGTTTGGGCCTGAATCTTCCGGTTTGTCTAATCAAGATATTTCCATTTCAAATTATATCTTGCAAATACCCACATCAAAAAAGTTTAAATCTTTAAATTTATCTCACTCAGTAACAATTATTTGTTATGAAATTTTTAAATATCAAAATCAAAGTGTTTTTTTAAAAAAAGGTAAACAAATAAACATATCATCAAAAAAAAAAGTGTCATCACTGGTTAATCATTTAATTAGATTACTTGAAGATAAAGAATTTTTTCTACCTAAAGAAAAAAAGCGATCAATGATTGTAAATATTAATAATTTAATTTATAGACTTCAGCCGGATGATAAAGAAATAAGGGTTTTAGCTAGTATTATGAGCGCATTAAATAAAAAAAATTAACAAAACCTTAATTGACAAATGCTTATGAAACTTTATAAACATGCAACAATAGAATATGACAAAAAGACTTAAATCAAAACACAAAGTTGATAGAAGATTAAAAGCTAATATTTGGGGAAGACCAAAAAGTCCTTTTAATTCACGAGCTTATCCCCCTGGCCAGCACGGTCAAAACAAAAAAGGCAAACCAACAGATTACGGAACACAGTTACAAGCAAAGCAAAAACTCAAAGCCTATTATGGAAATATTAATGAACGCCAATTTAGAAACACTTACAGAAAAGCACTATCTAAAAAGGGAGATACAACAGAAAACTTAATAGCCTTACTTGAAAGCAGATTAGATACAATTATTTATAGAGCTAAATTCGCTCCAACAGTCTTTTCTGCAAGACAAATAATTAATCATGGCCATGTAACAGTTAATAAAAAAAGGGTTAACATATCAAGTTATACAGTAAAAAGTTCAGACCTTATTCAAATTAAAGAAAAATCTAAAAATCTTACAGTAATTGATGGAGCTTTACAAAGTAAAGAGAGAGAAGTTCCAGAATACATTCAATTAGATAATAAAAATAAAACTGCAAAATTAATTAGAGTTCCGAAATTTTCAGAAGTTCCATATCCCGTAATAATGGAACCAAATTTAGTAATCGAATACTATTCTAGATAGTTGAATTTTTTTAGTCTATTCAAAAGAAAATTAATTTATAGTCTAAGAAAAAAAATTAATATTGATATTGATAACTTTGAAGAAAAATCATTAGATGCTCTTTTCCATCATTATGGCAGTGATAAAGCAAATATATTTAAAATTAATAATTCTGCCGGACATGGATTTTCAAAATTTTATAATAAGTATTTTAATCAAATTAAAAATAAAAAAATAAATATTTTAGAAATAGGCTCGTATGCAGGTGCATCTGCAGCAGCATTTGTAAAATTTCTTCCCAATGCTAAAGTTTATTGTTTTGATATAAATATTTCTAATTATAAATATGTTTCAAAAAATATAGAAGTATATGGTATTGATGTAAATAACAAAAAAAAAGTTGAAAAACTATTAAATAAAATTTTTTTAAAAAAAAACTTTAACGGTTTTGATTTTATTATAGACGATGGATCACATAACCTGAGTGATATTTTATTAAGTTTAAATTTTTTTTTCAAACATCTGAAAAGTAGAGGTTTTTATATAATCGAAGATTATAAGCATCCAAATTATTACAGTTATAACAAAAATGTTAATCATATTTTAATTGATGAGCTTTTAGTAAAATTTAAAAACAAAGAACATTTTTCTTCAGATTTTATTACAAGAGAAGAGCAAAATTCTTTATTTAATTCTATTAAAGAAATCTCTACTTATAAAGGAAATTTAAAGGACTCAGATATTTGTTTTATTGAAAAAAACTAAGTTATATTTTTTGCTCTAATATTTTTTTTAGTTCACCATTTTCAAACATTTCTTTCACTATATCGCAACCACCAATAAACTCTCCCTTAATATAGAGCTGAGGTATAGTTGGCCAATCACTATAATTTTTTATTCCTTGTCTTAAGTTTTCATCTTCTAAAACATTAACTCCTTTAAAGTTTATATTTAAATGTTTTAAAATATTTGATACAGCCATCGAAAAACCACATTGAGGGGAGTCTGGTGTTCCTTTCATAAATAAACATACATCGTTTTGTTTAATTAAATCCTCAATTTTGTTTTTTATTTCCATTATTTACTCTCAGTCGTTATTGAAAAAGCATGAAGTTCATTTCCCATCTTACCTTTTAAAGATTTATAAACAAGTTTATGTTGTTCAACTTTATTTAAATTTTTAAATAATTTCGATTTAATAGTTGCCGCGTAGTGATTATTGTCACCCATCAAATCTTTTATCTCGATAGAGGCATCTGGAATAGATGCTTTTATTAATTTTTTAATTTCTTCAACTGGTAGAGGCATTAAAAATTATTATACCATTGATTATTTATTTTAAAGAGCTCATTTGTATCAATTTTCACTTCTCCATCTATTTCAAAAAAATTTTCCTGGGTATACCCAATTTTCTCGTAATAGGTATTGTTAGATTTAAGTATTTTTTCAACTTTTTTGAGATTCTCCTCATTAATCTCCAAAATGTATCTACCTTGATCTTCACCAAAAAAATACTCAATTATGTTCATTAAATTGTGTGGTTTGTTGATCTTAACTCCTATTTTATTTCCAATAGACATTTCACTTAGAGCTATTATCAATCCTCCGCTAGAAATATCATGTGCAGAAGATATTAATTTATCATTTATTAATTTTAGAACTATTTCCCCATTATTTTTTTCGTTTAATAGATTAATATCTGGTGGCTTTCCATCAATGATAGAGTGAATTTCTTTTAAAAAACAACTTTGTTCCAAATGACCAAATGTTTTTCCAACTATAATTATTTTACTACCAAAATTTTTGAAACAATGAGTGAGAGGTTCTGTTAATTTTTTTATTAATCCAACTCCACCTATTACTGGCGTTGGATAAATATTCTTTTTGTTTGTCCCATTATAAAAAGAAACATTTCCAGAAACTACGGGATATTCTAAATATTCGCATGCTTCTCTAATGCCTTCCAAACATTCAGCGAACTCACCCATTACTATTTCATTCTCAGGATTTCCAAAATTAAGACAATTAGTTATTGCTAAAGGTTTTGCTCCAACTGATATTAAATTTCTCCAATTCTCTGCTACAATCTGTTTTCCCCCTGAAATTGGATGTGATTTACAATAATTAGCAGACGAGTCAACAGACACTGCTATTGCTTTATCTTTGTTATGTATTCTAATAATAGCCGCATCTGATCCGGATCTTTGAACAGTATCACACATAACCATTTGATCAAACTGTTCTGTTACCCAGTTTTTATTTGAATGGTTGGGAGAAGATATAATTTTTATTAATGCATTTTCTAATTTTATTTTTTTTAAAGATTTTACATTAACTTTATTTTTTGTAAGTTTTTTTTTAACCCACTTTCTATTATAGACAGGTGCCTTTTCTGCCAAAGCTTCAATTGGAATTTCTCCTTCAACTTTTCCATTAAATTTTAAAGTCAAATTCTTTGAATTATTTGTTCTTCCGATAACAACAAAATCTAGGTCCCATTTGTCAAATATTTTTCTAGCATGATTCTCTTTTCCATCTTCTAAAATAATTAACATTCTTTCTTGACTTTCTGAAAGCATCATCTCGTAGGGAGTCATATTCTCCTCTCTACAAGGAACTTTATCTAATTCTAATTCTATCCCCAAAGAACCCTTTGATGCCATCTCTACACTTGACGATGTTAAACCTGCAGCGCCCATGTCTTGGATTGAAATAATTGAATTATCTTTCATTAACTCTAAACAGGCTTCTAAAAGTAATTTTTCAGTAAAAGGATCACCAACTTGCACAGTTGGTTTTTTTTCCTCAGAATTTTCATCAAATTCTGCTGATGCCATAGATGCTCCATGAATACCATCTCTTCCTGTTTTGGAGCCTACATAAACCACTGATTTATTTATACCTTTCGCTTTGGAGTAAAATATTTTATCTTTTTTTGCATGTCCCACAGCCATAGCATTTACTAAAATATTTTCATTGTACGTCTCATTGAATTTAGTTTCACCAGCAACAGTTGGAATACCTATGCAATTTCCATAACCACCTATTCCTGAAACGACTCCATTCAATAAACTTTTTGTTTTAGGGTGTGTAGGTGATCCAAAATGAATAGAATTTAGTAAAGCTATCGGTCTAGCGCCCATTGTAAAAACATCTCTTAAGATACCTCCCACACCTGTTGCCGCACCTTGATACGGCTCAATAAAAGATGGGTGGTTATGACTTTCTATTTTAAATATAATGGCATCATTGTCGCCAATATCAATTACGCCAGCATTTTCTCCTGGCCCTTGAATTACCTGTTTTCCTTTTGTAGGCAACTTTTTTAGGTGAACCTTTGAAGACTTATAGGAACAATGTTCATTCCACATAGCTGAAAAAATTCCAAGTTCAAGAAGATTAGGATCTCTTTTTAAAAATTTTTGTATATTTTTGTATTCATCTTTTTTTAATCCATGATTTTCAATGATTTTATTAGTTATCTTCATTTTAATTAATTAAACTGGAGAAAAGATTTACGCCGTCATCATTTGATATAAATTTATCTACCATTCTTTCTGGATGTGGCATCATTCCCAAAATATTTTTTTTTAAATTGAAAATTCCGGCAATATTATCCAGTGCTCCATTAGGGTTTGAATTTTGACTGATATTTCCGCTTTCATCGCAATATTTAAATGCTATTAAATTTTCTTTTTGTAATTCTTCTCGGTGTTTTTTATCAGTAAAATAATTTCCTTCATTGTGAGCAATATTTATTTTTAATATTTGGTTATTTTGATACTTTGAGGTAAATCTTGACGCGGTGTTCATAACCTTTATGTAAACATCTTTATTAATAAATTTTAAATTTTTATTCCTGAGCAATGTACCTTTTAATAAACCAGTCTCGGTCAATATTTGAAATCCATTGCAAATTCCTAAAATTAAACATCCGGAATTAGCAGCTTTTATTACCTCATTGATAATAGAAGATTTTCCTGCAATTGCTCCAGATCTCAAATAATCTCCATAAGAAAATCCTCCAGGTATAACTATCAAGTCTGATTTAGGCAAAGTAGTTTCTTTATGCCAAATCATTTGATTTTTAAATTGCATTTTTTCAAGTGCGACTGCTATATCTCTGTCACAATTAGAACCTGGAAAAATGATTACCGATGATTTCATTATATCTTATTGATTTTATAATCTTCGATTATTAAATTCACTAGAAGTTTTTCACACATTTCTTTAATTTTTATTTCCGCTTTTCTTTGATCTAATTCATCAACCTCAACTTCAAAAAATTTTCCTTGTCTTACACTTTTTAATTCCTCAAATCCTAAATTTTTGAGCGTGGTTTGAACAACTTTACCCTGCGGATCTAATACATCTTTTTTAAGAGTAACTGTGACTGAGAATTTCAATTTATTTTTTTTTAAATTTTATTGGGATAGTTTTTCCAAAATTTACTTCACTTATATTAGTTTCCTCAGGCATTATTCCCAATCTTCTTGCTACTTCTTGGTAAGCCTGAATAATATTTCCCAAATCTTTTCTAAATCTATCCTTGTCAAGTTTTTTTTCAGATTTTGAATCCCATAATCTACAAGTATCTGGACTAATTTCATCTGCTAAAACTATTTCTTTCTTTTCGCTATCTTTATTCCAGGCCAAACCATATTCGATTTTAAAATCCACTAATTTTATACCTATTCCTCGAAACATACCTAACAATATGTCATTTATTCTTAAAGTCATCTTATCGATAATATTTATTTCTTTTTCTGAGGCCCAACCAAAAGAAAAAATATGCTCTCTTGATATGAGTGGATCATTTAACTCATCCTTTTTGTAACAATATTCTAATAATGGTTTATCCAAAACTGTTCCTTCTGGAATGCCTAACCTTTTTGTTAATGAACCAGTAGCTATATTTCTTACAATAAACTCAATTGGAAATATTTCAGCTTTTTTAATTAATTGTTCTCTCATATTTAGTCTTTTGACTAAATGAGTTTTAATTCCGCATTGAGAGAGATTGGTTAAGATATATTCAGATATCCTATTATTAAGAACACCTTTTCCCTCAATTTTTGATTTTTTTAAATTATTGAAAGCGGTCGCATCATCTTTAAAATGTTGAATAACTAAATTTTTATCTTTAGTCTCATAAATTATTTTCGCTTTACCTTCGTATAACTTTTTCCCTTTATTCATGTAATTTTATTTTTTTAGACTTCGCTTAAAAATTATATTAATTTTTTTAGTATGATAACTGAAATCAAATAATTTTTTAAGTTTATTAACAGGTATTTTGCTAGTTATTTTTTTGTCTGAAATTATTTTGTTTAAAAAAGACGAATTATCTTTCCATGCACTTAGGGCATTTTTTTGTACAATTTTGTACGCCTCTTCTCTTGAAAAACCCTCATTTGTCAATTCAAGCAAGACTCTCTGTGAAAAAAAAATTCCATTTGTTATATTTAAATTTTTGCTCATTTTTTTTGGGTAGATATTTAAATTTTTGACTACATTTGACAGACGTGCAAGTGCAAAATCCAAAGCAATTGTAGCATCAGGTCCAATATTTCTCTCTACAGCAGAATGGGATATATCTCTTTCATGCCACAAAGCCACATTTTCTAAAGCAGGAGTCACACTTGATCTTATTAATCTCGATAATCCTGTAAGATTTTCACTAAGTATAGGATTTTTTTTATGTGGCATCGCTGAGGATCCTTTTTGTTTTTTTCCAAAATATTCTTCAACTTCCAATACCTCTGTTCTTTGGAGGTGTCTTATTTCAGTAGCTAGTCTCTCAATAGAGCTTGCGATTATTCCTAATGTACAAAAAAATTGAGCGTGTCTATCTCTCGGTATAACTTGAGTTGATATAGTTTCAACTTGTAATTTGAGTTTCTTGGCTACATAATTCTCTACTCTTGGATCAACATTAGCAAATGTTCCTACCGCGCCTGAAATAGAACATGTTGAGATTTGCTGAATTGAATTTTCTAATCTCTTCTTATTTCTTAAAAACTCTTGGTAAAATGTTAACATTTTAAAGCCAAAAGTTATTGGTTCAGCGTGGATACCATGACTTCTTCCGATGCATAAAGAGTATTTGTGTTTAATCGCTTGTTTCTTTATTGAAAAAAGTAATTGATTAATGTCTTTCAACAAAATTTCTCCAGATTGTTTTAGTTGAAGATTGAAACAAGTGTCTAAAACATCAGACGACGTCATCCCCTTATGAAGGTATCTAGCATCTTTTCCAACTTTTTCAGTAATTGATGTTAGAAATGCTATTACATCATGTTTTACTTTATCTTCAATTTGTAAAATTCTTTTTACGTTTATCTTTGCCTTTGATTTTACTTTTTTTGCAACTCCTTTAGGGATAATATTCAACTTTTCCATTGCTTCTGCAGCAGCAACTTCTATATCTAGCCAAATTGAATATTTATTTTTATCTTCCCAAATTTTTTTTATTTCTTTTCTAGAATATCTTTCAATCATTAATTTCCTGATAAGGTAAAAATTTCACAACCATCTTTTGTTACACCTATAGTATGTTCAAATTGTGCTGATAATGATTTATCTTTAGTAACTGCTGTCCATCCATCGTTTAGAGTTTTTGTTTCGTATTTTCCGAGATTTATCATGGGTTCAATCGTAAAAATCATTCCAGCCTTTATTTTTTCACCTGTTCCTTTTTGACCATAGTGTAAAACGTTAGGCTCTTTATGAAATAACTGACCTATACCGTGACCGCAAAAATCTTGAACAACTGAAAAACCTTCTGACTCAACATGTTTTTGTATGGCTGATCCTATATCACCTAAGTAAATATCCTCTTTAACAATTTTAATAGCTTTCATCATGGCCTCATAAGTTGTTCTTACCAATTTTTTTGCTTTTACTGAAACCTCTCCAATTTCAAATGTTCTACTAGTATCTCCATGCCATCCATCTTTAAAAGCTGTGACATCAACATTTACAATATCCCCGTCTTTTAATATTTTATCAGAGGGTATCCCATGACAGACCACATGATTAGTTGATGTACAACAAGATTTAGGAAATCCTCTATAAAAAAGAGGTGCTGAGTAAGCGCCATGATCACCTAGAAATTCGTAACATAGTTTATCAATTTTATCTGTACGCAGTCCTGGTTTGGCTATTTTTGCAACTTCATCCAATGCTCCGGCTGCAATTGTCCCAGCTAATCTTGTTTTTTCAAAAGCTTCTTTATAATTTTCACTCATTTAATTTTGAATTTGACTTTACGATTTAGTTTTATTCCTTTTGTTGAAAATTTACAATCATAGCAAAGTATATTTAGATTTTTTTTTACAGCTTTTGTTAACAACTCCCAATATTTTGGATCAATATCTTTGGCTATTTTTAATTCGTTACAATCGTCACGCTGTATCACAAATAACAAATAAATATTATATCCTTGTTTGTTAGCTTTAAGCAACTCTTGAATATGCTTTTGCCCTCTTGAAGTAATCGCGTCAGGAAACTCAGCAATTCCTTTTTGCCTAGAAAGAGTAACATTTTTCACTTCTATAAATATTTTTTTATTTTTTTTAATCAACAACAAATCAAATCTAGTGTTATTCCCAAATTTTATTTCTTGCTTAACAAAATTATAATTTTTAAAATTTTGAATTTTTGATTTATAAATAGCATCTAAAGCAATTTTGTTAGTAATATGTGTATTTACACCGACTTTTGATCCATTGCTCTCAATTACTTGTAAAGTGTATTTAAGCTTTCTTTTCGGGTTATCAGTTTTACTAAGCCAAACTTTATTGCCTTTTTCTAATAAACCCATCATTGATCCTGTATTTGGACAATGTGCAGTAACAGTTTTATTATCAATTTTCACGTCTACAAAAAATCGCTTGTATCTTTTAATCAATTCTCCTGATATTAATTTATTTTTAAAGTTCATGTATAATTAATAATCTATGAAGAAAAAAAAGAAAGTAAATGCTGCAATTTTAATTATCGGAAATGAAATTTTATCTGGAAGAACACAAGATAAAAATATTGTATTTATTACTAATTGGTTAAATGCTAGTTGTGGAATTACTGTATCAGAAGTTAGAATAATACCTGACGTTGAAAAAACTATAGTCAAAAACGTTAGACTGTTATCTAAAAATTTTGATTATGTTTTTACTACAGGAGGGATTGGGCCAACACATGACGATATAACAGCTCTCTCAATTTCTAAAGCCTTCAGAATAAAATACGGATACCACCCTGAAGCCTATAAAATTTTAGAAAACTATTACGGAAAAAAAAAATTTAATGATGGACGAAAAAAAATGGCTAAAATGCCAATTACCGCTAAACTAATTCATAACCCATCTAGTGCGGCACCTGGTTTTATCACAAAAAATGTTATTTCTCTTCCAGGAGTTCCTTCAATTTTAAATTCAATGATAGAGAATTGTAAAAAATATTTAGTAAAAGGGGTGAAAGTACATAGTAAAACAATAAATCTTTTTACTGTAGAAAGTAATATTTCTAAACAACTTGGAGAAATTCAAAATAAATACAAAAAGTTTGTTGATATAGGGAGCTATCCTTTTTTTAGACTAGGAAAAATAGGTGTGTCTGTTGTTTCAAGATCAACTTCGAAAATGTATTTAAATAATGTTCAAAAGGACTTAATGAAATTTATAAAAATTAAAAAAGTTAAAATTTTAAAAATTTAAATCAAGCTTAAAACTTCATCGACTCCAATTGAGTCAATATCTCTAGTTTTATGAATTTTTTTACTATCTAATATTGTTGTATATTTATTTTTTGGAGCAAATTTTTCTGAATTTGTTGGCCCAAATAAAACTATCATAGGAATTTTAGCTAAAGCCATCATATGCATTATTCCATTATCTATAGAAACTGCTATGTCCAGTCTCGAAGACAAAGCAGTTACTAGCGCAGGACAGGCTAATTCTGAATTTAATTCGGGAAAAATTGCAGTTGGGACTTGGCTTTTAATTTTCTCAATTATATCAACTTTATTCTTTTCAACAAAAAAAACAGGTATTTTATTTTTTGAGGTAATCTTATTTGCTAGAGCTGTGAATTTATAAATTGACCAGCTTTTTTTTCTATATTCATTTCCTTGAGTTATAGAAAAACCAACATAATTAGAGTCAGGTAGTAATTTTTTGGCCTCTAATAGAAGATGTTTTTGCAACTTATTAACTTTAAATTCTAATTCTATAACGTCTTCCTCAAGAAATAAACTTAAATTTTCTAAGTGATTTGATGAATAAGATTTTATTTTTTTTGAAGAAAAAAATCCGTTAAAAGTTCTAGAATAAAATAAATCATGTGGGATTCTCTTCAATATTAATGAATTTCTGAATTTTGTTTGTAAATCTATAATTAGATCAAATTTTCCAATAGTCTTTGTAGCTGCTTTTTTTGGAGCGAATATCCAATGCCACCATCTAAAACCAAAATATTTCAACCCCAAATCTAATGTTTCAAGTTCAATGTTATATTCTTTCAATTTTCCCTTAAAATGATTTGAATGGGCTCCCAAATAAAAAAACTTAGCTTTTCTAAAATGTCCTTTTAGACTAATTAATAAAGGAAATAATTGTATAGAATCTCCTAAACCACCACCAGAATTATAAATTAAAATTTTATTCATTTTGTAAATATTACTTTATATTGACAATTTTAAGAAGATAGAACTGATTATTTGCAGATAGACTTAATAAATTTCTCTAGTTATATAATAAGTTATATAATAATTTAATATAACAAAAAAAACTGCCCTCGTGGTGAAATTGGTAGACACAAAGGACTTAAAATCCTTGCCCTTTTGGGAGTGCCAGTTCGAGTCTGGCCGAGGGCACCACTAATAATAAATTAATTTATATTGTCTTATTAAAAAATATTTAACTAATAAATAAAAATTTATGTCCGAAAAACAAAAGAAATATATGAAAAGTGAGTACGCTCAAAACTGGAGCTTAATGAGAAGAACAATTTATGATTATAATAGTTACGATAAATTTCTTCTGACTTTGATTTATAAAGTTTCTACGATTAAGAAAAAAAACAATTTATTGGAGGTGTGTTGTGGAGATGGTTATCCTTTAGCAAATCAATTAATTGAAAAAGGTATTAATTACTCTGGTTTTGATATTTCAAAGTATCTTATAGATAAAGCAAAGAAAAATATTGGTAAAAAATATTTTAAAGTAGGAGATGCTGAAAAAATCAAATATAGAAAAAATTCTTTTAACATAGTTATTTGTTTTCACAGTTTGTGGTATATTCCAAATTATCAAAAAGCCTTAAGAGAAATGTTTAAGATTATCAAGCCAAAAGGTTTCTTATTATTCGATACTTTAAATTCATCTAATAACGAGATCAATAAAGAGTATAAAAAAATAATTTTTGAATCTAGAAATATAGGCAAAGCCTACAGATACCTTAAAAATGTATTAAAGATAATTATAAGAAAGGGCTATACTAAATGGGATGATGTAATACACCAAAAA
>CACOVP010000012.1 GCA_902630665.1 uncultured Pelagibacteraceae bacterium
GGCAAGCAGCGAATTTATTGATTAAGAATAAATCAAAAATTATAATGAAAAGATTAGTTTCAGATGGAGTTCTCGTTTCAACACCAGCAGGAAGTACGGCATATAATTTATCAGTAAATGGCCCAATACTAGGCTTGAATTCAAAAAAAATTTCTATAGCTCCTATAAGCGCTTTTAGACCAAGAAGGTGGACAGGAAAGATTGTTAGCGATAAAGCTAAAATTATAATTAAAAATCTAAATCCATTTAAAAGACCTGTAAGCGCAGTTGCTGATAATGTGGAAATTAGAAATGCCAAAAGTATTATTGTTCAAATTAGTAAGAAAAAAAAATTTAACTTACTCCACGATAAAAATAGTAGTTTACAAAAAAAAATTAAACTTGAACAATTAAGAAAAGAAATTAATTAAATTGGTGCCCTCACACGGACTCGAACCGCGAACCTATTGATTACAAATCAATTGCTCTACCAATTGAGCTATGAGGGCCTATTTGTTTCTTTAAAATATATTTATAAAAAAAACAATACAATTTGATTATAAATTACTGCTTAATTGATTGAAAAATATGATGACAAACAACAGAAACAGTATTTGATATATTTAAACTCTCAATATTTCCATTCATTTTAACTTTAAATCTAAAATCTGAATTTTCTAACGTCTTTGCTTTAATCCCGAATCCCTCAGATCCAAAAAGTAAAATATTTTTTCCTTTCCAGGTGTGTTCCGTGAAGTCTTTTTTTGCACTAATATCGAATGCGCTGACCCAAAATTCTTTAGTTTTTAAAAATTTTAAAGTTGTATTTATATTTGATACTTTGAATATTTTGATGTGTTCTGTCCCACCACTTGCACTTTTATACATAAGTTTGCTTTTTAAGGGAAAAGATCTCTCTTTAACTATAATTCCATCTATGTTGAATGCTACAGCGCTTCTAATAATCGACCCAATATTTCTGGGATCCGTTACTTCTTCAAGAGCGATTAAATTTAAATTATCCTTTGTATTTTCAATAATAAATTCTTTCAAAGTAATTTCTTCAAGCTGTTCTACCTCAGCAACTAGTCCTTGATGAGCAGTTTCATCTTTACCACAAAGATTATCTAATTCTCTTTTTGATTTATAAAAAACTGAAGTTTTTTTAAATAAATTCAAATTTT
This sequence comes from uncultured Pelagibacteraceae bacterium, assembly GCA_902630665.1. GTDB lineage: Bacteria > Pseudomonadota > Alphaproteobacteria > Pelagibacterales > Pelagibacteraceae > Pelagilacustribacter. The sequence goes on from CACOVP010000012.1 coordinate 1,164, forward strand.
GATTTTCTCTATTTAATTTCTTTTGAGCGTCTTCTGTTAAAAAAACTCTTTCAATTTTTCTTGATGGGTTTTTTAGTGCTTCCAAAACTGCGTGCTTTCCAACAATTAAAAAGGTGCTTTTTTTCATGGTTTTTAAGGATTATTACTCAATTTATTAGCATATTTTAAGGTAAAATGATTTATTGCAATTATTACATAAATGCTTATAAAACGCTTGTTGTTAAATGCTTTTTAAGTTAGTGGGTATCCCTAAGATTTAAGGAGGGGTACCAAAGCGGTCAAATGGGGCGGGCTGTAAACCCGTTGACTTCGGTCTTCGAAAGTTCGAATCTTTCCCCCTCCACCAAACTTGAAAACTTTAATAATTAAGAGCGCGATAAGTTTGGATATTGCGGGTGTAGTTCAATGGTAGAACGCTAGCCTTCCAAGCTGGATGTAAGGGTTCGATTCCCTTTACCCGCTCCAAAGTAAAAATTAAAATATAAAGTGAGGAAAAATAGATGTCTAAAGAAAAGTTTAACCGAAACAAACCACATTGTAACATCGGTACAATAGGTCACGTAGACCATGGTAAAACAACTCTAACTGCAGCAATTACTAAAGTATTGTCTGAAGCTGGAGGTTCAAGCAGTGCAAACTTTGTGGCTTATGATCAAATTGACAAAGCCCCAGAGGAAAAGGAAAGAGGAATTACTATTTCAACAGCGCACGTTGAATATGAAACTGAAAAGAGACACTATGCTCACGTAGACTGCCCAGGTCACGCAGACTATGTTAAAAACATGATTACTGGAGCAGCACAAATGGACGGAGCGATATTAGTAGTTAATGCTGCAGACGGTCCAATGCCACAAACAAGAGAACATATACTTCTTGCAAGACAAGTGGGAGTACCAGCAATCGTAGTTTTTTTAAATAAAATTGATACAGTCAAAGATAAAGAACTTGTGGATTTAGTTGAAGAGGAAATAAGAGAACTATTAACTTCGTATAAATTTCCAGGTGATAAAATTCCAATCATAAAAGGCTCAGCTTTGAATGCAGTAGAAGGTAAAGACGAAGCTACTGGTAAAAATGCAATAATGGAGTTAATGAAGGCTGTTGATGAAACTATCCCACAACCAGATAGACCGAAAGACAAACCTTTCTTAATGCCTGTTGAAGATGTTTTTTCAATTTCCGGAAGAGGAACAGTTGTGACAGGTAGAGTTGAGTCTGGGGTTATTAAAGTAGGAGAAGAAATAGAAATAGTTGGAATAAGAGATACGAAAAAATCTGTTTGTACAGGTGTTGAGATGTTTAGAAAACTCTTAGATAGCGGGGAAGCTGGAGATAATATTGGAGCTCTTTTGAGAGGTGTTGAAAGAGATGATGTCGAAAGAGGTCAAGTTTTATGTAAACCTGGATCTATTACTCCACACACTGAGTTTGAGTGTCAGGCATACATTTTGAAAAAGGAAGAAGGTGGAAGACATACGCCCTTCTTTACAAAATATAGACCACAGTTTTATTTTAGAACTACAGATGTGACAGGTGAAGTTACGTTGCCTTCTGGGACTGAAATGGTAATGCCGGGAGACGATGGAAAGTTCACTGTAAAGTTAATTACGCCGATAGCAATGAGCGAAAACTTAAATTTTGCGATCAGAGAAGGTGGAAAAACAGTTGGAGCAGGTGTAGTAACTAAAATAGTAAAATAGAACGCTTAGGAGCGTAGTTCAATTGGTAGAGCGCCGGTCTCCAAAACCGGAGGTTGTGGGTTCGAGTCCCTCCGCTCCTGCCAAAAAAATTTATGAAAAATCCATTTAAATTTTTTCAAGAAGTAAAACAAGAAACTTTTAGAATTACTTGGCCCACAAAGAAGGATACAATGATGGGGGCCGTAATGGTATTCGCTTTAGCATCAATTGCGGCAATATTTTTTTTAATATTAGATCAAATATTAAGATTTTTATTAAACATACTATTAACAATAAGTTTTTAATGAACTGGTATATTGTACAAGCTTACTCAGGATTTGAAAAAAAGGTAGTTGAGTCTATAAAGGATGAACTCAAGAAACACAAATTATCTGAAAATTTACAAGAAATACTTGTTCCAACTCATCAAGTTACTGAGGTAAAGAAAGGCAAACGCACAAAGAGAGAAAAAAAATTTTTCCCTGGCTATGTGCTTATAAAGATAGATTTAACAAAACAAATTTATCATTTGATTAAAAATTTACAAAAGGTGAGTGGTTTCTTAGGCTCATCTGATCGACCTACGCCAATATCTGATGAGGAAATTAAACGTATTCTAGGACAAGTCTCTGAAACAGCTGTATCTCAAAAAAGTGGTGTAAATTTTGAAATCGGAGAAAAAGTAAAGGTCTGTGACGGTCCTTTTGCCTCTTTTAATGGTTTAATTGAAGAAATTGATGAAGAAAAATCTAGACTTAAAGTCTCAGTTTCTATATTTGGTAGAGCAACTCCGGTAGATTTAGAATTTAACCAAGTGGAGAAAAATTAATGGCTAAAGAAATAACAGGTTATGTAAAATTACAAATTAAAGGTGGTCAGGCTAATCCCGCACCTCCAGTAGGCCCAGCTCTTGGTCAAAGAGGAATAAATATAATGGAATTCTGTAAAGCTTTTAATGAAAAAACCAAAGCTTTTATGGGAAAGCCAGTTCCGGTAATTATAACTGTTTATAAAGATAAAAAATTTGATTTTGTTATTAAATCACCTCCAGCATCGCATTTTATTAGAGAAGCTGCAAAACTAAAAAGTGGATCAAGTGAACCTGGAAGAGTAGTTGCTGGGTCAATAACCATGAAACAAGCCGAGACAATTGCAAAAGAAAAAATGAAAGATCTAAATGCTTTTGATCTCAAGGAGGCAACAAAAATTATTTGTGGATCAGCTAGGTCTATGGGCATCGAGGTTAAGGAATAATCATGAGAAAAAGATCTAAGAGATATAAAGAATTACAAAAAAAATCTGTTAAAAATAAAAAACTCACAGCAAAAGAAATAATTGATTTAGTAAAAGAAAACTCAAATACAAAATTTGATGAGTCTATTGATGTGTCTTTAAGAATAAATTTAAAACAATCAAAAGGTGGGGACTTTAGTTTGAGAACAACAGTAAAGCTTCCTAATGGATCTGGTAAGAAAAATAAAATCGCAGTACTATGTGAGTCTGATAAAATAGATGAAGCAAAAAAAAGTGGAGCGGATCTAGTTGGTTCAGAAGATTTAATAGATCAAATATCCTCTGGGAAGTTAAATTTTTCAAAATTAATTTGTACACCAGGGATGATGGGAAAGATAGGTAAGTATGGAAAAGTTCTTGGTCCAAAAGGATTAATGCCGAACCCAAAACTAGGAACGGTTTCTAATGATTTAATGAATGCAGTAAAAAACTTTAAGACAGGATTAGTTGAAATTAGAAATGATAAAGATGGAAATTTAGCATCTACAATTGGAAGAAAAAGTTTTAGCTCAGAAAAGATATTACAAAATTATAACTATTTTTTAGATAGCATAAAAAAAGAAAAACCCGACTCTACGAAAGGTGAATTTATTAAAAATATATGCATAACCTCAACAATGGGTATTTCTTACAAAGTTGGAGCGAAATAAATTTATGATGAACAAGGAAGCAAAAAAAATTTACGTTGAAGAAATGAAGAAAAATTTTACCGCAAACGATTCTGTAATGATAGCACAATATCAAGGTTTAAACGTAAATGAACTTGATAAATTAAGAAAAGAGTTAAGAGATAAAGGAATATTATTTAAAATTACTAAAAATAGGATTACGAAAATAGCAATTAAAGATACTCCAAAAAAAGATTTAGAAAAGTATTTCACTGGTCCTACTGCAGCAGCAATTTCTTCGGATCCAATTTCAACAGCAAAAATTCTCACAAATTTCTCAAAAACTAATAAGAATCTGAAAATAGTAGCTGGTTACATGGATGGTAAAGTTTTAGATGAAAATGAGGTGGCTATAATAGCCACACTACCTTCTTTGGAGGAAGCAAGGGCTAAAATTGTAGGTATTTTGAGCTCTCCAGCTCAAAAATTAGTAAGTATTTTACTTGCACCCGGCTCAAAAATTGCTAATTTAGCGCGCGCAAAGAGTTTAAAAAATTAATTCATAGGATTTACAATGGCAGATTTAAATAAAATAATTGATGATCTTTCTACTTTAACTGTAGTTGAAGCAGCAGAGTTATCAAAAAAATTAGAGGAAAAATGGGGAGTAACAGCAGCTGCTCCCGTTGCAGCAGCTCCGGCAGGAGGCGCAGCAGCACCAGCTGGCGAGGAAAAATCAGAGTTTTCACTTTTCTTAGCATCAGCAGGCGATAAAAAAATTAACGTAATAAAAGAAGTTAGAGCAATAACTGGTTTAGGTTTAAAAGAAGCAAAAGATTTAGTTGAAGGAGCTCCAAAAGAGATTAAAGGTGGAGTTGCTAAAAAAGATGCTGAAGAATTTAAGAAAAAACTTGAAGCAGCTGGAGCTAAAGTAGAATTAAAGTAAACAAAATTTAAGACCAAGTTCATTGTAAGTAATATCTACAATGAATTTTTATATATTTGATGCAATTATCTTTTACTCAAAAGAAACATATACGAAAAAATTTTGGAAAATTAATAGAAGGTTTATCTATTCCCAATTTAATTGAGGTTCAAAAAAATTCTTATAATGAGTTTTTGGAGTCTAAATCGTTAAACGAGCAACTAAATGAGCTTTCTAAGGGGATTGATAAAGTATTTAAAAGTATTTTCCCAATTGAAGATGGAAATGATAAATCAACATTAGAATATATATCTTATAAATTAGAAAAACCTAAATTTGACGTGATAGAATGTAAACAAAGAAGTCTATCATACTCGGCAGCTCTTAAAGCAACATTAAGATTAGTTGTTTATGATATAGATGCTGAAAATAACACTAAACAGATCCTTTCAGCTAAGGAACAAGAGGTATTTATTGGAGATTTACCATTAATGACTCCAAGTGCTACTTTTATAACTAATGGCGTTGAGAGAGTTGTAGTAAACCAAATGCATCGTAGTCCTGGAGTTTTTTTCGATCATGATAAGGGAAAAACTCATGCAAGTGGAAAGCTGTTATTTAATTGCAGAATTATTCCTGGTAGGGGATCGTGGTTAGATTTTGAGTTTGATCCAAAGGATATTTTATTTTTTAGAATAGATAGAAAAAAGAAACTTCCGATTTCCACTATTTTATTTGCATTAGGTTTTTCAAGAGAAAAAATTATTGAGACATTTTATACAACAAGTAAGTATACTTTTATAAATGAGACCAAAAGTTGGACAACAGAATTTAATCCTGAGAATTTCAGAAGACCTATTAAATTATCTCACGATTTAATAGATACTAATAAAAATAAAAAAATTTTAACAAAAGGGGATAAACTTAACTTTATAATAGCTCAAAAGTTACATGAAAAAGGATTAAGAAATATCTCTATTTCAAAAGATGAGATAATTGGAAAGTATATATCTAAGGAAATAAAAGATAAAAACGGAAATATTCTGATTGGTGCTGGATTTGATATCACAGAAGAGCAATTAGAAAAAATAACAAATCAAGAAGAAAAAATATTACACATTGTTAATATAGATCCTATTAATAAAGGTCCTTATATTCTTGAAACATTGAAGATTGACAAAAATTCTAATAAAACTGAAGCTTTAAACGATATCTATAAAGTATTAAGGCCAGGTGAGGCTCCATCATTAGAAATAGCTGAAGAGATATTTCAAAATTTGTACTTCAAAAAAGAAAGATATGACCTTTCAGAAGTTGGTAGAGTAAAACTAAATTCTAAATTAAATTTAAATTCAAACTTAAAAAAAACTATTTTAGATCCACAAGATATTGTTGCCATTATCAAGTTTATGTTGGATTTAAGAGACGGAAAAGGTGATGTGGACGATATCGATCACCTCGGAAATAGAAGAGTAAGATCAGTAGGTGAATTAGTAGAAAATCAATTTCGAATTGGTTTATTACGGATGGAAAGAACTGTAAAAGAAAAAATGTCCACTTTTCTTGAAATTGAGTCTGCGATGCCACAAGACCTGATAAATGCAAAACCGATCACCACTTCATTAAAAGATTTTTTTGCTACTTCTCAACTTTCACAATTTATGGATCAGACTAATCCTTTATCTGAAATAACTCATAAAAGAAGAGTTTCAGCATTAGGACCAGGGGGACTTACAAGAGAGAGAGCTGGTTTTGAAGTAAGAGATGTTCATCCAACTCATTATGGTAGGATTTGTCCAATAGAAACCCCTGAGGGACCAAACATAGGATTAATAAATAGTTTAGCTACTTATTGTAGAGTAAATAAATTTGGTTATATAGAAAGTCCGTATAAAAAAGTTGTCAATGGTAAAGTAACCTCTGAGATAAAATATTTATCAGCTATCGAGGAAGAAAAATATACTATCGCTCAGGCAAATTCTAAACTTAATAAAGATGGTTCTTTTATAGAAGAACTAGTTGCTTGTAGAAAAAATTTAAATTTTGAATTAGCGAATAGAGAAAATATTGATTTTATTGATGTTTCACCCAAACAATTAGTTTCAGTTGCTGCTGCACTAATACCTTTTTTAGAAAATGATGATGCAAACAGAGCTCTTATGGGATCTAACATGATGAGACAAGCTGTTCCTCTTCTAAAACCCGAGTCGCCTCTAGTAGGTACAGGCATAGAAGCAGATGTGGCTTTAGACTCAGGTGTAACAATAGTAGCTAAGAGAAGCGGCGTTGTAGATAAAATAGATGGAAAAAGAATAGTTGTTAAAGCAACAGACGTAAATGATTTATCTCAATCTACAGTAGATATTTATAATTTATCAAAATTTCAGAGATCAAATCAGAATACTTGTATTAATCAAAAACCTTTAGTGAAGGTTGGAGATAAAATAAAAAAAGGAGATATTATTGCTGATGGGCCAGCTACAAAACTAGGAGAATTGGCTTTAGGAAAAAATGTGACTGTAGCTTTTATGCCATGGCAAGGTTATAATTTCGAAGACTCAATATTGATTTCTGAGAGATGTGTTACAGATGACGTATTTACTTCAGTACATATAGAAGAGTATGAGTCAATGGCTCGAGATACAAAACTTGGTGCAGAGGAAATTACCAGAGATATACCAAACGTGAGTGAAGAAAGTCTAAGAAATTTGGATGAGTCAGGAATTGTTTATGTAGGAGCTGAAGTAAAACCTGGTGATATTTTAGTTGGTAAAGTAACTCCTAAAGGCGAAACATCCTCAAGTCCGGAAGAAAAATTATTAAGATCGATATTTGGAGAAAAAGCAACCGATGTTAGAGACTCATCTCTAAAGTTGCCTTCAGGAAGTACCGGAGTAGTGATTGATGTAAGAGTTTTTAATAGACATGGTATAGAAAAAGATGAACGTTCTATTGCAATTGAGCGAGCAGAAATAGAGTCCGTGCAAGAAGATAAAAAAGTTGAAGAGGAAATTTTAAATAGAAATATAAAACTCAGAGCTAGTGATTTACTAATTAATCAGAGTATTAGTAAACAATTTAAAGAACTTAAACCTGGAACAACTTTAAACAAAAATGATTTAGAAAATTTTTCGTTGAAAGATTTATGGAAAATTTCATTCCAGGATGAGAAAATTAATCAAAATTTAGAAAAACTTAGAAATCAATTTGACAATGCTTATGATGATATAAAAGTGAGATTTGAAGATAAAGTAAGCAAAATACAACAAGGGGACGACTTATTACCAACTGTAATGAAAGTTGTGAAAGTGTTTGTTGCGGTAAAAAGAAGATTAATGCCGGGTGATAAAATGGCTGGTAGGCATGGAAACAAAGGAGTTGTAAGTAAAATTGTTCCTGTTGAAGATATGCCTTACATGGAAAATGGTAAACCAGTAGATATTGTTCTGAATCCTTTAGGGGTCCCAAGTCGTATGAACGTAGGTCAAATTTTAGAGACTCATTTAGGTTGGTCTTGTTCTGAACTGGGTGATCAAATTAAAGAATATTTAAAAAATTTTGAAAAAGAGATTGAAAAAATTAAAGCAAAATTTAAAGAAGTTTATGGATTAGCCTATTACGAAAACACTATCTCAAAACTATCAAATAAAGAATTACTTGAATTAACAGAAAACTTATCTAATGGAGTACCAATTGCCACTCCAGTGTTTGACGGAGCAAGTACAAATGATATTACAAAAATGTTAGATTTGGCTAATCTTCCAAATTCTGGACAAACAAATTTATGGAACGGTCAAACAGGTGAAAAATTCGATAGGCCTGTAACTGTGGGGATTATTTACATGTTAAAATTAAACCATTTAGTTGAAGATAAGATCCATGCAAGATCAACTGGTCCTTACAGTCTAGTTACCCAACAACCTCTTGGAGGAAAAGCTCAATTAGGAGGTCAAAGATTTGGAGAAATGGAGGTTTGGGCTTTAGAAGCTTATGGCGCCTCTTACACTTTACAAGAAATATTAACTGTTAAATCTGATGATGTTGCCGGGAGAACAAAAGTTTATGAAACAATCGTAAAAGGAAATAATAATTTTGAATCTGGAGTGCCAGAATCTTTCAACGTTTTGGTTAAAGAAATCAGAGCGCTGGGATTAAATATTGAACTAAATTAAAATGGAAAAAAACTTAACAAAAAACTTTGATAATCAAAACATAACTCAAGAAAATAATTTTGATAGTATAAAAATCACTTTGGCGAGCCCAGATAAGATTAAATCTTGGTCCTTTGGCGAAATAAAAAAGCCTGAAACAATAAATTATAGAACTTTTAGACCAGAAAAAGACGGTCTCTTCTGTTCTAGAATATTTGGTCCTGTTAAAGACTACGAGTGCTTATGCGGTAAATATAAAAGAATGAAATTTAGGGGTATAATTTGTGAAAAATGTGGCGTTGAGGTTACTAAATCAAATGTAAGAAGGGAACGAATGGGCCATATTGACCTGGCATGTCCCGTTGCACATATATGGTTTTTAAAATCATTACCTAGTAGGATTTCTCTAGCTATTGATATGAAACTTAAAGAAGTTGAAAAAGTTTTATATTTTGAAAGTTTCATTGTGGTTGAGCCAGGATTAACTACTTTAAAAAAAGGTCAACTATTAACCGAAGAAGCTTTAACAAAAGCACAGGACGAATTTGGTGAGGATGCGTTTACAGCAGGAATTGGAGCGGAGGCTGTTAGAGAGTTGTTATTAAATTTGGATCTTAAAAAAGAGCAAAAAAAACTCAGAGAATCTTTAATTGATATAAAATCAAAAGTAACAGAAGAAAGGACTATTAAAAGATTAAAGTTAATCGAGTCATTTATATCTTCAGGAAACAAACCTGAGTGGATGATACTTACTTCAGTGCCGGTAATACCCCCAGAATTAAGACCCTTGGTACCATTAGATGGCGGTAGGTTTGCTACTTCGGATCTAAACGACTTGTATAGAAGAGTAATCAATAGAAATAATCGTTTAAAAAGACTGTTAGATTTAAAAGCCCCAGATATTATTGTAAGAAATGAAAAGAGAATGCTTCAGGAGTCTGTTGATGCACTTTTTGATAACGGTAGAAGAGGAAGAGTGATTACAGGCACCGGAAAACGTCCTCTTAAGTCACTGGCAGAAATGCTAAAAGGGAAACAGGGTAGATTTAGACAAAACCTTCTTGGAAAAAGAGTGGATTATTCGGGTAGATCTGTGATTGTTGTGGGCCCAGAATTGAAATTACATCAATGCGGATTGCCAAAAAAAATGGCATTAGAACTTTTTAAACCTTTTCTTTATGCCAGACTTGATAAGCTAGGTTTGGCAACGACAATTAAGCAGGCTAAAAGGTTAGTAGAAAAGGAGAAAAGTGAAGTATGGGATTCTTTAGAACAAATTATTAGAGAGCATCCAATTTTATTAAATAGGGCACCTACTCTCCATAGACTTGGAGTTCAAGCCTTCGAGGCTAAATTAATAGAGGGAAATGCAATTGAGCTTCATCCTCTTGTTTGTGCTGCTTTCAATGCTGATTTCGATGGTGATCAAATGGCAGTTCATGTTCCTTTAAGTTTAGAAGCACAACTCGAAGCACGTGTATTAATGATGTCAACTAATAATATTTTAAGTCCATCGAATGGTAAACCTATCATTGTACCTAGTCAGGATATAGTTTTAGGAATTTACTATTTATCCCAGTCCTCTGGTGATGATAAAAAACCAAAAAGTATTTTTTCATCAGTTGAAGAAATAGAGCAAGCGTTAGAAAATAATTCAATAAGTTTACACTCGAAAATTATATCTACCTTTACAACAGTGAATGAAAAAGGAGAAAAAATAAAAGAAAAATATATAAGCACAGCAGGGAGATTTTTGCTCGCGAATCTTTTACCAAAAAATCACAATATTAAATTTAGTCTTATAAACAAACTTCTAACAAAAAAAAATGTCTCAGAAGTAATTGATACTATCTTCAGATATTGTGGACAGAAAGAAACAGTTATTTTTTGTGACAGAATTAAAACTTTAGGTTTCAAGCATGCTTTTAAAGCAGGAATTTCTTTTGGAAAAGATGATTTATTAATTCCAAAAACTAAAGAAAATTTGATTAGTAATACTAAAAAACAAATCGAGGAATATGAAAAGCAGTATTCAGATGGACTAATTACTCGAGGTGAGAAATATAACAAGGTAGTGGATGTTTGGTCTAAATGTACCGATACAGTTGCAAATGAAATGATGAAAGAAATTTCCTCAGCAGAAAAAACTTGTGATAACGATAGAATTGAAACAAATTCAGTTTATATGATGGCCGACTCAGGAGCAAGAGGTTCACAAGCACAAATGAAACAGCTAGCTGGTATGAGAGGTCTAATCGCTAAACCATCTGGTGAAATTATTGAGACACCGATCATATCAAATTTTAAAGAAGGTTTAACAGTATTAGAATATTTTAATTCTACACATGGTGCTCGTAAGGGATTAGCTGATACTGCTTTAAAAACCGCAAATTCAGGATATTTAACAAGAAGACTTTGTGATGTTGCTCAAGATGTCCAGATTACAAAATCAGAATGTGATCCAAAAAAAAGATCTTCAGTTACCATATCAGAGATAATTGAAGGCGGAAACATTCTGGTCAGTTTATCTGAAAGAGTATTAGGAAGAGTAATCGCAGAAAATATTAAAAATCCAGTTACAGGTGAAATTATAATAAAAAAAGACAAACTTATCGATGAATTTGATTGTGAAAAAATAGATGCAGCGGGAGTGAAGTCGATTAATGTTTATTCGGTTATTACTTGTGCCTCTACCAAAGGTGTTTGCCAGGTTTGTTACGGAAGAGACTTGGCTAGGGGTAAAATTGTAAGTGTTGGAGAGGCAGTAGGAATGATTGCAGCACAATCAATTGGCGAACCAGGTACCCAGTTAACTATGCGAACTTTCCACGTAGGTGGAACTGCCCAGATAAAAGAAGAATCTCAAATTATTGCAAAAACAAAAGGAAAGCTGAATATAATAAATAAAAATTTAATTGAAGACTCAAAAAAAAATATGATTGTAATGGGAAGAAACACCCAACTTAGCATAGAAGATGAGAATGGAAGACAGTTAGCTATATATAAAGTTAATTATGGATCAAAACTCTTCTTTAAAGACGGAGATTTGATTGATAAAGGCAAAAAAATTGCAGAGTGGGATCCTTATACTTTACCAGTTATAGCCGAGACTAGTGGTATAGTAAATTATATGGATCTTACAGAGGGCAGTTCTTTAACAGAGACATTGGATGACGCAACAGGATTATCTTCTAAATCGGTTACTGATTGGAAATCATCATCTAAAAATTCTGAACTTAAACCAAGAATTACTTTAAGAAATGAAAAAGGTGAAATAATTAAAAAAGCTGATGGAAATGAAGCAAGGTATTATTTAGTACCGGATACGATTCTATCAGTAAAAGACGGTCAAAAGATTTCAGCAGGTGATGTTTTAGCAAGACTGCCTAAAGAAACTTCTAAAACAAAAGATATTACAGGAGGTTTACCTAGAGTTGCAGAGTTATTTGAAGCTAGAAGACCGAAAGATAGTGCAATAATTGCCGAAAATGACGGAGTAATTGAATTTGGTAAAGAAGTTAGAGGTAAACAAAAAATTTCTATCGTTTCCTCTAATGGAGAAACGTCAAATTATTTAATACCTAAAGGAAAACATGTAAACTTTAATCAGGGTGAAAAAATTAAAAAAGGTGAATATTTGTTAGATGGTAGTCCAGCACCTCACGATATTTTAAGAATATTAGGTGTAGAAAAGCTTACAGAGTACTTTGTTTCTGAAGTTCAAGAGGTTTACAGATTACAAGGAGTTGTTATTAATGATAAACATATAGAAACTATAGTCAGACAAATGTTAAAAAGAGTTGAGATAAAAGACCCAGGAGACTCAGATCTTTTAACAGGTGAAGTAATAGATTTATTAGATGTAAATTCAATTAATGATGATTTAAGAGATAAAAAAAAGAAACCCGCAACATATGAAAGAGTTCTTTTAGGTATAACCAAAGCCTCTCTTCAAACTAATTCGTTTATTTCAGCAGCCTCTTTCCAAGAAACTACTAGAGTTTTAACTGATGCTTCAATCAAAGGAAAAATAGATACGTTAGAGGGATTAAAAGAAAATGTTATTGTAGGTCGTCTAGTTCCAGCAGGAACAGGGTTAACGAAAATAGAGTGGGATAGGCAAGCTAGAGAACAAGATAAGCAAAGATTGGATGAGATAAAAAAGCAGGAGCTAGAATCCGCACCAAATGCGCCTGAGCAAACGTCATAATCTCTTCTAAAATCCCTTTAAATATTGACTTTTATGAATTCGATGCTAGTTTACGGCAATTTTGAAAGTTAGAAGTAAGGTCTATTATAACCTTAAACACTAACAAATCACTGGGTTAATCTTACTTTTTTCAAAATAATAAAATTATGCCTACGATTAACCAATTAATAAAAAAAAGTAGAGTTAAACCTCTCGCTCGAAACAAAGTCCCTGCCTTGGAGAAACAACCTCTAAAACGTGGAGTATGTGTAAAAGTCTATACGACAACTCCAAAAAAACCTAACTCGGCTTTAAGAAAAGTCGCTAGAGTAAGACTATCCAACGGCTTTGAAGTGACAGCATATATTCCAGGAGAAGGACATAATTTACAAGAACACTCAGTCGTTTTACTTCGTGGTGGTAGAGTCAAAGACTTGCCAGGAGTAAGATATCATATTTTGAGAGGTAATTTAGATACTCAAGGTGTTGCTAACAGAAAACAACGAAGATCTCTTTACGGGGCAAAAAAACCAAAATAATTTTATGTCTAGAAAAAGAAAAGCCCCAATCAGAAAAATATACCCTGACCCAAAATTTAAATCTGAAATTGTATCAAAATTTATAAACTCTATTATGTACGATGGAAAAAGATCTACAGCAGAAAAAATTTTATATGATGCTTTAGATAAAATTAAAAGTAAGAACAATGAAGATCCACTCAAAATATTTAATGGTGCAATCAGTAATGTTAAACCTAATATAGAGTGTAGATCTCGTAGGGTAGGTGGAGCAACTTATCAAGTACCTGTTGAGGTAAAGTCAAAAAGAGCACAAGCGTTAGCTCTAAGATGGATAATGGATGCGACTAGAAAAAGAAAAAATAAAACCATGGCTGAAAAATTGTATGCGGAAATCATGGATGCATCACAAAACAAAGGTTCAGCGATTAAAAAAAGAGAGGATACTCATAAAATGGCAGAGTCTAACAAAGCTTTTGCTCATTTTAGATGGTAATAAAAAATGTCTAAATATCCACTAAATAAATATAGAAATATTGGTATCATGGCACATATAGATGCGGGTAAAACAACTACGACTGAAAGAATTCTTTATTATACTGGAAAGAGTCATAAAATTGGTGAAGTACATGATGGAGCTGCAACTATGGACTGGATGGAGCAAGAACAAGAGAGGGGTATTACTATCACTTCAGCAGCAACAACTTGTTTTTGGAGAGATCATAGGATTAATATAATAGATACGCCAGGGCATGTAGATTTCACAATCGAAGTAGAACGATCATTAAAAGTTTTAGATGGAGCTGTCGCTGTTTTTGATGGTGTTGCTGGGGTCGAACCGCAATCTGAAACAGTTTGGAGGCAAGCAGATAAATATAAAGTTCCTAGAATATGCTTTGTAAATAAGCTTGATAGGACTGGCGCAGATTTCTATCGATGTGTTGATATGATCAAAGATAGACTGGGATGCAAACCACTACCTCTTCAATTACCTATTGGAGCAGAAACTGATCTTAAAGGTATAGTTGACCTTGTTAAAATGAAAGGTGTTGTTTGGCAAAACGAAGATCTTGGAGCAAAATTCGAATACGTTGATATCCCAAATGATCTGAAAGAAAAAGCGAATAAATACAGAAAAGAACTAGTTGAAATGGCCGTTGAAGAAGATGAAAAATTAATGGAATCATATTTAGATGGAAAAGAACCTTCAGAGGCAGAGTTAATAAACTGTATTAGAAAAGGAACCTTATCCTTTAATTTTGTTCCTATCTTAACCGGCTCTGCATTTAAAAACAAAGGTGTTCAACCTTTACTTGATGCAGTAATAGATTATCTTCCCAGTCCAACTGACCTAAAATCTATTGAAGGAACTAAAGTTGGCTCAGATGAAAAGGTTACAATGAAATTTGAGGAAAAGGAAAATTTTTCAGCTTTAGCCTTTAAAGTTGCGAATGACCCTTTTGTTGGATCCTTAACATTTATTAGAATTTATTCTGGAACTCTAAATGCAGGCACTTCAGTGCTTAACTCTTCAAAAGACAAAGATGAAAGAATTGGAAGAATGCTTTTAATGCATGCTAACAGTCGAGAAGATATAAAGAGCGCAACAGCAGGTGATATAGTTGCTTTAGCTGGACTTAAACACACTATTACTGGTCATACGTTATGTGACACAAAAAACCCAGTTTTGTTAGAACCAATGGAATTTCCTGACCCAGTCATTGAAATTGCGGTAGAGCCAAAAACTAAAGGAGATCAGGAAAAAATGGGAGAGGCATTAGCAAGACTAGCTAAAGAAGACCCATCATTTAGAGTTTCTTCAGATGAAGAGTCAGGTCAAACAATAATAAAAGGTATGGGAGAATTACATTTGGACATTATTGTTGATAGAATGAAAAGAGAATT
>CACOVP010000013.1 GCA_902630665.1 uncultured Pelagibacteraceae bacterium
TAGAACATATTTATGGAAGAGATTGGAAAAAACCTAAAAAAGATTATGTTTGGTATAATGATAGTCCTTCTCTGGAGACAAAATAATAATGGGTCATGAAGTTAAAATTTCTGTTTTGATGAATTGCTATAATTCTGAAAATTTTATATTTGACTCAATTAATAGTTTAATTTTACAGACATATAAAGATTGGGAGCTAGTAGTGTGGGATGATGCCTCGACTGATAATACTCTTAATATTGTAAAAGCTATAAAAGATAATCGAATTAGAATTTTCGAAAATAAGAAACACAAAGGACTAGGGCCAAGTAGATTAAGCGCACAAAAAGTTTTGAGAGGAGAGTATATTTCAATTTTGGACTCCGATGATCTCTATGAAAATAACAAATTAGAAAAACAAATCAAAATATTAGATAATAATTTTAATGTATCTTTAGTAGCTTCTTGGTACACATTAATTAATCATAAAAATGAACTATTAAAAAAGATTAAATATAAAAATGATCTAATTTCGCTTAATGAGAAAATTTATGGAGATAATATTTTTGCTCATTCAACAATTATGTATAGAAAATCTAAAGCTATTAATTCGGGCTGGTATTCTAGCAAGCTTGAATACGGGCAAGATTATGATTTAACTCTAAAATTAATTCAAAATAGTTCTTTTGCAATTTCAAATGAATATCTCGTAAAAATTAGAGACAGTTCTCAAAGCATGACCAGAAATAAATCTCTCCAGGAATTGATAGTCAAAGAGCATTTTAAAATACTTAATTTTGCGAAAGATAATTACGATTTAAATAGGACACAATCAAAAGTAAACACTAAATTTTTAAAGATTGTGAAATTAAAGCTTTTATTACTGGATTATAAAAAAGAGGCAAGTTTTAAAAAAATTTTAGAAATTTTTTATTTCATTTTAAAAAATTTAAATTTAATATTCTATATTTTAAAGTATATTTTAAAAAAATTAATTAATTAGGGCATGTAGTTCAGTGGTAGAACGCTACGTTGACATCGTAGAGGCCATAAGTTCAATTCTTATCATGCCCACCATTTACTCTATAAAAGGGCATTAATCAGCTATTTACATATATAATTAAAAATATTATAAACCTCTGCCTGGTAATTATTGCGAAGGGGCCACACCCGATCCCATCTCGAACTCGGAAGTTAAGTCCTTCAGCGCCGATGGTACTTTGTCTTAAGATACGGAAGAGTAGGTCGTTGCCAGGCTTTATAATTATGAAAGTAGCTAGCTCACTAAAATCACTTAAAAAAAGAGATCTTAACTCTAAATTAGTTAAGAGAAGGGGCAGACTTTATATTATAAATAAAAAAAATCCAAAGTTTAAAGCTCGCCAGGGTTAGTTATGAGCGAAAATGATTTCAAAAAAACTTACAGCGGTTTTACCAAATTTGTTTTATGGGGAACTCTAGCCGTAATAGCGGTATTAATTATTTTAGCACTTACTTTACTGTAAAACAGGAATTAATGAAATGATTGTTGGATCAACTAAAGAAGATTTATCATTAGAAAAAAGAGTGGCCTTAACACCAGAGACTGCAAAAAATATTATTGGTTTAGGACTGAAAATAGTAATTGAAAAAAATTACGCCGACCATATAGGAATTCAAGATAAAGACTACGAATCTGCTGGCGTTGAAATAAAAAATTCCTCAGATGAAGTTCTGGAAGTTTCAAACTTGTTGATAAAGGTTAATTTCCCATCTACTAGTGATTTAAGCAAAATGAAACAAAAAACAATTTTAGTTGGGATGTTAAATCCAAATAAAAACTTTGAAAAAATTAAAGAATTATTAGACAAGAAAATTAGTTTATTTTCTCTAGAGCTTTTGCCACGTATAACTAGAGCTCAATCAATGGATGTTTTATCTTCCCAATCTAACTTAGCGGGTTACAGATCAGTTATTGACTCAATTTACGAATTTGAAAAAGCAATTCCGATGATGATGACAGCAGCAGGAACTGTTCCAGCGGCAAAAGTTTTAGTTATTGGAGCAGGGGTTGCCGGTTTACAAGCAATTGCAACAGCCAAAAGATTAGGAGCTATCGTGTCAGCAACAGATGTTAGAGTTGCTTCAAAAGAACAAGTAGAAAGTCTTGGAGGAAAGTTTTTAATGGTAGAGGGATCAGAGGATATGGAGACTAAGGGAGGTTATGCAAAAGAAGCTAACGCCGATTATAAAAAGAGGCAAGAAGAGATGATGAAAGACGCTGTAAAAAAAAATGATATAATAATTTGTACAGCATTAATTCCAGGAAAGACCGCACCTAGAATCTTGACTGAGGAATTAGTAAAACTAATGAGGCCAGGAACTATTGTGTATGATTTAGCAGCAGAGCAAGGAGGCAACTCAGCTTTTTCTGAAGTAGGAAAAATTAGTAACGTAAATGGAGTAAAAATTGTCGGGGTAAAGAGTTTGATGAATAAGCTTCCTTTGACTGCCTCAAGTCTGTATGCAAAAAATTTATTTAGTTTTATCAGAAATCTATACAGTAAGGAAAAAAAAGATTTCAACATTAATTTAGAAGATGAAATAATCAAAAAAAGTTTAGTCACGGAGCAAAAAAATGGAAATTGATCCTTTTATTTTTAGAATCAGTATTTTTATCTTATCAATTTTTGTGGGATATTATGTTGTATGGAGTGTTACACCATCTTTACATACCCCGTTAATGTCAGTAACTAACGCTATTTCATCGGTAATTATTGTTGGAGCTATTATAGCAGCGCTAGCTGGTTCTTCTGAAAATGTTTTTAATTCTTCAAGTATTTTTGGCTATGCCGCTATTATTCTGGCTGCTGTAAATATTTTTGGGGGATTTTTGGTAACTCAAAGAATGCTTCAAATGTATAAAAAAAAGAAAGATAAAAAGAAATGATTTCAGCTAATTTATCTGCAGTATTTTATTTAGTCTCAGGAATACTATTCATACTAGCTTTAAGGGGATTATCTTCTCCAGACACATCTAGGCAAGGAAACTTTTTTGGAATAGCAGGAATGATAATTGCGATTACAGTTACTTTTTTATCTGTAGGAAATTTTTCAAACTCATTGATTTATGTATTTGTTTTTTTAATTTTAGGTGGTGCTTTTGGCTCATTTATTGCTTTTAAAATTCCAATGACTGCAATGCCCGAATTAGTGGCAGGATTTCATAGTTTAGTTGGACTTGCAGCAGTTTTTGTTGCTATTGCAGCCTTTCTAAGTCCAAGTGTTTTTAACTTAGGAACTTCGGGAAATATAAAATTAGCAAGTTTAATTGAGATGTCTATAGGAGCAGCAGTAGGCGCTATAACTTTTTCTGGCTCAATAATTGCCTTTTTAAAGTTGAGGGGAATTATGTCAGGTGCTCCAATCACTTTTAGCGGCCAACATTTTATAAATCTTTTTTTAGGATTAGGTATTTTAGTTTTAATTTTTTATTTATGTAAAAATCAATCAACAAATATTTTTTGGACAGTTATATTAATTTCTTTTCTAATTGGTGTACTATTAATAATACCTATTGGGGGAGCAGATATGCCAGTAGTAATTTCAATGCTTAACTCATACTCGGGTTGGGCTGCAGCTGGGATAGGTTTTACACTGGAAAATACAGCTTTAATTATTACAGGTGCATTAGTAGGCTCTTCAGGCGCTATACTCTCTTACATTATGTGCAAAGCCATGAATAGATCCTTTTTTAGTGTAATACTAGGAGGATTTGGTGCAGAGGCATCATCAGAGGTCTCAAAAGATAAAAAAGATCAGAAACCTGTAAAAAATGGAAACGCAGAAGATGCAGCCTTTTTAATGAAAAATGCTTCCTCAGTTATTATTGTACCAGGATATGGAATGGCAGTAGCTCAAGCACAACACGCATTGAGAGAGATGGTAGATAAACTAAAAAAAAATGATATTAAAGTAACTTACGCCATTCATCCAGTTGCAGGGAGAATGCCAGGACATATGAATGTGCTTTTGGCTGAAGCTAATGTTCCCTATGATGAAGTTTTTGAACTTGAGGACATAAACAATGATTTTGCTAATGCGGATGTCGCTTTTGTAATTGGAGCGAATGATGTTACAAATCCAGTAGCAAAAACTGATCCGAAAAGCCCTATATTTGGTATGCCAGTTCTTGATGTAGAAAAATCAAAATCAGTTTTATTTGTAAAAAGAAGTTTATCACCTGGCTACGCGGGTATCGATAATGAATTATTTTATAAAGATAACACTTTAATGTTATTTGCAGACGCAAAGAAAATGACAGAAGATATTGTTAAAAATCTGGATTAATGAAAACAAAAATATTTTGTGACATAGCAGACATCAAAACAATAAGACTTTTCAATAAAGAGAAAATGGTTGATGGTTTTACCACTAACCCAAGTTTAATGAGATTAGCGGGAGCGAAAAATTATAAACAATATTGTTTAAAAATATTAACAATATGTAAAATAAAACCAATTTCTTTTGAAGTATTTGCAGATAATACTAAACATATGCTTGAACAAGCGTATAAGATTAATTCATGGGGTAAAAACGTTTATGTAAAAATACCAGTACTTAATTCTGAAGGTAAATTTATGGGGAAGGTTATTCAAGAATTGAGCGATAATGGCGTTAAACTTAATATTACGGCAGTTTATACATTCGAACAGTCAAAAATTATCTTTTCCAAATTAAACAAAAAAACTAAATCAATAATTTCAATTTTTGCAGGTAGAATGGCTGACAAAGGAAAAGATCCCGTTCCAATATTTAAGAAAAGTATTGCTTTGACTAAGAAGTATAAAAATATTGAGATTTTATGGGCAAGCACTCGTGAAGCTTATAACTATACTCAGGCCAAACAGTTAAAGTGTAATATTATAACCATGCCACCAAAAGTTATAAACCAAGTGAAAAGTTTTGGTAAAAGCAACAAAGCACTGACTCTAGACACTGTAAAAGGCTTTTTAACTGATAGCAGAAAATCAAAATTTAATTTGTAAAATTAATTGGTTGCGGGGGTAGGATTTGAACCTACGACCTTCAGGTTATGAGCCTGACGAGCTACCAGACTGCTCCACCCCGCGATAAATTATTTTTTCTTAATGTTTATTGCTTGAAGCTTATCTTTCTCTTCTTTTATATCGTAAAAAATTTTTTGCTCTTCTTTAAGAACTCTAAGTTTCGAATCTTCCAAAGCAGAAACATGCAAAAAGATGTCTTTTTTAGTTTCGTCGTCTGTAATAAATCCATAGCCCTTTTTGGCGTTAAACCATTTTACCTTACCAGATGGCATATTTAATCCTCTCATTTTAAAAATTTAGTATCTGTTTTTTAGTTTTTGAAGTTTTTTAATTCTTTTGATATTTTCTGTTTGAACTCTTTTTTTCTTTTCAGAAGGCTTTTCATAAGTGCTTTTCATTTTCATCACCTTAAAAAAACCCTCTTTTTGAAGTTTTCTTTTTAGTACTCGTATAGCTTGTTCAACATTATTATCTTTTACGTCTATCTTAATAAAAACCTCCAGTTAATTTCTTGGTAGTTATCATCTGTAAATATATTTGTCTATAGAGAAGCTGCTTGAGCCTTTTTTTCCTCTCTAATTTTAGCTTTTTTCTCTCTTTCAATTCTTCTTTTGGCTTTGTCTAAACTTTTCTGAAAAGATTCTTGAGTACACAAAGCTAAAATTACTGGGTCTCTAGGTTTAAGACTTGAAAAATTCCAGTAACTTCTTTTTCTTATTAATGAAACAGTATTTTTGGTGCTTCCAACTAATTTTGAAATTTGCCCATCAGTAAGTTCTGAAGCATTTTTACACAACCATAAAATCGCATCCGGTCTGTCTTGTCTCTTGGATAGCGGTGTATATTTTGGTTTTTTTCTATCTTTGACTTCAATCTTATCTATTTTTTTTATTAATTTTAATTTCCTTTCAGGATTATTTGAACACTCTTCAATCTCGACTCTTGAAAGCTGTCCGGCTAAAATAGGATTATAGGCTTTAATTCCTTTTGCCACATCCCCATCTGCGATACCTTTAACTTCTAATTCATGCAAATTACAAAATTGAGCAATTTGTTTAAAAGTAAGTGTAGTATTTTCAACTAGCCAAACAGCAGTTGCCTTTGGCATGAAGGGTGCTTCAGTCATAATTTATTTTTTCGATCTAAGGTTGCTAAATTTCTTATTATATTTACTCACCCTACCTTTATCCAAAATTTTCTGCGTACCGCCTGTCCATGCATAATGAGATTTTGGGTCTATATCTAATTTTAACACGTCGTTTTCTTTTCCCCAAGTTGAACGAGTTTCGAATTCAGAACCATCGGTCATTACAACTTTAATTTTGTGATAGTCAGGATGTATGTTTTTTTTCATGTGGGGAGTTTTATAATATTAACACTTAAGACACAATATCTTTTTTATCAAGCAAATCTTTAAGTTGCGTATGTATTATTGAATTAGAGGCAATAATATTCTTTTTGATAGGCAATTTTTTATCTTCTTCATAAAAATCTACAAATCCACCCGCCTCTTTCAAAATTACTAACCCAGCAGCAATATCCCAATAATTAAGTTCTCGTTGCCAATAACCATCAAATCTACCACAAGCTACATAGGCCATATCCAAAGCAGCGCTTCCAAATTTTCTCACATTTGATACGTTTGCAGATATATTCATATACTCAGAAAAAATTTTCTTTTGAATTTTACTGTTTTGTTTTGGACCACCTGTTACTAGAAGTGCTTCTTTCAAATTTTTTTTTTTAGATACTCTAATTCTTTTATTATTTAAGAACGCCCCATTTCCCTTTTCCGCACAAAAAAACTCGTTCAGAATTGGATTAAAAATTACACCACATTTAATTTCTTTATTTTCCTCATATCCAACGGAAATAGCAAATTGAGGAATTCCGTTAAGAAAATTCATTGTCCCATCTATAGGATCTATAATCCATCTATTTTCAATATTTGATTGATTTATAACCCCTGCTTCTTCTGTAATTATTCCAAAATTTGGATGAGCTTTTTGCAATTCTTCAATAAGAATTTTTTCTGTTCTTTTGTCCGCTGATGTAACAAAATCACCTGGACCTTTTGAGGAAACTTGTAAATTTTCGATTTCTCCAAAATCTCTTATTAAAGATTTGGAGGCCTTCAAACATGCATTAGTAATTACATTCATTTTTGGAGAGTTTAGTCTCATTAGTTTACCCGCCTTACATACTCCAAAGTTCTTGTATCAATAATAATTTTTTCCCCGCTTTCAATAAATGGTGGTACGTTTATTTTTAAACCACAATCTAGAACTGCGGGTTTATATGATGAAGAAGCGGTTTGATTTTTTATTGCGACATCAGTAGTTTCTATAACGCATTCAATATTGGTTGGTAACTCAATTGATATAGGCTTATCCTCCATAAATGAAATTTTGACCTCGATATTTTCCTTTAATAATTTAAACTGTTCACCGATAATAGATTTTGGTAATTCTACTTGCTCGAAGCTATTATTATCCATAAAATGACAATTTTGCCCATCTATGTATAGAAAATTAAATTTTTTTTCATTTAATTCTGCTTTTTCTACTGTTTCGCTAGATCTAAATCTCTCATTTAATTTTGTGCCTTTCATTACACTCTTAAGTTCAACTTGATTGAATGCTCCGCCTTTTCCAGGTTTAACATGTTGGGTTTTTAAAACGTTCCAATAGTCGTTTTTATGTTCGATTATCATTCCAGGTTTTATCTCAATTGCTGTAATTTTCATTTGAATTTTTTAATTGCTATTTCAGGTTTTAATTTTGGGTTATCCCAAATAAAACTTGATATTGCAATATATTTTGCTCCTGATCTTATTAATTTTTTGTAATTTTTATTGTTTATTCCACCTATTGCTACAATAGGTTTCCTTACGTTCTTTTTTGCCCATCTCAAAATATTAAGATTAGCTTTTATTGTATTTTGCTTAAGCTTGGATTTAAAAAAAGATCCAAAAGCAATATAACTTGCATTATTTTTAATTGCATTAGTCGCTAGTTTTTTTGAGTTATGACATGTGATACCAAATATTTTGTTTTTGAGTTTTTTTCTTGCTTTTGAAAACGATCCATCGTGTTGACCCATATGACACCCATCTGCGTTTATTTTCGATGCTAAAATAAAATTATCATTGATGATAAACTTAACTTTATGCTTAGTGGTAATTTTTATAATTTTTTTAGATAAATTAAGAAGTTTTTTTTGACTCAAATTTTTTAATCTTAATTGAAAAAACTTCACATTCTTAAAAGATAATACTTTATCTAAACTGGCAAAGAAATTCTGATCAATTTTATTGGGTGAAATTAAGTATACTAATTTCTTCAAATGTTTTAGGCCGCAAATTCTTTCTCTAATTCTTCAGACCACTCCCCTTTAGATGACAGACCATTCATTTTTGCTCTATGGTTAAAGGCTTTTTGAATATTTTCTGTATTTTCTTGATTTTTTCCAAATTCCTTTAGTGCACTTGCTTGCAACCCTCTTCCATAAGAGAAAGTAATTAAAAAATTACTATCATTTATTTTGTTTATTTCATTAAGATTTTTACTAGACTCGATCTCAGACTGACCGCCCGATAAAAAGGCAATTCCAGGAACATCACCAGGAACATTTTTCTTTAAGCAATCTAAAGTTTTTTTTGCAATTTCTTCTGCATTAGATTTATCTTTGCACTCCGAGCCAGGAATAACCATATTAGGTTTAAGAACAGTTCCACTTAATTCAACTTTATGTATTTCTAGTTCGTTATAACACTCATTAAGTACATTTGTTGTAACTTGATAGCACTTATCAATGTTATGTGAACCATCCATCAAAACTTCTGGTTCAACTATCGGTACCATTTTAGCTTCTTGAACTAAAGCAGCGTATCTTGCTAATGCGTGGGCATTAGACTTAATAGACTGGGCAGATGGAAATTTATCTGAAATTTTATAGACAGCTCTCCATTTCGTAAATCTCGCACCTAAATCATAATACTCTTTTAATCTTTCTCGTAAACCATCTAAACCCTCTGTAACAGTTTCATCGCTAGATCCAGCAAGTGGTTTAGCTCCCTTATCAACTTTTATTCCAGGTACAGCCCCATGTTTAGATATTAATTCTGGAATTGATGGACCTAAGGTAGTTTTTTGTCTTATTGTTTCATCAAACAAAATTACTCCCCCAATAAAATCTTTCATAGCACTTGAATTAAAAAGAGTTTGTCTAAAATAAAGTCTATTTTTTTCTATGTTTTCAACATTTATACTTTTAAATCTTTTAGCTATTGTTCCAGTACTTTCATCTGCAGCAAGTATACCTTTTCCTTTAGAACACATTTTTTTAGCTATTTCATTTAATGTCATAGCGATTATTTATTTTAAAACACTTATACCAGGCAAGTCTTTTCCTTCTAAGTATTCTAAAAATGCTCCTCCTGCTGTTGATAAGTGAGAGAAAGTAAGTTTGTCATTACTTTTATTAATTGCTGCGAGAGTGTCCCCACCTCCAAGAATAGATATTAAAGATTTTTCAATAGTATTTTTAGAGATATTTTCCGCAATCGATAATGTGCCTTTTAAGAAGTTCTTATTTTCAAAATACCCGGCTGGTCCATTCCACAGAACAGTATTTGATTCGTTAATCTTTTTTTGAATTTTTTTAATTGTCTTGAAGCCGATATCTAAAATTATTTCATTTTCTTGAATCTCATCAAGATTTTTATTTTTACCAGTTCCTTCAAAGTCTATTCCGACCATGCAATCTTCAGGTATTAATATTTTACAATTATGTTCCTCTGCTTTTCTATAAATATTTGCTATTATCTCTTTTGTATTTTTTTCAATTAAAGATTTACCAACTTTAAAATTCTTATGAGCAAAGAAATTATTAGCCATTGCCCCAACAATCACTATATTGTTTACTTTTTTTATAAGATTAGTAATAACATTAATCTTTGTAGAAATTTTTGATCCTCCGATAATGCAAGTGACTGGTTCTTTTTTATTTTTTATAACAAGATTTATTGCCGTTATTTCTTTTTTTAATAGTGGACCAGCATAACTTTTTTTTACAAATTTTGTTATACTATGCACAGATGCTTGCTTCCTATGGGAGCATGAAAATGCATCATTAATATAAATGTCCCCAAGTTCACCTAACTTTTTTGAAAAATCTTGGCCATCTTCAGTTTCTTCTTTAAAAAATCTTATATTCTCAATCAATATTACCTCACCCCCTTTTAGATGAGAAAATTTTTCTTTAGTTTCACCATCAAAAGTCCCTCTAAAAAAATAAACATTAGTTTTAAGCGCATTTTTGAGATACTTATAGATAGGTATTAAAGACAGGTCAGGTACATTAATTCCTTTAGGCCGACCTAAATGACTAATAATTATAATTTTTGCTTTTTTTTTAATTAGTCTATTTATAAAAGGCAAACATAAAGTTATTCTTGTATCATCTTTTATAACTTTGTCCTTTATTGGAACATTTAAGTCTAATCTAAGAATTATCTTTTGATCTTTGATTTCTAAATCGTCAGGAAAGAAATTTATTTCACCCATCGACTTCTATTACTCTCTCAATTTTTTTTGAATAAAATTAGTTATATCTTCCTCTGATAATTTAAAATGTTTGTAAACTTCTTTATAAGGGGCACTTTCACCAAATTTATCTATGCCCAAATTGCTACCTTTATTTTTAATATATTTTTGCCAAGACATTACACTTCCAGCTTCTAATGTGATGATCAATGAGTTTTCCTCTAAAATATCTTTCCGATAATCTTCAGGTTGTTTATCAAAAAGCTCCATACATGGCATTGAAACTACTTTTGAGTGGATATTGTTTTCTTTAAGTTTATTTTGAACTTTTAAGGCAAGTTCCACCTCAGTGCCTGAGGCAATTAATATTACATTGCTTTCATGCGAAGTTAAATTAATGACATAGGCTCCTTTTTCACATTTATTCTCTTTAGAATTGCTTGGATTGATGTAAGGAACTTTTTGTCTCGATAAAGCAATAGCACTTGGGTTATTTTCACTTTTTAAAGCTATTTCCCAACATTCAAATGTTTCATTAATATCTGCTGGCCTAAAGACATTTAAATTTGGAATTGCTCGCAAACCAGTAAGTTGTTCTATAGGTTGGTGAGTAGGACCATCTTCACCAAGACCAATCGAGTCGTGTGAAAAAACATAAATTACCTTAAGACCCATTAAAGCAGAGAGTCTTATTGAGGGTTTACAATAATCTGAGAATATTAAAAATGTTCCACCATAAGGTATTATACCTCCATAAAGCGCTAAACCATTCATAACTGCTGCCATACCATGTTCTCTAACTCCGTAATGTATATAATTTCCATTAAAATTTTTAGAGTTTATAATTTTAGAATTATTTGTTTTTGTATTGTTAGAACCACTTAAATCTGCAGAACCACCTATTAATTTAGGGAGAAAAGCAGAAATTTTTTCTATAGCGGCCATTGAGCATTGTCGTGTAGCTAAACTTGGCTTAGATTCAAAATATTTATCTTTTTCTTTACGAATTAAATTTTCTAGACCGTTCATTTCCAATTTCTCTTTAGCGCCATTAAGTTCACTTTCAATTTTAGGATTTTTTTTATTTACTGTTTCGAGCCATTTTTTTTCAAGTTGCTCACCCTTGTTACCTATATTTCTCCACTCATCTAGTATTTCTTGAGGTACTTCAAATGGCTGGTTGTTCCATTTAAGTTTTTTTCTCACTAAAGCTATTTCTTCATCTCCTAAAGGAGAGCCGTGAGAGGAAGCTTTACCAGATTTATTAGGTGATCCAAATCCTATTATAGTTTTACAAGATATTATTGTAGGTTTTTTTGATTTTGATGCTTTTGTGATCGCTTTTGAAATTTGTTTTTCATTGTGACCATTTACCTCTAAGAAGCTCCAACCGTAAGACTCAAATCTTTTTTTGTAATTATCCGAAACACTAAGCGATGTTGAACCGTCGATTGAAATTTTATTATTGTCAAAAAAAACTATTAAATTCTTTAATTTAAGATGGCCAGCCAGACTCATTGCTTCATGACTAATTCCCTCCATTAAGTCCCCGTCACTCGCAATTACGTAAGTTTTATTATTAATAATATTTGAACCAAATTTTTTTCTATAAATTTCTTCAGCTATTGCCATTCCAACTGCGTTACCTAAGCCCTGACCTAAAGGCCCAGTTGTTGTCTCAATACCTGTTCCTTTTTGATACTCAGGGTGTCCAGCGCATATAGAATTAAATTGTCTAAAATTTTTAATATCTTCAATTGATACACTTTCATATCCAGTTAAATGAAGCAAAGAATAAAGTAACATCGACCCGTGTCCCGCTGACAAAATAAATCTGTCTCTATTAATCCATTCTGGATTTTTTGGATTAAACCTCAGGTGGTATTTAAACAACACAGTCGCAACATCTGCCATTCCCATAGGCATACCTGGATGACCAGAATTTGCCTTCTGAACAGCGTCAATAGATAAAAATCTTATTGCGTTTGATAACTGATTAAAATTTACGCTCACTTTTAATAACCTATATAGACTTAAAGTAAGTATATCAATAATATGATATAATAATTTATGAGCATAATTGAAAAGAAAGAAAAAAATTTAAATCAATTAATAAATAAACTTAACTCTATATCCTTAACTTATTCACAACCTTCTTATGAAATAGAAAAAATCAAAACTGAAAAAAATGAAATTTTGAGACAAAAAATTCAAATTGAAAATAAAAACCAAGAATTGTTAAGAGAACACAAATATTTGAAAGACAAAATTATAAATTTACAATTAGAAATTAAGAAAAAGATACAGAATGAGGAAAATTTCGATCAAGAAATTGAAGATTTAAGTCAAGAAACTGAAAATCTTGTCTCGGAAATAGAAAAATGGCAAATGTAAATATTAAATTTAATAACAAAGAGTATCTTTTGTCCTGTGATGATGGCCAAGAAGAGTCACTTAAAAAATTAACTAAATTTTTAGATAGAAAATACTTTGAATTGAAAGAAAAATTAGGCAATATTGGAGAAAATAAACTTTTATTAATTACAACAATCCAATTAATTGACGAATATTTCGATCTTAAACAAAAAATCACCCAACAAAAAATTAAATTAGACCAAATATCAAATAAATTTAAAGAAATAAAATCTTTAGCTATTGAATATAAAAAAGATAAAGATAATGAAATCA
>CACOVP010000014.1 GCA_902630665.1 uncultured Pelagibacteraceae bacterium
TCAATAAAATTTAATTAAATGAAAAAAATATTTTTTATTATTATATTCTCATTATTATTTACAAGTTTAAATGCTGAAACAGAATTTAAATTTTACGCAAAAAAAGCTTTAGATAATAATCTCCAATTAAAAGCTGAACGGAAAAATTTAGACTCGGCTAAACAAGATAGAAATATATCAAGAAGTGAATTTCTACCCAGTCTTACTATCACGGGAGAGCAAGTGAGCTCAACCTCCTCAAATCGAACTAATCAGAGTGGTTCAAACCTTACAGATACAAATTTAGACTCTGAAAGCAAATCAGTAGAATTAGAGCAAAAAATTTTTTCAGGATTTAAAGGTATTAATACATTTAAAAAAACTGAACTGGAAACTGATAGAGCAATTTTAAAACTAAAGCAAACCGAGCAACAAACCATTTTAGATACTGCCTCAGTTTATTTTGATTTAATATATAAATCGAAAAATGAGAAATTTAATTCCTCAAATGTGAGCTTATTTGAACGCCAAGTTGAAACAGATAGTGCAAGATTACAAAAAGGAGAAATTACATTAACTGATCTGGCACAATCTGAGTCATCGCTAGCTGGCGCCAACGCAAATTTAATTAAAGCAAAAACACAACTTTTTTCGTCCAAGACAAGTTTTGAAAGAATTACTGGTGAGATTACACCTGAAGTAGAACAACTTAATAGGAAAGTTTTGCTAGATCTACCCAGTTCTCTACAATTATCGTTAGAAACTGCTGAAATGAAAAATATTGATTTTTTGATATCAAAATTAGATTACGAAATTTCAATTAAGGAGCTAAATATTGAAAGATCAAGACTATCACCCTCTGCATCAATTAATATATCAAAAAGTGAAAGTTCTGATTTCAGCTCAAGTATTGATGAAAAAGATGATGAAAGTGTAAAAGCTACAATTACCTGGCCTATAATTAAAGGAGGTGAAAATGTTTCTTCAATTAAAAAGTCCTCTTTCAATAAACAACGTGCTCAACTCATTTTTAAAGACACAAAGAATAAAATTTTGACCGAGACATCTAACTACTGGTCAAAATATCAATCATCAAAAGGTGTTTTAGATGCTACAAAAGCACAATTAAATGCAGCCGAAATTGCTAATGAAGGTATCACCCTTGAATATGACTCGGGTAATACTCGAACTACATTAGAAGTTATACAATCAAGAAGCCTTTTACTTGATGCTAGAGAAGCCTTTGCTAAGGCCGAGAGAGACTTTATGATTTCTCAGTTTGAACTTGCTAAACAAATTGGGACTTTGTCCCTGAAATCACTAAAATAGCCATTTTTAGCCTAATCATATAGTTCTTGATAAAAAGAACAAAATGTGTACATTTTAATAAGCGATTCGAATATAACAAAAGGAAAAAAATGACAAAAAATAACTTAAAAGTTGTCAAAACAGACAATAAAAAACAACAAGAATTGAAAGAAAAAAACAAATCTTTAGAAGCTGCAATTAGTCAAATAGACCAAAATTTTGGTAAAGGCTCAGTAATGAGACTAGGGCAACAACAGGCTTTAGATGTAGAAGCTATTTCAACAGGTTCTTTAAGCTTAGATTTAGCCTTAGGAATAGGCGGTTTACCAAAAGGAAGAATTATTGAAATATATGGACCTGAGTCTTCAGGGAAAACTACCCTAGCTTTACAAGTAGTTGCAGAAGCACAAAAAGCCGGAGGAATTTGCGCTTTTGTTGATGCGGAACATGCAATGGACCCAGTTTATGCCAAAAAATTGGGTGTAAAAACTGAGGAACTTTTAATCTCTCAGCCAGATACAGGAGAGCAGGCTTTAGAAATTACCGACACACTAATAAAATCAGGATCAGTATCAGTGTTGGTTGTAGATTCGGTAGCAGCGTTGACTCCAAAAGCTGAGCTAGAGGGAGAAATGGGCGATCATCATGTAGGTCTACAATCAAGATTAATGAGTCAAGCTCTTAGAAAAATAACAGGTTCAGTTTCTAAATCTAATACGATGGTAATATTCATAAACCAAATAAGAATGAAAATAGGAGTAATGTTTGGCAATCCAGAGACAACGTCAGGCGGGAACGCTCTTAAATTTTACTCTTCAGTAAGAATGGATATTAGAAGGATAGGAGCTATTAAAGAAAAAGACCAAATTATTGGAAACTCAACAAGAGTTAAAGTCATAAAAAATAAAGTAGCTCCTCCGTTTAAAGTAGTTGAATTCGACTTGATGTATGGAAAAGGAATAAGTAAGTTAGGTGAACTAATTGACTTAGGAACAAAAGCAGGCGTGGTTGAAAAATCTGGAGCTTGGTATGCTTACAAAGGGGAAAAAATTGGTCAAGGCAGAGAAAATGCCAAAATTTATCTTCAAAAAAATCCAAATGTTGCTACTGAGATAGAAAAAATTATTAGAGATGAGGCCTCAGCGATTAGTAAAGAGTTAGAGGGTAACCCGTCAACGAACGAAAAAATTAGCGATAAAGATAAAAAAGAGGGAGAATAATTCCTCAGCCATCATTTCAACGGGAGGTTTAGCTTTAACCTCCCGTTTCTCATGAAACCTCAACTAAAAATTGATTAATTCTATATTTGGTATCTTAAAAAAAGGTGTCAAAAAAAGCAGTGTACAATTTAGTTCAGATTGGTTTTAATTGGGATACTTAACAAAAGGGGGAAAATGAGTACACAACAAGCATCAAGCTCGAAAGTGTCATCATCTTTAGATACCTCTCATTTGAAGGTTAAATTTCCATTCAAAGCTAAATATGGAAACTACATCAATGGAAAATTTGTAGAACCTAAATCTGGAAAGTATTTTGATAATACTACTCCTATCACTAATGAAGTTATCTGTAAGGTGCCACGATCGAACGATAAGGACGTTGATTTCGCTCTTGACGCAGCCCACGCAGCATTTCCTGCATGGGGAAAAACATCAATCACTGAGAGATCGAATATACTCTTGAAGATTGCTGATGTCATAGAGAAAAATCTAAACGTTTTAGCGACAGCAGAATGTCTAGACAATGGTAAGCCAATTAGAGAATGTATGGCTGCTGATTTACCTTTGGTAATCGATCATTGGAGATATTTTGCAGGAGTAATAAGAGCAGAGGAGGGATCAGTTGCTGAAATCAGTAACAGCGAATATTCTTACCACATACCAGAACCACTAGGCGTTGTTGGTCAGATTATACCTTGGAACTTCCCGTTATTAATGGCTACATGGAAACTAGCTCCAGCATTGGCTGCAGGAAACTGTGTGGTATTAAAACCAGCTGAACAAACACCAGCATCGATTATGCTTTTAATGGAACTTATTGGAGATCTATTACCAGCAGGTGTTGTAAATGTTGTAAGCGGCTATGGTCTTGAAGCAGGTAAACCTTTAGCTTCTTCTAAAAGAATTAAGAAGATAGCTTTTACAGGTGAAACTACTACTGGACGTTTGATTATGCAGTATGCATCTCAAAACTTAATACCAATAACTTTGGAATTAGGTGGTAAATCGCCAAATATTTTCTTTGAAGATGTCATGGCAAAAGATGACGACTTCTTTGACAAATGTTTAGAGGGTTTTGCTATGTTTACGCTTAACCAAGGAGAAGTTTGTACTTGTCCAAGCAGAGCTTTAATCCAAAAATCTATCTATGACAAATTCATGGAGAAGGCGATTGCAAGAACTAAAGCTGTAAAACAAGACAATCCTCTGAAAATGGAAACTATGATTGGAGCTCAAGCTTCACTAGAACAAATGGAAAAAATTAAGTCTTACTTAGACTTAGGTAAAAAAGAAGGTGCAAAAGTTCTGTGTGGTGGAAGCGCTGCAAAAATAAATAGTGGTCTTGAAAAAGGAAACTATATCCAACCAACAATTTTCGAGGGAAAAAACAACATGCGAATATTCCAAGAGGAGATCTTTGGACCAGTTGTATCAGTTACAACGTTTAAAGATGAGAAAGAAGCATTAGAGATAGCTAATGATACTCTTTACGGATTAGGAGCAGGCGTTTGGACTAGAGATGGAAACATTGCGTACAGAATGGGAAGAGGTATTGAGGCAGGTAGAGTTTGGACAAACTGTTACCATGCATACCCAGCTCACGCTGCTTTTGGTGGATACAAACAATCTGGTATCGGAAGAGAAACTCACAAAATGATGTTAAATCATTATAGACAAGTAAAGAATTTACATGTGTCTTACAGTGAGAAAAAATTAGGCTTCTTTTAACCAATAATATATAATGGCCCATGATTCTAAATCATGGGCCGGAATATACAAATGAAAGTATCATTTACATTATCAGCAAAAAAACTATTAAGTGAAATCAAAGAAGTTCATGGAGATGACCTTTTATTTCATCAATCTGGGGGATGCTGCGATGGCAGCGCTCCTATGTGCTTTCCAGCAAAAGAATATCAAGTAGGAAATAGTGATGTAAAGCTGGGAGAAGTAGATGGTACCCCTTTTTATATGAATGAAGATCAATACGAAAAATGGAAACATACAGATTTGACTATTGATGCTGTTAAGGGAATTGGAGGCATGTTTTCCCTAGATAATGGAACAGGGCAAAGATTTTTAACAAAATCTGAAATTTGCGTTGTAGTAGACAACGATAAAAAAACTACAAACTAATCTCTTTATAGACAAGTTCTAAAATATCTGTATTTAATTGAGTATGGGCCAAATTTTACTCACCAATATTAGGGAAAAATTCTTAGATTATTTTAAGAAAAACAATCATAAGATCGTAGACTCTAGCAATTTAGTTCCAAACAATGATCCTACCCTAATGTTCACTAACTCAGGCATGGTTCAATTTAAAAATGTTTTCACAGGTTTAGAAAAAAGAGATTACAAAACAGCTACGACATCTCAAAAATGTGTAAGGGCAGGAGGAAAACATAATGATTTAGAAAACGTAGGATATACTCCAAGACATCATACTTTTTTTGAAATGTTAGGAAATTTCTCCTTTGGAGATTATTTTAAAGAACAAGCTATTTATCTTGCTTGGAATCTGTTAACCAAAGACTTTGGTTTATCTAAAGAAAAATTATTTGTAACTGTTTTTCACGAAGATAATGATGCATTCAATCTTTGGAAAAAAATTGCTGGATTAAATGAGAGCAAAATAATAAAAATTTCGACATCTGATAATTTTTGGTCAATGGGTGATACAGGACCCTGTGGTCC
This sequence comes from uncultured Pelagibacteraceae bacterium, assembly GCA_902630665.1. GTDB lineage: Bacteria > Pseudomonadota > Alphaproteobacteria > Pelagibacterales > Pelagibacteraceae > Pelagilacustribacter. The sequence goes on from CACOVP010000014.1 coordinate 5,205, forward strand.
TTGTTCTGAAATTTTTTATGATCATGGCGATAAGTTGAAAGGTGGCCCGCCTGGAAGCCCAGAGGAAGACGGTGATAGATTTATTGAAATTTGGAACCTTGTTTTTATGCAGTACGAACAAATATCAAAAGTAAAAAGAATTGATCTGCCGAAACCCTCAGTTGATACAGGTATGGGGCTTGAGAGAATGACAGCAGTTTTACAAGGAACTCATGACAATTATAAAATTGATCACTTTAAAAAAATAATGGCCGCTTCATCTGACATAACAAAGACTTCAATCGATAGCAAAACAATAGCAAGCCATAGAGTTATCGCAGATCATTTAAGAGCAAGTAGCTTCTTAATTGCTGAAGGAATATTACCTTCAAACGAAGGACGCGGATATGTTTTAAGAAGAATTATGAGAAGAGGGATGAGACACGCTCATTCTTTGGGTAGTAAAAGTCCAGTTTTTTATAAACTTTTCGAAGTTTTACTAAATGAGATGAAAAACAGTTATCCAGAATTAATAAATGGTAGAGAGTTGATAGTTGAAACTCTTAGAAGTGAAGAAGAGAAATTTTCTTCTCTTTTAGAGCGCGGCATAAAAATACTCAATGAAAATTTAAATAAAGTCCAAAATAAAACTCTTCCAGGTTTAGAAGCCTTTAAATTATATGATACCTATGGCTTTCCCTTAGATCTTACTGCTGACATCTTAAGAGGTAAAGATATTAAAGTTGATAATGTTGGTTTTGAGAGGGAGATGGAAAAAAGTAAAACTTTAGCAAGAGCGAATTGGAAAGGATCAGGAGATAAGTCTGTAGAGGAAAGGTGGTTTAAAGTTAGAGAGGAACTTAGCCCTACTGAATTTTTAGGTTATGAATTTGATAAAGCTGAAGGCGTGATAATTAAAATTTCAAAAAAAGGTAAATTTGTAGACTCTGCTAGTACTGGAGATGAAATAGAAGTTATAACCAATCAAACTCCATTTTATGGAGAGTCTGGTGGTCAGGTAGGTGATAAGGGATATATTTTTAACTCCGATTGTAAAATTAAAGTGAATGATACTCAAAAAAAAATGGGAGATTTATTTGTTCATTATGGGAAAGTTGAAAAAGGTTCAATTTCAATCGGGCAAAGTGTTAATTTAGAAATAGATGTTTTAAAAAGAAATAATTCAAAAGCTTATCATTCAGCCACTCATTTGTTGCATGAGTCATTAAGAAGAACTTTGGGAAAGCATGTTACTCAAAAAGGATCATTAGTCTCACCTGAAAAGTTAAGATTTGATTTTAGTCATAATAAACCTATTGAAAAAGAGGAAATGGTTGAAATAAATAAGATAGTTAATGAAATAGTAGCAGGATCCTCTGATGTTCAGACAAGAATAATGACACCAAAAGAAGCAGTTAGCATGGGCGCACTTGCATTATTTGGAGAAAAGTATGGTAAGGAAGTAAGAGTAGTTTTTATGGGAAAAGAAAAAAATGGATTTTTCTCAACAGAATTATGTGGTGGAACACATGTTAAAAATACCAAAGAAGTTGGTAAGTTTAAAGTAATTAGCCAATCTTCGATTTCATCGGGAGTTAGAAGAGTTGAGGCATTAAGAGATAAACAATTAGAGGAATATGAAAAAACACAAATCAAAGACAAATCTCAAAAAGAGTCTGTTTTTAAAAAACAGATAGAGATACTTAAAAAAGAACTCCAAGAATTGAAAATTAAGCCTGATTACAAGGAAAATTTAGATTCATCAGAAAATTTAAAAAATTTAAATAAACAAATACATAAAGTAAGAATTGAAAGTATTAAAAAAGATAAAAGCAAAAACACAATCAAAGACAAAAAAATAGGCAACGTATTAGTTAGAGAACAAATTTTAAAAGATTTTCCTCCAAAAGAGCTAAGAGGGATTATCGATGAGGGAAAAAAAGATATCAAATCTGGAATAATAATAAGTATTTCTACATATGAAGATAAGGTTGGTTTAGCCGTAGGGATTTCTCAAGATTTGACTTCAAAATATAATGCTGTAGATCTTGTAAAAGTTGCATCAGAAGTTCTAGGAGGTAAAGGAGGTGGAGGTAGGAAAGATTTTGCTCAAGCAGGAGGTGTAGATAAAAATAAAATTGAAGAAGCCTTTGAAAAAATATCTAAAAAAATTAGTTAAGTTTTTTTCTTAAATTACCATCAATTGCCTCTAAGAATTGATTTGTTGTCAGATATTTAGTTGATTTATCAATCAAAATAGCTAAGTCCTTAGTCATTGAACCACTCTCCACAGTTTGAATACAAACTTGCTCAATGCTATTTGAAAACTTAATTAGTTTATCGTTTCCATCTAACTTCCCTCTATGAGATAAACCTCTTGTCCAGGCAAATATTGACGCTATAGGGTTTGTGGAAGTTTCTTTTCCTTGTTGGTGCATTCTATAATGCCTAGTCACTGTTCCATGAGCAGCCTCAGATTCTACAGTTTTACCATCTGGTGTCATTAACACACTAGTCATGAGACCTAACGATCCAAAGCCTTGTGCTACAGTATCGGATTGCACGTCTCCATCATAATTCTTACATGCCCAGACATAACCGCCGTTCCATTTCATTGCGCAAGCTACCATGTCATCAATTAATCTGTGTTCGTAGGTTATATTCGCTTTTTTAAACTTATCTGAGAATTCCTTCTCATAAACATCTTGGAAAAGATCTTTAAATCTTCCATCGTATGCTTTTAAAATAGTATTTTTTGTGGATAGATAGACTGGCCATTTTCTACCAAGCCCGTAATTCATACATGCTCTAGCAAAATTTTTGATTGACTCATCCAAATTATACATTGTCAATGCTGTTCCAGATCCTGGAAAATCAAAAACTTTAAATTCTTTTTTGTTTTTACCATCTTTAGAAGTCCATTTAACTTCAAGACTTCCTTCTCCGGGTATTAAAAAATCTGTAGCTCTATATTGATCTCCAAAAGCATGTCTTCCTATTACAATCGGTAAGGTCCAACCAGGCACAAGTTTTGGTACATTATTACAAATTATTGGCTCTCTAAAAACTGTTCCTCCTAATATATTTCTGATTGTTCCATTAGGCGATCTCCACATTTTTTTTAATCCAAATTCTTTAACACGAGCCTCGTCCGGTGTTATAGTGGCACATTTCACACCCACACCGTGCTGTTTAATCGCATTTGCTGCATCTATGGTAATTTGATCATCTGTGTTGTCACGACTTGCCATTCCAAGGTCAAAGTACTTCAAATCAATATCAAGGTAAGGCTTTATTAGCTTATCTTTTATGAATGACCATATAATTCTGGTCATTTCATCACCGTCTAACTCTACTATCGGATTTTTAACTTTAATTTTTGCCATAAAAAATTGATTGATAAAGTTTAATTTTTATACATATTAAGAAAAATTTAGCAAACTTAAAATTATGTTTAATTCAATATTTCCAAAAATCCATAAAGAAGGCTATAAATTCTTAGCCATTTCTGTCCTCATCACTTTTGTGGTTTTATTATTTTCTAAGTTTATGGGTTTTGTTTTTATTGCAATATCCATATGGGTTTATTATTTTTTTCGTGATCCAGATCGTATCTCTATCGACGATGATAAATATTTAGTAAGTCCTGCTGATGGATTAATTACAGATATTTCTGAAAGATCTGGACCAGAGGAATTAAGACTTGAAAACACAACTTACACAAAAGTTAGTATATTTATGAATGTATTTAATTGTCATGTTAATCGAGTGCCTACAGCTGGCAAAATTGAAGAAATTTACTACAAACCTGGAAAGTTCTTAAATGCCTCATTAGATAAAGCAAGTGAGGAAAATGAAAGAAATTTTTTTAAAATTATTTCAAATAAAAATATGGAAGAAATTATTATTGTTCAAATCGCAGGTTTAATTGCTAGGAGGATTGTCTGTGAGGTAGAGCAGGGACAAGAATTGAGACAGGGCGATAGAGTGGGAATGATAAGATTTGGAAGTAGAGTCGATATATACTTCAAAAATAAAAAAGTATTAGCTAAAAAGGGTCAAAATGTAGTAGCGGGCGAAAGTTTAATTGCATCAGAATAATGGAACCAAATAAAAAATTTAAATTAGTATCTGCTAAAAAAACTAGATACCTTTTACCTAATATCCTGACTCTCGGAGGTGTGTGTCTTGGAATAAGTTCAATAAAATTTTCAATAGATGGAAATTTTAGTCTAGCTGTAACTCTTATTTTACTTGCAGCTATACTGGATGCGTTGGACGGTAGAGTAGCTAGATTGATAAAAGGAACTTCAGATTTTGGAAAAGAATTGGACTCTTTAACTGATTTTGTAAGTTTCGGTATAGCACCAGTATTGATTTTATATTTTTGGGAACTTAATACCTATGGAAAATTTGGATGGGCTATCGCTTTAATATATTCAGTTTGTTGTGTACTGAGGCTGGCTAGATTTAATTTAACAAAAATTGATAGTGATCAATCATGGAAAAATAACTTTTTTGAAGGTGTACCATCACCCGCTGGTGGACTTCTAATATTAACACCATTAATTTATGAGCTAGCAGGACTTACTTTAAATTTAGATATAAAAAAATTTACCCCTTTTTTCACTATTTTAATTGCTTTACTTCTAGTAAGTAAAATTCCAACACTTTCCTTTAAAAAGATATCAATTTCATCAAAAACAACAATTTTCTTACTTTTATCAGTGGGTGTAATTTTCATAGCTTTGTTATTTTACACATTTGAAACTTTATTAATATTTAGTGTTATATATTTAATTTCCATTCCAATAAGTTTTATAATTTATAAAAATCAAGAAAAAAAATACGCTACAAAAGTATCGGATGATGATCATGAAGATATTTTGTAATGAAAAAATCTAAGAAGAAGAAAAAAAGCAATAGTTGGAAAATTAAGCAGCATAGAGATCCTTTTTTTAAAAAGTCTAAAACTCTAGGCTATAGATCTAGAGCTTCGTTTAAGTTAATTGAGCTAAACAATAAATTCAAATTTATTAAAAAAAACACTCGATTATTAGATCTAGGATC
>CACOVP010000015.1 GCA_902630665.1 uncultured Pelagibacteraceae bacterium
GAAAAAATTAAAAGGAGTTTTGATCCAAAAAGAATTTTTAACCCAGGAAAGATGTATACAGGAATTTAAATGCAAACTTTATTTACTGATCAACAACTTCAAAACAAAGACAATAAAACAAGCGAAACAATTATAAGAAAATGTGTTCACTGTGGAATGTGTAACGCTACTTGCCCAACTTATGGAATTAATGGAGAAGAGTTAGAGGGTCCAAGAGGGAGAATATATCTTATAAAAGATATGCTGGAGAATAATAAACCGGCCACAAGAGAAATAGCTAAACATATAGATAGCTGTTTATCTTGTTACTCATGTATGACTACTTGCCCTTCAGGCGTGAATTACATGCATTTAATCGATCATGGCAGAAATTATGTGGAGAAAACTTACAAAAGACCTTTTTTGGATAGAGTATTTAGAAATATACTTTCGTTTGTATTACCAAGACCAAAAGTATTTTTGTTAATGGCTCTATCTTCTAAATTAATAAAACCATTTAGTTTTTTATTCCCAAAATTTATCAGAAATGCATTGAATCTAATGCCAGATAAGATTCCAGGAAAAAAATTGACAGAACAGAAGGTATACGAAGTTAAAAAAGGAAAAAAAGTTTCAAGAGTGGCTTTGTTGACCGGATGTGTTCAAAGAGTAATTTCTCCTGAAATAAACGAGGCCACTATAAGACTTTTAAATAGACACAATGTTGAGGTAGTAGTAATGCCAGACATTAATTGTTGTGGGTCTTTAAATCATCATTTGGGAAAACAAAAACTAGCACACGATTCATTTAAAAATAATATTGAGAGCTGGCACGAAGAGTATCTTAAAAATGGATTGGATGCGATAATTAGTAATACATCTGGATGCGGGACAACATTAAAAGACTATGGTCATATTTTTAAAAATGATAAAGACTTAAAAAAGAAAGCAAAAAAAATATCAGAACTCACTAAAGATGTTACTGAGTATCTTGATGAAAATTTAAAGCTAAATATAAATCTAAACACGGATAAAAAGTATAGGATAGCTTATCATTCAGCATGTTCAATGCAGCATGGGCAGAAAGTTCATGATCAACCAAAAGATTTAATTTCAAAGACTGGTAATGAAGTATTAGATATTCCTGAGGGACATTTGTGTTGTGGTTCCGCGGGGACTTACAACATTTTACACCAAAAAATGGCAAAATCTCTTTTAAAGAATAAAGTAAATAATATAGAAAAAATTTCACCTGACTTTATTTCTACGGGCAATATCGGCTGTATGACGCAAATTTCAGCTGGCACTAGAATACCAATTATACACACTGTAGAATTACTTGATTGGTTTACCGGGGGCCCTAAACCATATAAATTAGAAAATTTTTAAAATGAAAAAAAAAATTTTTGTTACTAGAAGACTCCTTGAAGAAAATGAGGAGAAACTTAAAGAATTATTCGAAGTTACGTTAAATAAAGAAGATAAGATTTATAAACCTCAAGAAATAATAGATGGTTCAAAAAATTTTGACGGGATATTAAGTTCTGTTTCAGATCCTATTAATGCTGAGACCATCTCTAAACTTTCGAGCTCCATAAAAATTATTGCTAACGGTGCAGTTGGTTTTGGAAATATAGACATAAAAGCTGCAAAAGAAAAAGGAATTACCGTCACGAACACACCTGATGTACTAACAGATGCTACAGCAGATATTCAAATCTTGCTTTTACTAGGCGCTTCTAGAAAAGCATATGAAGGACGATTAGCAGCCGAAACCCAAAGCTGGAAATGGTCTTGGGATTTTTTATTAGGAAAGCAAATGTCTAATAAAAAACTAGGCATACTTGGAATGGGTAGAATAGGAAGAGCAGTAGCTAAGAGAGCTAAGGCATTTAATATGGAAATTCACTATCATAACAGATCTAAACTTTCACCAGAATTGGAAGATGGCGCAATTTACCATAAAGATCTAAAAAGCCTTTTTAAGCAAAGTGAATTTTTATCAATTAATTGTCCCGCAACTCCTGAAACAACAAAACTTGTAAATAAAGAAACTCTAACCTATCTAGAGGAAAATACTGTTATAGGTAACGCAGCAAGAGGAGACATAGTTGATGACGATGCTATGATTGAAGCATTGAAAAGCGGAAAAGTATTTGCTTACGGTTTAGATGTTTACAATGGCGAGCCAAAAATACATCCAGAATATTTGAAGTTAAAAAATATTTTTTTACTTCCGCATTTAGGAAGCGCAACAAAAAGGACTAGGTGGGATATGGCTTTTAGGGCTACAAAAAATCTTGAAGATTTTTTTTCTGGTAAGAAACCCAAAGATCAGGTGAATTAATACACCTAGAGATTGAATCTGCGATTTAAAATAATTCTAAAAAGAGCGAGACTCTGAATTAAGTTTATGCTTAAATCTTTAAGTTAATTAACTAACGGAGGACATATGTCAAAAATAAAAAAAGGAGTAAAAACTCCATCAAGACGTAAGTTCTTTAAAGCAGCAGCAGCTACGGGTGCTGCAGCGGCAGCAACAGTTGCAATGCCAAACATTGCTTTTGGTGCTCCTAAAACTTTAAAGATGCAAGCGGCTTGGCCGTCAGGCGCTAACATTTTCTTTGAAATGGCTGGCGACTACGCAAAAATGGTAGGCGACATGTCTGGAGGTGAATTAAAAATTGATCTTCAGCCAGTTGGAGCTGTAGTTAAGACTTCGGAGATTGGACAAGCGGTAAGTTCAGGTGTGCTTGATATGGGACACTGGGTAACAGCTTACTGGTATGGAAAAAATCCAGCAGCTTCTCTATTCGGTACTGGTCCGTCATACGGAATGTCATCTCAAGAAATTATGGGATGGATAGAGTATGGTGGCGGTAGAAAACTTTATGACGAAACACTTGCAAAAGTTGGTTTCGACTACATTGGTTTCTTCCATATGCCAATGCCTGCACAGCCTTTTGGATGGTTCAAAAAGAACGTAACAAAAGTATCTGATGTAAAAGGCATGAAGTACAGAACAGTAGGATTAGCTACTAACGTGTTAACAGCAATGGGAATGGTTGTAAGACAATTACCAGGTGGTGAAATTCAGCCTGCAATGAAGACAGGTTTGATTGAAGCTGCTGAGTTTAACAACCCAACTTCAGACTCTCAGTTTGGTATGCAAGATGTTTCTAAGCATTATCACTTAGGAAGCTTCCATCAATCACAAGAGATGTTTGAAATTCCAGTAAATAAGAAAACATTTAATGGATTATCGCCTAAACATCAGGCAATCCTAAAAAATGCTGCTTATGCTGCGAACAGTGATAACTACTTTAAAGCATTAGTAAGATACTCAGCTGACTTATCTAAATTGATGAACCAGCATAAAGTAAATGTGTATCAAACATCTGATGCGATTTTAGCTCAACAGTTAAAAGGTTGGGATAAAGTAATCGGAGATTTCAATAAGAAAGATCCATTCTTTAAAAAGATTGTAGACTCACAGAAGAAATACGCTAAGAGAGTTATGAAGTACTTACTCATGAATCAACCAAATTATAAGTTGGCTTACGAGAATGAATTCGGCTCAATAGCAAAAGTTAAAATTTAATTATATTTTAAACATAAAAGGGGGCGTTTTTACGCCCCCTTTTTTTATGGAAATTACAAAAGAATTAGAATAGTTTAAAAATTCATGAGGGGATTTATTCATTTTGCAGATCAATTATCAACTTCAGTTGGCAAAGCATTCTCATGGCTAATTGTAATTTTGATGGGTGGAACATGTTACGAAGTTGTTATGGCTTATGCCTTTAACGCTCCGACTTTGTGGAATTTTGATTTTAGTTTACAGATGTATGGTGCAATTTTTATGATGGCAGGTGCTTATACTCTTTCTACTGAAGCACATGTAAGAGGAGATGTAATTTACAGATTGTTTAAACCTAAAGTACAAGGCTATATCGATTTAATTTTATATTTTATTTTTTTCTTCCCTGGAGTGTTGGCTTTGGCATTTTATGGTTATGAGTACGCATCTTTAGCTTGGAAAATTAAAGAGACAAGTTGGAATAGTCCTGCTCAAATTCAAATTTACATGGCAAAATCATTAATACCTGCAGCAGGAGTTTTATTAATTATTCAAGGTATCAGCGAGGTATTCAGATCTATAATTTGTATTCAAACTGGCCATTGGCCTTCTAGAATGGTAGTGGCAGAGGAAACAGAAAAAATTTTGATGAGAACTTCTCAAGAGGAGGATCAAAAAGATGTTATTTAGTCTAACTAATCCCGAAATAGCAATTTTAATGATGGGAATATTTTTGTTTGCTGTTCTTCTTGGTTTTCCAATAGCATTTACACTAATGGCTATGGGAGTAGGCTTTGGTTATTACGCTTACTTTGATCCTACGAGAATGGAACACATTTTTGATAATAGGATTTTCCAATTATTCGTACAGAATACTTATACTGTAATGGACAATACGGTATTAACCGCCGTCCCGCTCTTTTTATTTATGGGATACTTAGTTGAGCGAGCCGGAATAGTTTCTAGATTGTTTTTTGCTATAAGGTTAGCTTCACATGGATTGCCAGCATCGATGGCAGTTGCTGCGCTAATTACTTGTGCATTATTTTCAACAGCAACAGGAATTATAGGAGCTGTTGTAACTTTAATGGGTCTTTTAGCTTGGCCAGCTATGATTAAAGCTGGATATGATAAGAAATTTGCCTCAGGAGTAATTTGCTCAGGCGGTTGTTTAGGTATTCTTATCCCGCCAAGTATAATGCTGATTGTTTATTCTGTTATAGCTCAACTATCGCCGTTGAGATTATTCGCAGCTGCAATATTTCCTGGATTATTATTAGCTGGTTTATATATTGGTTATGCAATTACAATGGCATATTTTAATCCATCAATTGCACCTAAGCCTCCAAAAGAAGAAATACCTCCTCGATCAGTAATAATAAGAGAAGTCCTAGTATCCTTTTTACCGCTTTTCTCTCTAATTATTTTGGTTCTTGGAACAATTTTAGGAGGACTTGCAACACCTGCTGAGGCAGCAGCAGTCGGAGCAGCTGGAGCATTAGTTCTTTCATATTTCTATAAGACGCTTAAATGGAAAAACTTTAAGGAATCAGTTTTCTTAACAGCCAAAACTACAGCAATGATTATGTGGTTGTTTATCGGATCTTGGACATTTGCATCTGTTTTTTCTTATTTAGGAGGACATGAGGTATTTGAGCATTTCTTTAAATCAATGAATTTACAACCCTGGCAGTTCTTAGTGATCACACAATTAATTATTTTCTTATTAGGTTGGCCACTGGAGTGGACGGAGATATTAATTATATTTGTGCCAATATTTTTACCTTTAGTAGCGTTTTTCGAAGTAAATCCTTATTTCTTTGCAATGCTAATTGCCTTGAATTTACAAACTTCATTTTTAACACCCCCCATGGCAATGTCAGCCTACTATTTAAAAGGTGTCCAAGCTAAGAATGTTGAACTAATGGAAATCTTTAGAGGCATAATGCCTTTCTTGGCAATAGTAATACTGGCAATGTTTTTGATGTATATGTTTCCAGGTATAGCATTATGGTTACCTGACCTTCTATTCGCAAACTAAGAAATAAAATGATTGATGTATCTAATTTCACCGCTAATGAGTTAGCATCAAAATTAAGATCTGGAGAAATATCATCAGTAGATCTTTGTAATAAATATCTTGAACGAATAAAAAAATTTGAGCCGGAGGTAAAGGCATGGGCACATTTAGATAAAAAACTTCTTTTAGAAAAAGCAGAAGAAGCAGACAATCATAGAAAATCAGGTAAACCTCTTGGACCTTTACACGGAATGCCCGTAGCAATCAAAGATATTATTGGAACTTATGATATGCCTACAGAATGTGGAACAGTTTTTAGAAAAAAAATGTCAAGTTCTCAGGACTCTGAAATTGTAAATCTTTTAAAAAATTCTGGTGCCATTATTATGGGGAAAACTGCAACAACAGAGCTAGCGTATATACATCCTAGTAAAACTACAAATCCTCATGATTATACTAGAACACCTGGAGGTTCCTCAAGTGGATCTGCTGCGGTGATTGCTTCGCATATGGCTCATCTTTCTATAGGCTCACAGACAGCAGGCTCAACTATTAGACCAGCATCCTACTGTGGAGTTGTGGGTTACAAACCATCTTATGGATTAATATCTAGGTCTGGAGTTTTAAAAGTCTCGGACAAATTAGATACAATCGGTTTGTTCGGTAAAACAGTTAAAGACGTAGCTTTATTGGCAAAATGTTTAATAAAAAAAGATTTATACGATCCCGCAACTGTATATTTTTCAGCAGAAGAAATGTTGGAAGCATGTGATAAGGGACCATTATTTGAACCAAAATTTATTTTTTATAAAACTGATAAATGGAAAGATATAAACAAAAAGTCTCAACAAGCTTTTGAGTTTTTGATAAAGAATTTCAAAAAAAATATTGAAGTATTTGATACCCCTTCTTATTTTAAAGATATCCCAAAGTATTTACAAATTATTCATGAGACCGATATGGCTAACAATTTTCAAGTTTATTATAAAAAAGATAAAACTAAACTTTCTAAAGAAATGAGAGAAGCGATAGGTAGAGGTCTGAAATACTCTGCAAAAGAATATGCTGATGCATCAGATTTCATGCAGCAAAGTTATGATTCGTACAGTGAAGTATTTGAAGATTATCATGGAGTAATTACTCCTTCATCTAGTGGTGTTGCTGACAAAGGTCTTAAATCAACCGGAAGCTCAGACTTTCAAAAGAATTGGACTTATATGGGTCTTCCAGCTATTTCATTGCCTTTACTTACCGGGGAAAATGACTTACCATTAGGAGTTCAATTGGTAGGTAACAAACTAGATGATCTTCGATTTCTAGGAACTGCTAATTGGTTAGAAAAAAATTGTAAAGATGAAGGATAAACTAACAATTATTGTCGGTGTCGCTATTTGCACAGCCTTTTTATTAGGTCTTGCAACAACTTTGACAAGATCCATGATGATTGGTTTTTTTGACGTGCTACCTGTTTATATATTAATGGGAATAGTAATTGTGATGATGTTCTATGAAGCCTTCTTCGATAACAAAAAGTAATTATTTTCCTTACCTACTATTATTTATTCAGCCTATCTTTATGGCCACAAACACAATTGTTGCAAGAGGAGGAGTTGAGTCAGTACCACCAATCTCATTAGCGTTCTGGAGATGGTTTACGGTATTTATTATACTTTTTCCATTTTTTTTTGATGAAATTTTAAAAAATAAGAAAGATTTTAGTAAAGAGTTTTTTAAACTCTTTTTCTTAGGTTCGATGGGTTGTGGCATTTGTGGAGCTTTCCCAAATCTTGCAGGAATGACAACAACTATGGCGAATATTGGTATAATCTATACATCTTCACCAGTAATAATAATTTTTTTATCAATTTTGTTCTTTAAAGAAAAAATTAACTTTTTTAGGATACTAGGCTTATTAATTTGTATTGCAGGTGTTTTTACAATTATATCTAAAGGTAATTTAGATTTTTTAATTAACTTAAATTTTACAATAGGTGATTTATGGGTATTGGGGGCTGCTTTAGGCTGGGCTCTATATTCAATTTATTTATTAAATTGGAAATCAAAATTTAGCATAATGGCTCGATTTACGCTAATTGCAATGTTTGGTTTTATATCACTTTTCCCGTTTTTTCTTTTGGAAAATTTTTACTTTGCTAAGACAAATTATAATCAGACATTTTTGTTCTGGGTTATATTTGCAGCTATTTCTCCAAGTATTATAGCTTTTTCTTTGTATACAAGGTTACAAAAATATGTTGGCGCATCTTTTGCTGGGTTTACTTTATATTTATTCGCAGTTTACGGTTCTATCTTTGGAATTATAATTTTTGAAGAACCACTTCTTAGTTTTCATTACTTAGGTGGCTTACTGGTCTTTACTGGAGTCTATTTCGCTAGGAAAAAAGCATGAAGTATCTTTATTTAGCTTTATCATCAATTGTATTAGCTTACATTATAATTGTACTTTTCACTTATTTGTACCAAAGAAAATTGCTTTATCATCCAAGTGAAAATAACTACACAGGAGATGAAATTCAATTTGAATATAAAGAAGTTTTTATTGAGGTTGATAAAGATTTAAAACTTAAATCATGGTTTTTGGAAAAAGACGTTAAAAAACATAAAACAATTTTATACTTCCATGGTAATGCAGGCGATCTTACCAATAGGGTTCATAAGCTAAATGAACTATACAAACTAGATGTAAATATTCTGATTATTTCATGGAGAGGATTTAGCGGCAATCCAGGCAAACCTACAGAGGAAAATTTATATAATGATGCTAGAAAATCAATTGAGTGGCTTAATCAGGCTGGCATTGGAAATAAAAATATAATTTTATATGGTGAGTCATTAGGTACTGGTGTCGCTACAGAACTAGGCCAGGATAATTCTTTTTCAAGAATTGTCTTAGAGTCACCTTTTACTTCGATTGCAGATGCTGCAAAAATTTATTATCCATATTTGCCAATCGATTTATTGATTAAAGACAGATACGACTCTTTAAAAAAAATTAAAAATATAAATATACCAATATTAATAATGCACGGTAAAAAAGATGATGTTGTTCCCTTTGAGATGGGGACAGAATTATTTGAGAAGGCTAATCAACCAAAGTTTAGTTACTTTTCCGATAATGACGATCATATGATGGAATTTAATGATCAACTAATGAATGCTTTGAGAAAGTTTTTAGGTTTCAATACCTAAAAGAGCTTTTGAAAAATATTCAGCATTAAAAGGTTGTAAGTCATCTTCTTTTTCTCCCATTCCGATTGCAACAATAGGTAAATTATATTTCTTACAAATAGCAAGGACGACCCCGCCTTTTGCAGTGCTATCAAGTTTTGTAATTATGAGCCCCGTTAGATTATGTATTTTACTAAACTCTTCAACTTGATTTAATGCATTTTGACCAGTAGTTGCATCTAGAACTAGAATTACCTCGTTTGGAAAAGACTCATCAATTTTTTTCAAGACATTAATAATCTTTTTGTATTCCTCCATTAAATTTTTTTTATTTTGTAGTCTTCCTGCTGTATCAATCAAAGCAACATCAATTTCATTTTTTTTTGCAAATTCAGCAGTTTTAAAAGCAACTGAAGCTGGGTCGCTATTAATTTCTGACTTAATTATATCTACTTTTACTTTTGCAGCCCAAACTTGCAGTTGATCTATGGCTGCCGCTCTAAAAGTATCTGCTGCCCCAAAGACAACAGATCTATTATTGTCTTTAAAATATTTCCCAAGTTTTCCAATACTAGTAGTTTTTCCAACGCCGTTTACACCAGATACAACAATTACAG
>CACOVP010000016.1 GCA_902630665.1 uncultured Pelagibacteraceae bacterium
TGTTTTTATCTTTAAGTTTTTTAATATTTTTTCTAACATTTTCTCTAATTTTATATACTTTTTCTCCAAATTTTTTATATGTTTCAAATTTTTTGATGCCAAAATTTTCTTCTTCTAGAAGCATTTGCTTCACATTATTTTCAATTTTAGCTTTTTTGTCTTTTTTTATATAAACTCTTAAAGATCCGCCATGAGTGTTCACTCTTTCAACTTTTATAATTTTCGCTTCAAATTGTTTGAAAAAATTAATTAGAGAAGTAAGGGACCAATAATTATAATGTTCGTGATAGATATTGTCAAAAGTCAAATCTTTAAGAGTATTCATTAAATATTGTACTTCAATTATGATTGTTCCTTTTTTACTTAGAAGCTTAAACATGCACTCAGCCATTTCCCTTAACTTATCTGAATGAGCAAATACATTAGAAGCTAAAATAAGGTCAGCATTTTTTTTAATTTTCTTTAGATTTTTTTTCTCTAAAAATCCATTAAAGGTTTTTATCTTATTTTTATTTGCTAATTTTGCTAAATTTTTTGCTGGTTCAATTCCTAGAACTTTTTTAAAACCTAAATCTAAAAATGGTTTAAGTGCTACACCATCGTTACTTCCAATATCTATGATATATGATTTTTTTTTATTTAATTTTAAATCTTTAAAATATTTATTTGCTGCATTAACGAAGTGGTTTCTAAATACTTTTGAGGTTGAGGATGTATATAAATAGTTTGAAAACATTTTTTTTGGATCTACAGAAACTGAAAGTTGACAATTGTGACATTTGCTACAATAATTTACTTCTAGAGGATACAGTTCACATTTTTCTTTCTCTTTTTTTAATAGATTATTTGCAAGTGGCTGGTATCCTAATGAAACAACTCTTTTCAAATCAGAATTCCCACATGATCTACACTCAAATTTGTAATATTTCAAAAGTAAATTTTTTTCTTTCTCATCTACAAAAACATGTTTTATCGTATGAGTAATTCCATAATTTTCGTGATCCCTTTCCCCCCGAACCAAATTTAAAAAAGTTGTGTCTTTAGTAAAAACCATAGTGTGAGCAACATTTGGTTTTATTACCGATAATTGACCAGCATTCACAACTTGGGTAATTTTTGGTGAGTTTGGATTTATAATATCTTGAAAAATTTCTATAATTTGTCCTTTTGTAAATAAGCATTTTTGTTCTTGTTGGGGATGATAATGATTAGCTCTAATTGTACCTTTTTTTGACTCGATTAACCCTATTAAATTTATTGGCTCGGTTAATTCGTGATTACTTATAAAGCCTCTTTTGTCCTCAAATAAATTTTCTCCGTTACGCACAAATTCTAGGTCATTATCAAGATCTTGTTTTGACCACTTTTTAATCATTTCCTCAATATTTTTATCAAGGTTGTATAAAAAATTAAAACCAGTTTTAAAAATTTTTTTATTTGATAAAGAAAAACCTAGGTTAGGAATTTCATCATTTGTTTCTTTTAAAGTTATCTTCGGGTTATATTTTTTACAAACTTCAGCTACTTCTTTTACTGTAATTGTGTCTTTGGTAAGATTAAATGTTTCATTATTTATTTCTTGTTTTTCTTCCATAAACTTGAAACATCTCGCAACATCAATTAGAGGGACTAAACTTTTAATTTGTCTGCCTCCAGCAAATAATTTTATCGTTCCATTTTGAGATGCAATTTTAGAAAATAGGTTCGGCATTATGTCAACACGCATAGAATCTGTTGAATACCCATAAACTGATCCTAATCTTAAAATAATATAATTTTTACCAGAGTCTTTTAGCTGTTTTTCATTTATCGCTTTAGAGGATGAATATGAGAGTACCGGTTTTGTTTCCTCATCTTCAGAAATATCAGTTCTCACATCTTTTATGCCCTCATAAACAACATGTGTTGAAGGAAAGATAATTTTACATTTCTGCGATATATTGTTTAAAATATTTCGAGTGCCTTCCACAGCAGTAAGTTTGATTTTTTCATCTTGTAAATCTGATGACTCACTTTTTGTTCTTGGAACATCTGTAACACCTGCTAAATGATGAACTACATCTGCATCTTTGAATAGCTTTTTTACTAAATTTTTATCCAGTATGTCTCCTTGAACAAATTCCATATCCCAATTTCTAATTTGATTAACTCTTTCAGAAATAAAACGATTATCAAGGACTGTTATTTTATGGTGCCAGCTTACGCCTGAGTAAAGTTTGCAAATTTCTGTTCCAATATAACCAAGCCCACCTGTTATAATGATTTTTTTTTTCATATTTAATTAATGTTTACTTATATTATATTTTATTATAACTCAAATATCATGAATATTTATGATTGCTTTATGTATTTTGATGAGGATTTATTATTAGATATAAGACTAAATACTTTAAATAAATATGTAAAAAAATTTGTAATTACTGAAGCTACTTACACACATAATGGTAATCCAAAAAAACTTAATTTTGATATTAAAAATTTCAATAAATTTAAAGACAAAATATCCTACATAGTTGTTGATGAACAGCCCCAAAATATCCTTAAGCTATCCGAAGATGACACTAAAGAAAGAAGGGGGGAAAAACTTATATTAAACGGTATGGCAAGAGATTATTTTCAAAGAGAAAATTTAAAAAAAGGGTTAGTTGATAGCTTAAACGAAGATTTAATTATTATAAGTGATTTAGACGAGATTCCAAATCTTGAGACAATAGATTTTAATTTAATAAAGAACAATATAGTAATTTTTGAACAAAAAATGTTTTATTACAAATTAAATTTGCTTTATGAAGAATTTAAGTGGTTTGGCTCCAAGGCAATAAAGAAAAAAAATTTTATTTCCCCACAATGGTTGAGAAATATAAAATCAAGGAAATACTCAAAATGGAGACTAGACACCCTTTTTTCTAAAAAAAAATATACAAATTTAATTTATGTAAAAAATGGTGGGTGGCATTTTACTTGTATTAGAAACGCTGCAGATTTGGAAAAAAAATTACTAAATTTCGCCCACCACCATGAATTTGAGGAAAGTGGATTAAAGCTTAATGATATTCAAAATTTAATAAAAGAAAAAAGAGTTATGTACGATCACACTATAGATCAAAGAGATTATAAATGGTCAGGCAAATCTATCCTGAAAAAATTAGATGATGAGTTACTCCCTGAATATATTTACTCTAATATGAAAAAATTTGAGGAATGGCTTGACTAATTTTAATGAGTACTTAGTTCCTCTTTGTTCTTTCCTTTATCAGAAATTTGGTTTACCTCTACCCATTCAACTCTTTTGAGAGGTTTTGTTAATGCTGCTTTAAGAACTTCATCAACGTTTTTAACAGTAACGATTTCAATATTTTCCAGTATCGTTTTGGGTACTTCTATTAAATCTTTTTTGTTTTCTATAGGAATTAAAACTTTCTTAATTCCTGCTCTATGCGCAGCTAAAAGTTTTTCTTTTAGTCCGCCTATCGGAAGAACTAATCCCCTTAAAGTAATTTCACCAGTCATTGCTACATCTTTGTTAACTGGTATTTCAGTAATTGCTGAAATTATTGAAGTTACCATCCCAATTCCAGCTGAAGGTCCATCTTTAGGGGTAGCCCCTTCAGGCACGTGAATGTGAAAATCTTTTTTATCAAAAATTGGTGGGATAATTCCATAGTCTAGACTTTTAGATCTGATATATGACTTTGCAGCTTTTACAGACTCTTGCATTACATCGCCCAATTTACCTGTGATTTGCATTTTTCCTTTACCTGGCATTACTGCAGACTCTATCTTTAATATCTCTCCACCTACTTCAGTCCAAGCCAATCCAGTTACAACTCCAATTCTGTTTTCCTCTTCTATTTCTCCATATTTAAATTTTTGAACTCCCAATAAGTCCTTTAGATCTTCATCAATTATTGGATTATTTATTTTTTCTTTGTTATCTATTTTTTTTACCAATTTTCTTGCGACTTTAGATATTTCTCTTTCAAGATTTCTAACTCCAGCTTCTCTAGTGTAATGCCTAATAATTTTTCTGTTTATTTTCTCATCTATATTCCATTCTTCTTTTTTAAGTCCATTATATTTGCTTTGATTTGGTATAAGATATTTCTGAGAAATATTTACCTTTTCATCTTCAGTGTATCCTTGCAAACGAATTACTTCCATTCTATCAAGTAATGGCGGTAAAATATTTAAAGTGTTTGCAGTTGTCACAAACATTACGTCTGATAAGTCATAATCAACTTCTAAGTAATGATCATTAAATTCCTTATTTTGTTCAGGGTCCAAAGCTTCCAGCAAAGCGGATGATGGGTCGCCTCTATAATCGTTACCTACTTTATCTATTTCATCTAAGAGAAATAGAGGGTTTTTAGTACCCGCTTTTTTCATCATTTGAATAATTTTTCCAGGTAATGACCCAATATATGTTCTTCTGTGGCCTCTTATTTCTGCTTCATCTCTAATACCACCTAAAGATATTCTTATAAATTTCCTATTAGTAGCTTTTGCAATTGATTTTCCTAAAGAAGTCTTCCCTACGCCAGGAGGCCCAACAAGGCAAAGAATTGGTCCTCGCATTTTTTGTATTCTTTTTTGAACTGCCAAGAATTCAATAATTCTCTCTTTTACTTTTTCGAGACCATAATGATCCTCATCCAATATTTTCTGAGCATTTTTTAGGTCAGTGTTTATTTTTGTTTTATTCGACCATGGAAGATCTGTCATCCAATCAAGGTAGTTTCTAACAACTGTAGCTTCTGCTGACATTGGACTCATAGATTTTAACTTTTTAAGTTCAGATAAGCATTTTTCTTTTGCTAACTTTGGCATTTTAGCCTCTGAGATAGCTTTAGACAATGAAGATAATTCGTCTTTGCCCTCGTCTATTTCTCCAAGCTCTTTTTGAATAGCTTTTAGTTGTTCGTTTAAATAATACTCTCTTTGAGTTTTTTCCATCTGGTTTTTAACTCTTCCTCTAATTTTTTTTTCTACAGACAACACGCTCAGTTCTTTTTCAATAATTGAGTGGATTTTCTCAAGTCTTTTTTTTAAGTCTATTATCTCTAACAGTTCTTGCTTTTCAAAGATTTGAATATTTAGACCAGAACAAATATTATTTGAAATCTGTGAAGGGTTTTTTAAATTTTTAAGGTTATTCGTATCTTCATTGATTTCTTTTTTGCTTAAAATTTGAAGTCTCTCAAATTTTTTAACTAAGCCAATTGCAAACTGATCTAAATCTTTAGACAAGTTTGTGTCTTCAACTATTTCTACTTCACATGTTAAATAGTTACTTGCTGTTGTATCGTTATGTTTTAAAATCTTAACTCTTTTTTCTCCTTCTACAAGAACCTTTACAGTTCCATCTGGAAGCTTAAGTAACTGTAATACTTTACTTAAACATCCAAATTGAAACAAATCTTTACCGGAAGGGTCATCTATTTCTGAGTTTTTTTGAGTTACTAAAACAATAGATTTGTCTGACTTCATAACCTCTTGTAAAGCCTTTATTGATTTATCTCGGCCAACAAATAATGGAACAACCATTGAAGGGAAAATCACAATATCTCTTAATGGTAAAAGAGGTTTTATATAAGAAGTTTTCATTATTATTTATATGATAATTATCATATAAATTTCAAGATCCAAATTGTTCTTAAGCAACAGATGTTGATTTCTTCTTGCCATATGTGACTATTGGCTCTGACAACCCTTTGACTGACGAGCTATCAACAGTAACTTTTATCACATTCTCCATGTCTGGAAGCTCAAACATCGTTTTTAAAAGAATATTTTCAAGAATCGACCTTAACCCTCTTGCTCCAGTTTTTTTTGATATTGCCTTTTTAGCAATTTCAGTAATGGCGTCATCTAAAAATTCTAGCTCTACTTCTTCAAATTCGAACAATCTTTTGTATTGTTTGATTAAAGAATTCTTTGGCTCCTTTAAAATTTTTACTAAAGATTTCTCATCTAACTCATCTAAAGTTGCTATGATTGGCATTCTTCCAATAAATTCGGGTATCAATCCATATTTTATTAAATCTTCAGGCTCTAACTGCTTCATAATCTCTGAGAGTAATTGGTCTTTTTTATTTCTAACTTTAGCTCCAAACCCAATAGAGCTTCCTTTTCCTCTACTCTCAATAAGTTTATCTAAACCAGCAAAAGCTCCTCCACAAATGAATAAAATATTTGTAGTATCTACTTGTAAAAATTCTTGTTGAGGGTGCTTTCTGCCACCTTGTGGTGGAACACTGGCAATTGTACCCTCCATAATTTTTAATAATGCCTGTTGAACACCTTCTCCAGAAACATCTCTAGTAATAGATGGATTCTCTGATTTTCTACTGATTTTATCTACCTCATCAATATAAACAATACCTCTCTGAGCTTTTTCAACATTATAATCTGCTGCTTGTAAAAGTTTTAATATAATATTTTCAACGTCTTCGCCTACATAGCCAGCCTCAGTAAGCGTCGTAGCATCTGCCATTGTAAACGGGACATCTAAGATTCTTGCAAGCGTTTGTGCTAATAAAGTTTTTCCACATCCTGTTGGTCCAACTAAAAGAATATTTGATTTAGATAATTCAATATCCTTATTACTTTTTGTTTCGTGGTTTAACCTTTTATAGTGATTGTGAACCGCAACTGACAAAATTTCTTTCGCAAATTTTTGTCCTATTACGTAATCATTTAGAACTTCACATATTTCTTTAGGGGAAGGAACTCCATCTTGATGCTTTACGAAAGAACTTTTATTTTCCTCTTTTATAATATCCATACACAATTCAACGCATTCATCGCAAATAAATACTGTTGGACCGGCAATAAGTTTTCTTACCTCGTGTTGGCTTTTTCCACAAAATGAGCAGTATAAAATGTTTTTATTATTTTTTTCTGACATAACGAATCAATACCAATAATATAAAACTCTAAGACGTTCTTATCAAGTTCAAGTTGTGTGAAGAGCTATATATGGTATTTTATTTTCTTTTTTCCACAACAGAGTCTATTAAACCAAATTTTTTAGCTTCCTCGGCAGTCATGAAATTATCTCTCTCTAGTGCCTCTGAGATTTCATTAATAGATTTTCCGGTATGTTTTGAATAAATCTTATTTAATCTTTCTTTCAAAGATAATATTTCTTTAGCATGTATCTGTATATCAGTAGCTTGACCTTGAAACCCAGCTGAGGGTTGATGGACCATTATTCTTGAATTAGGTAAAGAAAATCTTTTACCTTTTTCACCTGCAGCTAATAAAAATGAACCCATCGATGACGCTTGACCTATGCAAAGCGTAGAAACTGGTGGTGTAATATATTGCATCGTATCGTAAATACCTAATCCTGCAGTAACAAGTCCACCTGGGCTATTAATATAAAAATTTATCTCTTTATTAGGGTTCTCTGACTCAAGAAATAGTAATTGAGCAGTGACTAACGAGGCTACTGCATCATTTACTGGCCCGACTAAAAAAACAATTCTTTCTTTTAAAAGTCTTGAGTAGATATCGTAAGCTCTTTCGCCCTTGCTTGTTTGTTCAACAACCATAGGAATGAGACTGTTCATTTTTTCCTCTAATTCGCGACTCATAAATAATTTATACAACTATTGATTACTTTTTACTAATTTTTTTTGTTTTTAACTTATTTTTTGCAGGGGATGTGGTTTTAGATTTCTCGATATCTATATTTGGTTTATTGAAATTAGTAATTATTTTTTCAGCTTCTTTTGAACTAATCTCTTTAGTGGACAGATTAATTTTTGATTTAATAAAATCAATAATTTTTTCTTCATACAAAGAGCTTTTTAAACTTTGAGATGCACTTGGATTTTTTTGATAATATTCAATGACCATTTTTTCTTGTCCAGGCATACCTTTAATTTGCTTTTGTATTTCATTTCTAACTTCGTCATCTGATACTTTTAAATTGTTTTTTTCTGCGTATGCATTTAATAATAATCCAAGTTTTATTCTAGACCTTGCTAATTTTTCGTTGTTTAATTTATACTTTTCTTTTTCATCAGTTTTTAGATTTTGAGTCATTATTGAAACTTCTTGGTCAATTAAGTTTTGAGGTAATTCAACTTGATGATTTTTTTCTATTTGATCTAAAATCTCTTTTTTAGTAATTGAGTTTAATGCTTTAGAATATTGTCCTGAAATTTGTTTTTCAATCAAAGACTTCAAATCTTTAATATCTTTTGCTCCCATCAATTTTGCGAAATCATCATCAATTTTACTTTCCTTAGGTTTTTTTACTTTTAAAATTTTACATTCAAATTTAGTTTTTTTATTTGCAAGTTCTTTTTTTGGATGGTTAGCAGGAAGTGTTGCATTTAAAATTTTAGTATCATTTATTTTTGCTCCTACTAATTGTTCATCAAAACCTTTTAAAAAAAGATCTTTGCCTAATTCCAGCTGTACGCCCTTGCCCTCGCTTCCTTCAAATTTATTACCATCAACTGTTGCAGAATAATCAAATGTTACCTGATCACCACTGATTGCTTTATCATTTTCATTTTTATCTTCAAACTGTTTATTTTGTTTTGCAATTTCTTTCAATTTGTCATCAATAATTTTTTCCTCAATTTTTAATTTAAAACTTGTCGCTTTAAATTTATCAAAACTCTTTAAATTTACGTTTGGCAAACAATCTATCTGAAGTTCATAGTTTAAATCTTTTCCTTCTCCAAACTGTTTTAAGTCAATTTTCGGTTGACCGGCAACTTTTAATTTTTTTTCATCAATAGCTTTAGAAGTTGTTTCTCTTAAAATCTTGTCTACTACTTCTCCATAGATAGATTTTCCGAATTGACTTTTAATTACTTCTGCTGGAACTTTACCGGGTCTGAAACCTTTTAAAGTTACCTCTTGTTGAAGCTCCTGAAGTCTTTCATTCATTTTTGTCTGTATATTTTTTTTATCAACTATTACAGATAAAATTGTTCTTAAACCTTTTTTTGATTTTACTTCTACTTTCATAATATTTTGGTGGGCAAGAAGAGACTCGAACTCTTAAGCCTTGCGGCACTGGTTTCTAAGACCAGCGCGTATACCAATTCCGCCACTTGCCCAATTAATAATCATTTTTTATATATCAATTTAATTTTCAGTTAAACGATAAAGTCTAGAATATATTATTAGATAAATTAACAATAAAATGAAAAACCAATACCTGCTTAATTGAGGATCATATAAAAAATACAACCCAGGAATAATTA
>CACOVP010000017.1 GCA_902630665.1 uncultured Pelagibacteraceae bacterium
TCTAAAATAAAAAAATTTGTTTTGGAAATAATTTAAGCTATTTAGGCATCGTCATATTTAAGGGATTCATTATTTTATCATATTCTTTCTCCTCTACTAATCCGGATTTTAAAATTTCATGTTTTAATGTTGTTCCATTTCTATGAGCAGCTTTAGCAATTTTTGCTGCTTTATCGTAACCAATTTTTGGAGCTAATGCCGTGACCAACATTAATGAGTTGTCTAATAATTCCTTAATTCTTTTTTTATTTGCCTTGATGCCTTTAACACAATATAGAGCAAACGTTTTTGATGAATCGCTCATAATTTCAATCGATTGAAGAATGTTATGTATTATAAGAGGTTTAAAAACATTTAATTCAAAGTGACCATGAGAACCTGCCATCGTAATCCCATTATGATTTCCAATTACTTTTACACATACCATTGTAACCGCTTCAGATTGTGTAGGATTAACTTTTCCTGGCATAATGGATGATCCAGGTTCATTTGATGGTAAAATTAGTTCACCGTATCCAGCTCTAGGTCCTGAGCCTAAAAATCTAATGTCATTTGCAATTTTCATAAGGCAAACCGCTGTTGTATTAAGCGTGCCAGAAAAATTTACAATTTCATCATGCGCTGCAAGCGATGCAAATTTATTTGATGCTGTCTTAAAAGGTATTTTTGTAATTTTACTAATTTCTTTAACAATTTTTTTATCGAAGTTTTTTTTGGTATTCAAACCTGTACCAACAGCTGTTCCTCCTTGTGCTAAATTATAAATTTCTTTTAAAGCTGATTCTATTCTTGAAATACACTTTTTTAATTGTTCAAGATAACCTGAAAATTCTTGGCCAAGAGTTATAGGGGTAGCATCTTGCAAGTGAGTTCTCCCAACTTTTACAATTTTTTTAAATTCTTGTGTTTTTTTTTTAAGTTCTTTTTCTAAAAGTTTAAGAGATGGTAAAAGTTTTTCACGAGTTTTCATAGCTATGGCAATGTGCATAGCAGTCGGAAAAACATCATTAGTGGATTGAGATTTATTAACATGGTCATTTGGATGAATGGGTTTTTTTGTACCCATTTTGCCTCCCATCATTTCTATTGCTCTATTAGATATAACTTCGTTTACGTTCATATTAGTTTGTGTACCCGAGCCCGTTTGCCAAACTTTCAATGGAAAATGATCGTCTAATTTACCTTTTATTATCTCATCAGCAGCTTTAATAATATATTTACTTAACTTAGGATTTAAATCTTTGTTTTTAGCATTAACTATTGCTGCAGCTTTCTTGACAATAGCGATCGATTGAATAACTAAAGGTCTTACTAAAAAATCACCAATATTAAAATATTTGTTTGATCTTTCTGTAGATGCACCCCAATACTTATCACCAGGCACTTTGATTTTTCCAATACTATCAAATTCTGTTCTGTATTTCATTACTGATTCTATTATATAATACACTTTTATTTATTAATTATAAATTATAAAGGATAATAATGAGCAACTTTGATAGAGTAAAAAAATTCATGCTTACATTTGGCCAGGAAGTTAAAGAAAAAGCTGGATTTCCAGAAAATAAAATTACATCTTTAAGATACGACCTTATTAAAGAAGAGTTGAATGAGCTTAAAGATGCTATCGATAAAAAAGACATAAAAGAGGTTGCTGATGCCTTAACTGATATTTTATATGTAACTTATGGAGCGGGCCATGCATTTGGTATAGATTTAGACAAATGTTTTCAGGAAGTTCAAAGTTCAAATATGAGTAAATTAGGTAGTGACGGCAAACCTATTTACAATGATAAAGGTAAAGTGATGAAAGGCCCAAATTATTTCAAACCTAACTTAAACAAATTTGTTGCTTAATGAAAAATAATTATCATTGGGTTCTTTTAGGTGTTGCATTAGGTATCCTTATTTATATTGCAGATAAATACGTTTTTTAAAGCCAATCACCGATTAAATGAAAAATATCAATTCTATATTTGTGTATGGGACTCTTCAACCTGGTATGCAAAATGATGAAATTTTGAATGATTTAAAAGGAAATTGGAAAAAAGGTTATGTTTTAGGAAAACTATTAAATTTAGACACCGGGGAAGACTATGGATACCCAGTCTTAGAACTTAATGATAAAGGATCAAAAATATATGGCATGATACTTGAGTCTAAAGATATTGAAAAAAATATTAATAAAATCGATGAGTTTGAGGGCAAAGAATATTTGCGAGTTGTTTCAAATATTTTTTTTGAAGACGGTAGCAAAACTTTAGCTTATGTGTACGTCAGAAAAAAATAAATTGGGGCGTTCTGTTGCTAGGTGCCCCAAACCTCAGAATAATAGTTTAACCCAATAACATATATAGCACTGCTGCTACAATTATGATTTCAACTCCGCTCATTTCGAATCCTTTCGTTATATCTAATTATATATCAAGTGATTTAACGTTGCCAGTAACCCATACTTATTTTTTATTATGAGTTAGCTATAGCTAACAGGACTAAAACTACAAAAACCGCATACATTTTAATCTCCTTTTTAGTTTTAGATTATTATATCATAAAGGTCGTTCTTTTGCCAGGTGCCCCGGACTTTATAACATTATTCCTTATTATACGACATTTGCAATTTGTTAAAATCAAAAACTTTGAGAAAATTCTGCCCCAGCTCCGCCCAAACTTATGCTAGAATCGCGTAGCATGAAAAAGATATTAGCGATTGTGTTTCTAGTTTTCTTATGTAGCGGGGTTGTTAATGCAGAAAAATATGAGGGTAAAAATCTCAAAGAGAGAAAAGAATTATCTTGTAAATATAATCCAAAGTGTAAAAATTTTCCAAGAGTAAAAAAAATTGAAGGTATTAAGTATCCTCTTACAATGGTTCAAAAACAAAGAGGGGAGAAACCGTCTGGAGACAACTATTATATATTTCATTTTAAACCACAAACTAAAAAGCCTGCCCCTTATGTCGTAATAATTCCTACCAGCGGGGGAATGACTCAAGCAGCAGCTGTAACATTTGAAAGATATGCTAATAAATTAGTCGAAAGAGGTTTTGGAGTTGTTATCTTAGATTTATTTTACAATACGGGCATAGATAGAGGCACCATTTCGAGAGGACCAGCTGCTAGTATGGGCGCATTAAGTATTATTGAATTTATAAAAAGTAAATACCCCAAATTAACAAACAATAAATTTGGAATAGTAGGAGGTAGTAGAGGAGGATTAACAGTTTTATCTTTAGCGGGAGAATTAATAAGAGAAAACTATCTATTTAAAAATGTTAATCATTGGTTTGATGCTGGAGTTGCATTCTACCCATCGTGTGGAAAACAAAAATTGTTGATGCCAGTAATAGTTTTCATTGGAGAATTAGATGAATGGGTTTCTTCAGTAAATTGTAAAATGTGGAAACAAAGAGATCCTGAACAAATAGCATCGGGTATTTTACAAATATTTATTTACGAAAATGCACATCATGGTTTTAATAGAGAAATGATAAAAAATTTATCTAGAGCTTCTGAAAAGGACCATGATTTTGCTGGAAGAGCAAGCCAGTACAATGAAAATGCAGATAAAGACTCAGAAATGAGGATGTTAAATTTTTTTGAAAACAAGCTCAAATCAAATTAGAATTACGCATCAGTTCCGCCCGGTGCATTTTTTCTTTCTAATAATGTTGCAAAGCTTTAATAATCGAGAATAGATTAGGGGCGTTCTGTTGCCAGGTGCCTATAATTTTAGTTAATATATTAAATGTATGAATTATTTGCTAATCTTACATTAATTACACATTTAATCTTTATCTTATTTGTTATTTTTGGTGGACTGCTCTTCTTTATTTTTTCAAAAGTATTCTATATTCATCTTCCTGCATTATTATGGGGAATTTATATAGAACTAACTAATTCTAATTGCCCATTAACCTATTTAGAAAATTGGTTTTTAAACAAAGCTGAGTTGGCAACTTATTCTAATGGTTTTATTAACAACTATCTTTATCCAATAATTTATCCTGAGGGCTTAACTAATAACATTCAGATATATCTTGGCATAACATTGATAGTTATTAATATTTTAATATACGGATTTATTTTTAAAAATTTTAAAAGATTTTAAGGTGCGTTCTGTGGAACGATCATAATTTTGTTATATATAAAAATATAGGTTTTTGGAAAATTCTTTGTAGAAACTTCTTAGTAAGCTCTCATTATTTGCCAGATTTCTTGCTTTGGTTCTTCGTAGATATCTATTTAATATTTATGTGATATGTATTAAAGTTCTATAATGACATTCAAAAATAATTCTCTGTTTCTTATTTTGTCGTGTTTAATGTTTTTTTCGAATGTTCATGCAGACTCAGTTAAACCAATAATTGAAGGTAATCCTGAAGCAAAAATATCTGTCATAATGTATGATAAACTATTTGAATGCGGAGGAACTGAAGCAACATTTTTTCAAGATAGTTGTGATTTTTTTATTCAAAATATATATCCTCAAATTAAAAATGAATTTATTGACCCCGGTATTATTAGTTTTGAGATAAGACCACATATGTTATTTGATCCAAGTGATTTACATGTTGCTAGAATTACACATTGTAGCAATGATGGAAAATCTGATGTTTATCATTTATTAAGGAAATATGGTAATGAATGGAGAGACTCATACAGAGTGCTTAGAGAAATGGATAGAAAATTAAAAGGGATATTGTCTAACTTATTATCAAATCAACAATATGATAGTTGCTCCTACGACAAAAAACTTACTAACCATATTAAAAATAGCTTTAAAGAGGGATCGAAGAAATATATTTTGGATATCCAACCCACTATTATTATCAATGGTGAGAAATTTTCAAATGATAAACATTTTTGGCATGGTTATAATTTCGATGAAATTAAAAATAAAATTAATAGTTTAAGATAAATTTCCTATATTAATTTATTGTAAGTTTGAATTTTTTAAAAATCTCATTTTAACTTTAATTTGATTTTTAATTAGATTGACGGTTTCCTTTAGTTAAGGGGCGTTCTGTTGCCAGGTGCCATTAACCTTTTGATAGAATATTATTTATCTTTAATTTTGTCCCACTCAGCTATCCCACCAGAAATATTTTTAACGTTTTTTACACCCATATCTTTCATAGTTTTGGTTGCCAAAGTTCCTTGCCCACCTAAACCACAAAAAACTACATATTCTTTATCTGGGTTTTTTTTGAAAGTATCATTTTCTAAAGGACTTCCATCTGCTAAATAAAATTCAAGCAAACCTCTGTCTAAATGGATTGCATTTCCTATTGTACCTTTTGAATAACTCTCTTTATCTCTCACGTCTATAAATTGTACATTTGGATCATTCAGTTTTTTCTTTGCATCAGATGCGCTTATGTTCTCAATTTCTTTACTCACACTCATCAAATCATTAAATTTTTTCATTTTAATCCTTTCTTTTTTTAATAGGGGCGTTCTGTTGCCAGGTGCCCCGGACCCCGTTACTTAATTAACAATGTTAATTAAGCTGCAAGTGCAAATTTTTGATTTGCATTTATAAATTAGCCCGTAACGTCGGAACCATCTCGAACGAAAAAATAGCCTTTAGACACCCGTCGATCCTAATTCACCCCCGTAAGTTGTAAATGGTGGAGGTGGTGGGTACTGCCCCCACGTCCGTGATGTTTATTACGAAATTCGTTTATCGTCATAGTTGGAAAACCAACACTATTAATATAAAACTCTTTTTAAGAGATTCAATAAATAATTCAAAATGAAACTAACTAAAGAACAAAAGCAAGAAATTGCAGACCAACAAGCACAAAAAACTGAGACAAAACGTGTAACATCTCTTGAATTAGAAAAAATTCTTTATGAAGCACTTCCAGTTCTAGATCACGGTTTTGTAAGAGTAGTTGATTATATGGGAGATGACAGCTCTATTGTACAATCAGCCAGAGTTTCTTATGGAAAAGGAACGAAAAAAGTTTCAACGGACGAAGGTTTAATAAAATATTTAATGAGGCATTGGCATTCAACACCATTCGAAATGTGCGAAATTAAATATCATGTTAAACTTCCAATCTTTATTGCACGTCAATGGATACGACATAGAACAGCTAATGTTAATGAATACTCAGCAAGATATTCAATTTTGGACAAAGAATTTTACATACCGTCAAAAGAACAATTATCGGCTCAGTCTACCTCTAATCGTCAAGGAAGAGGAGAATTGATTACAGGAGAACAGGCAGATGAGGTTTTGAAAATATTAAAAGATGACGCTTCAAGATCTTATGATAATTATGAAAAAATGTTGAATGAAAGATACGATGGAACTACCATAGACGAAAATAAAATTGGACTAGCCAGAGAGCTTGCAAGAATGAATTTAACTTTGAATTCTTACACTCAATGGTATTGGAAAACTGATTTACTTAACTTGTTAAATTTTTTATTTCTCAGAGCTGATAAACACGCTCAATATGAAATTAGAGTTTATGCCGAAACAATGCTTGAGACTGTAAAAAAATGGGTACCTATTACTTATTCGGCATTTTTAGACTACCGAGTGGGCGCAGTTCATGTTTCAGCTAAAGGTAAAAATGTTATTCAGCAAATGATTAAGGGAGAAAATATAACTTACGAAAATTCTGGTTTATCAAAAAGAGAATGGAATGAATTAATGATCTCATTTAATTTTGATGATA
>CACOVP010000018.1 GCA_902630665.1 uncultured Pelagibacteraceae bacterium
ATATAATAAAATTCCAATAAACAACAAAGATTTCAAATTAGATTATATAATCACAGAAAAGGGAATAATATAATGAAAATTCTAATACTTGGGGATGTAATGGGATTGTCAGGTAGAAAAGTTCTTAAGCAAAATTTAACTTCGATTATTAAAAATTATGAAATTGATTTTTCCATTATTAATGGGGAAAACGCTGCGAATGATGGCAAGGGTATTACAAAAGAGATAGCTGAGGAATTTTTTTCATTGGGGATTGATGTTATTACATCGGGAAATCATATTTGGGATAAATTGGAGACGGCAAAATATATTGATCAGGAGCATAGATTGCTTAGGCCTGCGAATTTAGCTCAAGGGTCACCTGGAAAAGGCTTTGGAATATATTTATCAAAAAATAAGAGATATAAAATAGGCGTAATTAATTTAATGGGAAATGTATTTATGAAAAAAACAGAAGATGTTTTTGAAACTGCCAAAAATATTTGTAAAAAAATTATATTAAAAAAAAATGTAGATTTTTCTGTAGTTGACTTTCATGGAGAAATCACAAGTGAAAAAATGGCTATAGGCCATTTTTTTGACGGAGCATCAACATGTGTTGTGGGAACTCATACCCACGTTCCAACTGCAGACACAAGAATTTTAGATAAAGGAACTGCTTATCAAACTGATATAGGTATGTGTGGAGATTACAATTCAGTAATAGGGATGAATAAAGAAAATTCCCTAAAAAAATTTTTAAAAGATAAAACAGCAATTAAACATTTTCCTTCAGAGGGCACTGGCACATTATCTGGCATCATCGTAGAAGCAAATGATCAAACAGGCTTAGCTATTAAAGTTTCAAGGTTAATCAAAGGCGGAGTCCTGGAGATATAAGTATGGCTGGGCATTCTCATTGGGCAGGTATTAAACATAGAAAAGGTAGAGCTGATAAAGAAAGGTCAAAAACATTTTCAAAACTCTCTCGAGAAATTACAGTAGCTGCAAAATTAGGTGACAAAGATCCTGATATGAATCCTAGATTGAGGACTGCTATTCAAGCAGCCAAACAAGCAAATATGCCAAAAGAAAATATTTTAAGAGCTATAAATAGATCAGATTTTTCTAATGATAAAAATTTTGAAAATTTAAGATATGAGGGATTTTGTCCTTTTAATGTAGCTATTATAATTGAAACTCTAACTGATAATAAAAATAGGTCTGCATCTAGCATAAGAACAGTTCTTCAAAAAAATGGAGGAAGACTTGGTGAAACAGGATCAACTCAACATATGTTTCAAAGATGTGGAGTCATTCACATAGAAAAAGATAAAGTTAGTGAGGATGAAGCTTTTGAAATGGCAACGAGTCTAGGCGCCAAAGACTGTTTGTTAACCAATGGCTTTCATGAAGTTGTCACTGAAAAAGATGACTTTTACAAAATTAAATCTGAGCTTGAAAATAAAATTGGTAATTTTTCTTATTCAGCAATAGAATGGAGAGCCCTTAATCATCTAAATTTAAATAAAGATCAAAGCAAAAAAATTATAGAGGTTTTAAGTGCTCTAGAAGAATTAGATGATGTTCAAAATATATACACAAACGCAAATTTGAATAACTGAAGATGAGAGTAATAGGCATAGACCCTGGGTTAAGCGGCGCAATTGCAATTTTAGAAGATAATAAAGTTCTTCAAATATTTGATATGCCAGTTATGGCAGAAGGAAAAAAAAATAAAAGACAACTGAATAGTGCTCAACTTGTTAACATAATTAAAGAAAATACTCAGGGAAGTGAGGAGAAAGCGGTGGTTGTTGAGCAAGTTAACGCCATGCCTGGCCAGGGAGTGACAAGCATGTTCAATTTCGGCCAAACTTTTGGAGCTATAAAAGGTATCTGTGCTGCTTTAAATCTACCTATTTTTTTCGTTAGACCCACAAAATGGAAAAAACATTTTGAATTAATCAATTCTTCCAAAGATTCAAGTAGGACAAAAGCCATTGAAATGTATCCATCTCTGTCTAATCAACTGTCTAAAAAGAAAGATGTTAATAAATCTGATGCTATTTTGATTGCTAGATATTATAACGAAACAAGATTTAATTTTAAATAAAAGTATCAAAATTTTATAAAAACGCCAAATTCATGACACATTCTAAAAGTAATCAAATTTAATGGAACAAGAACTTGCTACTCAAATAGTTGGATTAGGTGGGGCTTCAGACTTCTCATTATGGAGTTTATTTCTAAGAGCAGATTTTGTAGTAAAATTTGTAATAATATTATTAATTTTTAGTTCGATTTTTTCTTGGGCTTTAATTTTTGAAAAGTTTAAACTGTTCAAATCAATAAATAAATCAACAGAGGATTTTGAAAAAAAATTTTGGAAAGCGAAATCAGCTGAAAGTTTTAACAATAGTTTACCCTCTAATTCTAATGATCCGGCAACATTAATATTCAAAGCAGCAATGGTTGAACTTTTAAAAACTAAAAGACAATCTGCAGCTATTCAATTAGCTAGAGTTCAAAGAGTTTTAGAAATCGCTGTAGATAATGAGTTAAAAAAAATAGAGAAAAATTTTACTTATCTAGCAACTATTGGATCAACCGCACCCTTTATCGGATTATTCGGAACAGTTTGGGGAATAATGAATTCATTCCAATCTATTGCTATTTCAAGAAATACAAGTCTAGCTATTGTGGCCCCGGGTATTGCCGAAGCTTTGTTTGCTACTGCATTAGGATTGTTGGCAGCTATTCCTGCTGTAGTTGCCTACAATAAGTTTAACAGTGACTCCAGAAGATATTTTTCTAAGATTGATAACTTTTCAAAAAGATTTCTGTCAATTATTTAAATTATGACTTTCAATCTTAATCGCTCAAAAAATGAACCCATGAGCGAGATTAATGTAACTCCTTTTGTTGATGTAATGTTAGTTCTCTTAATTATTTTTATGGTAACAGCACCTCTACTTACAGTAGGAGTTCAGGTAGATTTACCCGAGTCAGCCGCAGACTCTCTGCCTGATGATCAAGAACCCCTAACATTGAGTATTAATTCTAAAGGTGAAATCTACATACAAGAACATAAAGTAACCTATCAAAAAATGGTTCCGAAACTTCTTGCTATTGCAAAAAATAGA
This sequence comes from uncultured Pelagibacteraceae bacterium, assembly GCA_902630665.1. Lineage (GTDB taxonomy): Bacteria > Pseudomonadota > Alphaproteobacteria > Pelagibacterales > Pelagibacteraceae > Pelagilacustribacter. The sequence goes on from CACOVP010000018.1 coordinate 3,126, forward strand.
ACTGATACAAGGATTTACGTTAGAGGTGATAAAAATATAAATTACGGTAGAGTTCTAGAAGTCATGGGAACTTTGTCAGGTGCAGGATTTTCAAAAGTTGCTCTTATTTCTGAGCCTTATAAAAATTAGGATGTGTTATGGTAAAAAGTTTATTTTATTCAGTATCTTTTCACGCACTAATGATTCTAATAACATTTTTAACTTTACCTTTTATGCTTAGAGAACCAATTGATTTACCTCCAATAGTTTCAGTCGAACTAATTCAGATTTCTGACAAAACTAGCATTCCTTTTGCTCCAAAAGCTAGAAAGATCATTGAAGAAACAAAAAAAAAGGAGGATGACAGAGTTGTTTCAGAGCAAGCTCCACCCGCCGCTAAAGCCAAAGAAAAACCAGATAGAATACCTTTACCTAATGACAAAAAAGAAAAAAAAGAAATAGTGAAGAAAAAACAAAATCCTGAAGAAATAAAACCTCAAATAAGACAATCGTCGGAATTCGAAAAAAAAGAACTTGTAGACACAAATCAAATAGCAGCTTTAATTGATAAAGCTAAAGAGGTTGAAGCAGTTAAAAAAATAGATGATAATAAAATTACTCAAAGCACCCAAAAAAACTCTTTTGCATCCGGACTAACTTTATCAGAGGAGGATGCTTTAAGAGCACAAATTTTTGGTTGTTGGAGTGTTCCGCTAGGTTTACCATATGACCAAAATTTATTAGTAAGAATAAAATTACAATTAAAAAAAGACGGCACAATAATGAAATCAGAAATCTTAGATCATGAAAGAATGAATAGACCTGGCCAAAAATTTTACAAAGTTTTAGCTGAAAGTGCGTTAAGAGCAGTAAGATTGTGTCAACCATTAAAAGTACCACCTACAGGATATGATAAATGGAAAAATTTGCAGCTGAACTTTAATCCAACTGAAATGCTCAAAGGCTAATATGAAAAAAATTATATCTATATTCTTATTTTACCTACTGTTTATGAGTAAACTTTTTGCTTTGATTGAAGTTGATATTACCCGGGGAAATCTTGATCCTTTACCAATAGCTGTTTCACCTCTCCACGTAGATGTGAAGTCTGAGGATTATAAAGACTTAAAAATTAAAGAGTTGGGCAGTGATATATCTAAAATAATAGAAAATAATTTTAGACGCACTGGTTTATTTAACCCTCTAAAAAAAGAAGCTTTCGTACAAAAACCAGATATAGCTCATCTGAAACCAAGATTTGAGGATTGGAGACTGATAAAAGCTCAAGCATTAATCACTGGCAAACTTTTAATAAAAAATGACAAACTTAAAGTAGAGTTCAGACTTTGGGATTTAGCTGCTGCACAAGAAATGACTGCACTAGCTTTCACTACAACTCCGTCAAATTGGAGAAGAGTTGCGCATATTATATCCGATAAAATTTATGAGAGATTAACTGGTGAAGAGGGTTACTTTGATACTAGAATTATATACGTTGCTGAGAGTGGACCAAAAAACCAAAGGGTAAAAAAACTTGCTATCATGGACCAAGATGGTTCTAATACAAAATACTTAACTTTGGGAAATGAACTTGTTCTTACACCAAGATTTAATCCTACAAATCAGATGGTAACTTATATGTCATATTTTAGAAACATGCCAAGAGTTTATTTACTTGATATTGAAACAGGTACGCAAGAAATAGTTGGAAACTTTCCAGGCATGACATTTGCACCAAGATTTTCTCCAGATGGAAAAAAAATAATAATGAGTTTTGCTAAGGATGGGAATTCAGATATTTACACTATGGATTTAGAGTCACGATTAGTAGAAAGAATAACTGAACATTCTTCTATAGATACTTCACCTTCTTTTTCTCCAGATGGAAAATTTATAGCATTCAATTCGGATAGGAGTGGATTACAACAAATTTATGTGATGAGAAGTGATGGGACGAATGTAAAACGAATAACTTTTGGAAAAGGAATTTATGGAACGCCAGTGTGGTCACCAAGAGGAGATTTGATTGCATTTACTAAAATGCACAAAGGTAGATTTTACATTGGAGTAATGAGAACTGATGGTACCGGTGAAAGACTATTAACCGAAAATTATTACCAGGAGGCTCCGTCATGGTCTCCTAACGGGCGAGTACTAGTTTTTTATAGAGAGACAAAAGCAGGAGAAAAAGGTGCAGGATTTTCAGCAAAATTATGGTCTATAGACATAACCGGTTATAATGAGAGAAAACTTGCCACCAAAACTGACGCTTCGGACCCATCTTGGTCCTCTTTATTGTCTAAGTGAGGTTGAATTTTATGTAAAATATACTTGAATAACTTCTAATAATTTGAAATAACCACAATAAACCTAGGGGAAAACATGATGTTAAAAACGAATTTAAAAAATATATTATTAGTAATATTTTCAACTCTCATATTGAGTGCTTGTTCAACTGGCAAAAAAACAGGAGACATAGAAGGTGATGTTTACACAGGAAAGGAAACAGTTGAATATTTAGCAGCTGGAGTTCCTGACAGAGTATTTTTTGCAACTAATAAATCTTCTTTGACTACTGCATCTCGAGCAACATTAAGAAAGCAAGCTACTTTTTTAAGAAAAAATAAGAGTTTGAATGTTACTATCGAAGGACATGCTGACGAAAGAGGTACAAGAGAATATAACTTAGCTTTAGGTGAAAGAAGAGCTAACGCAGCTAGAGATTATTTAATGACTTATGGTATTTCAGGAAAAAGAATATCTGTAATTAGTTATGGAAAAGAAAAACCTGTAAATCCTAAATCTTCACCAATTGCTTGGTCTCAAAACAGAAGGTCAGTAACAGTTAAAGTAAATTAATTCATTACTA
>CACOVP010000019.1 GCA_902630665.1 uncultured Pelagibacteraceae bacterium
ACCGTCAGTTTCGAAAGGTCTTAATTCGTCAGGATTCGAGAGAACATTTTTAGAATTGATAATTTTACGTAGGTCCGAAGCAATTTTATCTTTTTTAGACATAATTAAGCTGTCAACTTTTGGCATTTGTAAAGAGCTCATAATCAGTCCTACTTAAGCATTTTTGAAATTTTTTCTAGTGCTTTTTGAATGTTATCCCTAGATGCAGCAAAGCTAAAACGAACAAAATCGGTTGAAGTTTTACCAAAAGCAGTTCCTGGTACAATTGCTACACCAGCTTCGTGCATACATTTTTTAGAAAACTCAGATCCGTTCATCCCAGTTCCATTAACATTTGGGAAAGCATAAAAAGCGCCACCTGGCATACTGCACGTAACACCGGGTAAGTCATTTAATCCCTTATGTATTAATTTTCTTCTTTGATCAAACTTTTCCATCATAAGATGAATAGAATCATCCGGGCCATCAAGTGCAGCTATTCCAGCGAATTGTGAAGGTGCATTTACACATGAAAAACTATTAATCGCTAATTTAGTAACATGTGGTATTAATTTTTCTGGCCAAACGCTCCAACCCATCCTCCAACCGGTCATAGAATAAGCTTTACTCCAACCATCCAAAACTATTAGTCTTTCTTGTAAATCAGGATAATTAAAAAAAGTTGGCATTTCTTTTCCATCAAAAATTTGTCTGCTGTAAATTTCATCACTAAGTATTGTTACATGAGGATGTTTCTTTAAACCCTCAGCAAGAAAATCAATTGCAGGTTTTTCAACAAAACTTCCGGTCGGATTGTTTGGATTTATTAAAATTACAAGACGAGTTTTATCCGTAATTAAAGATAAAATTTTCTCTGGGTCGAATTTTAAATCTTTCTCCTTTGTTAAATCATAAGGAACTGCTTTTGCACCTGTGTAATTAATCATCGACTCATAAATTGGAAAACCTGGGGTTGGATGAACTATTTCTGCGCCAGGTTCACCGATCATTTGAATTGCAAAGTACATTGTGGGTTTCCCACCTGGCATAATCATAATCCTCTCAGGACTAACTTCTTTTTTATATAGACTTTTAATTTTTCTTGAAACTGCTTGCCTGCATTCAACAATTCCGTTAGCTAAGACATATCCATGATGTCCATCATCAATAGCTTTTTTTGCTGCATCCATAATATGTTTAGGTGTCATAAAATCTGGCTGACCTAAACCTAGATGTATCATTTCTTTACCTTGAGCCTCAAGTTTCTTTGCTTCAGCTAAAACACTAAAAGCCGTTTCAGTTCCAAGCCTATCTAAATTTTTTGCTAATTTCATATATCAAACCTAATATTTATTATCACTTTTGGAAACTAGTTTTTTTGCATCACCTATATGCAATTTTTGTTTTATTTAGCTCTTTTATGCTTTTACATCCTAATAAAATCATGTCTCTTTTAATTTCATCTCTCATTCTTTTAAGAATTTGTTCTACTCCTTTTTGACCTCCGGCTCCTAACGCAAACAAAAAAGCTTTTCCAAAACTGCAAGCCGTAGCTCCTAGAGACAGGGCTTTAAGAACATGTGTTCCTCTTCTTATTCCGCCATCTAAAATAATTTCTATTTTTCCTCCAACCGCGTCAGCTATCGCAGGTAATTGATCAAATGGAGACCTTGAGCCATCAAGTTGCCGACCACCATGGTTTGAAAGCATGATAGCTGAGGCTCCAATATCTACTGCTCGTTTTGCATCTTCCACAGACATAACTCCTTTTAAAGCAAATGGCCCACCCCATTTTTTTACTACATACTCTGCATCCTTCCAACTCATTGCAGGATCGTATTGTTCGTTAATATATTCCATTACTCCTTTTGCTATGCTTGAACCTTTTTTGGTCCAATGAGAAACGTTTGCCAATTCAAACTTCTCATGAGTGAAATAGTTGTAAGCCCACTTTGGATGCATAGCAAAACTTAAAATACTTTTTAAAGTTAGCTTTGGCGGTGTTGTAAAACCCCATCTATGATCTCTTTCCCGATTACCTGCTACAACAGTGTCAACAGTTAAACACATAGCTTTAAAACCTGAATTTTTACATCTTTCTATCAGATTATCGGTTAAGCCTTGGTCTTTATGAATATAGAGCTGAAATAATTTTGGCCCTCCAGAAATATTTGCGATTTCCTCTATTGAAGAAGTAGCCATTGTTGACATGCTATAAAATGTTCCAAATTTCTCAGCTGCTCTAGCAGAGGCTTTATCACCATCATAATGATAAAGTCTTTGCATAGCTGTTGGTGATAAAAAAATTGGCATATCGATTTTCTGTCCAAAAACTGAGGTCGATAAGTCTGGTTCGCCAACACTAGCTAAAATATTTGGAACAAGGTCACATTTTAAAAAAGATTCTGTATTTCTTTTTAATGTTGTCTCATCGTCAGCTCCTCCATCAATGTAATGAAAAATAGGGGCGGGTAATTTTTTTTTTGCTAGTTTTCTAAAATCCTCAAAATTATAGCAATCATTCAGACTCATGCGTTTCTAAATCTTAAATTTTTTCTGCTCAATTCACTTATTTTAGTACAACCCATTAACTTCATGTCTCTCTCTAGTTCAGTTCTTAATTGACCTAAAGCTTTTTCAACACCTATCTGGCCAGCGGCTGCTAGAGCATAAAGATAAAGCCTTCCTCCAGCACAGGCTTTTGCACCAATTGAAAGAGCTTTTAGGATATGTGTGCCTCTTTGAATGCCTCCCTCGCAAATCACATCTATCTTATCTCCTACGGCGTCAACTATCTCTGCTAGTTGGTCGAAAGGAGAACGAGCTCCATCCAGTTGTCTTCCCCCGTGATTTGAAACCATAATTCCAGTACAACCAATATCAACAGCTCGTTTTGCGTCCTCAACACTCATTATTCCTTTAAGAGCAAAATGTCCTCCCCATTTAGCGCAAAGATTTTCTGCGTCTTTCCAATTCATGGATTGATCAAGCATAGTCGAAAAATAATTTCCAACTGAAGTTGCAGTACTTGTGCCTTCCTTTACGTGATCTTGTAGATGAGGAAGTTCAAATTTTCCTCTTGTTACATAATTAATCCCCCACATCGGTTTTATGGCAAAGCTTATTAAACTTTCTAATGTTAATTTTGGGGGAGAAGTAAACCCAGTTCTTAAATCTCTTTCTCTATTTCCCCCTGTAATTGTGTCTACAGTTAGAGCCATTACATCGAATTTTGCTGCTTTTGCTCTCTCAAGGATCGCATCATTTAAACCTTTGTCTTTATGATAATAAAATTGAAAAAGTTTTGGAGTGCTTACTAAAGATGAAATTTCTTCAGCACTTACCGTTGCTAATGAGGATACACCAAACATTGTATTAAATTTTTGAGCAGCTTTTCCTACAGCTCTCTCCCCCTGGTAGTGAAAAAGTCTTTGAAGCGCTGTAGGTGAACAGTAAAACGGTAGGTCTAGCTTCTGTCCAAATATTGTTGTTGAAAGATCAACTTTTTCCACTCCTCTTAAAACATTTGGAACTAAATCAACGTCATTAAATGCCGAGGTATTTCTTTTATAAGTAACTTCATCATCAGCGGCCCCATCAATATAATGAAAAATAGGTGATGGTAATTTTTTTTTAGCTAAAGTTCTAAAATCGTTAAAATTATGACAGTCCTTCAATCTCATAATTAAAAATTTTTAGAAAAAGTTATTTGTTGGTTATCAGTTCCTGGATTAGTCTCACCCCAATCATTATTCGAAATATGACTGTAGCTATAGCTTAGCTTAGAGTTATTGAAGATATCCAATCCTAATTTTATTTCGCTCTTAAACTCTAAAATGCTTCCTAAATCTTTCCCATCTCCTTTTTCGTAATATCCTGGAGTAAAACTTGGTAAAATTTTTAGAGGGCCTAACTCATATTGACCCTCGACACCTGTATAAAGATAAACGGAACTATTTCCGGTAATAAATGCTCCACTAACAGGTTTAAACTTTCCAAGTATTGTATCTCTAAACAAGTCTGGATTTTTGTGTTCAATTCCGAATAAAGAAGTTTTGTCATCACCTTCTTTATCTATGACATCAAATGTGCCTGTATAAAATGAAATCTCTGCGTTATTTTCTTCGGCCAATGTTGGCGATAGAAAGAAAACAATTATAGGTAAAATTTTTAATACTTGGAAAATCATTTTTGAAAAATACAACTAAATAACTAATATGTACAGTTAGCAATTTATGCATTATTTCGACCCTTTTTTATTAAATAAACTAAAATTAGACCTCCAATAACTAACACTAAGTAAGGAAAGGCCCATAGAAAAAGATTTTCATAATTAAATTTAGGTTTATATAAAATCCAATCACCATATTTTTCAGATAGAAAGCTATAAATTTCATCCTCTGACTTTCCTTGGGCAATCAAATCAGAGACTACAATTTTTAGAGTTTGTGCGAATTCTGAATTAGAGTCTGCAACTGATTGTCCTTGGCAAACTAAGCATCGAAGATTTTTATGAATTTGACTTTCAACGGGAGCATTTCCAGAATAACAAACTGAAAAATTTAAGAAAAATAATATTATTAATATTTTTAACTTCATAAATTTTTGATAATTTTATTTATTTCTTTCAAATCTTGACTGTTTAAAGGGCCGATAACTTTTTTCAAAATTATCAATTTATTATCGATTAAAATACTCTCTGGTATACCATAGACTCCAAAACTTACCGATTGTTTACCCTGACTGTCTTTTGCAAGATAATCATATGGATTGCCTAAATCTTTTAAAAACTTTAAAGCATTGGTTTTTTTATCTTTAAAGTTAACTCCTAAAATTTTGATATTTTTTTGATTTGCTAACTGCATTAAGTATTGATGTTCAATCCTACATGGAGCGCACCACGACGCCCAAAAATTAATTAATGTGTATTTATTTTTTTCAAAATCTTCGTTAACGTAAAATTTATCTTTATAAAAACTCTTTAATTTAATTTCACTTAATTTATTTCCAACTAAATTTTCCGTGTCATAATTTGAGCTTCTGTTTAAAGACACATAAAATATTCCTAAAATGAAAATAAATACAAATACTGTGATAATTTTAATTATATTTTGCATACCTAAACAAACTTAAAAAGCCTCCAAGAGAAAGGGAGATTACTGATATCCATATCCATATCATTAGTGGTTTTTCCTGAAATTTTATATTGTAATATTCTGAACGATCAATATTGCTCATAGTTAAATAATAATCTTTTGAAAAATTTGTTCTTATAGAAGCCTCATAAGTCAGAGTCTGAGGGTTATCGTAAATTCTTATTTCAGGTTTAAGAGTTCTCTCTTCGCTAGTTATCAGGTTACTTATTTTAATCTTTCCTGTTACTGCTTGGTAATTTGAATACTTAGTCAATTCTAGATCTTGAAGAAAAAACTGGAAATTATCAATCTGTTTTTTTTCGCCTAGTTTTAAATTAAAATCTTTTTCTATTGAGAAATTATGGTTTAATCCTA
>CACOVP010000020.1 GCA_902630665.1 uncultured Pelagibacteraceae bacterium
ATATAAAATTATAGATCACGAATATGACGTTGTTGTTTTAGGGGCAGGAGGCTCTGGTTTAAGAGCTGCAGTCGGTCTCTCAGAAGCCGGATTAAAAACAGCTTGTATTTCAAAAGTATTCCCAACTAGAAGTCATACATCTGCCGCACAGGGAGGCATCTCCGCAGCACTTGGAAATATGGGTGAAGATGATTGGAGATGGCATATGTATGATACAGTTAAAGGCTCCGACTGGTTAGGTGATCAAGATGCAATAGAGTATTTATGTAAAGAAGCTCCAAGAGCTGTTGTCGAGTTAGAAAGATATGGGGTTCCATTTAGCAGAACTGATGATGGAAAAATTTATCAAAGACCATTTGGAGGCATGACAAAAAATTATGGCAATGGAACTGCTCAAAGAACTTGTGCGGCAGCAGATAGAACAGGTCATGCTATTTTACACACTCTATATGGTCAGGCTTTAAAGCAAAATACAGAATTTTTTATTGAATACTTTGCACTTGATTTAATTATGAAAAATGGTGAGTGTAAAGGTGTAATAGCTTGGAATTTAACTGATGGAACAATACACAGATTCAGATCTCACATGACTATCATTGCAACAGGGGGTTATGGAAAAGTTTATTATTCAGCCACGTCAGCCCACACTTGTACCGGAGATGGTAACGCAATGGTTTTAAGAGCAGGGCTTCCATTACAAGATATGGAATTTGTTCAGTTTCATCCTACAGGAATTTATGGTGTAGGATGTTTAATTACTGAGGGAGTAAGGGGAGAAGGAGGCTTTTTAGTAAATGGTAAAGGAGAAAGATTTATGGAAAGGTATGCCCCTAACGCTAAAGATTTAGCCTCAAGAGATGTGGTAAGTAGATCAATGGAAATGGAGATTAATGAGGGGAGAGGTGCAGGTAAAAACAAAGATCATATCAATTTACACTTAGATCATTTGGACAAAAAAGTGATTGATGAGAGACTCCCTGGAATATCTGAAGCTGCAAAAACTTTTGCAAATGTTGATGTGAATAAGGACCCAATTCCCGTTGTTCCTACAGTTCATTATAATATGGGGGGAATACCAACAAATTATAAAGCAGAAGTTCTTACATTGAATGGATCTGAAAAAACTGTGCCGGGCTTAATGGCTATTGGGGAAGCAGCTTGTGTTTCAGTACATGGAGCTAATAGATTGGGCTCTAATTCTCTTATAGACCTTGTTGTTTTTGGAAAAGCGGCTGCAAAAAGAGCAGCGGAAATTGTAAAACCTGGAATGCCACATGAAGAAGTTTCAAGTTATGAAACCGAGAAATGCTTAAGTAGATTTGATAAAATTAGAAATTCAAATGGTACAACCAAAACATCAGAATTGAGATTAAAAATGCAAAAGACGATGCAAACGAAGTGTGCAGTATTCAGGACTGAAAAAACATTAAAAGAAGGCGTGGATCAAATTAGAAAACCATATGAAGGTATGCAAGACATCTCTGTAAAAGATAAATCTCTTTTATTTAATACTGATTTAGTCGAAACTTTAGAATTTGACAATTTGATAAGTCAAGCACTAACTACAATGGACTCTGCATATCACAGAAAAGAAAGTAGAGGAGCTCATGCTAGAGAGGACTTTACAAAAAGGGATGACAAAAATTATATGAAACATACTTTAGCTTGGCAAAAAGGTAAAAAAGTTGAAATAAAGTATAGAGATGTACATTCTAGAACATTAACAAATGATGTTCAGTATTTTCCTCCAAAGGAGCGTGTATACTAAGATGGCACAATTCAGCCTACCACAGAATTCAAAAATAGAGGTAGGAGAATATTTCAAAGACAAAACTAATTCAAAAAATCTAAAAAAAGTACATGTTTATAGATGGGATCCATCAACTGGAAAAAACCCTAGAGTTGATACTTTTGAAGTTGATGTAAATAACTGTGGACCTAAGGTTCTTGACATTCTTTTTAAAATTAAAAATGAAATCGATCCTTCTTTAACTTTTAGAAGATCATGTGCTCATGGAGTATGTGGATCATGTGCTATGAACATAGATGGAGTCAATACTCTCGCTTGTATTAAATCTCACACGGACATTAATGGAGATTTAAATGTATATCCACTACCTCATTTGAAAGTTGTGAAAGATTTAATCGGGGATCTTACTACTCTGTATAAACAGTATGAGTCTATTCAACCTTGGCTGAAAGTTGATCAGACTGGACAAGAAAAGATAGAATTAAAACAATCCCAAAGAGATAGAGAAAAACTCGATGGGTATTACGAGTGTATACTCTGTGCTTGCTGTTCAACCTCTTGTCCAAGTTATTGGTGGAATGGTGATAAATATTTAGGTCCAGCTGTTCTGCTTCAAGCTTATCGTTGGATAAACGATAGTAGAGACAGTGATAAAAAAGAAAGATTAAAGAAAGTGGCTGATGAATTAAAGCTTTATAGATGTCATACTATTATGAATTGTACAAATTCTTGTCCGAAAGGCCTCAACCCAGCAAAAGCTATTGGATCAATAAAAAAAATGCTTGCAACAAGCTAAAAGCTTATTTATTCAATTACAACATGAAAATAATTCAGCATTTTGTTGGAGGAAAAAGTTTTTCAGGAAACTCAAAAAGACTAGGAAACGTTTTTAACCCTGCCACTGGAGAGAAGAGTGCAGATGTTAAATTGGCAAGCACACAAGATGTGGACGAAGCTGTTGCTAGTGCAAAAAAAGCTTTCGTGTCATGGTCTAACAAACCTCCACTTCAAAGAGCGAGAATTCTATTTAAGTACAAAGAATTAATAGAGCAAAACTCAGACGAATTGACTAAGATTATCGTCTCAGAACATGGGAAAGTCTACGAAGATGCAAGAGGTTCCCTTACAAGAGGTTTAGAAGTAGTAGAATTTGCTTGTGGTATACCTCAAATGTTAAAAGGAGAATTTACGGAAAATGTAGGAACTAATGTTGACAGCTGGTCAACCAGACAGCCGCTTGGAGTTTGTGCTGGAATTACTCCTTTTAATTTTCCTGCAATGGTTCCAATGTGGATGTTTCCGATGGCAATTGCATGCGGTAACACATTTGTGCTTAAACCTTCAGAAAAAGATCCATCCTGCTCCATAAGGTTAGCAGAATTATTTAAAGAGGCAGGGCTGCCAGATGGAGTTTTGAATGTCGTAAATGGAGACAAAGAGTCAGTAGATGCTTTAATAAACAATAAAGACGTAGTTGCAATGAGTTTTGTTGGATCTACTCCAATAGCAAAATATATTTATGAAAATTGCGCAAAAAATGAAAAAAGAGTGCAAGCTTTAGGCGGAGCTAAAAATCATTGCGTGATTATGCCTGACTGTGATTTAGATCAAGCAGTCAATGGTTTGATGGGTGCCGCATATGGTTCTGCTGGAGAAAGATGTATGGCACAGTCAGTGGCAGTTGCAGTTGGAAATATTGGAGACAAACTAGTTAACTCCTTAGCAAAAAAAGTAGAAGCATTAAAAGTCGGTCCTGGGATGGACAAACAATCTGAAATGGGACCTCTAGTTACTAAAGAACATTTAGCAAAGGTTAAAGGGTATGTGGATATTGGAGTCAAAGAGGGAGCAAAATTAGTTGTCGATGGTAGAAATTTTAAAATCCAAGGTTATGAAAACGGTTATTACATTGGCGGATGCTTATTTGACCATGTAAAGAACAATATGAGGATTTACAAAGAAGAAATATTTGGCCCAGTTTTGTCAGTTGTTAGAGCAAAAGATTTTGAAGAAGCTTTGAAGCTGGTAAATGATCATGAATTTGGAAATGGAGTGAGTATATTCACCAGAGATGGGGACTCTGGTAGGACATTTTCCAATAAAGCGAAAATTGGAATGGTCGGAATTAATATTCCGATACCAGTCCCTATGGCCTTTCATAGCTTTGGTGGGTGGAAAAGATCTCTTTTTGGTGATCAACACATGCACGGTCCTGAAGGTGTTAGATTTTATACAAAGCTTAAAACTGTTACTTCAAGATGGCCTTCTGGATTGAGAACAGACCCAGAGTTTGTCATGCCAACAATGAAATAATGAAAAAAAAAATTACACTTATTGGAGCAGGACAAATTGGAGGAACATTAGCCCATTTAATTGCGTTAAAGGAACTTGGAGATGTAGTATTGTTTGATGTAGCTGAGGGAATAGCAAAAGGTAAAGCACTAGATATAGCTCAATCTTCCCCTGTCCATGGATTTAATGTAAATTTATCAGGTACAAATAAATATGAAGACACAAAAGATTCAGACGTTATAATTATTACCGCAGGGGTTCCAAGAAAACCAGGGATGACAAGAGACGACCTGTTAGGAATAAATTTAAAAATAATTAAAGAAGTTGCAATTGGAATTAAAAAAACATCACCTAAGGCCTTTATAATATGTATTACTAATCCTTTAGATGTAATTGTAATGGCTCTTCAAAAGTATTCAGGTCTGCCTCACAATAAAATTGTTGGAATGGCTGGAATTCTTGACTCATCGCGTTTTATATATTTTTTATCTCAAGAATTAAATGTTCCAGTAAAAAAAATAAAATCTTTTGTTTTAGGAGGTCACGGAGATACTATGGTAGCGATGCTTGACTCCACTGAAATTGATGGAAAAAAAATTGTTGATCTAGTAAAAGACGGTAAAATTTCAAAAGAAAAATTGGATAAAATTATTCTTAGAACAAAAACTGGTGGAGCAGAAATAGTAAAATACTTAGAAAAAGGATCAGCATTTTATGCTCCAGCCGCTTCAGGAGTTGAGATGGCAGAGAGCTACTTAAAAAATTTGAAGAAAAAACTTCCATGTGCGGTGTTTTTAAATGGAGAATATGGTATTAAAAATATCTACGCGGGAGTGCCTGTAATAATAGGTAATAATGGCGTTGAAGAAATTGTTGAACTTAAACTTGGACCTAAGGAGAAAACAAACTTTGAAAAATCTGTTCAGTCTGTGAGAGAACTGTACGAAGCGGCAAAAAAAATTGATCCAGATTTAAATTAACCTTTCTTTTCCAAAACAACCTTATATGCCAGAGAAAAAATA
>CACOVP010000021.1 GCA_902630665.1 uncultured Pelagibacteraceae bacterium
TTAATATTGAAAAAACAGATATAACAAAAAAGATTAAATAAATAGATATGACATTTATTTTAGAAAAGTTTAGCACGAAAAAGAATTATTTTTTTACTTCTTCTTTTTTTAATAAACTTGTAATCGTTGATCTAATAATTTGAACTTTTGTGCTTTCTCCAATTATTACCTCTATACGATCATCTTCCATTATACGGTCAACAACACCTATAATTCCACCTGATGTTATTACTTCATCACCCCTCTTTAAAGACTCAACCATTGTTTTGTGATCTTTAACCCTTTTTTGCTGAGGTCTTATTAAGAAAAAGTAAAATATTACAAAAATAAGAATTAACGGTATAAATTGTGCAATTCCTTGTCCGCTCATTAAAAAACAATTATAATAAATGTATTAGATTAACAAGTTAAATTTTATCAAATTTTATCTAAATTATTCATATACTTTTTTAAGGCTTCTGGAATTGTAATTGATCCATCTTCATTTTGATTGTTCTCTAACAAAGCTATCATTAATCTTCCAACTGCTAATCCAGAGCCATTTAACGTTCCTACATATTCTTTGCCATTTTGAGATTTGTATTTAGCACCCATTCTTCTTGCTTGAAAAGAGCCACAAGATGAACAACTCGAAATTTCTCGATATCTGTTTTCAGAGGGCATCCAGACTTCAATATCAAAAGTTTTTTCTGCACTAAAACCCATATCTCCTGAAGATAATAAAACTACTTGAAAGGGTATTTCCAATTTTTCTAGTACTTTTTTTGCACAATTTAACATTCTATTAAGTTCTATGATACAATTTTTAGGCTCAACAATACTTACCAGCTCAACTTTGTAAAATTGATGCTGTCTGATCATTCCTTTTGTATCTTTTCCATAACTACCTGCTTCTTTTCTGAAGCAAGGTGTGGATGCTACAAATCTTTTAGGCAAATCCTCTTTATTTATTAAGGATTCTCTTACTAAATTAGTTAAAACTACCTCGGCTGTAGGTATTAGATATTTTCTCTGATCTGAATTATCAAATTTAATTTCAAATTGATCCTCTTCAAATTTTGGCAGCTGACCTGTCCCAAACATAACTTCTTCATTAACAATTAGAGGAGGAGAGATTTCAGTATAATTAAATTCTAAAGTATGCAAATCAAGCATAAAATTTATTAGGGCTCTTTCTAAAAGAGCAACTGTGTTAGTGAGAGTTACAAATCTTGAACCAGATAATTTTACTGACGTAGTAAAATCAATGTTATTTTTTATTGAACCAATTTCTGTGTGAGATTTTGGTTTAAAAGAAAATTTTTTAACTGTTCCAAATTGTTCAACTAATCTATTCGACTTATCATCTTTGCCTATTGGCACATCATCTAAGGCTAAGTTGGGTAAAATATATAACAGATTATTTAATTTATCTTGAGTTTTTAATTGCTCTCTCGAAACTTTAATTATTTCTTGAGAAATTAATTTAGATTTTTCAAAATTAGACTTATCTGCAGACTTAGATAAACTTTTTTTTTCCTGTTCTAGTTTTTCTTTCTTAGTTATTAGTTTTCTATTGCCTTCATCTAAACTTTTAAATAAATCTATACTTAAATCAAAATTTCTATCTGATAACTTCTTTTTAAATTTTGTTAAGTCTTTTCTTAAATCTTTAATGTTATGCATTTTCTATATTTTCATTTTTTTTTTCAGTGAATCGAACTGTAAATATAGATAATTCATAGAGTAATAACAAAGGGATTGCTAGACCAACTTGTGTAATAGGGTCTGGAGGTGTTAAAATTGCAGCTAATGCAAAGATAATTACAACTACGTATCTACGCCTTTTTTTTAAATATTCGGAATTTACAATTCCTATTCTTGCTAATAAATTTAATAATATTGGTAATTGAAAACTTATTCCAAAAGCAAAAATTAATCTCATAATGAGAGACAAGTACTCATTGACTTTTGCCTCTAATTGTATTGGCAAACTTGTATTAGATCCGAACGACTCGAATGATAAGAAAAACTTGATTGCTAATGGCATTACTAAATAATAAACAAGAAGACCTCCAATCAAAAAAAGTATAGGCGTTGAAATTAAATATGGTAGTAAAGCTTTTTTTTCATTTTTATATAAACCAGGAGCAATAAATTTATAGATTTGTATTAATAAAAACGGACTACCTGTAAAAATTGCTGCAAAAAAAGCAACTTTTATGTAAGTAATAAAAGTTTCATGTAAAGCTGTAAATATTAAACGTCTAGAAATTTGATCATCTTTTACAGCATTAGCATAAGGTTCTACTAAAAAATTATAAATATGTTCAGCAAAAATGTATGAAACTATGAATGCTACAAAAATAAATATCAATGAATTTAATAGTCTTGATCGCAGTTCTACAAAATGACTTGTAAAAGAATTACTATCAGCCATTTTTATCTAAATCTTTTTTAATTTTGTTATTCTTTTGAACTTTTTCCTCTAAATCTATGTCTTCAGTAACTGCTGATACTTCTTTTTGAAAATTACTTAAAGTGTTTTTAATTCTCCCTATGAAAGAACCTATTTTTTTGAGAGCAATGGGAAATTCTTTGGGGCCTAAAATTAATATTGAAATGATTATAATTGATACAATCTCTAACCATCCAATTTGAGGCATTTTTGTTATTTATTTTCAGTGTCAGAGCTGTCTGACTTAGAATTGTCGTCTTGATTCGTTGTCGAATTATCATCAGACAACCCTTTTTTAAAACTCTTGATTCCTTTAGCAACATCGCCCATTAAACTTGATATCTTCCCTCTGCCAAAGAGTAAAACAACAAGCACTACAACAATAGCAATTTGCCAAAAACTAATTCCCATAATTTTAAATATATACAATAAAAAGGCTTAAATAAATATACTTATTTTTCTTCATCAGGAGCTTTTTTAATAGCTTCATCAATGTCTTCATAAATGTTCTGCTTTTCAGATATAGACTGTTCTTTAAAGAATTTTCCAGTACCAAAAATAGATTTATCTATGGTAGAGGTATCGATTAAGCCTGCAGATCCAAGCTCCTCAATAGTGGGTAAATCAGATAATTTTTGAATATTAAAATGATTTAAAAAATTTTCAGTAGTAGCGTATTGTATAGGTTTACCAGGCACGTCCTTTCTTCCCGATGGTCTAACCCAGTCTAGTTCTAATAATGTTTCTAAAGTGTTAGATGCAAATGATACACCTCTAATTTCCTCTATCTCAGATCTTGTAACTGGTTGGTGGTATACAATTATAGATAATGTTTCAATTGTAGCTTTTGACAATTTTTTTTGAGTAGATTTTTGCAGTGCCATTAGTTTTGATAAATCGTCTGCGGTTCTGAAAGACCATTTACTTTTAATACAAACTAAATTTATTCCTCTTTTTTTATATATTTCTTGAAGGTTCTCTAGAACTTTTTTTAAATTAATTGAAGTTTGCAGTCTTTTCTCAATAGTTTCAACATCAAGTGGTTCAGAAGCAGCGAATAGAATTGCTTCAACTTGTCTTTCAAGTTTTGTGGGAGATGTTGGAAAATCAATAATATTACCTTTTTTTTTATTTTTCATTTTATGATTTTTTAATTAGTAATTTATCGAAACTTTGTTTTTGGAATACAGATACAACGCCCTCTTTTGTCAACTCAAGACTTGCTGCAAAAATACCAGCAATTCCAGTTCTATTCATTTTATTATCTAAATAAAATTTTGGAATAAGCTCAACTATATGTTTCCAATCAGTAATTTTATCAAGATTATTTTTTATTTGTTTTATGCCTTCTTCTGTTGTGAAAACAGGTAATTTTGGAATACTTATATTTTGGAAAGTTTTCTGCATTTGAATAAATGAATATGTTTTAAGTAATTCATATAATGTTACGTCATAAACTGGAGTATTTATTGATCTTATCCCACCTTTCATGCCTCTAGTAAAAATATGAACACCTAATCTTTTTTTTTTAAGCATTTGATCAGACAAGATTCTTATTAATTCTAATTTTTTTAATTGAAGTTTTAATTTTTCAGCTACTTCCAAGGCTTTAAAATCATCTTCTTCGTCGTCTGGTAATAAAAGTTTTGATTTCAAGTAAGCTAACCATGTGGCCATTAATAAAAACTCTGATGCAGTTTCTAAATTTAATTCTTTTTGATTTTTAATAAATTCTAAAAATTGATCAGCTAATTTTGTTATAGATATGTTTACTAAATCAACTTTTTGTTTTTTTGCTAAATCAAGAAGAACTTCTAATGGTCCACTATAATTGGGTATATTAACTGATAAATTAGTTAAATTATTTGATTCCATAAGTAATTTTACCTTAAAAATTTATAAAATTCCGAAGTTTTTTTGGATGTAAAATCATCAATGTAGGGTATGTATTTTAACAATTTCTTGTTTTCTGCACTTTTTCCTGCACAGTATAAAACAAGATTACAACCTGCTTCTAATGATTTAAATGCATTTTTAACCAAATCATACTTTAATGCCTTCATAGATATATCATCAGAAATTATTATGCCATTAAATTTAATTTTTTTTCTAATTATGTTTTTAATAATTTTTTTTGAAAATGTAGCAACATTTATTTTATCTAGTTTTTTATATAAGATATGAGCTGTCATCGCTAATTTAGCTTTTGAAGATTTGAAAGGATAAAAGTCAATATTATCTAATCTTTTTAAATTCATCTCTACTTTTGGGGTTACTAAATGACTATCCTTTGTTGAAACTCCGTGTCCAGGTATATGTTTTATTACAGCAGCAATTTTATTATTATGTAAATAATTAACAGTTAATTTTCCCAGATTTTTAACAATTTTTTTATCATTTGAAAAACTTCGTTTTCCAATTACTTTATTAGTTGAATTTCTTAAAACATCTAAAACTGGTATTGTATTAATATTAATCCCTAACTCTAATAAGATTTTGCTTAATGAATCGAT
>CACOVP010000022.1 GCA_902630665.1 uncultured Pelagibacteraceae bacterium
TGTAACTCAATTATTTATAATATAAAATATTATTACTTTCTGAAAACTATGTCGATAAGATTAGGAATAGCACCCATTGCATGGAGTAACGATGATATGCCTGAATTAGGTGGCAAAACTCCATTAGAACAATGTTTAAAAGAAGCAAGTATGGCAGGTTTTACTGGAATTGAGTCTGGCGGAAAATTTCCAATGAATTCGAAAGAACTTATTCCAAAACTTCAAAAAGAGAACCTTAAATTATGTTCAGGTTGGTATGGTGCTCAATTATTAAAAAGATCACCAAAAGAAGAATTTAAACTCATGCAAAAACAACTTAAATTGTTCAAAGATTGTAAAGCACCTTGCATGGTTTTTGCTGAGGTAACAGACTCCGTCCAAGGAGATCCTGTAACACCGTTATCAAAAAGACCTAAATTAAATAAAGATGATTGGAATAAATTTATTAATTCAATAAATGAAATTAGTAAAATGATGATAGATGAAAATATGCCATTAGCTTACCATCATCACATGGGAACTATAATAGAAACTGAGGAAGATACTTCTAGACTTATAGAAAATACAAAGGATACAGTAAAATTATTAGTAGATACTGGTCATATGTTATTTGCTCAAGGTGACTCTATTAGATTAGTTGAAAATTTTTACGAACGAATAATTCATGTTCATTGCAAAGACATTAGAAAAGATATTTTAGAAAAATCATTGAAAAATGATGCAACATTTAGACAAGCATTTTTAGATGGGGCATTTACTGTGCCAGGTGACGGATGTATTGACTACGTTCCATTCTTAAATACTTTGAGGAAAAAAGATTATTCAGGATGGCTTGTGGTAGAAGCGGAGCAAGACCCTGCTAAAGCAAATCCATTTGAATATGCAAAAATTGGTTTTAATTATTTAAGTAAAACTGCAAAACAATGTGGTTTTGAAATTATTAATTAACGGTATACAGAGACCAATTCATTATTACCCGCAGCTACGCATGGTGACTTTATACAAGTTCCAACTACCCATTCTGATCCTGCCTCTGACTCGAAGTTATTTGAAGAAACAAAAATTATACCTTTATCTGTAGATTGACCTGCTTTACCCTCGGCCTGAATTCTGGGATCTTGAGAGGTTTGTATTAACGGTTTATTAATTGAATATGGGTTTTTTAGATCAATATTATTTAACACGTAATTTACGATTTTATCTGAACTCCAAACAGAATTGCATTTCTCACCCCAAGACGTTGACCCCTCTTCATTTGAGCTGCAACTATTTACCTCATCATTAATGAAATCAACCACAGACTTATGATTTGATTTTATATCGTTTGCTTTTTGTAAAACTTCAGATCTAGTTGAAGCTGTCCATAATAACATTACAATCACATATGTTATAGAACTTAATACTAAAATTTCTAGTGGGCCAAAATTTTTTAATTTCCTATTTATATCTATCATAATTTTACAATCATAGATTTATCAATCTTATTTTCAAAAAAATCAATAATATTTTTAATTGTTTCTAAAGACATTCTAGATTTACATTCATTAGTAAATGTTGCTGAATGTGGACTTAGCAAAACTTTTTTATTTGATAGCAGAGGATTAGTTTTGTCTACAGGCTCTTTTTCAAAAACATCTAATCCCGCTCCAAAAATTATACTCTCTCTTAATGCCTTGTCTAAATCATTTTCGTGTATGATACCACCTCTTGCAGTATTGATTATAATTGCTGTTCTTTTCATATTCTTAAGTTTAGAATAATCAATTAAATTTTTAGTTTTTTCATTTAATGGTACGTGTAAAGAAACATAGTCACAAATTTTTAATCCCTCATCCAGATTTTCAATTTTTTGTCCTCCAAAACTTTCAATGGTCTCTTTGTTGACGAAAGGATCAAATACCTTAACTTTCATTTCGAACCCTTTACATCTTTTGATTAAACTTTGTCCTATCCTCCCAAACCCAACTATTAATATCTCTTTATTAAAAAGTTCTAGAGTAGTGATTTTAGATGCACTTTTCTTAAAATTTCCTATTCTAACTTCTTGATCATATTGATTGATGCTTTTAGATATAGATAGCATCATGTAAATTACATGTTCCGCTACAGCTACTGCATTTGCAGTTGCAGTTATTAGTAAAGTTATTTTGTTTTTTTTAACATAATTTAAGTCAACATTATCATATCCAACACCATGTCTTGATATAACTTTTAAATTTTTACATTTCGATAGAATTTTTTCATTTAATTTAGAAACTCTTAGTGTGCATGCGTCAAAATTTGGAAGAACTTTTATTAAGTTTTCTTCAGAGGCATCTTCGATTATTTCAAATTCAAATGCTGAATTATTTTTTAATAAATCTATTCCGTCTTGGTGAATTTTTTCTATAATTGCTACTTTATGCATTTTTTTTGGCGGTCCCAAGGGGAATCGAACCCCTCTTTGTTGGATGAAAACCAACTGTCCTAACCGATAGACGATGGGACCGTATTTTTGAATGTCTTATTAACAGAAATATCATCGATAATAAACTCCACATTTGATTGCCCTTGCCACTCGTTTAGGGATAATTTACCAGCAATATTAAATAATTTTTTATCTTTTTTTAATAAATATGCTCCAATTTCATTTTCGACGCAGTTAAATGCTATTGATTTAACTGTAGATCCATCTAATCCAACTAAAACTGATTTAATGTGTTTATCCTTTATAATCTTATTATTAATAGATTTCATATTCTCTAAAACAAATTTAGGTTCTGGATTACCAGATCCAAAAGGAGCAAGAGTATTAACTTTATTGTAAACTTGAACATTTAAGGCAGTTGGAGCTATTACACTATCTAAATATAAAGGTTTAAAACTCTTGTGGTTAATACTTAATTTTTCAAATTTTTTAAAAATAAACGTTTTAAATTTTTCAACATTTTCAATTTTAATAGTAAATCCCCCAGCCATTTTATGCCCCCCACCTTTAATCAAAATATTTTCTTGAACAGCAGAAATAATTACTGAACCCATATCAAAACCTACAATAGATCTAGCAGATGCTTTTCCAATGCCATTATTGTCTATGGAAATAATTATCACGGGTTTATTGAATTTATCTTTAATCCTAGATGCAACTATTCCAATCACGCCTTCATGCCAATTTTTGCCTTGGATAATTAATACTGACTCATTTATTTTATTTCCTAAAACATTCAAAACTTTATCCATGAGATCTTTTTCTAAAATTTGTCTTTCTTTGTTAAAATGATCTAGTTCAGATGCAATCTTAAAAACATCTTTAGGGTTATCGCTAATTAATAGATTTGCTCCATGAGAAGATTTTCCTACCCTACCTCCAGCATTTATTCTTGGTCCAAGTTGATATCCAATGTGATAAACATTTGGTTTGCTTTGGATATCACAAATATCAAATAAAGTTTTTAACCCTAGATTTTTTTTTGACTTTAAAATTTTTAATCCTTGTGAGACTATTGCCCTATTTAAACCAATTAAAGGAACAACATCACAAACAGTTCCCAAAGCTACTAAATCTAAATATTCAAGTAAATTTGGCTCTAAGATTTTTGATTTGATAAACCAATTGGTTGATCTAAGTTCTTTATTCAAAGAAATTAAGAACATAAAGGTAACTCCAGCAGCGCATAAGTATTTTAAATTAGATTTATCGTCCAATCGATTTGGATTTACTACAGAGTGAGCTTTAGGTAAATTTATTTCTGATTGATGGTGATCAAGAACAATTACATCGATATTATTATTGAAAGCATAATCTATAGCATTAAAGGAAAGTGTTCCACAATCCACAGTAAAAATCATTTTTGTCCCACTATCTATCAGTTTTTTGAAAGAATCCGCAGATGGTCCATAACCCTCTTTTTTTCTATCAGGAATATAAATTTCATAAGGAATATTTATCGAATTAAAAAAATTTGCAAGTAATGCTGTTGCTGAAGCTCCATCGACATCATAATCCCCAAAAATACCAATTTTATGTTTTTGAGAAATTGCTTGCACTGTTCTTCTTGCTGATTTTTGCATATCATTTATAATTTCAGGATTTGGTAGAAAATTTTTAATAGATGGATTTAAAAAAGCTTGAACATCCTCTTTTTTAATATTTCTTATTG
>CACOVP010000023.1 GCA_902630665.1 uncultured Pelagibacteraceae bacterium
GCCATTACTCAATAAAAAAAGATTTAGAAAAAGGTAAAATAGGAAGGTTGGAAAAAATAATAATCACAAGTAGAGATCCAGCACCTCCATCAAAGGCTTATCTTAAATCTTCTGGGGGTATTTTCAGAGATATGATGATTCATGATTTCGATTTATGTAGGTATTATTTAAATAAGGATGAAATTTCTGAAATAAGTTCATCTGTAAGCTCATTTGATAATTTTTATAAAAAAATTAAAGATCATGAATTAGCTACGGTTACTATGAAATCAAAAAAAGGTGTTATATGTGTAATTACAAATTCTAGACATTGTTCTTTTGGATACGATCAAAGAGTTGAATTATTTGGAAAGAAAGGAATGCTTTTATCAGGCAATCAAAAGAGCACGGCCACAGAGATATTTAATTCAAATCAATCCCATTCGCAAAAACCCTTTTTAAATTTTTTTATTGAGCGATACAAAGAAGCTTATAATTTGCAATTGAATGAATTGATTTCTCTTCATAAAAATAGAAAAAAACCTAGATCAACATTCAAAGATGGTTATTTAGCTTTAAAAATTGCTAATGCCGCATATCAATCTCTAAAGCAAAAAAAGGTAGTAAAATTAAAGTAACTATAACTACCTCTAGTTGTATATAATTTTTTTCCTTTTGAATTTTAATAATTTTTTTGTTTTAATTGCGCAAATTTAACAAACAAATGAGGGAAATAATCATGAAAAAAGTATACTTAACAATTGCTGCTCTTATGAGCTGGGCAATGATGTCAGTAGCTGCTCTAGCAGTTGATATTATTGTTGTGTCTCATGGACAAGCAAATGACCCTTTCTGGTCTGTTGCAAAAAATGGAGTTGATAAAGCTTGTAAAGATATGAAAGTATCTTGCAAATACACTGCCCCAGCAACATTTGACATGGTAGAGATGGCAAAACTTATTGACAACGCTGTTTCTCAAAAACCAAAAGGTATTGTGATAACTCTTCCAGATGCTGCCGCTTTAGGCAAATCTGTTAAAGCTGCAATATCTGCAGGTATCCCAGTAATCTCTATGAATTCAGGTTCAGACGACTACATGAAACTAGGTATAAGTGCTCACGTAGGTCAAACAGAGTTTGAAGCTGGCGTAGGAGGCGGACAAAAAATGAAAGCTGCTGGTGGTAAAAAAGCACTATGTGTTAACCACGAAGTAGGTAACGTCGCTTTAGATAGAAGATGTGCTGGTTTCAAAAAAGGTTTTGGTGGATCTGTAGACATATTAGGTACATCAAATGACCCGACTGAAATTCAAAAAGCTGTAGCTGCTAAATTAGGTGGTGGATATGACACTATTCTTACTTTAGGAGCTGGTCTTGCGGGAGAAGCTGCTCTAAAAGC
Organism: uncultured Pelagibacteraceae bacterium; assembly: GCA_902630665.1. Taxonomy (GTDB): domain Bacteria; phylum Pseudomonadota; class Alphaproteobacteria; order Pelagibacterales; family Pelagibacteraceae; genus Pelagilacustribacter. The sequence goes on from CACOVP010000023.1 coordinate 1,378, forward strand.
ATTAGAGTCTGCTGGTAAAGTTGGAAGCGTTAAACTTGGTACATTTGATATGTCACCAGGTATGCTAAAAGCTGCTGCTGCTGGAAAAGTTGAATTCTTAATTGACCAACAACAGTATTTACAAGGTTATTTACCTATAGCTATCTTTTCTCAATATATGAGATATGGAACAATGCCAGCTGGTGTTGTTATGACAGGACCTGGTTTTGTTACTCCTAACAATGCGAAGGACGTAATAAAATGGGCTGCTCAAGGTTATAGATAAGAACAATATTAAAAAGGCCTAGTGAATAATCACTAGGCCTTTTTTTTTAAGTTTTTTTTATATGTCTACAAAGTCTAAAAGTATTGAAACAAAAACTGATTTCAATCAGGATGAAAGACTCAAAAAAGTTTCCAAATTAAGATTATTGTTAAATAGACCCGAACTTGGCGCTCTAGGTGGAGCAATACTAGTTTTCATATTCTTTGGTATAGTTGCCGGAGATACGGGGATGTTCAGTGCTTACGGAGTTTTAAATTTCTTAGATGTTTCTGCAAATCTTGGAATAATAGCTATTGCAGCTGCAATGTTAATGATAGGTGGAGAATTTGATCTATCAATTGGATCTATGATAGGGTTTGCAGGCATTTGTATAGCTATTCCAGCAATTTATTGGGGATGGCCATTATGGATGAGTATAATTTTTGCATTTTCAATGGCAGTTCTTGTTGGATATTTTAATGGAATACTAGTGGTAAGGACAGGTCTACCATCATTTATTGTAACTCTTGCAATGCTTTTTATTTTAAGAGGAGCAACTTTAGCTATAACGAGATTGATTACTGGTCGGACTCAAGTTCCAGGCCTAAGAGTTTTAATCGAAGATGATCCATTAGCATGGATATTTGCAACAGATACTTTTAAATGGGTTTTTACTTGGCTAGGTTCTATGAATCTGATTGCATTAAGAACTGATGGAACTCCACTCGCTACAGGAATACCGCCATCTGTAATATGGTTCATAGCTTTAGCAATCATTACAACATGGATACTTATGAAAACAAGATACGGAAATTGGATATTTGCATCTGGAGGAGATAAAAATGGTGCTAACAATGTCGGAGTGCCAGTTGGTAGAGTAAAAATAAGCTTATTTATAGGTACTGCAGTAGCAGCGACTATTTTTGCTACTATTCAAGTTTTAGATGCTGGTTCAGCTGATACAATGCGTGGAACTTTAAAGGAATTAGAAGCTATTGCAGCCGCAGTTGTTGGAGGCTGTTTATTAACTGGTGGTTATGGTTCAGCAATAGGTGCAGCATTTGGGGCTTTGATTTTCGGAACAGTATCAATGGGTATATTTTACACGGATGTGGATACGGACTGGTTTAAAGTTTTTTTAGGAGCAATGATGTTAATTGCGGTGATTTTTAATAATTATATAAGAAGAAAGGTAACGGAAAGTAAATAATGTCAGATTATTTAGTTCAATTTAACAACATAAGTAAATTTTTTGGAAAAGTAATAGCTCTTAAAGATGTAACTATGAAATTAAAAAAAGGTGAAATTATGTGTCTTCTTGGTGACAACGGTGCTGGTAAATCAACTTTAATCAAAACTTTAGCTGGAGTTCATAGGCCTGACGAAGGTGAAATTATTGTTGAAGGAAAAAAAACGATATTTGACAGTCCCAAAGATGCATTGGATATGGGCATAGCTACCGTGTATCAAGATCTAGCTTTGGTCTCTTTAATGAGTGTAACAAGAAACTTTTTTATGGGTAGAGAACCAATGAAAGGTCCACCATTTTTCAAAACGTTTGATATAGAAAAAGCAAATAAAATAGCTGCCGAGAGAATGGGGCAGATAGGTATTGATGTTAGAGATCCATCTCAGGCAGTCGGAACAATGTCGGGTGGTGAAAGACAATGTTTAGCAATAAGTAGAGCTATATACTTTGGAGCAAAAGTTCTTGTTTTAGACGAACCTACTTCTGCTCTCGGAGTGCATCAAGCTTCAGTGGTTTTAAAATATATAGTTAAAGCTGCTTCTCAAGGATTAGCAGTAATTTTAATAACACATAACGTTCATCATGCCTATCCAGTTGGAAATAGTTTTACAGTATTAAATAGGGGAAAAAGTTTAGGCACATATGAAAAAAAAGATATTTCTAGAGAAAAACTTTTAAGTATGATGGCAGGTGGAGAAGAGTTAAATAAATTAGAGGTAGAGCTTCGAGAA
>CACOVP010000024.1 GCA_902630665.1 uncultured Pelagibacteraceae bacterium
TGATATAATCAGTCTATCAGCAACATCCTCTGAAAGATTAGCTACTTCATCCATTATCTCAACAAAATATTTTAGATGTACTTTAGTAGCTAGGCCATTTTCGGAATTCGTAAAAATAGTTTTTTTTAGCTCTGTACTAATTTTGTCTGCTTTGCTCTCCACCTTTGAAACTTCTAAACATTTTGCAATTGTTATTTTTTTATCAGTAAAAAAACTTCTCGCACCTTCAATAAGTAAGGATATACACTCTGAAGCATGGTCGCAAAGCTTTAGGAAATTTTTATCAAGTTCTGCGTCCACCTTTGGTTTTTCTGTGTTAAAGCTGTGAGCATTTCCTTGTATTTGACCTGGTATTTTATCCAAATTTTCTAGCATCCCTAAAACATCGCCTCTTATTTCTGGGATTAAAGTCTCACTGTATATTCTTCTTTCAACATCTCTTCTTAAGGCGTCACACTCACTTTCCAAATTAGAAATTTGGTCAGTGACTTTTTGTACATCATCAAATTTTTTATCAAAATATTTTTGAAGTAATGTTTTAAAAAGATTATTTATTTTTAAAATATTATCCAAAAATAAATTTATAGATATCATTAATTCTTTTTCGTGATTTTTTAACATTACTGTGTTTCCTTATAAATCTTATCTCTCATATATGCAGATAATGCCTCTGAAAAAATAACTAAAACTATAATGGATAATATAATTGCTGAGGTTCTTGCATATTCTAATTGAAGTACATTACGTTTAAGATACCAACCCATTCCTCCGGCTCCAAAAAAACCAATTATAGTTGATGCTCTAAAACAAACATCCCAAGTGTAAATTAATATACCTGTAAATGCAGTTTTAACTTGTGGCCATACACCATATGCAAACACTTGAAATTCATTAGCACCATTTGATCTTATAGTGTCTACAAGTTTCATATCTACATTTTCAAGCTCTTCCGAAAATAGTTTTCCAAAGAAGCCTATACAATACATTGTTAAAGCCATTGTGCCTGCTAACATTCCAAAACCAACTATAGTGACAAATAAAATTGTCCAAATTGTTTCATGAATTGATCTTGCAAAAATTATTAAAAATTTTCCCACAGGATATCCAATTCTTTTACTTGGAGTTAGATTAGCTGCAGCAAGATATGCAAGTATTGATGCTATGATAACACCTATAATTAAACCAAGATACCCCATTTGAATACTGTCTAATATAGATGATAGGTAACCTGGCTCGAGCGCATATGGTATATCTACTGGGTAATACCTATTTGCAATTAATTTACCAAAATTTCCTAAAGCTGAAAAAAATCTTTGAAAATCAATGCCTAAGTATAAGAAACATAGATAGATAATAAAAAAGAATAAGCTTAATAAAATAAAATTTTTTGCATTGTTTCTCTTATATATTTGTTCCATACTAAATAATCCTCTTTCTTAAATAATGAGATAAAACTTCTCCAATTAAAATTAGTCCAACTATGAACATAATGACTGTTGTAACACCTGGATAATTTGACATGTGCATCTGTCTAAAAAAAGCTAAACCTAATCCACCGGCACCTACAAGGCCCATTACAGCTGATCTTCTAATATTTATATCCCACTCGAAAATAATTGTTCCTATTACTGTAGGGAGAATTTGAGGAATAATTCCATAATACATAACATCAAAACCTGAGCCACCTGCTGCTCTAATTGCCTCAATAGGTTTTTTATCTGCCCCCTCTATGCTTTCTGATATAATTTTAGAAATAAAACCAACTGATCTAAATGCTAGTGCCAAAATTCCAGGTAAAGCACCTAGGCCGACGGCTCCAACAAAGATTAAAGCCCAAATGATTTCATGAACCGATCTGCTAATAGTCATTAACATTCTAGCAAAACTAAAACTAGCCAGCCCAAGAGGAGTGACATTTTTAGCTCCAAGCCAAGCTACAGGTAAAGACATAATCAAACCTAACATAGTGCCTAGACATGCCATTAAAAATGTTTCAAATGCAGGTTTTATTAGGTAAGGCATAATTTTAAAATCTAAACCTACAAAATAAGATAATTGTTTTAAAATTCCTTCTCCTGATCCTATCCTATGCCAATCAGTATCTAATATAATTATAAAGTAAACGCTTAGAAAAATTACTAAAATTGCAACCGTATAAAATATTATTTTTTTTAAAATTTTTGAGAAATTTTGTTTTGTATAATCTTCAGCTCTTAAATTATAACCGCTCATAGATTTTATAACACCTCAAATTTATAGAGATCTTGAAGAACATCATGTGTGAGTTTTTCTGTTACACCATCAAATTTTTTTTTACCATCTTGTAAGCCCAAGATCTTATTTGCAAATTGTTTTGCTAATTCAATATTATGGATATTACAAAGTACTGGGATCCTTAATTCATCTGCTATTTTTTTAATTAATTCCATCATCTCAACTGCAATTTTTGGGTCTAAACTTGATGTTGGCTCATCTACTAATAACATTTCAGGTTCTTGCATTAAAGCTCTAGCTATACCAACTCTTTGTCTTTGACCTCCGCTTAATTGATCTACACGTTTATTCGCAAAATCTTTTAATCCAACTTTTTCAATAAGTTCAATTGCACGACCAACGTCTTTTCTACTGAACATTCTAAATAAACTTGAGAAAGTGTTCATGTAACCTAACCTTCCGGTCAGAACGTTATCTATTACAGACATACGATCAATCAAATTAAATTCTTGGAATATCATTCCAATTCTTCTTCTTACATTTCTAAGTTTCTGTCCTTTTAAGCTCAGTAATTTTTCACCTTTAAAATCTACCTCGCCACTATTAGGATTGGCTAATTTATTTATGCATCTAATAAGAGATGATTTTCCTGCTCCACTAGGTCCTATAATGGCATAAAAATCATTACTATCTACTGCAAAAGATATATCAAACAAAACCTGAGGCCCACCTTTGCTATATGTAAGATTTAAATTTTCAACTTTAAGAACTGTTTCACTCATAAATACTTTCAATTTAAATGACTGTGCGTTTATATTATATATAAGCGCACAGTTAATTTAATTATTTGTTTTACTTTTTATTTTTTTTCTTAAACTCAGCTTTAGCTTTAGCTAACGTTCTAATTACATCGTAATCTTTATCCGTCATTGGAACAAATTTAGATGATTTTAAGTTAGCTAAAAACTTCTGAGCTTTAGCATCATTTCCAAGATTTAGAAATGTAGATGCGATTGCTTTTTTTATTGGGTCACATAGTTTTCCACTATACACAAATGGATCTTGTGGAACAGATGGTGATCTCCATAAAATATTAAAGTCTTCTAACTTTACTTGACCTTTAGCGACCACGTTGTCGAATCTGTGACTTGCTACAAATCCGGCATCTATTTTTCCACTGTGAACAGCTAATGTTGTTAGGTCATGACCTCCAGTATAAACTATTCTTTTCCAGAATTTATCTGCATCTGTATTCATACTTGGTGCCCAAACTACTCTTGGTATCAAATCT
>CACOVP010000025.1 GCA_902630665.1 uncultured Pelagibacteraceae bacterium
ATGAATATTCACGAACATCAAGCAAAAAAAATATTAGAGGAATATGGTGCACCAGTCTCCAACGGAGTAGTCATTTATTCATTAGAAGATTTAAAAAAAGAAATATCAAAGTTAAAAAGTACAGAATTTGTTCTTAAGGCTCAAATTCATGCAGGCGGTAGAGGTAAAGCCGGTGGAGTTAAATTAATTAAAAATTTATCAGAATTAGAGAATGAAGCAAAAAAAATGATGGGAAAAAAACTTGTGACACATCAAACAGGTCCAGAGGGTAAAATAGTAAAAAGATTATACATTGAAGAGGCATCAGAAATTTCGAAAGAATTTTATCTATCCTGCCTTATTGACAGGGAGTCATCCAAAATTGCATTTATCAGCAGCACCGAAGGAGGAATGGATATTGAAAAGATAGCTGCTGAGTCTCCAGATAAAATTATAACTACAAAAATGGATTTAAATGAAACTGGACCAAGTGAAAACGAATTAGATGAAATTATTAAAGTTTTTAAGCTCAATGAGGATCAAAAAAAGATTGCGAAAAAAACTGTAAAATCGATGTACGAAATAATTTTAAAAAAAGATGCCAGCCTAATAGAAATTAACCCTTTAATTATTACAAAAGATAAAAAGTTAATCTGTTTAGATGCAAAAATGAATTTTGATGATAATGCAATTTTTAGGAGACCAGAAATTTTAAAACTAAGAGACCTAAACGAGGAAGATCCTGCAGAAATTGAAGCTAGCAAGTACGATCTTGCATACATCAAACTAAATGGATCAATAGGATGCATGGTGAATGGTGCAGGTTTAGCAATGGCCACTATGGATATAATAAAATTATATGGAGAAGAACCAGCAAACTTTTTGGATGTTGGCGGAGGCGCTTCTAAAGAAAAAGTCACTGCAGCCTTTAAATTAATATTAGCAGATGAAAATGTTAAAGGAATTTTAATAAATATATTTGGTGGGATTATGAGATGCGATGTTTTAGCTCAAGGAGTAGTAGATGCAGCAAAGCAAGTTAACTTATCTGTACCGCTTGTAGTCAGATTAGCAGGAACAAATTTTAAACAAGGAAAAGAAATTTTAGACCAATCTAAACTTAAAATTTTATCAGCCAGTGATTTAAATGATGCTGCAAAAAAAATAGTTGAGGCTATAAATTAATGTCAGTTTTAGTAAACAAAAATACAAAAGTCATATGCCAGGGATTTACTGGCAAGCATGGAACGTTTCACTCAGAACAAGCTTTAAAATATGGTACTCAATTGGTAGGAGGTGTTACTCCTAAAAAGGGGGGTCAAAAACATTTAGGTTTACCAGTATTTAATACAGTGCAAGAAGCAAAAGATAAAACGTCTGCCAATGCCACAATGATATATGTACCTCCGAAATTCGCAGGTGCTGCTATTATTGAAGCAATAGAAGCAAAAATAGAATTAATTGTTTGCATAACAGAGGGAATACCAGTTTTAGATATGTTGAAAGTTAAAAAAATTTTAAATGAGAGCAACTCTAGATTAATTGGTCCAAATTGTCCTGGGGTCATCACTCCAGAGGAATGTAAAATTGGAATAATGCCTGGAAATATTCATAAAAAAGGTTCAGTCGGAATAGTATCAAGATCCGGGACTTTGACTTATGAGGCTGTTTCGCAGACCTCTTCAAATAATTTAGGACAATCAACATGTATTGGTATAGGCGGAGATCCAATTAATGGAACCAATTTTATAGATTGTTTAGAATTATTTTTAAAAGACGAGAAAACTAAATCAATCGTAATGATTGGAGAAATCGGTGGATCTGCCGAAGAAGAAGCTGCTGAGTTTTTAAAAAAAGAAAAAATTAAAAAACCTACTGTAGGTTTTATAGCCGGATTAACAGCCCCACCAGGTAGAAGAATGGGGCATGCTGGGGCGATTATTTCAGGAGGTAAGGGAGGAGCAGAAGAAAAAATTGAAATTATGAAATCAGCGGGTATTACCATATCAAAATCACCTGCAGATATCGGCAAAACTCTATTTGATAAACTTAATAGTTGATTTTTAATAATTTATGTTAGTATAAATAATTAATGTCATCTTCCGATAATAATATTACTTTTAAAAAAACATCTTTTTTATCAGGTATAAATTCTGAATTTATAAATGAATTATACTCTGACTATCTCTCTGATCCTAAATCTTTACCTGAAGGTTGGATAAAATTTTTTAATGGATTGAGTGAAGATGAAAAATTAATTCTAAGTGATTTAAATGGTCCTAGTTGGTCTCCAGCAAAAAAAATTAAAAATAAAATTACAAATAGGAGTATAATTCAAGAAAAAGCTTCTGCTAAGGACTCCACTGAACTTAATGAAGACTCTATAAAACAGGCATCACAGGATTCCGTACGCGCAATAATGCTTATTAGAGCTTACAGAATAAGAGGACATCTGATTGCTAACTTAGATCCGTTAGCTATCCAAGAAAAAAAAGAACACTCAGAACTACAACCTGAAAATTATGGCTTCACAAAAAAAGATTTTCAAAGAAAAATTTTTTTAGATGGGGTTTTAGGACTTCAATATGCTAATTTAAACCAGATACTTGAAATACTCAAAAAAACTTATTGTTCTAACATTGGGTTTGAATTTATGCATATGAGCGATCCAGAGGAAAAAGCTTGGATTAGAAACAGGATAGAGGGTCCAGAAAAAGATATTTCTTTTACAGATAATGGTAAAAGAGCGATATTAAATAAAATAGTTCAGGCAGAAGGTTTTGAAAAATATTTACACGTAAAATTTGTTGGAACAAAAAGATTTGGACTAGATGGCGGTGAGTCATTGATACCAGCTTTAGAGCAGATTATTAAAAGGGGAGGTAATCTTGGTGCTAAAGAAATTAAAATTGGAATGCCGCACAGGGGAAGACTTAATGTTTTAGCTAATGTCATGGGAAAACCATTTAGAGCAATTTTCAGTGAATTTTTTGGAAAATCGATAAATGCAAGCAAATATTTTGAGGGAGATGTGAAATATCATCTTGGGGCTTCATCCAATAGAGAATTTGATGGTAACGTTGTTCATATAAGTCTTACAGATAATCCATCCCACCTAGAGGCAGTTAATCCTGTAGTATTAGGACAAGTAAGAGCTAAACAATTTTTCCATAAAGATAAAGATAGAAAAAAAGTAATTCCAGTTTTAATGCATGGAGATGCGGCTTTTGCTGGACAAGGAATAGTAGCGGAATGTTTTGCAATGTCAGGACTACCAGGGCATAATATTGGAGGAACTATTCATATTATTGTAAACAATCAAATAGGTTTTACTACAGCACCTAGATTTGCCAGATCTTCCCCTTATCCTTCAGATGTTGCTAAAACTGCTCAAGCTCCAATTTTTCATGTTAACGGAGATGACCCAGAAGCAGTTACTTATTGTGCCAAAATTGCAACGGAGTATAGACAAAAATTTAATCGAGATGTTGTTATTGATATGGTTTGCTACAGG
>CACOVP010000026.1 GCA_902630665.1 uncultured Pelagibacteraceae bacterium
TTAAAAAAGGAAATTGCTAATTTTAAATTTTGTATAATTGGTGATATCAATAAGTCAAGGAAAAGATTATTATCAAGTAATTCTAATGTTGAAATATTAGGTTCAATAAAAAATTTGAAAAATTATGTAAAAACCGCTTTTTGTGGCGTAGCAAATTTAGAAATAGCAACTGGAGTTCAAGGAAAAGTTTTTACTTATATGTCTCATGGCCTACCAGTTATATGCTCTGATAAAGTTTCAAAGAATTTTGGTAAAAGTGTTTTAAGTTATGATAAGGATTATGAAATAATAGAAAAAATAATTTCTTTAAAAAATAATAAGTCTAAAAGTAATCAGCTTTCAAAGAAATCACTTAAGTTTGTTAAAAATCTTACCTGGAAGCAGGTAAGTAAAAATTATCTAAAATTAATTAAACATTAATAAAAAACTTTTTTTAAAAATAAACCTTTTGCCGGTGCTGGTGGCGCGCAATTTTTACGTTGCTTTGAAACGATTAATTGTTGAATTTTAAGAGGAGTCCATTTATCTTCTCCTACGTACTTCAGGCATCCAACAATTGATCTTACTTGTTTCTGTAAAAAAGATTTTGAGAGAATATTGATAAAAATTTTGTCTCCTCTTTTTATTATCTTTAAACCCGTAATGGTTCTAATTGGGCTTTTAGCTGAACAAGACGAGGACCTTAAAGCTGTAAAATCGTGTTTACCTAAAAAAAATTTAGCTCCTTTTTTCATATTTTTTAAATTTAGTTTTTGTTTTACAAGCCAAGCCCGATCAACATCAAATGATGGTTTTGCAGTTCTATTCAATATTATGTACTCGTATTCTCTTTTTTTTGCGCTGTGTCTTGCATGAAATTTAGGGGTTCTTTTTTTTAGGCTTAAAATTGAAATTGAGTATCTGTTTAAAAAAAAATTCACAGTTGTTAAAAACTTAAAAGAATTTTTAATTTCCTCATTGTGGTAAAAATTAGCACTTTGACCAAAAGCATTTACACCCGCATCTGTCCTGCCAGACCCGATAACTTTAATTTTTGTTTTCAAAGTTTTGGATAAAACTTTTTCAATAACGGATTGTATAGATTTGTTTTTTTTTTGAATTTGCCATCCTGCAAAATCATTTCCAAGATATTCAATAATAATCTGATAATTAAATTTCAAGTAAGTTTCTCTCCTTTTCTAACCAAGTAACCAGACAAAAATTCTTTAGTTTTTAAAATTTTCTTTCCTTCTTTTTGTACAGACAAAACCTGAATAGCTTTTTCTTTGCAAGCGATAGTTAAATTATCGTCTAAAATTTCTCCAGTTTCTCCAGTTTGTTCAACTTCTAATGCTTCAAGAATTTTAATTCTCTTTTTTTTATGTTCGAACCACGCTCCTGGAAAAGGGCTGAGTCCATTAATTTTAGCAATTAATTTTTTTGCAGGTATGTTCCAATCAATTTTTGACTCTTTTTTGTCTATTTTCCTCGCATAAGTAGCTTTTGTCTCATCCTGATCAATCAACTTAAAATTATTTGTTTCTATCAGATTTAATGATTTTATAATTAACCTTGATCCCAAATTTGCTAGCTTAGCACTTAAAGAATCATAATTATCTCTTTTTTTAATTTGAATTTTTTCTTGAAGTAAAAATGGCCCAGAGTCTAATTTTGGAATTATTTTCATTATAGAGATCCCTGTTTCCTCATCCATCTCCATTAATGATCGTTGAATTGGAGCCGCTCCTCTCCACTTAGGTAATAACGATGCGTGAATATTTATAAATTTAATATTTTTAATTTTTAAATATTCCGGAGGTATGATTTTTCCATAAGCCACAACTACAATTATATCGGGATTTAGTTTTTGAATGAACATCATCTCCTCTTTATCAAGTTTTTGTGGAGATCTAACTGCAATTTTTTTTTCTTTTGCAAAATAATGTATGGGAGAGATTTTTATTTTTTGTCCGCGATCACCTTTTTTTGGATTTTGAGTATAAACAGCAAGTATGTGATGCTGGGAATTCAAAATAGATTCTAAAATTGGCACAGCAAAACTAGGTGTTCCCATAAATATAATTTTCAAAGCCATCTGAGTTATAAAATAATTTTATTTTTTTCTTTATTATTTTTCTTTAATTTTTTAATTATCATGTCTCTTTTGAGTTTTGACAAATAATCAATAAATAAAATTCCATTTAAATGATCTACCTCGTGCTGAATACAAGTAGATAAAAGACCATCTGCTTTCAATTTTTTTTCTTTACCATTGTAGTCAACATAATTCAGATGACACTCTGCAGGTCTTTCAACTTCTGCAAAATGACCGGGTAGTGACAGACAGCCCTCCTCATGAATTGAAGTTTTTTTTGATTTAAAAGTAAGCTCAGGGTTTACCAGAAAAAGTGGATTTTTTTTTTCTCCGTCTTTAGAGAGGTCTATTACAATCAAACGTTTTAAAATACCTACTTGAACTGCTGCTAGTCCAATGCCAGGGGCGGAGTACATTGTTTCCAGCATATCATCCATAAGCTTTCTAAGGTCATCATCAACTTTTTCTAAACTCTGACTTTTTTTTCTTAAAATAGGATTAGGTTCTACTACTATATCTCTTTTTGACATTAGATTATTATATTAAAATTAAACTCTTAGTGGTAGTGCAGAATTTAAAACTTTATTTCTAATTCGAACTAATCCCATGTCATTAAGTAAGCTTGTGATAAAATAAATTGTTTCGGGATCAAGTTGGTGGGGTTCATCTTCTCCTATAATTTCAATTATTTTCAATGCTAGGAATGCGTTCTGTTTTTTTTCGATTAAATTTATCAAATTCGATGGAACTTCATATTTGGATGCAAGTTTATCATAATCAAAATTTGAAGGGATTT
>CACOVP010000027.1 GCA_902630665.1 uncultured Pelagibacteraceae bacterium
AAGAAAAAAAGGCAAGTCTGGTTTAGCTGATTTGAAATACAAAATTTATACTGAGGAATTTGATGAGATAATTAAAGCTGAAGATCTTGAAAGTATAGATGAGCTATCGAGATTAAGAAAAAATTTAGATCAGCAATTATTACAATTAAAGAATTTTATTTCAAAATTAGCTAACAAATTACAAAGAAAATTGTTAGCTAAGCAAAATAGATCTTGGGACTTTGATTTAGAGGAAGGTCTATTAGATACATCAAAACTACCTAGAATAATTATGGATCCATTTAATTCTTTATCTTTTAAAAAGGAAAAAGATATAGAGTTTAAAGATACATTAGTGACAATATTAATAGATAACTCAGGTTCAATGAGAGGAAAGCCTATTTCTGTAGCAGCAATTTGTGCAGATATTCTATCAAGGACTTTAGAAAGATGTATGGTTAAAGTTGAAATTTTAGGTTTTACAACAAAACATTGGAAAGGTGGATCATCTAGAGAGAAATGGATGAAAAATGAAAAACCAAATTTACCCGGAAGACTTAACGACTTAAGACATATAATATATAAATCGGCAGACACACCATGGAGACAAACTAAAAATAACATGGGATTAATGCTTAAAGAAGGTCTTTTAAAAGAAAATATAGATGGCGAAGCTCTAAGATGGGCTTTTAATAAAATGAGTAGAAGAAAAGAAGATAGAAAGATTTTAATGGTGATTTCTGATGGAGCACCGGTGGACGATTCTACTCTTTCAACTAATACTAGCGATTATTTAGAATCAAATTTAAAAAAGACGGTAAAATGGATCGAGAATAAATCAAGCATAGAATTGTTAGCTATCGGAATTGGTCATGATGTTACAAGATATTATAACAGAGCTGTAAAAATAACAGATGTTCAGGATCTTGGTGATGTTATGATAAACCAGTTGACGGATTTATTTGTTGAAAAAAATAAAAAAACTTTTCATTAAATTTTAAATTTAGAAACAGAACTTTCTGAATAATCTTTAATTTTGCTTAGTAGAAGTCTGAAAGGAATCAGCATTGCTAAAGTAATAAGTAATTTCACTGCTAAGTCTCCTAGAGCCAAAGTGATCCAGGGAATACCAGTTCCATAAAAAGCTATTGAAAAAAATAAAAAGGTATCTGCTAGAGACCCTAAAGTAGACGAAAAAAGTGGAGCGATAAACCAAGTTCTTTTTCTCAATTGATCGAATATTTGTACATCTAGATTTTGTGCAATAAAAAAAGCTATACCTGAGCCAATTGCTATTCTAATTGAAATAATATCTGCAAAGTTTGTGGAAACAAATAATGTAAGAATAATTCCAATAAAAAAACCAATGTAAACCACCTTTCTTGCAACTAATTTACCGTAAGCTCGATTAGCTAAATCTGTTATCAAAAATGTTACTGGGTAACTAAAGGCTCCATATGTTAATACCTCGCTTAATCCTAAAAATTGAACAGGAAACTGAACAAGGTAATTAGAAATTACTACTACGACTCCCATTAAAATGGAAAGTTTATAAAATAAATTCATTTTATGATTTTGCTGAAATTGATGCTTTAATTTTTTTAACTTTTTTAGATAATTTAGCTGTTTTTGCTGATATCAAAAATTTATCCAGCCCACCTTTGAAATCGACTGTTCTTAAAGCTGCATTAGCTACGTTCAACTTTATATTTTTTTTTAAAATATCACTTCTGAAAGTTACTTTTTTAAGATTTGGCAAGAACCTGCGCTTGGTTTTGTTTTTGGCATGGCTCACGTTATGGCCTTTTAAAGGTGATATCCCAGTTAATTCACATTTTTTAGACATATTATTCTTTGGTTTATATAATTCCAGAGATAACGCTGGTCAAGCATTAATTCCGACCGCTTCCTCAACATTTTTAAGTCTCTCTTTTTTCAAAATAGAAATTAATTCTTTTTTCATCTGTTTAACCACTCCAGGTCCCTTATAAACCATGCCTGTATACAATTGTACAGCATTTGCACCTGCGCTTATTTTTTCAAAAGCTGCTTGGCCTGTGTCAACTCCTCCAACGCCAATAATTTGCAATCTTCCTCTAGTTTCTCTGAAAAATTTTTTTATTAAACTTGTTGAAAGATTTTTTAAAGGTTGACCGGACAACCCGCCCTTCTCACTTTTTTTAAAGTCTGATAAATTTTCACGATTGCTATCCGTGGTGTTCGAAACTACGATCCCCTCGATCTTAAATCTTAAAATTAATTCTACTATTCTACTAATTTCTTGATCATTTATATCAGGAGAAAGTTTTATCATTAGAGGTTTAGATATATTATTATTTTTTTTTATTTTATTAATCCCGGTAAGAAGTTTTTCAAGTTCTTTTTGATCATGAAAATCTCTTAGTCCTTCTGTGTTTGGAGAAGATATATTAATAGTCAAATACCCTGCATAAGAAGAAAGTCTTGATAAGCATTGATAATAATCTTCTTCTTTATTTACAGTATCTTTATTTGGGCCAATATTAATTCCTAGGAAACCACTTGGTAAATCATTAGCGATTCTTTTAGAAATTACTTCTGAACCATGGTTGTTAAAGCCTAGTCGATTAATTAGAGCTTGATCCTTCTCTAATCTAAAAACTCTAGGCTTAGGATTGCCTAGTTGCCTTTTAGGGGTCACCGTTCCAACCTCTACAAAACCATAACCAAGTTTAAATAATGAATTATAAACTTCTGCACTTTTGTCAAATCCTGCTGCAAGACCTATAGGATTAGGCAATTTCTCATTCAATAAATTTGTTTCTAAAATATCTTCATCTTTTACATTAAAAATACTTTT
>CACOVP010000028.1 GCA_902630665.1 uncultured Pelagibacteraceae bacterium
TTTTAAAAAAGCAAATATCATTTCAATTACTGTATTTATAACAAGTATACTATTTATCCTTTTTAAAGGTCTTAATTATGGAATTGACTTTAAGGGGGGAACTCTCATAGAATTGAGAACTGACACATCTACAAAAGCATCTTCAATAAGAAATTCTTTAAATTCGATGAATTTAGGAGATATAAATGTTAAGAAATTTGGTAAAGATGGTGATTATTTGATTAAGGTAGAACAAAAAAATATAAAAAATAGTGATCTAATTCCAAGTATAAAAAAAACATTAAAAAACAATTTAAATTCAGAAATCGATTTTAGGAGAGTAGAGAATGTTGGTCCAAAAGTAAGTGCAGAATTGTTAGAGTCCTCTATTATTGCAATATCTTTAGCTTTAGCCGCCATGCTTTTTTATATATGGGTTAGGTTTGAATGGCAGTTTAGTGTAGGTTCGATTATTGCATTATTACATGATGTAGTAATTACGCTAGGTCTCTTTTCTTTGTTATCTCTAGAAATAAATTTATCTATTATTGCTGCTGTGCTTACAATTGTTGGTTATTCAATGAATGATACAGTTGTAATTTATGACCGAATTAGAGAAAATTTACTTAAATATAGCAAAATAAGTATCAGCGATGTTTCAAATTTATCAATTAATGAAACACTAGCAAGAACAATTATAACTTCAGTTACAACACTTTTAGCCTTATTATCAATTTATATACTTGGTGGAGAAATATTAAGGGGATTTTCTTTTGCAATGATTTTAGGAGTAATAATTGGAACCTACTCATCAATATTTGTTGCTTCTCCAATTTTAAAATTTTTCAAAGTTAGTTCTAAAACTTTAGAAAAAGATGAGCAAAGAATTGAACCCTAGTTAATATAGATTCTGAGCTGCTACCATCGATAACAACATTGGAAAAGAAAGAATAGTATTTGCTCTAGAAAAAAGCATAGCTGTTCTAGCTGACTTAATTTTTTCCTCAGGTGTCGACTCAATTATTCCCAAAGCCTTTTTTTGATTGGGCCAGATTACAAACCATACATTGTAAGCCATTATTATTCCAAGCCACATACCTACACCAATAGCTGTAGTTTTAGGATCACCACTCCCGATTCCTAGTGCCATCGCTTGATGAGCATATCCTTGTAAATAGGAGACTATTAATCCTGTTATTATCGTGCCTAATGCTGCCCATCTAAACCAAAATAATGCTCTCGGTGCTATTACTTTTCCAATAGCAGGTTTTTGTTCATCAGGAATATTAGGCATTGATGGAATTTGAACAAAATTAAAATACCAAAGTAAACCTACCCACATTATCCCTGTAAGCACATGCAAATACCTAAATAACCAACTAAAAAAATATCTATCAAAAGTAAATCCATCGCCAAAAAAATGTAAGCCTAAAAGTAATAAAAAAGCAATACCTAACGATAGGTGAACAGTTTTCGATAATGATTGTAAGATATTTGTCATTAATTTTTATACCATAAATTATATTTTTAAGCAGTTTTTTTCATTGATCCATTTCCTATAATTTCCCTTATAAATTTACCAGTATAACTATCTTTTGCGTTTGAAACTTTTTCAGGAGTTCCTTCAGCAATAATTTGTCCTCCATTGATACCTCCCTCTGGACCCATATCTATTATATGATCTGCTGTTTTTATTACATCTAGATTATGCTCGATTACAACCACTGTGTTCCCAGTATTTGCAAAGGCTTGCAATATTTCTAATAATTTTTTTATATCATGTGAGTGTAGCCCAGTTGTTGGCTCATCTAAAATATACAAAGTTCTGCCAGTCGGTCTTTTTGATAATTCTTTTGCTAGTTTTATTCGTTGTGCTTCACCACCAGATAGTGTGGTAGCTTGTTGACCAATTTTCATATACCCAAGTCCAACGTGTTTAAGAGTTATTAATTTTGACTTTATACTTTGAATATTTTCAAAAAATTCACATCCTTCATCAACCGTCATATCTAGAACATCAGCAATGTTTTTGTTTTTAAATCTAATTTCTAAAGTTTCTCTATTATATCTTGCACCTTTGCATGTATCACAGGGTATAAAAACATCAGGTAAAAAGTGCATTTCATAAGTTAATACGCCATCGCCCTCACAAGTTTCACATCTGCCGCCTTTAACATTAAAAGAATATCTCCCAACTTTGTATCCTCTAGCTTTTGATTCCGGTAAATTAGCGAACCATTCTCTGATTGGACCAAATGCGCCTGTATACGTTGCAGGATTTGATCTTGGGGTTCTTCCGATAGGCGATTGATCAATATCTATAATTTTGTCAATCAATTCAGTTCCTTTAAAACCTGTAAAAGCTTTTGGTACTTTTCGGCTCTTATTTTTATTTAGTATCAAATTAAATGCATTATATAGAGTATGAAGTATTAAAGTGGACTTACCACTTCCTGAAACTCCAGTGACACAAGTAAATGTTCCAACAGGAATTTTTAGATTTACCTTTTTTAAATTATTACCACTTGCACCACTAATCTCAATAAATCTTCCATTTTTTGCTGAACGCCTTTTCTTTGGAATAGGAATAAATTTTTTTCCAGATAAATAATTACCAGTAATACTTTTTTCATTCTCTATTATTTTTTCAACAGCTCCTTCAGCAATTATTTGACCTCCCTTTAACCCTGCCTCTGGACCTATATCGATAATATGATCAGAGCTTTCCATTGTCTCAATATCATGTTCTACAACTATAACAG
>CACOVP010000029.1 GCA_902630665.1 uncultured Pelagibacteraceae bacterium
GAGGTGGCCGAGTGGTTGAAGGCGCACGCTTGGAAAGCGTGTAAACGGGAAACCGTTTCGAGGGTTCGAATCCCTCTCTCTCCGCCATTTAATATCCACATTCAACTAAAAAGAGTCTTAAATTTCTCGGTCGAATCATTTAAATAATTATTAAGGGCAGTGGAGGGAGACTGAAGCTGCCTTTGCCTTTTATAGCCTTTTAACACCTATTACTTTTAAATTAGCAGTCCTCTCAATTTTTTTGATTGTATGATTAATTCCCATTACAACAGTTTTTTTCATTGGTCCGTAGGCATGAATAAGTTTTTTATTTGAAATAGCAAGAGCTACGTGACCTTTCCAGTAAATAATGTTATTTTTCTTTATTCTTTTTAATTTTGTATTCTTTTTAAAAAATTTTACTTGATCCTTAGCATCTCTTGGACAAAATTCATTATTAAAATTTAAAAAAACTTGTATCAATGCTGAGCAATCTATTCCTTTAAAAGATTTTCCTCCCCATTTATATCTAATATTTTTAAAGATAGATATTTTTCTAAAAGGGCTTTTTTCTTTGAAAGCAATAGGTTTTACATCATTTTTACTTACCCATCCCTTCGAAAATTTTAAGAAATTATTTTTACTTTCAATTTTTTTAATTTTTGAACCAAAAGGTATCTCATTTATCTTACTCCTTTTTTTTGAATTGCTGTACACCTTAGACCTAAGGACGCAAACTTTATGTGTGGGTCTGGAAAATTCAGAAAATTTCCGTTTCTTAATATAACCTTTGTAGCCATCTTCTTTTATTTTTATTTTCAACCATTTTCCACTTCTTTTTGATATCGAAAAACTGTCTCCAAAAATCATTTGTGTTACTATTTCAGATTTTATTGAAGGACTTTTGTAAAGATTAGTTATAGAAAAATTATTAGTAAAATACTTAGTCATTGAGTTTGAGTTTATCTTTTATCATATAAAGAAATATTAGAGACGGTATAACCATTAGCGCCGTAATAATAAAAAATATTCCCCAATCTCCGTTCAACCAATCAACCAGAGCACCCGAGGATGCCGCTAAAGTAGTTCTACCTGCTGTTCCGATAGATGAAAGGAGAGCATATTGAGTCGCGGTGTAAGTTCTATCTACAAGCATTGAAATAAACGCAACAAACGCAACTGTTGCAAAAGCAGCAGCCATATCATCAAATATCACAGCGATGGCAAATAATAACTCAGATTTTCCTGACCAGGCTAATAAAGAGAACAAAAGGTTTGTTGAAGCCATTAATATTCCAGAAACAAACATTGCTTTGATTACTCCTGAACGGATAGCAAATAATCCACCAAGTAGTGTAAAAATGACCGTTGTAATCCAGCCAAGTCCTTTAGAGTAAACAGCAATATCTGACTTCGAGAAACCAATCTCTTTATAGAAAATTACAGACATTCTACCCAAAAAAGCTTCTCCAATTTTAAAAAGGAATACAAAACCTAAAATTGCAATCGCAATATTAAAACCATTCTTTTTAAAAAAACTTACAACTGGACCTATAATAGTGCCTGTTAGCCAAGTAGCAGCCTTAGTCATAAAATTAGATGAGCCTAATTTATTTTGTATCATTTTATCTGTTTCCATTTGTTTTTCTGTTCTATCCATCGGTTGAGGCTCGTTAATGAACATTAAACAAATGTTACAAATAATGATTAATATTCCTAAAATTAAAAAAGTTTTTTGCCAATAATTAACTATTCCTAAACTTTGAAAAAATTCGGCTACATTAAGAGCTGCTACACCTCCAAGTTTGTATCCTGTCCACCATCCTACTACAGCCATGGCGGCACCAGCTTGCATTGACTTGCCTTCATTTTCACCGATCTGCTCAATTCTCAATGCATCTACAGTTATGTCTTGTGTAGCTGAGGCGATAGCAATTATAAGCCCAATGCTAATCACCAAAGCCAAGTTTATAATTGGACTCGTAAAGCTCCAACTAATTAAACATAATAAAATTATACTTTGCATGGTTATAATCCAACCACGTCTATGGCCGACTTTTTCTGTTAACCAAGGAATTTTAACTCTATCGATTATAGGAGCCCATAAATAATTAAAAGCATAGACAGCAAATATCAATCCTGCCCAACCTATTGTACTCCTACTTAAACCATCTTCTTTTAACCATAAACTTAAACTGCTTCCTATAATCACCCATGGAAAACCACTAATTGCACCGAGCAATAATATTTTTAACATTCTTTTATCTAAATAAATTTTAAAAGCTTCTGACAAAGATTGTTTTTTTGTAATTTCCATAAATTAATTTCTCCAAAAAGAGGGAAAAAATAAAACTAATACAGCAAATAGTTCTAATCTTCCTAATAACATACCGGCTGATAAAATCCATTTAGAAACATCAGGTATATCTTTGTAGTTACCATTAGGTCCAATCATATCACCTAAACCAGGCCCAACATTTGAGATAGAACTTGCGGCACCAGATATCGAAGTAATAAAATCTAAACCACTTATTGACAAAAGCATTGCGATAATAAGAAAAATAAATAAAAAAGTAAAAATAAAGATAATCACAGAATTAAAGAAATTATCTGAAATTTTTTGATTGTTATATTTTGTAACTATAACACTATTTGGAGATACTATTTTTTTAATTTGATTTTTTAAAAAGATTAAAAGCATTTGTAATCTAAAAATTTTT
>CACOVP010000030.1 GCA_902630665.1 uncultured Pelagibacteraceae bacterium
CGTTTGGCCCCATGATAGCATGAACTTCTCCAGATTTAATTTCTAAGTTTAATCCATTTAAAATTGACTTATCATTTACTGAAGCCTTCAGATTTTGTAATTGTAGCATTATCCAACGCTCCCTTCTAAACTAATAGAAACTAATTTTTGTGCCTCAACTGCGAATTCCATTGGAAGTTGCTGCAACACCTCTTTACAGAAACCATTTACGATAAGACTTACTGCTTCTTCTTGGTTTAGTCCTCTTTGATTGCAATAAAATAATTGGTCTTCGTTGATTTTAGATGTCGTAGCTTCATGTTCAATCGTCGAGGAGGAGTTTTTATTTCTTATATATGGAACGGTATGTGCTCCACATTTATTGCCCATCAATAGTGAGTCACATTGAGTATAATTCCTAGAATTTTTAGCCTTAGCTCCAATATCTACAAGGCCTCTATATGTATTATCAGCCTGTCCAGCAGAAATTCCTTTTGAAATTATTTTACTCTTTGTATTTTTGCCTAAGTGTATCATTTTAGTTCCAGTATCTGCCTTTTGATGATTGTTAGTTATAGCAATTGAATAAAATTCACCTACAGAGTTATCTCCCTGTAAAATACAACTTGGGTATTTCCAAGTTATCGCAGAGCCAGTCTCTACTTGTGTCCATGAAATTTTTGAATTTTTGCCTCTACATGCGCCTCTCTTAGTTACAAAATTATAAATTCCACCAACTCCGTCTTTGTCCCCGGGATACCAATTTTGAACTGTTGAATATTTTATTTCTGCATCATCTAAAGCAACTAATTCCACATTAGCTGCGTGCAATTGATTTTCGTCTCTCATGGGGGCTGTGCAACCTTCTAAATAACTTACGTAACTCCCTTTGTCTGCGATAATTAAGGTTCTTTCGAATTGACCTGTTTCTGATGCGTTTATTCTAAAATAGGTAGAAAGTTCCATTGGGCATCTTGTATTTGGTGGAATGTAAACAAAAGACCCATCTGTAAATACTGCTGAGTTGAGCGTTGCAAAATAATGATCGCTAATAGGAATAACAGACCCTAGATATTTTTTTACTAAATCTGGATGTTTTTGAATAGCTTCAGAAATAGGACAAAAAATTATACCCTTTTTATCTAGTTCTCCTTTAAAGGTTGTAGCTACCGAAACTGAGTCAAAAACAGCATCTACTGCCACGCCGCTTAACCTTTTTTGTTCGTTAAGAGGAATGCCCAGTTTGTTATAGGTCTCAATAAGTTTTGGATCGACTTCGTCCAAAGTTTTCGGTTTGTCTTTCATGCTTTTTGGAGCTGAATAATAATATAAGTTTTGATAATCAATTTTTGGATATTTTGGTTTTTGCCAATTCGGCTCATTAAGCACTTTTAATCTATTAAAAGCTTTTAATCTCCAATCTAACATCCACTTGGGCTCTTTTTTGATTTTAGAAATAAATTTTATGGTTTCGTCAGTGAGACCTTTTGGCGCTTTTATATTTTCAATATCAGTTGTGAAACCGTATTTATACTCTTGGTTTTTCAATTCCTCACTTTTCATAAATTAACCGAGTTTTGCCAAATCCTGTAATTTGACCTTTTCAAAAAAACCGATGATGTGTTGATCTAATTGGTCCCATAAGTTATGTGTAATACATTTCGTAGATTTATTATTGCAACCCCTTTTTGAATTTTTTTTACAATTAAGTGTTTTTACTTCCTCGTCAACTGCATAAATTATATTTGATAGCTTTATTTCTGAAGCTGGTTTTTCTAAAACATATCCGCCATTAGCACCTCTAGAACTCCTTACTAATTTGTTATTTTTAAGCTTAAGAAAAATTTGTTCTAAATATGCTAATGAAATGTTTTGTCTCAATGAAATTTCTGTAAGACTTATGGGTCCACCTTTTGCATTTGAAGCTAGGTCAGCCATAGCCATTACTGCGTATCTACCTTTATTAGTCAGTTTCATAATTTTATGTTGTATTACAGTAGTTTTTAAAGAATTCCTACTATTTTAGTAGGGATTAAAAAAAAATATTTGTCGCATAAAAACGTGTTATAAATCTGTACTTTTTTTTTTAATAATAATCATTATCAATTATGAAACCGAAAAGTTTAGAAATTTTTATACCTGGACCAGCTGGAAGATTAGAAGCTAAGTATTATAAAAATCCAAAATTCGGTTCACCTGTTGCGATAGTTCTTCACCCACACCCGCAATACGGGGGAACTATGAATAACAGAATAGTGCAATTGATGTACAATATTTTTTTAAAGAATGGATTTTCAGTTATTAAAGTAAATTTTAGAGGCGTTGGCAAAAGTGATGGGGTTTTCGATAATGGACAAGGAGAGTTATCAGACGCCGCGGCTGCCTTGGATTGGATAGAAAGGCAAAATTTAGATTATAGCCAATGCTGGGTCTCAGGATTTTCATTTGGCTCTTTAATTTGTATGCAGCTAATTATGAGAAGACCTGAGGTAAATAATTTTATTGCTGTTTCTCCCCAGCCAAATGTATATGATTTTTCTTTTCTAGCTCCGTGTCCAACATCAGGTCAAGTTGTATACAGTGAAAATGATGAATTGGTAACAAAAGAAAGTATAATTGAATTAGATAATCGAATTAAAAGTCAAAAAGGTGTAGAAGTCTTATTTTCAAAAATTAAAAGTTCTAATCATTTCTTTAAA
>CACOVP010000031.1 GCA_902630665.1 uncultured Pelagibacteraceae bacterium
GAAGGCAATATCTGTAGCTGAAGGTATAGCCCAACCATTTAATGTTGTGCTATCTGAATAATTTACAACGACATAGAATAATGCTGGTACCGCCATTCCTCCGATTGCACCTATGATAGGTAGCATAGCTTGTTTCGGATTAGATAATTCTCCCTGAATAAATTCTCTTTTTATCTCTAATGAAACAAAAAAGAAAAATATAGCCATTAGAACGTCATTTATCCAATGAAGAACGCTTAATTTTAAACCAAATTCTTTAGTACCAAGTGTGATATATTTTTCTAAGGTAGAAAAATAAATTCCACTTAAACCACCATTACTAATTATTAGTGCTAGTATTGCAGCAAATAACAAAACTAAGCCGGAAGCAGCCTCAAGTTTAAAAAAAATATTTAAATGGTTTTGTAATATGCTGTATCATTGGTATTATTTACTTCTATAGAGACCATCTTTCAATTGCCAAAATCACTTAATTAACCTATAAAACAGACGTTCGGGGCGTAGCGCAGCCTGGTAGCGCATCTGGTTTGGGACCAGAGGGTCGCAGGTTCGAATCCTGCCGCCCCGACCATTATAAACATGAAAAAAGCTAAAATTTATATTCCTACTAAAACTGCGATGCAGTCGGGCAGGGGCAAACTCAAAACTTGGGTATTAGAATTTATAACTAAAGATCCCTCAATAAACCCTTTAATGGGGTGGGAGACATCGACGGATACCCTTGAAGAAGTTATTCTTAAGTTTCCATCAAAAGAAAAAGCTATAGAATATGCTGAAAAAAATAATATATCTTACAATGTTATTGAACCTAGTAAGAAAGAATTTGTTATAAAATCATATGCAGATAATTTTCTTAAAGATTAAATATGTGGAGAAGTTTTTTCAGAGATAAAAAATGGTTTTACTGGTCCTACGGAGGAGGATTTTTTATTATTTCTTTGCTAGTGATGCAAACCTATTTAGATGTTCTCTTCAATAGTTGGTATAAGGATTTTTATGATATTCTCCAAACAGCTGAGAAACGTGAAATATCAGAGTTTTGGGAGTCAATAAAAAGGTTTTTATATATAGCACTTCCATACGTTACACTTTTTGCTTTTACTAATTGGTTTACAAGGTTATGGGCATTTAGATGGAGAGAGGCTATGACGTTTTCGTATATGCCATATTGGAGAGCTACTGAAGCTAAAGTAGAGGGCTCATCTCAAAGAATTCAAGAAGACTGTATGAACTTTGCAAAAATTGTAGAGTCAATTGGATTACAAGTCGTTAAAGCTATTATGACATTAATAGCATTTATTCCTATTTTATGGGTTCTTTCTTCAAATGTTAATGTTCCTTTTTTAAACAATGTATCCGGATCTTTAGTATGGGTAGCACTTACACTCAGTTTAGGTGGGATACTTATTAGTTGGTTGGTTGGAATAAAATTACCTGGTCTTGAATACAACAATCAAAAAGTTGAAGCTGCATTTAGGAAAGAATTAGTTTATGGAGAAGATGATAGAAAAAATTATGTTCAAGCTCCTACGATTTTACAATTGTTCACAGGTATAAAATTCAACTACCATAAACTATTTTTACATTACGGATATTTTGATTTATGGGCCATATGGTACAGGCAATTGTTTGTAATTGTTCCATTTCTTATTATGGCACCAGGTCTGTTTACTGCAGCGTTCACTTTGGGTGTGATGATGCAAGTAGTAAATGCATTTGGTGAAGTAAAAGACGCTTTTTCTGTATTTTTGTATAATTGGACAAGAATTACAGAACTAAGATCAATACATAAGCGATTAATGGAGTTCGAAACAGCTATTAATTATAATACTAATAAGTTGAGAAAGCCTCGAAAATCTGATGTAAGAGTTTAATGGAACTCTATATCAAACTGATAGACGTCATACTTCCAGTGTTTTTTGTTATTGGTATAGGCTATTACCTTGGAAAAAAAGATCCAAATTTTAACACAGATTTTATAACCACATTGGCTGGTAATGTGGGTACACCTGCAATGATTTTTTACACTATCACTTCTACAGGTGTAACTTTAGAAGCATTTATAGAATATTTTACATATGCTTTAATTATAATAGGCGGGTTTGCTGTAGTAGGCTTAATTGTTCTTGCCTTAATGAAAAAGGACTTTGTAAGTGAACTTCCTCCATTAATATTACCAAATACTGGTAATATGGGTATCCCAATTTGCTTATTTGCCTATGGTACAGAAGGTTTAGGTATAGCCTCAGCCATAGCATCAGTAATTATTTTACTTCACTTCACATTAGGGGTCCTTTTAGCAAAAAAGAGTTTTTCACTGAAAATATTAATTACTAATATGCCTATATACGGGATAATAGCGGCTGTGATCGTTTTATATTATGATTGGGAGGTCCCTGGCTTTGTAGTTAACACTACGTTTTTATTAACCTACGCTACAATATTTCTTGTTCTCATGTCCTTAGGAATTGCATTGACAAAATTAAAAGTAGTATCATGGTTGAATGCGTCTATTTTAAGCGGCGTAAGAATTATAATTGGTCCAATAATTGGATTTGGTTTAATTAAATATTTAAACCTCACTGGATTAGCCGCTGGAGTGCTTTTAATTCAATCCGCTATGCCAAGTGCTATTTTAACTTACTTA
>CACOVP010000032.1 GCA_902630665.1 uncultured Pelagibacteraceae bacterium
AGAAATTAGATATTATAAATCCCGTGGATAATAATTCTTATAATTTTTTTATAAAGAACTATATTATTTCAGATAAATCTATACCAAATTATAAAATAATTGAGAAAAATTTGGTCTAATTATGTAATTAAAGCTTTAAGTAATAATTTTAAATATAATTTAGTTGATAAAAAAAAGAAATACTGTATTGTTCAATTTTTGAACAATAAATTTATAAATGATTAAATATAATTTTGAAAAAATGAATTTCGTGGTAACTGGCGCAGGCAAGGGTATCGGAAGATCAGTACTAAACTTATTGTATAAAAGTAACGCGAATGTAGCTATCATTACGAGATCGAAAGCAGATATTAGTAAAATCAAAAAAAAATTTAACTCAAAAAAAATAATTAGTTATGTTGGCGATGTTTCAATTAAAAGCGATATTGATATTTTTTATAAATTAGTAAAATCAAAAATGAAAAAAATCCATGGATTGGTAAATAATGCTGGAGTAAGACAAAGAGAAAAATTTTCTAATATTGATGATAAAAAACTCAATTATGTTTTAGATAGCAACTTAAAATCAGTTTTTAGAGTTTCACAATTATTTTCTAAAATAATGAGCAAAAAAACAGCCTCAATAGTCAATGTATCCTCAATTGTTGGACCAAGAGGTTTTACTGATCTAAGTGGCTATGCAATGACCAAAGCTGGAATCGTAGGTTTGTCAAAATCCTTAGCAGTAGAACTAGCTCAAAAAAAAATAAGAGTTAATACTGTTTGCCCAGGTTTCATAAAAACCAGTTATGCGAACAAGTTTAGGAGAAAATTGCCTAAATTATACAATTATACTTTACAAAGGACGCCTCTTAAAAGATGGGGTTCAAGTGATGAAGTTGCAAATTTAATTTTATTTTTATTATCTAGCGAGTCCTCTTATATGACTGGAAACGTATCTTACATTGACGGTGGATGGAGCTCATATTAATGAATTTAAAAGCCAGAATAAATAATTTTACTTATCCAATTAAGATTGGAACAAATATCCTCAATACTTTGCCAAAAGAAATTTTAAAATTTACAAAATCGAGAAAAGTTTTAATAATAATTGATAAAAATTTATCAAAAAAATACGAAAAACTTTTGAAGAAATATTTTGGTAAATATGATTTTGAATGTAGTTTTTTACAAATTTCTGCAGGAAAAAAATGTAAGGATATAAAAAATTTGTTAAGAATAGTCGATTTTTTAGAGAAAAATAAGTTCTCAAAAGATTCCACATTAATTGTCCTAGGTGGTGGCACAATTGGTGATTTAGGTGGTTTTGCCGCATCCGTTTACTATAGAGGCATGAATCTGGTTTCAATTCCAACAACATTAACTGCACAGATAGATAGTAGTATAGGCGGAAAGGTAGCAGTAAATTTCAATAATAATGTAAACGCAATCGGCAATTATTACCATCCAAAATTAATTTTATGTGACTATAAATTTATTAAAACTTTACCTAATAGAGATTTCACCTCAGGAATTTCGGAAGTAATTAAGTCAGTTTTAATTACAAGCAAAAAAGATACAAAATTCATGTCACAAAATTATAAAAAAATTCTTAAAAGAGATAAACAAATTATTCTTCAAATGCTTAAAAAAATAATCAATATAAAAATTAATTTAGTTAAAAGAGATGAAAGAGAAAAAAATGTTAGAATGTTCTTAAACTACGGGCACACCATTGGTCAAGCAATTGAAAGCTCACTAAACCTTAAATCAGAGCACTACAGACACGGGGAAGCTGTAGCTTTGGGCATGCTTTGCGTTGCGTATATGGCCGAGAAATATTTCAAAGCAAAAAATCTTTACAGTGATCACATAAAAATCTTTAAAAAGTATCATCTACCCCTAAATATCAAAAAATTTTCAAAAACGAAAAAACAAATGTTAAACATAATCTACAAAAATATTTTTAAAGATAAGAAAAAAAACCACACAGGTATTAGATTTGTTCTTTTAAATGGAATAGGTAAACCTAGTATAGTTTCAAATTTCAATGAAAGGTTGATTAAGGAGTCTATCGTTAGATTGATTAGATAATTTAAAATGAAAATAAATGTATTTTTACCCTGCAAAAAAACTAGTACGAGGGTAAGAAATAAAAATAAACGCCCTTTCGCTAACATTAGGTTTGGCTTGGTTAAAATAAAATTAGATCAACTAATTAGAGCAAAGCTAATCAATAAAATATATCTATCTACTAATGATGATAAAATTATAAGTTTTGTTAAAAAACTTAAAAATAAAAAAATTATAATACACTCTAGAAAAGATAATTCTTTATCCCGAAGCTCCACAATGACGCAACAATTAATAAATCATGCTATCAAAGTTGTCCCCGATGGACATATTTTATGGACACATGTGACTTCGCCATTTGTTTCTTCTAGAATTTATGATGAAGTTATCAAAAAATATAAATCTTGCTTAAGTAAAAGATATGACTCTTTAATGTCTATTACTAAAATTAAGGGATTTATTTGGGATGATAAAAAATCTATAAACTATAATTATAATAAAATTAAATGGCCTAGAACCCAAGATATAAAACCATTAAACAAAATAAATAGCGCAATATT
>CACOVP010000033.1 GCA_902630665.1 uncultured Pelagibacteraceae bacterium
ATATGCCACCCTGGAGCAGTAGATAAAACGACAGGATTAATTAAAAATGCACATAATTCTCAGTGGTTAAATAAAAGAAATTTAATAAAAGATTTGAAATTAAAAATGGATAATAATTTTTTTTCAGAGAATGATGCTAATTGTTTTTGTCTATCAGAAGCTTTTGATGGATCAGCTAGCCATTATGAAACAGTATTTGGCATTATATTAGGATCAGGGTGTGGTGGTGGATTAGTAATAAATAAAAAGATAGTATCAGGGGCAAATGGTTTAGGAGGAGAATGGAGCTTAAATCAAATGCCACTTACAAATACACCAAACTTAAAATCAGATAAAATCTTAGATTTTTCAAATAGAATAGAAGGTTATCTCTCTGGTAAATCAATAGAAAAAAGATTTAATGAACAATTTAACGAGAATATTTCAGCAAAAGAAATTTTTAGCAGATATAAAAAAAAAGATTCAAATTCCATTTTATTTATAAATGAGTATAAGGATATTTTAGCAAGATGTTTGGTATTAATAGTAACAACTTTTGATCCAGATGCGATTGTTTTTGGAGGTGGAATTTCTAATGAAATAGATTTTTTAGATCAAATTAAAAAAAAAACATCATCATTTATAAATGAACCTAATCTTAAAACAGTATTTCTAAAACCAAAGTACGGAGACGCAAGTGGAGTAAGGGGCGCTGCTATTTTGAGTAGGCAAAGTTCTATTTAAGTATTGAATTAATCTCTTTATTTGAAAATGGCTTTGGTTTTTCACATTTAACAGAAATTCTTTGTTTTTTATTATTTCTTGCAGATAAATGAATTGCCTCTATAATATTTAGCACGTGAAGAGATAAATTTCCATTACATCTATGTGTTTTCTTATTTTGGATTGAGTATATCATCTCCGATAGTCCAACACCTCTATAATTTGCGTTAGTAGGAGACTCATTTGCTCTAGAACTTTGGGTTCTTATATTAATTTTTCCCAATGACATTTTGTTTGTTTGATGATCCTTCCATGTGCTACCTAATTTTTTACTGATTAAAACCGATCCACCAAACATATTTGGATCTGGAACTATCATAGAACCATTTTCTCCGTATAGTTCTATGTGATTCCTTAGATGAGAAATAACATCAAAAGATAAAGTTAATCTAATTATTGTGCCATTATGAAATTTTATAGTAGAAAAGTAAGTTGTGGGACACTCCACTATAAATTTTTTACCCTTTTTAGGTCCTATGCCTATAGTTCGTTTGTTTACCCCTTTTGAGCTTATACTTGTTACTTCTTTAGCTGGACCTAATAGATTCACTAAAGCAGTTAAATAATACGGACCCATATCTATAACTGGTCCTCCTCCTTTTTTAGCAAACCAAGGCTCTGGGTTAGGATGATAGGATTGTATTCCTGGATAGGCAAATATTCCTGTACCAAACTTCACTTTACCTATTGCTTTTTTATCTAAAAGTTCTCTTGCTTTTTGATTGCCTCCTCCTAAAAAAGTATCAGGCGCATTTCCTATATAAAGTTTTTTTCTTTTTGCTATTTTTATAAGCTCTTTCCCATCTTTGAATGAAACCGCCAAGGGCTTTTCAGAATAAACGTGTTTACCATTAAGTAATGATTTTTTAGCTATTAAGTAATGCGCATTAGGTATTGTTAAGTTTAGAATAATTTGAATTTTTTTATCTTTAAGTAATTCATTAACCGATGCTGAACTTATCTTATAGGTTTTTGCACACTTCTGGGCTGCAAATTTGTTAATATCAGCACATTTAACTATCTTAAAATTATTGAAATATTTATGCGCCCTAAAATAAGTTTCAGCTATATGACCGCAACCAACTAGACCGACTTTATAAACTTTTTCCATTAAAAAGTTTATACACCTTTTCTTTGTTTTTTCTTCCCTTCTAGGTGTTCTTTTAGGGCTCTTTCATTTTCCTTAGTCGTTGGTATCGAAAGAGTAGGGCTTTCCCAGTAAGCAGAACCTTCTAACCATTGATATCCATCTGTATGAATACTTATAACATACGTTTTCTTGGATTTTTTTGCTCTTTTAAAAGCCTCTTCTAGTTCAGATATTGAGCTCACTTGTTCTCCCTCTGCACCCATACTTTTTGCATGCGAAGCAAAATCCACCGGGACAAGATTGGGTGTCTTTGAGCTTTTTAGTAAACAATTAAATTCCTTACCACCTTTATATAACTGAAGTCTATTAATAACTGCATGACCGCCGTTATCGCAGACTACTATAATTAATTTATTATTAGTAATTACCGAACTGTAAATATCTGAATTGTAAAGCAAATATGATCCGTCTCCAACAAATGCTATAACTTCTTTATTAGGGTTTGCCATTTTAATCCCTAAAGCCCCTGAAATTTCATAACTCATACAACTAAAACCCCATTCAGTTTCATGAGTATTTAATTCTCTAGGTCTCCAAACTTGCACGACTTCTCCTACTAAACCACCTGCAGCAGTAACTGCTATATC
>CACOVP010000034.1 GCA_902630665.1 uncultured Pelagibacteraceae bacterium
TTATTATTTGAGATATGAGCAAAATTGAAAATTCTAAATTTTGATTACTAATATTTATATAAGTTAATATTATGTTTATAATAATTAAATTTATTGTTAATAAACCGTTAAAACCATCAATTAAATTAGCTCCATTAATTACAAATAAAAAACATAATAATACAAATATTGAGGAAAATATGTGGTTAGACATTAAAGAGGTTAGGAATGGAATATCGATATTTAAAATCTTAATTGGTAAGAAATATATTGATATGAAAAGAAGCAATATCATTGCCATTAATCTTTTCAATGGTTTTATATTTATTCTTAAATCATCTAAAAAACCTAGTAAAAAAACTGAGTAGCTTATTAATATGTAATCATACAAAATTCTTGAGTATAACAAGTAATAAATTATAAAAAAAATACTTAGAGAAATAACTACAGCTATACCTCCGCTTCGTGTGACTGGAAGTTCATGAAAAGCCTGTGGTTTTAAAAAATCTTTATCAAGTAAAGCACCGCCTTTAAATTTATTAGAATATTTACTTACAAGTAAAAAAATAAAAAAATTTATTAAAGCAAAAATTGACAAAAAGCTTGCCTCAATTGACTCTGTACCCATTTATCTATCTATCCTTTATTGTTTTTTTTAAATATATAAATTCCGATAAGTATTACAACCAATGATACTATAACTTTCCAAGTAATAATTTCATCCATTAAAAAATAACCAAATAAAATTCCAAAAATTGGTATTAAATAGGCTACCTGAGTTTGAAAAACTAGGCCATTTACTGTTAATATTCTAAATCTAATTAGCCAAGCAAATCCAGTTGCTATAACCCCTAAATATAACAATGATAGAGTGGAAGCTAAAGTTGGAGAAGAATTCCATGGTGTTTCTAGAATTAACGAAAAAGGAAGAAGGAATATTACTGACCATAAAGTAGTAGACGTTGTAACATTTTCATTTTTTTTATTTTTTAATTTTAAAGTTAATAAACCTCCAATGCAGTAAAATGTAGATCCTAAAATAGTGATTAAGGCATAAATAAAATTGTCATTATTTATTATAACTTTGTCAAAAAATAATAATACAATTCCACTGAAACCAATTAAAACACCCAACGATTTAAGGTATGACAATTTTTCATTCTTCGTAAAAAAATGTGCGAGTATTGATCCGCTTAAAGGTGTCGTGCTCATTAATATAGCTGCAAGATAACTATTGATTTTTGCAGTTCCTATAGCAATTAGAACGAAAGGTATTGCAATATTACATAGTCCTATTAGAGCATACCAATTCCAATTTTGGCTGAATGCCTCAATTTTAATTTCACTAATTTTACAAAGAATTAGCAATGGAATACTTGCAAATATCACTCTAACTAAGGCAAGTGTGATTGGTTCATAAGAATATGTAGCTATCTTGATATTAAAAAAAGATGATCCCCAAATTATTGATAATAATATTAGTAATGAAAAATCAAATGTATTGGCTTCTCTCATAACAAGCCTTGGATTTGGATATGTGATAAATGCATAGCTGATATATATATTTAATTATACTCTAAAGAAGCCCCTTATATATGTTCCTTTAGAAAGTAAAACAAATTTTAAATTAAAAGGAGCAAAATGAGTTCAAAAAACATACTTAAACTTATGAAAGATAAGCAAGTTGAATATGTGGATCTAAGATTTACAGATCCTAAAGGTAAGCTTCAGCACTTAACAATGGACTCGACAGTAGTTGACGAAGATATGCTGGATAAAGGAGTATTTTTTGATGGCTCTTCGATTGCTGGATGGAAAGCAATAAATGAGTCTGATATGATTTTGAAACCAGACTTAAGTAGACCAATAATTGATCCTTTTAATTCTCATACAACTCTAAATATATTTTGTGATATATTAGATGCAGTGAAAAAAAATCCTTATGAAAGAGATCCAAGAGGCACAGCTAAAAAAGCTGAGGCATATTTAAAGAAAACTGGTATTGGAGATAAATCTTACTTCGGGCCTGAGCCTGAGTTCTTTGTTTTTGATGATGTGAGATTTAAGAACGATATGAATGAGACTAGCTTTAGCATTGACAGTTCGGAAGGACCTTACAATACAGGAAAAAAATATGAAAATGGTAATATGGGTCACAGACCAGGAGTTAAAGGTGGATATTTTCCAGTTCCTCCAGTTGATAGCGCACAAGATATGAGAGGTGAGTATTTAAAAGCGCTTAAAGATATGGGTGTCAAAGTAGAAAAACATCACCACGAGGTTGCTCCAAGTCAACACGAATTAGGAATGTATTTTGGAACTTTAACAGATCAAGCAGATAACGTTCAGCTTTATAAATATGCTGTACAAATGGTAACGCATTCTTTTGGTAAAACGGCAACATTTATGCCTAAACCTGTAAAAGGAGATAATGGATCTGGAATGCATTGTCATCAGTCTATTTGGAAAGGTAATACACCAGTATTTATGGGTAAA
>CACOVP010000035.1 GCA_902630665.1 uncultured Pelagibacteraceae bacterium
AGCGAAGAGATAAAAATTCAATAGATATTTTAGTTCTTAAGGAAAAACTTTCATTAAATTTTAATGAGGATATAAATTTAGTATCACAAAAAGAGAGAATTTTACAAAAAATTGAGAAAATTAGTAATCAAATAACTAGTTTAAATAATAAGCTCAAAAATAAGGCTTATGTGACAAATGCACCTAAAGAAATAGTACAAAACGATAAAAATTTAGTAAAAGAATTAACTATTGAAGATGGAAAATTAAGAAGTATTGTGTCTAGTATTAATTAAATGTCTAAAATTGATAAAAAGAAATTACCTAGTCGTCATACTTCTTTAGGTCCAGATAGGGCACCACATAGATCTTTTTACTATGCAATGGGAGAAACCGAACAGGATGTGGCGAAGCCATTTGTAGGAGTGGTCTCCACTTGGAACGAAGCTGCTCCCTGCAATACAGCTTTAATGCGACAAGCTCAGTCAGTTAAAAAAGGAGTAAAACAATCTGGTGGTACACCAAGAGAATTTTGTACGATAACCGTAACAGATGGTATTGCTATGGGTCATGAAGGCATGAAATCATCTTTAATTTCAAGAGAAGTTATAGCCGATTCAGCAGAACTAACAGTGAGAGGACATTGTTATGATGCACTAGTTGGTATTGCTGGATGCGATAAATCACTACCAGGTTTAATGATGTCAATGTTGAGATTGAATGTGCCTAGTGTATTTATTTATGGCGGATCAATTTTGCCAGGAAAATTTAAAGGAAAAGATGTTACAGTTGTAGATGTATTTGAAGCAGTAGGCAAACATTCCTCAGGTAAAATGTCCTCTGAAGAATTAAGAGAATTAGAATTAGTAGCTTGTCCAAGTGCGGGTGCTTGTGGAGGCCAATTTACAGCTAACACAATGGCGTGTGTATCGGAAGCGATTGGATTGGCTTTACCTTATTCAGCTGGGACACCGGCCCCTTATGAGGAAAGAGATAAATATGCTTATGAAAGTGGTCAAGCGGTAATGAATTTATTAGAAAAAAAAATTAAACCAAGAGAAATAGTTAATAAAAAATCTCTAGAAAACGCAGCAACAATAGTGGCCGCAACTGGAGGCTCTACTAATGCAGCCCTTCATTTACCTGCACTAGCTAATGAGATCGGAGTAAAATTTGATTTAATGGACGTTGCAAAAATATTTAAAAAAACTCCTTATCTTGCTGATTTAAAGCCTGGAGGAAAATACGTAGCAAAAGACATGTGGGAAGCAGGTGGCGTTCCAATGCTTCTTAAGACCTTGTTCGATGGTGGATATATCCACGGGGACTGTCTAACTGTTACAGGCAAAACAATGAAAGAAAATTTAAAAGATATTAAATTTAACAAGAATCAAAAAGTTTTAAGAGAATATAATAAACCTTTATCACCAGATGGTGGAGTTGTTGGATTGAAAGGAAATTTGGCTCCAGAAGGAGCTATTGTAAAAATAGCGGGTTTAAAGAAATTACAATTTTCCGGAACAGCAAGATGTTTTGACAACGAAGAAAAAGCAATGAAAGCTGTTCAAACAAAAAAGTATAAAGATGGTGATGTAATTATAATAAGATACGAAGGACCAAGAGGTGGACCAGGCATGCGTGAAATGTTATCTACGACAGGTGCAATTTATGGTCAAGGAAAAGGAGAAAAAGTTGCTTTAATAACCGATGGAAGATTTTCAGGGGCAACTAGGGGGTTTTGTGTTGGTCATGTTGGACCAGAGGCTGCTTTAGGTGGACCTATAGCTTTACTTAAAAATGGAGACAAAATAGATATTGATGCAAAAAAAGGAACTATAAACGTCAGACTGACCAAAGCACAGATGACCGCTAGAAGAAAAAAATGGAAAGCAAAAAAATCTCAATTTGGTTCAGGAACTTTGTGGAAATACGCTCAAACTGTAGGACCAGCTTATTTAGGAGCACCAACACACCCTGGTAAGAAAAAAGAAGTAAAAGATTATTCCAAAATTTAATGAAAATTAGACCAGTTATTTTGTGCGGTGGAGCTGGAACTAGACTTTGGTCTGACAGCAAAAACCACAAAGCTAAACAATTTATAGATTTTGGCGGGTGGACATTGTTCGGAAAAACACTTGAGCGGATTAAAAGTCCGTTCTTTGATTTTCCAATTATAAGCACTAACTTAAAATATTTAAAAGATATTAAAAAAAACTTAAAAAATAAAGGGATTACTAAATATAGGATAGTTCTTGAGCCAGCCAAGAAAAATACAGCACCTGCAATTTTAACATCTGCACTTATAAAAGAAATTCCAGATAAACAACCATTAGTCTTTTTATCTTCAGATCATTTAATTGAAAAAAAAGAAAAATTTAATCAAGAAATTAAGAAACATAAAAAATTTCTTAATGATAAAAATATTTTTATTTTTGGTATTAAACCGAACTCTATTTCTGATCAATACGGTTATTT
>CACOVP010000036.1 GCA_902630665.1 uncultured Pelagibacteraceae bacterium
TAGAGCTTGATTTTTTTTTTCAATTATCTTTTTAATTCTCTCAAAATAAACCAAAGTTTTACCTGAACCTGTAGTTCCTTGTAATACAGATACGTCAAATGTATTATTAACTTTTTCAAGGAATTTTAATGCCTTTCTTTGCTCTTGATTTAGTAAGTAAGTTTTTTTATTTGTTTTTTTTGATATGCTTAAAGTGTCATTGACTTTTATAAATTTATCCGTTCCTCCTATCGCCATTTTAAGGACTAGACCGATAGGCACCATATTATAAGACGAAAACCATTCTATAAAATCAATTAATTTTCTATTGATTGAATACTCTGTAATTTTTTTTATATCTTTAATCTGAATATTGTTTGGCTCAAGGTAATTATTTTTCCAAATCACTCCAATTTCTTTTTTTGAACCAAATGGTACCTCTACTAAATTTCCAATTTTACTTTGAATATTTGAATTGTATGTGAATGGAAAATTGAATATCTTTGGCAACAGTACTTGTGCTTTCATGTATTAATTGTATTAGAATTATTCTTAATTAAAAATGAATTGGTCTTTTATCAACAGCTAAAGCTGCCTCTTTTATAGCCTCTGTGTGAGTAGGGTGTGCGTGGCAAGTTCTTGCAATATCTTCAGCACTTGCACCGAACTCCATGGCTAAAGCCATTTCTGCTATCATATCTCCACAGTGTGGGCCAATAATATGTACCCCTAAAACCTTATCAGTTTTGCTGTCTGCTAAAATCTTTACAAAACCCTCGGTTTCATTATTTACTTTTGCTCTGGAGTTTGCCAGAAAAGGAAATTTTCCAACTTTGTAAGATTTGTTTTCTTCTTTTAATTGCTCTTCGGTTTTACCTACTGTTGCTACCTCTGGTGACGTATAAATTACTCCTGGTATTACATCGTAGTTAACATGACCAGCTTGACCAGCTAATATTTCTGCGACTGCTATTCCTTCCTCTTCAGCTTTATGTGCTAGCATAGGTCCTTTTATTACATCACCAATTGCGTATATGTTATTAATTGATGTCTGTAATTTTGAATTGACCTCTATCCTTCCTTTACTATCTTTTTTAATGCCAATTTTAGATAAATTGAGCCCTTCTGTATATGGTTTTCGCCCAACTGATACAAGCACCTTATCAAATTCTAGGGACTCATCTTTTGAACTTTTTACATCAGTATAATTTATTAAAACACCAGAGCTAGAGGACTTTACTTGGTTAACTTTAGCTTCCATTTTAAAATTAATCCCTTGTTTAGATAATATTTTTTTGAATTCATTTGAGATTTCTCTGTCCATACCTGGTGTTATATGATCAAGATATTCTATTACTGTAACATTAGAACCTAGCCTTGACCAAACTGAGCCCATCTCTAAGCCAATATAACCTCCTCCGATAACGGCTAATTTTTTTGGAACATTATTTAAAGATAAAGCGCCCGTGGATGATATTATATTTTTTTCATCAATCTCAATCCCCGGCAATGAAGCTACGGACGAGCCAGTAGCTATTACGATATTTTTTGCCTTATAGTTAGTTTTTTTATTGTTGTCGTATACTACAATATCATTTTTGGAAAAAAGAACTCCTTTACCTTTTATATAAGTAACTTTATTTTTTTTAAAGAGAAACTCTACACCTTTAGTTAAAACCTGGACTGATTTGTTTTTATTGGACATCATTTTATCAATATTTAATTTTATACCTTCAATTTCGATTCCTTGTTTATTAAAATCCTTTTTTGCTCTCTGATAATTTTCTGACAAATTTAATAAACTTTTCGAAGGTATACACCCAACGTTAAGACACGTGCCTCCAAGAGTGCCTCTTGACTCTACGCATGCCGTTTTTAAACCAAGTTGGGCTGCTCTAATTGCGCAAACGTAACCACCTGGCCCGCCTCCAATTACTACTAAATCAAAATTATCCATATTATATATTTAAAAATAATCTTTTTGGTTGTTCTAAAGACTCTTTTACTATTTTTAAAAATGAAACTGCTTCCTTACCATCCACAATTCTATGATCATAAGACAAAGCTAAGTACATTACAGGCCTCACTTCTATACTATCATTTACAACTACAGGTCTTTTAACAATATTATGCATACCGAGCACAGCTGATTGTGGAGGATTTAAAATTGGTGTGGAAAGCATTGACCCGTATATTCCTCCATTAGTTATTGTAAATGTCCCACCTTGAAGGTCTTCAATAGTGATCTTGCCGTCTCTAGCTTTTTGACCCAAATCAGAAATATTTTTTTCGATGTCAGCAAAAGACATTTCATCAGTTTCTCTTAATACAGGTACTACCAAACCTCTGTCTGTGCCAA
>CACOVP010000037.1 GCA_902630665.1 uncultured Pelagibacteraceae bacterium
GAAAATAAAAAAAAATAATATTAGCCTGTCCCACGCTGTTTTAATTGGATTAGATAAGATAACTGCTAAATCGACAAAAATTAAAGTAAAATTTGACGAAATTAAAAAATTTGGACCATTAGAAATTAAAGTTTTGAGGTGTGAAAAAGTAAAAGTTAATAACAAATTCGATGACGTAGCTTATATTCAAGTCAAAGATGTATCAAAAAATGAAGATGATAAAGTTTTTATTTTCAACGGATGGACTTTCGCCTCAGATCCAAGCCTAACCCCTTTTGATCACGCTATCTATGATATACAATTATCAAATTGTTTTACAACTTAGTAAAATTTTTCTTTACCAAGCCAATTAGTATCAAAATCCGAATTTATGAACTTTTTGTGATTAAGAATTTTTTTATGTAAATCGATTGTAGTGGTGATACCCTCGAGAACAAATTCATCTAAGGATCTTAAGGTTCTTTGAATAGCTTCAGTCCTATTTCTACCTTTACAAATAACTTTAGCTATTAAACTATCGTAATAAGGAGTAATTTTACATCCTTGGTATATTGATCCATCTACTCTTGTTCTAAAACCAGAGGGTTGATGGCAAACACTTATAATTCCTGGACTTGGCTGAAAATTTAGAGCAGGGTTCTCAGCATTTATTCTACATTCAATAGAATGACCTCGTGGGTTTATGTCGCTTTGTTTTAAAGCGGTATTTCCGCTGTGAGCTATCCAGAGCTGTTCTTTAACAATATCAATACCAGTTTGAACCTCAGTGACTGGATGTTCAACTTGCACTCTTGTATTCATTTCTAAAAAATAAAACTTTCCATTCTCAAAAATAAATTCTACTGTACCAGCTCCTTCATAATTAATTTGTTCTACCATTTTAACTGTTTTGTTTAACAAATCGTTCCTTTGCTCCTCTGAAATTACAGGGCTGGGTGTTTCTTCTATTAATTTTTGATGCCTTCTTTGAACAGAACAGTCCCTTTCTCCTAAATGAACAGTCTTATTTTTCCCTGACATTATTTGAACCTCTATATGTCTTGGATTTTTAAAGTATTTTTCGATATATAACTCATCATTTCCAAAAAATTTTTTAGCCTCAGTTTTTGCGGTCAAAAAAAGATTTTCTAATTGGCTCTCCTCGTTAACTATTTTCATTCCTTTACCGCCTCCACCTCCAGCAGCTTTGATTAAAACTGGGTAGCCAATGTTTTTACAAATTGATTTTGCCTCTAGTACCGATTTTACCCCGCCTTCAGAACCTTCAATAATTGGAAGGCCGTATTTTTTTGCTATTTTTTTAGCCTCTATTTTATCTCCCATTTTTGATATTATTTCAGCGCTTGGGCCGATAAACTTTATACCGTGCTTTTTCACTATTTCAGAAAATTTTGCGTTTTCAGATAAGAAACCATATCCTGGATGTATTGCTTCGGCACCAGTAAGATCAACAGCAGACATGATTGATGAAATATTAAGATAACTATTCTGGGGTTGATGTGATCCTATACAAACACTTTCATCAGCAAGGCGTACGTGCATGGATTCCGCGTCAACATCAGAATGAACAGCTACAGTTGCAATTCCCCATTCTTTACAGGCTCTAATGATTCGAACTGCTATTTCACCTCTATTAGCAATTAGAACTTTTTTAAACATTTATATGGTTTATTTGAGAAGGACTAAAGTTTGTCCAAATTCAACTGGTTGGCCATCCTCAACTAGAATTTTTTTTACTTCTCCATCACTCGTTGATGGAACATGGTTCATAGTTTTCATTGCCTCTACTATCATAACAGTTTGACCTTTCTTAATTTTGTCTCCAACTTCAACAAACTTTTTTGCTCCAGGCTCTGGCGCCATATATGCAGTACCTATTATCGGAGACTTTACTCTTATCATATCTTCATTTGATGAAGTATTTAATACTGCTTTATTTTGAGGAGAAATATTGCTGTTTTTGATTTGCTCTGAACTTTTTGAGGCTCTAGAAACTTTAATTTTACTTTGTCCCTCTTGATATTCTAACTCAGTGAGATTAAACTCTTTTAAGTTTTCTACCAATTCTTTAATTAACTTTTTATCAATCTTCATTTTTCTACGTAAATTTTCATTGCGTTAAGTGCCATTATGTAACCTTCCGCACCAAAACCACATATAATTCCTCTAGCAACTTTGCTTATAAGTGATTTATGCCTAAATTCTTCTCTATTATAAATATTACTAATATGCAATTCAATTATAGGAATCTTAAGGATTTTAAGAGCATCATGTATTGC
>CACOVP010000038.1 GCA_902630665.1 uncultured Pelagibacteraceae bacterium
GCTGTTGCTTATAGTTATCTTTTGTCAGGACAAATAATTTCTTCTAGTCCTGGAAATTCAAGAATGCAAGAAATTGCTGAGGCGATTCAAATTGGAGCAAAAGCTTATTTAAATAGACAATACAAAACAATTGCCATAGTTGGAATAATTGTTTTAGCTATTGTAACTTATTTTTTTAGTTATCTAGTTGGGCTTGGGTATTTTATAGGCGCATTTCTTTCAGGTGTAGCTGGATATGTTGGCATGCTAATATCTGTTAAAGCTAATGTCAGAACTGCCGAAGCCTCAAGAAATAGTTTACAATCCGGACTAACTATTGCATTTAAGTCTGGAGCTATTACTGGATTATTGGTTGCTGGATTAGCTTTATTATCAATAACGATTTATTATATTATTTTAATTAGTTTTGAAGTTGAAAAAAGAGAAATTATTAATGCTCTTGTCGCTCTTGGTTTTGGAGCTTCCTTAATTTCAATTTTTGCCCGACTAGGAGGGGGTATATTTACTAAAGGAGCTGATGTTGGTGCTGATTTAGTAGGAAAAGTCGAGGCTGGTATACCAGAAGATGATCCAAGAAATCCTGCAGTAATAGCTGATAATGTCGGTGATAATGTTGGTGATTGTGCCGGAATGGCAGCAGATCTTTTTGAAACTTACGCAGTAACTATTGTGGCCACAATGGTTTTAGCCTCAATTTTCTCACCGCAAGACTATAATTTGATGATTTACCCTTTAGCTATTGGAGGAGCATGTATAATTACCTCAATAATAGGAACGTGGTTTGTAAAACTTGGTAAAAGTAAAAGTATAATGGGCGCTTTATATAAAGGTTTTATAGTAACTGCAATAACCTCTTTAATCATTATGTATCCTGTAACAGACTCAATCATTGGATTAAAAACGTCTTACAACAACAGTGCTGGTGCAATTTTTTCAGGTTTAGATTTATATATTTGTGGTGTAGTTGGATTTGTTATTACAGGATTATTAATTTGGGTTACCGAATATTATACTGGAACAGATTATAGACCTGTTAAAACTGTTGCTAAATCCTCAACGACTGGTCATGGAACTAATGTAATTCAAGGTTTAGCGATTTCTATGGAAGCAACTGCGATACCAGCCTTAATAATTGTTGCAGGAATTTTATACACAAATAGTTTGGCTGGTTTATACGGTATAGCTATTGCTGTGACAGCTATGCTTGCTTTAACCGGGATGGTAGTAGCTTTGGATGCTTACGGACCCGTTACTGATAATGCGGGTGGTATTGCTGAAATGTCAAAACTGCCAAAAAATGTTAGAAAAACAACTGACGCATTAGATGCTGTTGGTAACACAACAAAAGCTGTAACAAAAGGCTATGCTATTGGTTCCGCTGGACTTGGAGCCTTAGTATTATTTGCTGCATACACAGAAGATATAAAATATTTTTCTAAAGTTAAGGGATCAGCATTGGAAGGAGTAAATGTAACGTTTGATTTATCAAATCCATTTGTTGTAGCTGGACTTTTAATTGGTGGTATGCTGCCATATTTATTTGGCTCAATGGGAATGCAAGCAGTAGGAAGAGCAGGCGGTGCTGTTGTTGTAGAAGTTAGAAGACAATTTAAAAAGATACCGGGTATAATGAGAGGTAAAAGAAAACCTGATTATGGTCGTTTAGTAGA
This sequence comes from uncultured Pelagibacteraceae bacterium, assembly GCA_902630665.1. GTDB lineage: Bacteria > Pseudomonadota > Alphaproteobacteria > Pelagibacterales > Pelagibacteraceae > Pelagilacustribacter. The sequence continues at coordinate 1,671 of CACOVP010000038.1, forward strand.
TTTGTTAACTAAGGCAGCTATTAAAGAAATGATCATTCCATCCCTTCTTCCGGTTTTATCACCTATAGTGCTTTACTTTATTATTTTACAGATTGGAGGAATAGAAGCAGCTTTATCATCCCTAGGCGCAATGCTACTAGGAGTGATAATTACAGGTTTGTTTGTTGCAGTTTCAATGACAGCAGGTGGTGGAGCATGGGATAATGCAAAAAAATATATTGAAGATGGAAACTTCGGTGGTAAAGGATCAGAGGCTCATAAATCTGCAGTTACAGGTGATACAGTTGGAGACCCTTACAAAGATACGGCAGGTCCAGCAGTTAATCCAATGATTAAAATTACAAATATAGTAGCTTTGCTTTTGTTAGCAGTACTTGCTCATTAGATTAGCTATTTTTTATTTGAGTACATCTTTTCTCTAATGCTAGATAAAAAGGACTCCACAAAACTTTTTTGAGTAATTTCGTTTTTGGTAGAACTCTTAGAAAATTTTAATTTTTTTTTATCAAATTTATCTAATAACTCTTTCTCTTTTAAAATACCGTATTTATCAAATTTTAAAACAA
>CACOVP010000039.1 GCA_902630665.1 uncultured Pelagibacteraceae bacterium
TCTATATTAGCAAAATTAAATAAAGGGATTTTACCTCGATATTTTTTAATATTTTTTACATTCCTAGGCATTAATTCTTTCATAAATTTTTTAGCTTTTTGATATGCCTCATTTCCATCAATATAAATATTTTTAGTATCATTATCGTAAATATCTCTTAAAGTTCTTTTGATTATATCTCCTTCCTCGTAAACAAGTGATGGAGCATTAGAGTCTAAAGCAATATCCCTAATTTCCTCCCAGGTTTTCAAAGTATTTTGAAAATCTTTCTCAATCTCATTTTTAGTTTTGTTCGATCCTGCTGTTCTTACGATCACACCCATACTTTTTGGGATATTAATTTCATTTAGAATAGCTCTTATTTTTTGTCTATCTGATGAATTAAAAATTTTTCTAGATATCCCCCCACCTTTTGGTGTATTAGGCATCAAAACAATATACTTGCCAGCTAGTGAAATAAAAGTAGTTAGAGCAGCTCCTTTTTGTCCTCTCTCTTCTTTTATCACTTGAATCAAAACAACTTGGCCAGGTTTAATAACTTCCTGAATCCTATATTTTTTTATTCCTAAGGATGATTTTAATTCTTCTCTGTATTCTTTCTTTTTCGTTTCTTCATTTTTTAAAACTTCATTTTCTGAATTTTTTTCACTTACTCCATTACTACTACTTGAATTTTCAGGATTAAAATTTTCGTTAGAACCTTCTATGTTTTTATTTTTAAGATTCTCACGAATTTTTTCCTCTGCTTGTTTTATTTTTTCTTTATCCTCAGACGGTATCTGGTAATAATCTGACTGAATATCATTAAAAGCTAAAAAACCGTGCCTTTCTCTTCCGAAATTCACAAACGCAGCTTGAAGAGATGGCTCAACTCTACTAATTGTACCTAGATAAATATTATTCTTGAATTTTAAATTATTTTTATCTTCAAATTCGTATTCCTCGATAGAATTATCTGATTTAAGTACAATTCGGGTTTCATTAGGATGCGAAGCATCAATAAATAAGTTTTTTTCCATTTTAATTGAATTCCTGTTATCTTTTTGCTTTTGATGAATTTTATATTAAACATAATACTTACTTTATACAATTTTTTGAATAAATACAGATATTTAAATTTGCTATGCCTAAAGATAGTCAAATTTTTAATTGATAAAAAGGATAAATGCTTAAATTTCTTAATTTTTCAGTTAAATTTTCAATTATCTTTTTATTGGTAATTGTTTTTTTTACTTTATCTACACTTTGGTATTTTTCGATAGGATTACCAGATTATAAAAAATTGTCTAATTATCAACCACCAATTTCTAGCAGAGTTTACTCTGGTGATGGGAGATTAATCGCTGAGTATGCAATTCAAAAAAGACTATTTGTTCCATTTAATTCAATTCCAGAAACTGTTGTGAATGCTTTTTTATCAGCCGAAGATAAAAATTTTTTTAATCATCCTGGCATAGATGCTAAAGGAATTTTGAGAGCTACATTTAATAATATCAAAAACCTTTCTCAAAACAAGAGGCTAGAGGGAGCTTCTACAATTACACAACAAGTCGCAAAAAATTTTTTATTGACAAACGAAGTCTCGCTCAAAAGGAAAATTAAAGAGGCAATATTAGCATTTAGAATTGAAAGAGCTTACTCTAAAGAAAGGATTTTAGAATTGTACTTAAATCAAATATATCTGGGTCAAGGAACATATGGTATAGCTGCAGCTAGTTTAGAGTATTTCGATAAATCTATAAAAGAGCTCAACTATGTTGACGCAGCTTTATTAGCAGCATTACCTAAAGCACCAAGTAAATATAATCCATACAAATATCCAGAAGTAGGTAAGTTTAGAAGAGATTTAGTTTTAAAAAATTTAAAAGACAATGGTTTTATAACAAAAAAAGAATTCAATACTTTTAAAAATACAAAATTAAAATTAAAAAAAAGAAAAATTGAAATTGTCAACGAAGCTAATTCATATACAGAAGAAGTAAGAAGGTCTGTGAATGAAAATTATGGCTTTGAAAAACTTTATTCACAAGGCTTAAGTATTAAAACAC
>CACOVP010000040.1 GCA_902630665.1 uncultured Pelagibacteraceae bacterium
TCTTAGCACTGAAGGACCCAACCTAATAGTAGCTGGAGCAGGATCTGGTAAAACAAGAGTTTTAACAACTAGATTAATTCATATCATTAATCAAAAAAGAGCGTTTCCTAATCAAATACTTTGTGTGACTTTTACAAATAAGGCCGCCAAGGAGATGCAAAATAGAGTTTTGCGACATGTTAAAGGAAGCTCAAATGCAATACCTTGGCTTGGTACATTCCACTCAATAAGTGTTAAGTTTTTAAGAAGACACGCTGAAGCTTTAGATTATAAAAGTAATTTTACGATTTTAGACACTGAAGATCAAAAAAAACTTATAAGGAATATTGTAAAAGCAGAAAATTTGGATGCTAAGAAATTTTCACCACAACTGATAATGTATCACATTGATCAGTGGAAAAACAAAGGTCTTTTACCAAAAGATATTAAAATACAAAAACAAAGCTCAATAATAAAATCTGTGCTTAAAGTTTATGAAATTTATCAAAGCAAAACTAAGGATCTAAATGCTTTCGACTTTGGGGATTTAATTTTATTTTGTGTAAAACTTTTTGAAGACCATAAAGATATTAGAGAAATATATAACAATAATTTTAAATATATTTTAGTTGATGAGTTTCAAGACACTAATTATATTCAAAACAAATGGCTTAATTTATTAGTTAACGATAGACAAAATATATGTTGTGTTGGAGACGATGATCAATCAATTTATAGCTGGAGAGGTGCTGAGATAAAAAACTTTCTTACTTTTGATCAAATTTATAAAAACTGCAAAGTTTTCAAATTAGAACAAAACTATAGATCTACAAAAAACATTTTAGAAACTGCTTCAGGCTTAATTTCAAATAATTCTAACAGAGTAGGTAAAAAATTATGGTCTTCAGCAAATGAAGGAGAATTAGTAAAATTAAATTGTTATAGAACTGGTAAAGATGAAGCGCAAGGTGTTAGTGATATTATAGAAAAAAAAATCAAAAAAAAATACTCTTTAAACGATGTCTCAATATTAGTACGAGCGATATATCAAACTAGAGAATTTGAAGAAAGATTTCTACAAGTGGGAATAGGGTATCGAGTTTTAGGAGGTATTAAATTTTATGAAAGAGCCGAAATTAAAGATGCAGTTTCATATTTAAGGATCATAAACCAAAAATTTGATGATTTAGCCTTGGAGAGGGTAATTGGTGTTCCAAAAAGAGGAATTGGCGAAAGCACACTTAATCAAATTTACAGCTTTGGTAAAACAAATAAATTGTGCTTAGAGGATTCCATTATAAAAATTATCGAAAAAGGTGATTTCAAGCCAAAAGTAAAAACATCTCTAAATCAACTTATTGGAATGATTAATAAATGGCGTAAGGACTCCTTAAAAATGAGGCATTATGATTTATTAAAAATAGTGTTAGACGAGTCAGGTTACTCTTCAATGTTAAAAGATAAAAAAGACTTGGAAAACGAGAATAGATTAGAAAATTTAAAAGAATTACTGAGAGCAATGCACGATTATGACAATTTACAAAGTTTTTTAGAGCATGTTGCTTTAGCAACTTCAATAGACCAAGAGTGGGAAGGTGCAAAAATAAATTTAATGACCATGCATGCTGCAAAAGGACTTGAATTTGATGTTGTTTTTCTTCCTGGGTGGGAGGAAGGCTTATTTCCTCATCAAAAATCATTAGAGGAAAAAGGGGATTTTGCTTTAGAAGAAGAGAGGAGATTAGCCTATGTCGGAATAACAAGAGCAAAAAAAGAGGCGTATTTATCGTTTGCTATGAAAAGAGCTTTTCATGGAGACTGGATGGATACTTTGCCATCCAGATTTATAAACGAAATACCTGAAAATAGTGTTGAAAAAAATGAAAATGGAATTTCCGAACCAGATGATTTTGAATTTAATCAAGATAATTCTTTAGAATTTGATGAGGAATATAGAAGTCCTGGATGGGATAGATACAAAAAAAATAAAATGCTTAAATGGAAAAAGTAGAAAACTTAAAAAAAATATTTAAAAATTATCAAATTAATGGATATTTAA
>CACOVP010000041.1 GCA_902630665.1 uncultured Pelagibacteraceae bacterium
TTAAAAATAGTAATCGGTACGTATTGATCTGTTTCTTTTTCAATATAAATGAGCTGATCAAATCCAATATTTTTTCTATCAGCAAAATTAACAATTTGTTTTTTTGAAAGATTTACGGATGACTCTCTCCTATCAATGATTAAAAAGTCATTACCCAATCCATCCATTTTATATGCATTAATCGTTGCCATAATTGATTAGTATAATTATTCATTGACTTTTAAAACCCCAAATTGTAGTTTCCACAAACTTTCCGCAAATACACTTGTTTTTGCGGTGCTCTTGGAAACAAGAGTGTCGACACTAGTCAGCGAAGGTTCGCCCACTAGTGCGATAGGTGTTGGACGTAATAAAAATGTTTGAAAATTTAACAAATAAATTAGAAAGTATTTTTTCTAAGCTTAAAAGCGCTCCCTCATTAACTGAGGAGCAAGTTGACTCTGGCTTAAAAGAGATACGATTAGCTTTATTAGAAGCTGATGTGGCTCTTCCTGTCACTAAAGAATTTATAGCCAACGTTAAACCAAAAGCAATTGGCAAAGAAATTATAAAATCAACATCTGCTGGACAGATGATAGTAAAAATTGTTTATGATGAACTGGTTAATATTTTAGGTTCTAAAAATGAAGAGCTAAACTTCAAAGCTGTTCCTCCAGTTTCACTTTTATTAGTTGGATTACAAGGTTCAGGTAAAACAACTTCTGCCGCAAAGTTAGCAAAAAATATAGAGAAGAATTATAAAAAAAAAGTAATGGTAGTGAGTTTAGATGTTTACAGACCAGCAGCTCAAGAGCAACTTAAGTTACTTGCCGAAGCAAATGGAATTCAATGTTTGCCTATAGTTGAAAAGCAACAACCAATTGACATTACTAAAAGAGCATTAAATGCAGCTAACCTAAATGGCTCAGATGTTATTATATTTGATACTGCAGGACGAACTCAGATTGATTTACCTATGATGTCTGAGATTAAGCAAATAAAAGATATTACAAAACCAGCTGAAACAATTTTAGTGGCCGACTCATTAACAGGACAAATAGCTGTAAATGTAGCAAAAGAATTTGACACTGCTGTTAATCTTTCTGGAATTATTCTTACACGAGTTGATGGTGATGCTCGAGGAGGTGCAGCATTAAGCATGAAACAAGTAACTGGCAAACCAATTAAGTATATTGGTGTTGGAGAAAAAATCACCGATCTTGAACTTTTTCACCCTGACCGATTAGCTAACAGAATCTTGGGAATGGGCGATGTTGTAACTTTAGTAGAAAAAGCTCAACAAGATTTAAGTGAGGAAAAAATTAAAGAAACAGAAGATGAATTAAAAAAAGGAATATTTACAATGGACTCATATCTTTCCCAGTTAAGGCAAATGAAAAAAATGGGTGGAATGGAAGGGGTTATGTCTATGTTACCAGGAGTGAATAAAATGAAAGCAAAAATGGATCAAGCAAATATAGATGAAAAAATGTTAGTAGAGAATGAGGCAATCATTTTATCAATGACTAAAAATGAAAGAGAAAATCCAAAAATTATTAGTGGATCAAGACGGAAAAGAATTTCTAAAGGAGCAGGTGTAGATGTTTCAAAAATTAATAAACTATTAAAACAATTTAAAATGATGTCAGACATGATGAAAAAAATGTCTCAAGGAAAAAAAATTCCATCTGGGATGATCCCAGATGAAATGCTTAATCAACTAAAATGAAAGGTATAAAATGCTAAGAATAAGACTATCAATGGGTGGAGTAAGAAAAAGACCCATTTATAAAATTGTAATTGCTGACAGTAGATACCCAAGAGATGGAAAATTTATTGAAAAAATTGGCTCTTACAATCCGTTACTTCCGAAAGATAAAAAAGAAAGAATAAAAGTAGAAGCAGAAAGAGTAAAATATTGGATGAGCAAAGGAGCCCAACCAACGATGAGGGTTTCTAGATTACTAGGAGAGGTGCAGTTAATGCCAATGCCAAAACCTGGGAACAATCCTCAAAAGGCAATACCAAAGAAAGATAGAAAAAAAGCTGAAGGAG